>NZ_JBITRX010000009.1:0-342492 GCF_044540325.1 Streptomyces sp. NPDC086023
ACGACGACGCCCGGCCCTTCAAGTGGACCAAGACCGCCGACCAGATCCTCGACCGCATCTGCCGCTACTGCTCACGCATCTCCGAACCAGATCACGAGCGGATCTCGGTCGGCGTGCGGCGGTGGGTGGAGCGGCGGTCCTCGATCTGCTGCCAGCGGTCGCCGTAGACGGTGCGGACGACGGCCGGATCGGCCAGGAAGTCGTGGGGGAAGCCGAGCGGCACGGCGCTCGCCTCGTCGAGGAGGGCGACGGCGTCCGCGTCGAGACGTACCTCCAGGCTGCCGAGGTTGTCCGCGAGCTGGTGCTCCTTCGTGGCGGCGATGATGGGGACCACATTGCCCGGCCGTCCGCGCAGCCAGGCCAGCGCCACCTGCGCCGGCGTCCAGCCGCCCTGCTCGGCGACGTCGAGGACCGCCGTGACGACCGCCTCCTCCCTCGGTGTCGCCGTCACCTCCCAGGCGTCCAGCCGCCCTCCCTCGCCCCGACGGTACTTGCCGGTGAGCCGGCCGCCGGCCAGCGGGGCCCACGCCAGCACCGCAAGGTCGAACGCCCGCGCCTGGGGCAGGAGTTCACGCTCCGGCGTACGCTCCAGGAGGTTGTACCGCAGCTGCGAGCCGGCGAACGCCGTCCAGCCCCGCAGCTCCGCCAGGGTGTTCGCCTGGGCGATCTCCCAGGCCGGCCAGTCCGAGACCCCCACGTACAGCACCTTGCCCGACCTGACCAGGTCGTCCAGGGCCCGCATCACCTCCTCGACCGGGGTGAGGTTGTCGCGGGCGTGCACCCACAGCACGTCGAGGTGGTCGGTGCGCAGCCGGTCCAGGCTCGCCTCGACCGAACGCACCAGGTTCTTGCGGTGGTTGCCGGCCGCGTTGACGTCGCCCTCGCGGGTCGCGCACGTGTACTTGGTGGCCAGCACGAACGCGTCGCGCCGCCCCTGGAGCAGTTCGCCCAGCATCCGCTCCGAGCCGCCGCCCGCGTAGACGTCGGCCGTGTCCAGGAAGTTGCCGCCCGCGTCGGCGTAGGAGTCGAGGATCCGCGAGGTGGTCTCCCGGTCCACCCCCCAGCCCCCGTCGTCGCCGACGGTCATGGTGCCGAGGCACAGCTCGCTCACGCGCAGACCGGTCCTGCCGAACAGTGTGTACCGCACAAACGCTCCCCTCCAGCCGGGTCGTGTCCCCGACGGTACGGGCTGGAGCGCACTCCACGGCAAGCCGCACCCGCGCCGGTCCGTGCACCGGTCTTCCGGCGACGCAGCACCTCGGCCCGGCCCATCGCCGCGAAGCCGGTCCGGTCGCAGGGCCCGGTGCCAGGCCCGCATCTCCGGACCGGCCGCGGCCGACGCGCTGCCGAGCAGCCTGCGCAGGCGGTGTCCACCGGGTCGCGGGCACCTCTCCGCCTTGCGCTGCACTCACCGGACGACGCGGGCTTGACGGGCCGAGATCCGACAGGCCTTAGCGGCGGGACGTCACCGTCTTCTCGATGGCGAAGAGCTCCTCCTCGGCCTGGTCGAGGGCCAGGCGCAGGGCGCCGGTGGCCACCGCTGCCTCGCCGAGCATCGACAGGGCCACCCGCGGCGGGCGCAGGCAGTACCGGGCCAGTTCCGTGCGCAGCGGGTCCAGTACGCCGTCCAGACCGGCCGCCCAGCCGCCGACCACCACCAGCTCGGGGTCGATGGCCAGCACCAGCGCGGCCACGTCGTGCACCAGCCGCTGGATGAACCGGTCCACCGCCGCCACGGCCTGCTCGTCGCCCCGCCTGGCCTTGGCGAACACCTCGGCCACGGCCTGCTCGTCCAGGGGGTGCAGCGGCTCGCCGGTGGTCGACAGCAGCCGCTCCGGCGTCACGTCCCGGCCCAGCAGGTGGAGGGCGCCGATCTCGCCGGCCGCACCGCCGAAGCCCCGGTGCAGCCGCCCGCTGATCAGAGACCCCGCGCCGGGGCTCAGGCCGGCCATGACGAAGACGATGTCGTCCACGTCCTTGGCCGCGCCCTTCCAGTGCTCGGC
The DNA here is from genome assembly GCF_044540325.1 of Streptomyces sp. NPDC086023. Lineage (NCBI taxonomy): Bacteria > Bacillati > Actinomycetota > Actinomycetes > Kitasatosporales > Streptomycetaceae > Streptomyces > Streptomyces sp. NPDC086023. Next base: position 2,004 of record NZ_JBITRX010000009.1, read on the forward strand.
GACCGCCGCCGCGTTCGCATCGTTCTCCACCTGGACCGGACAGCGGAAGGAACGCCGCAGCCGGTCGCCCAGCGGCAGCCCCGTCCAGCCGGGCAGCGCCGTGCCCAGGCGCACGGTGCCGTCCGCCTCCACGATGCCCGGGCTGCCCACGCCGACGGCGCGCAGCGAGTCCCGCGGCACACCGGCCCGGCGCAGCAGGTCCGCCACGCACGCCCGGACCTTCTCCAGCCGCTCGTCGGCCGAAGCGGCCTCCGAGACCTCCTTGGTCCCGGCGCCGATCACGCGGCCGTCCAGCCCCGACAACAGCGCGGCCACCCGGTGCGAGCCGATCTCGATGCCCAACAGGTGCCCTGCCTCGGCACGGAACCGGAACCGCCGCGCAGGACGCCCCTGGCGCCGCGCGCCTTCCTCGGCCTCGGCCTCGACGACGAGCCCGGTCGACATCAGCCCTTCCACCACACCCTCGACCGTGGGCCGGGACAGCCCGGTCACGCGGGTGAGGTCGGTGAGCGTGGGTGCCCCCGCCGCGCGCAGCGCGCGCAGCACGACGGCGGAGTTGATCCGCCTGAGCAGAGAGGGATCCCCGCCGGTCAGCTGCCCCAACGTGTGTCCTCCCAGCTCGTGCACCTGTTCAGGCGGATCGTACTGCGCCGCCCCCGGGCGGGCGAGGACGAGGGGGGTCCCCGGCGCCCGCGCACCGGTCACGCCGGTGCCACGAATCCCGATTCGTACGCCGCGATGACCGCCTGCGTGCGGTCCCGCGCCCCCAGCTTCGCGAGGATAGCGCTGACGTGCGACTTCACCGTCTCGGCCCCGACGAACAGCCGCCCGGCGATCTCCGCGTTCGACAGCCCCCGCGCCATCAGCCTGAGCACCGCCTCCTCCCGCTCGGTCAGCGCGGCCGCCGCCAGAGCCTCGCGGGCCGCCCGGTTGCCGTACTCGGCGGCCAGCGACCGGACCGCAGCCGGGAAGAGCAGGGACTCCCCCTCCGCGACGAGCCGCACCGCGTGCACGATCTCCGAGGGCCGGGCCCGCTTCAGCAGGAACCCGTCCGCACCGGCCCGCAGCGCCTGGTAGACGTACTCGTCGTTCTCGAACGTCGTGACCACGAGGATCTTCGGCGGCGCGTCGACCGAGCGCAGCACGGCCCGGGTCGCCTCGATGCCGTCCAGCAGCGGCATCCGCACGTCCATGGCCACCACGTCCGGCCGCAGTGACCGCACCAGCGGGACCACGGCCGCGCCGTCGGCGGCCTCACCGACCACCTCGATGTCGGGCTGGGCGTCCAGGACCGCGCGCAACCCCGCGCGCACCAGGGGCTCGTCGTCGACGAGAAGTACGGTGACCGGCATCGGCTCAGGGTATGCGCTCCAGCGGAAGCCGGGCGCGCACCCGCCACTCGCCCGAGTGCGGCCCCGTGTCCGCCACCCCGCCCAGCAGCGCGGCGCGTTCGCGCAGCCCGCGCAGTCCGCTGCCGCTCCCCGCCCGCAGGGCTCCCGTCGTCTCCGGCATGGGATTCGTCACCTCCAACTGCAGTTCCTTCTCGGTCATTTCGATCCGCACCCGGACCGGCACCGGCCCGCAGTGCCGCAGCACGTTCGTGAGCGACTCCTGGAGGATCCGGTACGCCTCCCGGGTCACCGGCCCGGGCAGCCGGTCCAGCGGTCCCGACAACTGCGCCACCACCGGCGAACCCGACCCCCGGGCGGACTCCAGCAGCCGGTCCGCCTCGGCCAGCGTCGGAGCCTGCGAGGGCTTCGTGCCGGACTCCCGCAGCACCACCAGCACCCGCTCCAGGTCCTCCAGCGCCGCCCGTCCCGTCTCCTCGATCGCCTCCAGCGCGCGGTCGGTGAACTCGGGGCTGCCGGCCGCGCGGGCCGCCCCGGCCTGGACGACCGCCACGGTCAGCGCGTGACCGATCGAGTCGTGCAGCTCCCGTGCGATGCGCGTGCGTTCGAGCAGCTGTTCCGTGCGCTCCTCCAGGGCCGTCAGACGCTCCGCGGCCGAGGGGCCGAGCAGCCGCCGGGCCAGCGCGGTGACCAGCTCGCCGAGCAGTATGACGAGGGCGAGGAGGACCAGCAGCGGCACCGGTACCAGAACGGCCGCCAACCAGCGCGGCATCTCCACGGGCAGCAGCGTCTCGTCCGCGATCGGCCCGCCCGCGGCACGCATGACCAGGTCGATCGTGGTGAAGGGCAGCCAGGCGGTGGAGACCGTGGTGAGGGCGCCCACCGCCAGACGTATCTCCAGCCACAGCACGGTCCTCCACCGGTCGGGCCAGGTCACGGCCGGCGTCGTGGATATCGGCCCGTCCTGGCGCCCCCGGTCCTCGGGCGTCAGCAGGAACTGCGCCTGCAGCCCCTCGGCGCTCCGCACCCACGGCACGAGTCCCAGCACCCAGATCCACACCGCCGGACCCCACGGCCACTCGGGAAACATGAACAGCCAGACGGCCACGACGAGTACGGGCACGGACAGGTGCAGCCAGCGGGTGTAGGTGACCGGCCGCAGCGGCGCACGGAGGAATCGGGACATGCCGTCATCGTGCCAGGGCGGTGATCGACTCCGTCTCCCCCGTGCGGGGGAGACGATCCCCCCGGGCGGGGGAGGAGCGGGGCGGGGTCCGACGGCCACGCTGAAGCCATGAACAGCATCGACATCCAAGACCTGACCAAGGCCTACGGCGCCACCCGTGCCGTGGACCACCTCAGCTTCACGGTACGCCCGGGAACCGTCACCGGATTCCTCGGTCCCAACGGCGCCGGCAAGTCCACCACCATGCGCCTGGCCCTCGGGCTGGACCGCCCCACCTCGGGGACGGCCACCATCGGCGGGCGCCCGTACGCCGCGTTCGCCGAGCCGCTGCGCGAGGTCGGCGCCCTGCTCGACGCCCAGGCCGCGCACGGCGCGCGCACCGCACGCGACCACCTCCTCGCGCTCGCCGTCAGCAATCGCCTGCCGGCCCGGCGCGTCGCGGAGGTGATGGAGGAGACCGGCCTTGCCCCGGTCGCCCGCCGCCGGGTCCGGACCTTCTCACTCGGCATGCGCCAGCGCCTGGGCATCGCGGCGGCACTGCTCGGCGACCCGGGCGTGCTGATGCTGGACGAGCCGACGAACGGCCTGGACCCCGAGGGAATCGTCTGGATACGCGAGTTGACGCGCCGGCTCGCCCGGGAGGGCCGCACGGTCCTGGTCTCCAGCCACCTGATGTCCGAGACCGCGGCCATGGCCGACCACCTCGTCGTCCTGGGCCGGGGGCGGCTGCTCGCCGACATGTCGATGAGGGAATTCATCGATGCCCGCAGTACTCCCCGAGCCCGCGTCCGCACCACCGATCCGGACCGGCTCCGGGCGGCGCTCAGGCGCGAGGGCCGCCCGCTGACCGCCGCAGGAGAGGGGTGCTGGTCGGTGGAGGGGATACGTGCCGAGGAACTCGGCGCCCTGGCCGCCCGCGAAGGCATCGCCGTCCTGGAACTCGTCGACGAGCGGTCCTCGTTGGAGAGTGCCTACCTCGACCTCACCGCGACGGAGACCCGGTTCGCCTCGTCGTCCCCCGCCCACTCCACCCAGGAGGTCTGATCCATGAGCACCGCGAACCCTGCCGTCCGCCCCGTCCTGCACTCGGAGTGGATCAAGATACGTTCCGTCCGCTCGGTCCTCTGGTCCCTGCTGGGCATCGTGCCGGCCGCGGTGGCCATCAGCGTGCTGGCCGGCGCCACCACCGGTGAGGGGGAGGCGGACGCGCTCGGCTCCGACCGCCTGGCCGGTGCCTTCTTCGGGCTCAACTTCGGGCAGATAGCGGCCATCGCCTTCGGCACCACCGCCGTCGCAGGGGAGTACCACCAGGGCGCCTTGCGCCTCTCCCTGAGCGCGGTGCCGGACCGCACCCGGTTCTTCCTCGGCAAGATCACCGTCATCGGGGCGCTCGCGTTGCTGGTGGGGTGGGTTGCGGGACTCGTCTCGTTCCTCGCGGGCCAGGCATTCAGGGGGCCGGCGGCGCTGGGGCTCGGTGACCAGGGCGTCCTGCGGGCGGTGTTCGGCAGCGGCTGCTACCTCGCCCTGATGGCGCTGTTCGCGGCCGGTCTCACCGCGCTGCTGCGCAGTGGGGGTGCGGTACTGGGCCTCCTCATACCCTTCGTGCTCATCGTCTCGTTCGTCGTCGGGGACACGGTGGGCGGAGTCGCCCGGTACCTCCCCGACCGCGCCGGACAGGCGGTGCTGCACCAGGACACGGCGGGTGGTCTCGGCCCGTGGAGCGGACTGGCCGTCATGGCCCTGTGGGCGGGGGCCGCGCTGGTCGCCGGGTGGCTGGCCGTGTACCGGAGGGATGCCTGACGCCAGGCCAGTTGTCAGTGGGGGCAGCTTTACTGACGGTATGACCACGGCACAGCAGCTGGAGACCATCGACCGGATGCGGGGGCTCGCCTTCCCGGTCGGTGCGGGACGGGAGGACGGTATCCGGAGTGGGCCCGGGTACCACCTCGCCGAGCTGGGCGAAGCCCGGTGGGAGGCGGACGAGGACGCCGCGCTGCGGGCCGGCCACGACGAGCAGGTCGCCGCGGAGTACGGAGCCCTCGTGGCGGCCCTCACCGCACGCTGGGGGGAGCCGCAGCAGTTGGGGCTGGCCGCGAGACTGGAGCGGATGGTCCTGACCGGGGAGATGCCGGAACCCTGGTCCGAGCTGTGCGGGCTGACCGACCACGTCCACCTCTGGTGGGTGGACGGGCGCTGGATCGCGGTGTGCGCGGCGCGCTGGGGCGAGGACCAGCCCTGGCTCCTGGTGGCGGCGGTCACCGAGGTGGACCTGCCGTAGCGCCAGGGGAACCGCGGGGGGCACCGACAGGTGATCAGGCGAGGGGGTCGGTCTCCGCGGCGGCGCGGAGGCGTGCGTATTCCTCGGCCATGGATTCCGCGGTCCAGTGGGCGTTGAGGCCGCTGGGGTTGGGCAGGGCCCAGATGCGGGTGGAGCCGATGGTGCGCTCCTGGGGCCCGATCCTCGCGCGGCGTTCCCCGAAGGCGGTGCGATAGGCGGTGACGCCGACCACCGCCAGCCACTGGGGGCGGAGCTCCTCCACCTTGGCGGTCAGGATGCGGCCGCCTTCGCGGAACTCCTCGGCGCTCAGCTCGTCGGCCCGCGCGGTGGCCCGGGCCACGACGTTGGTGATGCCCAGCCGGTAGGTCAGCAACTCGTCCTGCTCGGCGGGGGCGAGGCGGCGGGGGGTGAAGCCCGACAGGTGGAGCACCGGCCAGAAGCGGTTGCCCGGGCGGGCGAAGTGGTGGCCTGTGGCGGCCGAGAGCAGGCCGGGGTTGATGCCGCAGAACAGCACGCGCAGACCGCCCGTGACCACGTCCGGGAGGACGCGGTCACGGGCGGCGGCCAGCTCTTCGGGGGTCAGAGGATCGACCCCGGCGCGTAGGCCGCGGCCTCCGGGTGCTGCTTGGCGATTTCCTCGATGCGGGAGACCACCGTGGCGACCTGGTCGCCGGCGGCACCGGTGAAGGACAGCTTGTCGGCCATCAGGGCGTCCAGCTGGGCGCGGTCCAGCGGGATGCGCTCGTCGGCGGCGAGCTTGTCCAGCAGCTCGTTGCGCTCGGCGCCCTGCTCGCGCATCGCCAGGGCGGAGGCCACGGCGTGCTCCTTGATGACCTCGTGCGCGACCTCGCGGCCGACCCCGGCACGCACCGCGCCCATCAGGACCTTGGTGGTGGCGAGGAAGGGGAGGTAGCGGTCCAGCTCGCGGGCCACGACGGCGGGGAAGGCGCCGAACTCGTCCAGCACCGTCAGGAAGGTCTCCATCAGGCCGTCCAGCGCGAAGAACGCGTCGGGCAGGGCCACGCGGCGGACCACGGAGCAGGAGACGTCGCCCTCGTTCCACTGGTCGCCGGCGAGCTCGCCGGTCATCGAGGCGTAACCGCGCAGGATGATCATGAAGCCGTTGACGCGCTCGCAGGAGCGGGTGTTCATCTTGTGCGGCATCGCCGAGGAGCCGACCTGGCCCGGCTTGAAGCCCTCGGTCACCAGCTCGTGGCCGGCCATCAGCCGGATCGTCTTCGCGATCGAGGACGGGGCGGCGGCCAGCTGCACCAGCGCGGTGACCACGTCGTAGTCGAGGGAGCGGGGGTAGACCTGGCCCACGGAGGTGAAGGCGTGACCGAAGCCCAGGTGGCCGGCGATCCGCTGCTCCAGCTCGGCGAGCTTGCCGGCGTCGCCGCCGAGGAGGTCCAGCATGTCCTGCGCGGTGCCGACGGGGCCCTTGATGCCGCGCAGCGGGTACCGGCCGAGGAGGTCCTCGAGGCGGGCGTAGGCGACCAGCAGCTCGTCCGCCGCGGTGGCGAAGCGCTTGCCCAGGGTGGTGGCCTGCGCCGCCACGTTGTGGGAGCGGCCCGCCATCACGAGCTCGGCGTGCTCGCCGGCCAGCTTGCCCAGGCGGGTCAGGACGGCCACGGTGCGGTCGCGGACCAGCTCCAGAGAGAGGCGGATCTGGAGCTGCTCGACGTTCTCGGTGAGGTCGCGCGAGGTCATGCCCTTGTGGACGTGCTCGTGGCCGGCGAGGGCGTTGAACTCCTCGATGCGGGCCTTCACGTCGTGCCGGGTGACCTTCTCGCGCTCGGCGATGGAGGCGAGGTCGACCTGCTCCAGGACGCGCTCGTAGTCGGCGAGGGCCGCGTCCGGCACCTCGATACCGAGGTCCTTCTGCGCACGCAGCACGGCGAGCCACAGCCGACGCTCCAGCGTCACCTTGTACTCGGGGGACCACAGGACGGCGAGCTCCGCGGAGGCGTAGCGGCCGGCCAGGACATTGGGGATGCGGGGCTTGGCTGTCACGTAAACGGATTCTACTGTCGGTTCGCGCAGGCCAGCGCCCCGCCCCCGATTGTGGCTTGCTACGAGAGGGCGCGCCCGACGCCGGCCGGAAGGTCGGCCTCCGCTGCCGCGGGCCGCGCGGGTCCCCGCGACGACGCTATGGACGCCGGGCCTCGTACGGCAGGAGGTCCGGGCGCTTGGGCGGCAGGCCGTCTCCCGAGGAGCGGCCGCTGAGCCGCCGCCCGATCCAGGGCAGCAGGTGCTCGCGGGCGAAGCGCGCGTCGGCGGCCCGGCGTGCTGCCCAGCCCGGCGGCAGGGAGGGCGGCAGCTCGGTGCGCCAGTCCTCCTCGGGAGGCAGCCCCAGGGTCTGCCAGACCGCCTCGGCCACGCGCCGGTGGCCGTCGGCGGTCAGGTGGAGCCGGTCGACGTCCCAGAGGCGCGGGTCGGCGAGCACGGGCGCCCCGTAGAGGTCGACCACGAGGGTGTCGTAGCGCGCCGACAGCTCGGCGATGAAGGCGAACAGCTCCTCCATCCGGGGGCGGAAGCGCTCCATCACCGGACCGTTGCGGCCGGGGGAGCGCATCAGCACCAGGCGGTCGCAGGAGGGGGCGAGCTTCCCGACGGCCTCCTCCAGGAGGCCCTTGACCCGGCCCATGTCGCACTTGGGCCGGAGCGTGTCGTTCAGCCCGCCCACCAGGGTGACGACGTCGGCGCGCATCGCGGCCGCGGCGTCCACCTGCTCCTCGACGATCTGGCCGATGAGCTTCCCGCGCACGGCGAGGTTCGCGTACCGGAAGTCCGGCTCGCGGGCGGCCAGCCTCGCCGCCAGCAGATCGGCCCAGCCCCGGTACGTCCCGTCCGGCAGCCGGTCGGACATCCCTTCCGTGAAGGAGTCTCCGAGGGCGACGAAACTGGTGTACGAGGCATTCATTTCCATGGCGGTGCGATGTTACCGCGGAGTTCGCCTCGGCGCCCCCGAAACCCGGACCACCGAGGGGACCACGGGCGCCGGGGGCGCGACATCAGCCGGCAGGGGCGTTGCCGAACAGCTCCCGCAGCACGTCCTCCATGGTGACCAGGCCGGCCAGCGCCCCGTCGGAGCCGAGTACGGCCGCCAGGTGGGTCCGGCTGCGCCGCATGGCGGTCAGCACGTCGTCCAGCGGGGTCTCCGCCCGCACCTGGGCGATCGGCCGCAGTGCCTGGGCGGGGAAGGCACGGTCCCGCTCCGCGGCGTCCAGCGCGTCCTTGACGTGCAGGTACCCCAGGATCCGGCGCTGGTCGTCGATCACCGGGAAGCGGGAGTACCCGCTGGAGGCCGACAGCCGCTCCAGCTCCTCCGGGGTGATCCCCTCGTGGGCGGTGACCACCCGCTCCTCGGGCAGCACCACGTCGGTCACCGGGCGCCGGCCCAGCTCCAGCGCGTCGTGCAGGCGCTCGCTGGCCCGCCCGTCGATCAGCCCGGCCTCGCTGGAGTCCTTCACGATCCGCGCCAGCTCGTCGTCGGAGAAGGTCGCGGACACCTCGTCCTTCGTCTCCACCCGCAGCAGCTTCAGCAGCGCGTTGGCGAAGGTGTTGATCGCGAAGATCACCGGCTTCAGCGCCCGCGTCAGCGTCACCAGCGGCGGCCCGAGGAGCAGCGCGGTGCGCACGGGCTCCGCCAGCGCCATGTTCTTCGGCACCATCTCGCCGAAGAGCATGTGCAGGTAGGTGGCCAGGGCCAGGGCGATCACGAAGGAGATCGCGTGGGTGAGCCCGTCCGGCACTCCGAAGAGGTCGAACACCGGCGTCAGCAGGTGCTCGATGGCCGGCTCGGCGACGACACCCAGCACCAGGGTGCAGAGCGTGATGCCGAGCTGCGCGGCCGCCATCAGGGCCGACACGTGCTCCAGGCCCCACAGCACGCTGCGCGCACGCCGGTCGCCGCGCTCCGCATAGGGCTCGATCTGGCTGCGCCGCACCGAGATCAGCGCGAACTCGGCGCCGACGAAGAAGGCGTTCACGACCAGCGTCAGGAAGCCGATCAGCAGCTGTACCGCGGTCATCGGTCCGTCCCCGTCCCTCGCTCGCCCTCACCGGCACCGTCGGTGACCGGGGCGTGCAGCAGCACGCGGGCCGCCCGCCTGCCGCCGGCGTCCACCACGTCCACCTTCCAGCCGTCCATCTCCAGGCTGTCGCCGACGGCCGGGATCCGGCCCAGCACGGTGGCTATCAGCCCGGCCAGCGTCTCGTACGGTCCCTCGGGCGCCCGGAGCCCGATGCGTTCCAGCTGGTCCGTGCGGGCCGCGCCGTCGGCCGAGTACAGCCTGCGGCCGTTCGCGTCGGTGCCCGCCGGGGCCAGGTCGGGGGTCTCGTGCGGGTCGTGCTCGTCGCGGACCTCGCCGACGACCTCCTCGACGATGTCCTCCAGGGTGGCCACGCCGGCCGTGCCGCCGTACTCGTCGATCACCACGGCCATCGTCTGCCGGCCCGACAGCCGGTCCAGCAGCCGGTCCACGGTCAGCGACTCGGGCACCAGCAGCGGCTCGCGCAGCAGCTGGGACACCGGGTACCGGTGCCGCTGCTCGGCGGGCAGGGCCAGCACGTCCTTGATGTGCACCGTGCCGACCACGGTGTCGAGGCTGCCCCGGTACACGGGGAACCGCGACAGACCGGTGGCCATGGTCGCGTTCGCCACGTCCTCCGCGGTGGTCTGCACGTCGAGCGCCGTCACCTGCACGCGCGGGGTCATCACGTTCTCCGCGGTCAGGTCGGCCAGGTTCAGGGTCCGCACGAACAGTTCGGCCGTGTCCTTCTCCAGCGCTCCGGCCCTCGCGGAGTGCCGCGCCAGCGCCACCAGCTCCTGCGGGGTGCGCGCGGAGGCCAGCTCCTCGGCCGGCTCCATGCCGAAGCGCCGCACCACGCGGTTCGCGGTGGTGTTGAGGTGCCCGATGAGGGGCTTGAAGGCCGCGCTGAAGACCCGCTGGGGCGTGGCCACGTGCCGGGCCACGCTCAGGGGCGAGGAGATCGCCCAGTTCTTGGGCACCAGCTCGCCCACGACCATCAGCACCACGGTCGACAGGGCGGTGCCCAGCACCAGCGCCACCGAGGAGGCCGTCGTCTCCGAGAGGCCCATGTCCTCGAAGGGGCCGCTCAGCAGCCTGGCGATGGACGGCTCGGCGAGCATGCCGATGACCAGGTTGGTGACGGTGATGCCGAGCTGGGCGCCGGAGAGCTGGAACGTGAGGCTGCGCACCGCCTTCAGGGCGCTCGCCGCCCCGCGGTCCCCGCGCTCGACCGCCCGCTCGAGCTCACTGCGCTCGACCGTGGTCAGCGAGAACTCCGCGGCCACGAAGGCGCCGCAGGCCACACAGAGCAGGAGCGCCACGGCGAGCAGAAGCACTTCGGTCATCGGTTCACCTCCGTCCCATGATCAGTCAGGAGGAGGGGTAGCGCGCGATGTCGGTTACTGGGAGGCTCGCCCATGGGCGGACGCTCACACCTTTCGAATGCCGGGGTGGTCGTTCATCTGATCACCCCATGGTAAAGGACGGGCAAAGCGGCTCACGCGGTCAGCGGCTTCACCCAGCGCGTCCACTGCTCCTGCGGCCCGTAACCGGCGGCCCGCCACGCGTGGTGCGCCCGCTCGTTCCGGTCCAGCACCATCGCGTCGCCGCGTCGCCCGCCGAGCGCGGTGAACCGCTCCTCCGCGGCCGCCAGCAGCGCGGAGCCGATGCCCTGCCGCCGGTGTCCCGGGTCCACCGCCAGGCGGTAGAGGTGGCAGCGCCACCCGTCGAAGCCCGCGATCACGGTGCCCACGAGCCGGCCGTCCCGCTCCGCCAGGAGCAGCGCCCCGGGGTCCCGCTCGACCAGCCGGGTCACGCCCGCGACGTCGTCGCTGATGCTGGTGCCCTCGGCCGACGAGGCCCAGAACGCGAGTACGGCCGGGAGGTCACCGGCCGAGGCCGGCCTGATGTGAAGATCATCCATGGCGGCATCCCACCATCCGCGCGCCGGCGGGTCCACCGGTTTCCGGCATGCGGGCAGCCGCCCGGGAGGGCGGCCGTCACTCGTGGGCGATGGCCGCCAGTACGTTCATCCGCGCCGCGCGCAGCGCCGGCAGAACCGCCGCCGCCAGCCCGACCACGACCGATCCCACCAGCACGGCCACCATCACCGGCCAGGGCACCGCCAGCGCCGTCATCCCCTCCAGCGCCAGCACCCGCTGCGCCGCCAGGCCCCACACCAGCCCCAGCCCGAGCCCCAGCACCGCGCCGAACACGGCGATCACCACCGACTCCAGGTGGATCATCCGCCGCAGCTGCCGCCGGGACAGCCCGATCGCCCGCAGCAGCCCGATCTCCCGGGTACGCTCCACCACCGACAGGGCCAGGGTGTTCACCACCCCCAGCACGGCGATGACGATCGCCAGCGCCAGCAGCCCGTACACCAGGTTCAGCAGCACCGAGATCTGACCCCGGATCAGCTCCTTGTAGTCCGTCTGGTCGCGCACCTGCACCTGCGGGTACGGGTCGAGTGCCGCCTCCAGGCGCCCGCGCAGGACCTCGGGGGACACCCCCTCCGCCGCGTTCACGTACAGCGCTGCGTCCTGCGCCCCCGGCGCGTACCGCTCCAGCGTGCCCATCCCCAGGAACAGCCCGCCTGCCATGCCCGGCCCCCGGGGCGCGTCCAGATCGGTCAGCGCAGCCACCCGCAGCGACGCGGTGCGCCCGCCGGGGAAGAGCGCCGGCAGCACCGCCCCGACCCGCACCCCGTGCTCCCGCGCGAACTCCTCGTCCATGCCCACCGCGCCGCCGGCCAGCGCCGCGCGGGTCGACCCCGAGCGGTACGGCACGTGTGCCACGTCGTCCAGCCGCGGGTCGTACCCGGACGCCGTGGTCTCCACCCGCGCGCCGTCGGGCAGCGTCACCCGCAGCGCGGTGAACCGCTGCCGCACCACCAGCCCGACCCCGTCCACCCGCCGCACCGCGTCGGTGACCTCCTGCGGGAAGGGCGCGAAATTGGCGCTCTGGAGCACGAAGTCCGCGCCCAGCGTCCGGTCGATCTGCCGGTCGAAGGACGCCGCCATCGAGGCACTGGCCACCGACAGCCCGCCCACCAGCGCCAGCCCCACCATCAGCGCCGAGGCCGTCGCCCCGGTACGCCGCGGATTGCGCAGGGCGTTGCGCTGCCCCAGCCGCCCGACCGGCCCGAACACCCGCGGAAAGGCCCCGCCCAGCACCCGGATCACGGGCCGTACCAGCAGCGGCCCGCCCACCACCATGGCCACCAGCGTCAGGGCGATCCCCAGCCCCAGCAGCGACGCGGCCCGCCCCGTCGGCTCGGCGGCCGCGCACCCGGCCAGCGCCGCCGCACCGGCCGCCCCCACCACGAGGGCCACCACCCCGCGCACCCGCAACGGCCGCCCCACGCCCGCCACCTCGGCATCCGACAGCGCGGCCATCGGCGAGACGGCGGCGGCCCGACGGGCCGGCAGGTACGCCGCCACCACCGTCACCCCGAGCCCCACGACGTACGCCGAGACCGGCACGGCCGCGGTCACGGCCATCTCCGCGGCGCTCAGGTTCACCCCGGCCACCCCCAGCAGCGCGATCAGCCCCGCCGCCAGCCCGATGCCGGCGGCCAGCCCCAGGGTCGAGCCCACCAGCCCCAGCAGCAGCGCCTCCGCGAGCACCGACCGCCGCACCTGGCGCCGGTCCGCACCCAGCGCGCGCAACAGGCCCAGCTCCCGGGTGCGCTGCGCGATCAGCATCGAGAAGGTGTTGACGATCAGGAAGATCCCGACCAGCACCGCGACCCCGGCGAAGCCCAGCATCACGTACTTGATCACGTCGAGGAACCCGCCGAGCCGCTGGGCGGCGTTCTTGGCCTGCTCGTCCGCGGTGCGCAGCTCGTACCCGGGGCCGACGGCCGCCGCGACCCGCGCCTTCAGCTCCGTGTCCGGCACACCGGGCGCCGCGTCCACCGACAGCGAGGAGGCCCGGCCGGGACCGCCCAGCAGGCGCGCCTGCGCGGTCGGGGTGTCCACGAACACCAGCGCGGCACCGGGGTTCGTGGTCGTGAACGTCACGAGGCCGGTCACCCGCACCGGGAACGACCCCGGCCCGGCGAGCACGGTCAGCCGGTCCCCGATCCGTACCTTCCGCCTGTCCGCCGTGGTGCGGTCCAGCAGCGCCTCGCCCGGGCCGTGCGGCGCCCGGCCGTCGGTCAGTTCCACCGCCATGTGCTCGCGCGGCGACCAGTTGGAGACGATCGTCGGCGCTCCGTTGGTGGGGCCCACCGTCTCCCGCCGGGAGTCGACCACCGTGGCGTTGCGCGCCACCGCGTCCACGTGCACCGCCCGCACGCCCGGCACGGCCGCCACCTGGGCCGCGAGCGAGGCGGGCAGAGTGCGGACGGCACCGGACGGCAGCCGCTCGGTCAGGTCCTCCAGGGGAGCGACCGTCACGTCGGCGGCGGTGGAGGCGAACAGCCGGTCGAAGGTACGCGTCACCGTGTCCGAGAAGATCAGGCTGCCGGTGACGAACGCGACCGAGAGCAGCACCGCCAGCGCCGACAGCAGCAGCCGTCCGCGGTGGGCGAGGAAGCTGCGCAGGGTTGCCTTGAGCACGCCTCAGTCCTCACGGTCGTACGGGGCGGACGCCTCCGGCACCGGCGGGGCGCCGGCCCGGGCGGACGCCGCGGAACCCGCGTCCGCCCCCGGATGCTCCGGCAGCCGCCGCATCCGCTCCAGCACCGACGCGGCCGTCGGTTCCGCCAGCCGGTCCACGATCCGCCCGTCCGCCAGGAACAGCACCAGGTCCGCGTACCCGGCCGCCACCGGATCGTGGGTCACCATCACCACCGTCTGCTCCAGCGAGTCGACCGCCTCCCGCAGGAACGCCAGCACCTCGGCGCCCGCCCGCGAGTCCAGGTTGCCCGTCGGCTCGTCGGCGAAGATCAGCTCCGGCCGCGAGGCCAGCGCCCGCGCGCAGGCCACCCGCTGCTGCTGACCACCCGACAACTGGCTCGGCCGGTGCCCCAGCCGCCCGCGCAGCCCCAGCGAGTCGATCACCCGGTCCAGCCACTCGCGGTCGGGCTTCCGGCCGGCGATGTCCATCGGCAGCGTGATGTTCTCCGCCGCCGTCAGGGTCGGCAGCAGGTTGAAGGACTGGAACATGAACCCGATCCGGTCCCGCCGCAGCCGGGTCAGCGCCCGGTCCCGCAGCCCCGTGATCTCCGTGTCCCCCAGCCACACCCGGCCCGCCGACACCGAGTCGAGCCCGGCCAGGCAGTGCATCAGCGTCGACTTGCCCGAGCCGCTCGGCCCCATCACCGCGGTGAACCGGCCCCGCTCGATGTCCACGTCCACCGCGTCCAGCGCGACCACGGCGGTCTCGCCCGACCCGTACGCCTTCGTCAGGTCCCTGGCCCGCGCCGCCGCTCCCCGTGCCGTCATCCGCCTACACCGGCGAGCGTCGGGCGGACCCGATCACGCAGTACGAGTCGGGGAAGGCCGGCCCCCGCTCCGGGATGCGCAGGCTCCGCTGCTGCACGATGCGGAACCCCGCGGCCTCGATCGCGGCCAGCGGGTCGCGGGCCGTGTGGCAGCCGCCGCACAGCCGGGGCCACACCGTGCGGTCCAGCACCCGCTGGAACGACGCCATGTTCGGGCCCGGCGCCAGCCCGTGCTCGAAGAACCGCAGCTCGCCCCCGGGCCTCAGCACCCGGTGGACCTCGGCCAGCGAGCGCGCCAGGTCCCGTACCGAACAGAGCACCAGGGACGCCACGGCGCCGTCGAAGGCCTCGCTCTTGACCGGCAGCGCCTCGGCCACGCCCGGCACCACGTCCACCGGCACGTCGGCCCGCAGCGCGGTGCGCACGGCCAGCCGGCGCAGCGTGCGCTCCGGCTCGACGGCCACCACCTCGGAGACGGCACGCGGGTAGTGCGAGAAGTTGCGGCCGTTGCCCGCGCCGATCTCGATCACCCGTCCGCTCAGCCCGCTGAGCAGTTCCTCGCGCAGCTCCGCCACGCCGACCCGGGTGTCCGCCTGCACGCTCATCCGGGCGTAGAAGCGCGCGAACAGCGGGTGGTGCACGGGGTCCTGCGGAACGCGTTTGCGGCGCAGCGGCATGGTGGAGCCTCCTCACACGAGTGGTGGCGTACCCACAGTCTCCCCCCGCCGCCGCCGGGCAAGCCCGCACGACGCCGGGCGCGGCGGGAAACCGCCCGCCACCCGCCGGGGTACGCGGGGCCTGCCGCGCAGCCGCACCGGCCGTACGGGGCGGCCGTCGCGCAGCCGCACCGGCCGTACGGGGCGGCCGTCGCGCAGCCGCACCGGCCGTACGGGGCGCCCGTCGCGCAGCCGCCCCCGCCGTGCACGGAGCCCGCCCCGAGCCGTCCCCCGCACTGCGCGAGGGACCGCCGTCACGCCGGCCAGCTCGCCAGGAACCGCCCGGCGTCCCAGGTCCCGCCGAGTTCCGGTGCCAGCCACCCGGGAGCGGCCGCGCGGAAGCCCGCGGGGTCCAGCCGGCCGGCGCCCTCGGGCACCGCACCCACCAGCGGGGCGCGGGAGACCGACGGCAGGTCGGCCAGGTTGCACCGCTCGGCCAGCCCGGGCGCGTCCGGCCAGCTGCCGATCACCACGCCCGCGTGCGCGAGCCCCCGCGAGGCCATCGCCTCGCTGGTCATGAAGGCCGAGTTGAGCGTCCCCAGCCCGGCCGGGACCACCACCAGGACCGGAGCGTCCAGCAGCCGGGCCGCGTCGGCGAGCGTGTGCCCGGCGCCGTCGAAGCGCACGAACAGCCCGCCGGCGCCCTCGACCAGCACCAGGTCGTGCTCCGCGGCCAGCTTCCCGGCCGCCTCCGCCACCTCCTCGGGGGAGACGTACGGCATGCCGGCCCGGCGCGCGGCGGTGTCCGGCGCCAACGGCTCCGGGTAGCGGGCCAGTTCGAGGCCGGTCAGCGGCCCGGCGAGCCGCGCCGCCTCGGCGACGTCGCCGGCCTCGTCCGGCGCCACCCCGGTCTGCGCGGGCTTCAGCACCGCCACCGACCGTCCGGCCGCCAAGGCGGCGGCCGCGATCGCCGAGGTCACCACCGTCTTGCCGATCTCCGTGCCCGTACCGGACACGACGAGCACGCTCATCTCAGCCTTCCCGTGCCGCCGCGCACACCGCGCGGCCGATCCGCGCCACGTCCTCGTCCGAGGACACGTACGGCGGCATCGTGTAGATCAGGTCACGGAAGGGACGCAGCCAGACGCCCTCCCGCACCGCGGCCCGGGTGGCCGCGGCCATGTCCACCTCGTGGTCCAGCTGCACCACGCCGACGGCGCCGAGCACCCGGACGTCCTTGACCCCGGGCAGCGCGGCGGCCCCGGCCAGCCCCTCCCGCAGGCCCGCCTCGATCCGCTTGACCTCCCGGGCCCAGTCCTGGCCGAGCAGCAGGTCGATCGAGGCCAGCGCCACCGAGGCGGCCAGCGGGTTGCCCATGAACGTCGGCCCGTGCGCCAGCACCGGCACCTCGCCCCGCGAGATGCCGTCCGCCACCCGCGCCGTGCACAGCGTGGCGGCCATCGAGAGGTAGCCGCCCGTCAGCGCCTTGCCCACGCACATCACGTCCGGGGTGATCCCAGCGTGGTCCGCGGCGAAGAGCGCTCCGGTGCGCCCGAAGCCGGTCGCGATCTCGTCCAGGACCAGCAGGACCTCGTACTCGTCGCACAGCTCGCGCAGCACCCGCAGGTATGCGGGGGAGTGGAAGCGCATGCCGCCCGCGCCCTGCACCACCGGCTCCACGATGACCGCGGCCAGCTCGTGCGCGTGCGCCGCCACCAGCTCGCGCAGGTGGGCGACGTACGCGGGGTCCGGCGCCGCGTCGAAACCGGCCGGCGGCGCGTCCGCGAACACCTGGCGCGGCAGCGCACCCGACCACAGCTCGTGCATCCCGCCGTCGGGGTCGCAGACGGCCATGGGCTGCCAGGTGTCGCCGTGGTAGCCGCCCCGCCAGGTGAGCAGCCGGGTCTTGCCCGGCCGCCCCATCGAACGCCAGTGCTGGAGGCACATCTTGATCGCGACCTCGACCGAGACCGAGCCGGAGTCGGACAGGAAGACGTGCTCCAGCCCCGCGGGGGTGATCTCCACGAGCCGGGCGGCGAGCCGGACGGCGGGCTCGTGCGTGAGCCCGCCGAACATCACGTGGCTCATCCGGTCCAGCTGCCCGCGCACCGCCTCGTTCAGCACCGGGTGGTTGTAGCCGTGGACGGCCGACCACCAGGAGGACATCCCGTCGACCAGCTCGTCGCGGCCCTCGGCCGGCTCGGCCAGCCGCAGCCGGACCCCGGACGCCGAGGAGACCACGAGCGGCTCCTGGCGTCCGGGCATCGGACCGTACGGGTGCCAGACGTGCTGCCGGTCGAGCGCGAGCAGGTCGGCGGCGGAGAGCGGATCAGGCATTCGGCGCGAGGTCCGTTCCCGCACCGCGACGGCGTACGGCGACCAGCTCCGGCCGCACCTCGCCCGGCTCCGCCTGCTGCGGCGCGGACGCGGCGGTCTCCGCCGGTACGTCGGCCCGCGCGGCCGGCTCCTCGTGCGAGCCGCACCCGCCGCAGCCGGACCCGCAGCCCGCGCCGGCCTGGGAACCGCACAGCGAGGCGCCGCCCCCGTGGGAGCCGCAGCCGCCGCCGGACGTGACCTCGGAGCGGTGCTTCGGGAGGGTGGTCTCGCCGGCGCCCTCCACCTCGAAACCGGCGTCCGCGATCATGTCGAGGTCGGCCTGGCCGGCCTGGCCCTCACTGGTGAGGTAGTCGCCCAGGAAGATCGAGTTCGCGATGTGCAGCGCGAGCGGCTGCATCGAGCGCAGGTGCACCTCGCGGCCGCCGGCGATCCGGACCTCGACGTCGGGGCAGACGAAGCGGACCATCGCCAGGATCCGCAGGCAGCGCTGCGGGGTGAGGTTCCACTCCTTGGCCAGCGGGGTGCCCTCGAAGGGGATCAGGAAGTTGACCGGCACCGAGTCCGAGTCCAGCTCGCGCAGCGAGTAGACGACGTCGATCAGGTCCTCGTCGCTCTCGCCCATGCCCGCGATCAGGCCGGAGCAGGCCGACAGGCCGGCTGCGTGCGCCTTCTGCACGGTGTCCACCCGGTCGGCGTACGTGTGGGTCTTGGTGATCTGCCCGTACGTGGCCTCGGAGGTGTTGAGGTTGTGGTTGTACGCGTCGGCACCGGCCTCGCGCAGGCGCTCGGCCTGGCCGTCGGCGAGCAGCCCGAGGCAGGCGCAGACCTCGATGCCCTCGTTGTCCTGCTTGATCGCCTCGATGGTCTTGGACACCCGGTCCACGTCGCGGTCCGTCGGACCGCGGCCGCTGGCCACCAGGCAGACGCGCTTGGCGCCGCCCGCGACACCCGCGGCGGCGGCCTTGGAGGCCTCCTCGGGCTTCAGCCACGTGTACTTGAGGATGTCGGCCTTCGAGCCGAGCCGCTGCGAGCAGTACGAGCAGTCCTCGGGGCACAGCCCGGACTTCAGGTTGACGAGGTAGTTCAGCTTCACCCGGCGGCCGAACCACTGGCGGCGCACCTTGCCGGCCGCGGCCACCACGTCGAGCAGTTCGTCGTCGGAAGTCGCCAGCACGGCGAGCGCCTCTTCGCGGGTCGGCAGCTCACGCCGCAGCCCCTTGTCCACCAGGGTGTTCAGCAGGTCCATGACGGTGATCCTGGCTTACGGGACCGCCCTCGGCCAAGGAGAGATCGGACAACATGGCGGCTTCGGGGTGTGTGTATCGCCACACCTCGGTCACGATCAGTGCCCGTTAGGGTCTGTGGACAGCCGACAAATCGCGAGGACTGAGCCGATGACGCAGGACGCACCGCCGCCCGTTCCGCCGCACCCCGTCCCCGCCCCCGCGGACGTGTTCGCCTGGATCGACGAGGCGGCCCGCGCCCGTGAGCAGGCCGGACTCGTACGCACCCTGCGCCCCCGGCCCGCCGAGTCGGACCTGCTGGACCTCGCGAGCAACGACTACCTCGGTCTCGCCCATCACCCGGAGACCACCGAGGCGGCGGCCGGGGCCGCGCGCCGCTGGGGGGCCGGGGCCACCGGATCGCGCCTCGTGACCGGCACGACCGAGCTTCATGCGGAGCTTGAGCGGGAGCTCGCCGAGTTCTGCGGGTTCGAGGCCGCGCTGGTCCTCTCCTCCGGGTACGCCGCCAACCTCGCCGCCGTCACCGCGCTGAGCGCCCGGGACACCCTGGTCGTCTCCGACGCGGGCAACCACGCCTCGATCGTCGACGGCTGCCGCCTCTCGCGCGCCGGGACCGCGGTGGTCCCGCACTCCGACCCGGAGGCGGTCCGCAAGACCCTCGAAGCCTTCGGGGGCCGGGCCATGGTGGTCACGGACTCGGTCTTCTCCGTGGACGGGGACGCCGCCCCGCTCGCCGCCCATGCCGAGGTCTGCCGCGCGTACGGCGCCGCCCTGGTCGTCGACGACGCGCACGGCCTGGGAGTGCTGGGCGAGGGCGGGCGGGGCGCGCTCGCCGCGGCCGGTCTGGCCGGCGCCGACGGGACCGTGGCCACGCTGACGCTGTCGAAGTCGCTGGGCAGCCAGGGCGGCGCCGTCCTCGGCCCGGCCAAGGTCATCGAGCACCTGGTCAACACCGCCAGGACCTTCATCTTCGACACCGGGCTCGCTCCCGCGGCCGTGGGCGCCGCGCTCGGCAGCCTGCGGCTGCTGCGCCGGGAGCCGGAGCGGGCCGCGCGGGCCCGCGAGGTGGCGGCGGCGCTGTACGGCCGGCTCACCGGTGCGGGGCTCACCGCGGCCCGGCCCGACGCGGCCGTGGTCTCGGTACGGGCGCCCTCCCCGGGGGCAGCGCTGCGCTGGGCGGCCGACTGCCGCGAGGCGGGGCTGGCGGTGGGCTGCTTCCGGCCGCCGTCGGTGCCGGACGGCATCTCGCGGCTGCGGCTGACCGCCCGGGCCGACCTGACGGACGCCCAGATCACGCAGGCGGTCGGCACGATCCTGCGGACCGCGCCGACCGCCGGCTGAGACCTGCCGGTTCCGGGGGAGAGGGGGTCAGCTCCCGGAGCCGGGCGGGTCGGCCCGTACGTAGGACAGGAAGCCCTGCCAGGCCGTCGCGGTGAAGAGCAGTGCGGGTCCTCCGGCCCGCTTGGAGTCGCGTACGGCCAGTACGCCGCCGGCGGGGCCGGCGGTCTCGACGCAGTTGTTCATGCCGGTGCTGTAGCTGCTGCGCCGCCAGTTCGCGCTGTTCCTGAGTCCGCTCGGGGGTGAGGGGGTTGCGGACATGGGGCTGTGCCTCCTTACGCGCCGTCAGCGATCGCGCTGATGAGGTCCGACGAGTCCTGGGGCGGGAGGGCGTGCGCCTGGATGGTGCGGAAGGCGGCGCTGTACGCCTCGAGGTCTTCTTTCCGCTCCAGATAGAGGCTACTCGTCAAATGGTCGAGAACAACCACATCCAGATCAGCAATGTTCGGAAATGAGAAAATGACGAAAGGCCCCGTGAGGCCGAGATGACCTCCCACGCTGAACGGCAGTACCTGGAGCCGCACTTGGGGCAGCCGGGCCACCGCCACGAGGTGCCGCAGCTGCTCCGCCATCACGTCCGGACCGCCGATCTGCCGCCGCAGCACCGCCTCGTCGAGCACCGCGCTCAGCTCCAGGGGCGGATCCGCCCGCAGCACCGTCTGCCGCGCCAGCCGTACGTCGACCAGCGCGTCCACCTTGGGTTCGGGCAGCCCCCCGAGCGCGGCCCGGGTCACGGCACGCGCGTACGCAGCGGTCTGGAGCAGCCCCGGCACCACGGACAGCTCGACGGTGCGGGCCGCGCTCGCGCCGGCCTCCAGACTGATGAAGTCCCGGTACTCCTGCGGCAGCAGGCCCCGGTACTCGTGCCACCACTGGCGGCCCCGCCCCGTGTCGCCCGCCGAGGCGGCCAGCGCCTCCAGCAGCGCCCGTTCCCGGGCGTCCGCGACCCCGTACGCGTCCAGCAGCAGCCGGACGTCCTCTGGTTTCACGCCACTGCGGCCCGTCTCGATTCGGCTGATCTTCGACTGGTGCCAGCCGAGCATCCGGGCCGTCTCACCGCTGGTGAGCCCGGTCCGGTCGCGCAGCGCCCGCAGCTCCTCACCCAGCTTGCGTCGGCGAACCGCGGGACCGTGCTGCATGCCGGCCTCCTTCCACCCGGCACACCCGCCGGTCTTGCGCCCAAATACGGTCTTCCGTAGCAGAGTTCACCGCTTTGAGCGACAGATATATGCATATCTTGGTGGAACGCCAGCACCGGCGGCACCCGGAGTGGCAGTCTGGCGCGAAGCACAGATCCGGAGCCGTCCTCGAGGTCATCCGCGCCAAGTCGGAGTCCGGCCCCGGTGGGAAAGGGACAGCGTCGCCATGGCAGACCACCTGGAAGCATCCGTCACTCTGCCGAGCGATCCCGCGTCGGTGGCCACGGCCCGGAGGTACGTCGCGGACGTGCTGTCCGAGTGGGGGCTGCCGGCGGAGGACGATCAGGCCGACTCCGTCCGCCTGATGGTCTCCGAACTCGCCACCAACGCCGTGCAGCACACCTTCGGCCAGTCGCCCGTCTTCACGGTCGAGCTGCGCCTGGAGCGCGACGAGCAGCTGCGGATCGGCGTCACGGACAGCCATCCGCGCTGGCCCAGGCGGCTGCCGGCCGCCGTCCAGCAGGACAACGGCCGGGGCATGGTGATCATCCGCTGGCTCACCGCGGAGGCCGGGGGCCGGCTGTCGGTCAGCCCCACCGAGGACGGCGGCAAGACCGTGTGGATCGCGCTCCCGTGGCGGGCGGCCGCCCCGGCGGCCGGCGCCGACCGCCCCCGCTGACCGCCTGAGCCGGCCGAACGCGCCGCCGTGCGCGCCGCCGTACGCGCCGCCGTGCGCGCCGGCCGGAGACGGGCGCTCCGCGGCCGGGGCCTCAGGCCAGGCCGCGTTCGACCGCGCTGCGCTCCACGCAGAACTCGTTGCCCTCTGGGTCCGCCATCACGACCCAGCCCATGCCGTCCGGGGTCCGGCGGTCGTCGACGACGCGCGCGCCGAGCCCGGTGAGCCGCTCGACCTCCTCGTCCCGGGTGCCGGCGGGCGGCTGGATGTCCAGGTGGACGCGGTTCTTGACGGTCTTGGCGTCGGGGACGCGGATGAAGAGCAGCCCGGGCACGCCGGGCACGCCCGGGTCCACGAGCACCTCGTCGTCTCCCGGCTTGTCGTCCGGATGGACCGACGCGCCGGTCAGTGCGGCCCAGAACCCGGCCACCAGGTAGGGGTCGTGGGCATCGAAGGTGATGTGCCGGACGGGGTTGAGGTAGGACACGGGTCTCCCTTGCGCTGACGCCGCGGCGGGACGCCGCCGCGGCGTCAACCTAGCCGCGTGCCGGGAGCCGCGCAGCCGATTTCACGGCTGCTCAGCGCACCCGGCCGTACTTCACGCTGCTGGTCCAGATCCGTTCCAGACGGACCGTCGAACCGGTCTTGGGGGAGTGCCAGATCCGGTCGCCGCCCGCGTAGATGCCCACGTGGTAGACGCTGCCCCCCGAGTGGAAGAAGACCAGGTCGCCCGGCTGCCTGAAGCCGGCCGCGACGTGCGTGGTGCGGTTGTACTGCTGGGCCGCGGTGCGGGGCAGCTTCTTGCCTGCGCGCTTGTACGAATAGAGCATCAGCCCCGAGCAGTCGAAGCGGTGGGGCCCCGTGGCGCCCCACAGGTACGGGGAGCCCTCCTTGGACGCGGCCACCTGCAGGGCCTTCGCGGCGTGCGAACTCGCCGCCCGGGCCTCGGGAGCGGCGCCGGGGGCGAGGACGGTGCCCCCGACGACGGCCAGGGCGAGGGCCGAGGTGACCCCGGCCCGGGACAGCATCGACGGAACGCTTCTGTTCAGCACGTTCCGGTACGGCGCGTTCTTGTTCAGCGCGGACATGCGCAACCCTTCGTCAGCCGCCTGTGAAGGATGACCTGTCGGGTTCGGACCTGCGAAGTTCGCCCGGCCGCGCCGGTCCCTCCCGTACGGGAAGGGCCGGGGCGGCTTCACCCCGAGGAGCGGACGGGCCGGTGGCCCGCCGCTCCGTACTGCCTGGGTCCTCCACTCCTGCCGGTGCACTCCTGTCGACCAGTCACCCGGGTGAGGCGGCAGGACTCGGCGTCCGCCCGGGCCGCCCCGCCGCGGTGGCGGGGGCTTGTCGTCCCCCGGATCCTGGCCCACCAAGTGTCCGAATTACGCCTTAAGTCACCCTTATGTGACTCTCATCACGTGTGCCCCAAATGGGATTTCAACCCGTTCTGCCTGCCGTTCCCGGGCGGGTGAAACCCCTCCGGACCTGCGCCGACGTCCACGGCCGTCCCGGCCGCCCCCGCCGGGCCGGTGCGACACGACGGCGTTACTCCGAACGGGGAGCCGTGGCGGCGCGGTTACGCCCAACGGTCGTCACGCACCGTGCACGGGTGCGTACGGTGGGCCCTGGCAAGTGCCGTATACAGAAGGGCAGGCGAATTGCCGGACATCCCGAACCGGGTCATTGCCCGAAACGTGAATTAACGCGACGGTAAAGCGCGCGCCCTAACGTTCGAGCCCGGTTGTGACTCGCCAGGACGACAGTGAGGTGGCACCGTGCAACTGACGCCGCACGAGCAGGAAAGACTCCTCATCCACGTCGCTGCCGACGTGGCGGAACGACGCAGGGCCCGCGGGCTGCTGCTGAACCACCCCGAGGCCATCGCGCTGATCACCAGCCACATCCTCGAAGGCGCCCGGGACGGCAGGACGGTGGCCGAGCTGATGGCCTCCGGCCGCAAGGTCCTCACCCGCGAGGACGTGATGGAGGGCATCCCGGAGATGCTCCACGACGTCCAGGTCGAGGCGACCTTCCCGGACGGGACCAAGCTCGTCACCGTCCACGACCCGATCGTCTGAGGAGCACTGTGATCCCCGGCGAAATCCTCCTCGGAGAGGGCCCCGTGCCCCTGAACGCGGGCCGACCGGTCACCCGGCTCACCGTGCTCAACACCGCCGACCGGCCCGTACAGGTCGGCTCCCACTACCACTTCGCCGAGGCCAACCCCGGGCTCGGCTTCGACCGCGCCGCGGCGCGCGGACTGCGGCTGAACGTCGCGGCGGGCACCGCCGTGCGCTTCGAGCCGGGCATCCCGGTCGAGGTGCAGCTCGTACCGCTGGCCGGGCTGCGCACCGTACCCGGGCTGCGCGGCGAGACGGGGGGACCCCTCGATGGCTGAACTGACCCGGCAGGCCTACGCCGACCTCTACGGGCCCACCACCGGCGACCGCATCCGGCTCGCCGACACCGACCTGCTCGTCGAGATCGAGGAGGACCGCTGCGGCGGCCCCGGCCGCGCGGGCGACGAGGCGGTGTTCGGCGGCGGCAAGGTGATCCGCGAGTCGATGGGCCAGGCCAGGACCACCCGGGCGGAGGGCGCGCCCGACACCGTGATCACCGGCGCCGTCGTCCTCGACCACTGGGGCGTCGTCAAGGCGGACGTCGGCCTGCGCGACGGCCGGATCACCGGCATCGGGAAGGCCGGCAACCCGGACACCATGGACGGCGTGGACCCGGCCCTGGTCATCGGCCCCGAGACCGAGATCATCTCGGGCAACGGGAAGATCCTCACCGCCGGTGCCATCGACGCGCACGTCCACTTCATCTCGCCGACCATCCTCGACGAGGCGCTCGCCTCCGGCATCACCACCCTCGTCGGCGGCGGCACCGGCCCCGCCGAGGGCACCAAGGCCACCACCGTCACGCCGGGGCCCTGGCACCTCGCCCGGATGTTCGCCGCCCTCGACGCCCACCCGGTCAACATCGGCCTGCTCGGCAAGGGCAACACCACCTCCCGGGAGGCCATGCACTCGCAACTGCGGGGCGGCGCACTCGGGTTCAAGATCCACGAGGACTGGGGGGCCACGCCCGCGGTCATCGACGCCTGCCTGGGCGTGTGCGAGGAGACCGGCGCCCAGCTGGCCGTGCACACCGACACCCTCAACGAGGCGGGCTTCGTCGGCGACACCCTCGCCGCGATCGGCGGACGGACCATCCACGCGTACCACACCGAGGGTGCGGGCGGCGGGCACGCGCCCGACATCATCACGGTGGTCTCCGAGGCCAACGTGCTGCCGAGCTCGACCAACCCGACCCGGCCGCACACCGTCAACACCGTCGAGGAGCACCTCGACATGCTGATGGTCTGCCACCACCTCAACCCCGCGGTGCCCGAGGACCTCGCCTTCGCCGAGTCCCGGATCCGGCCCGCGACCATCGCCGCCGAGGACGTGCTGCACGACCTCGGCGCCATCTCGATCATCTCCTCCGACTCCCAGGCCATGGGCCGGGTCGGCGAGGTGATCCTGCGGACCTGGCAGACCGCCCACGTGATGAAGCGCCGCCGCGGCGCCCTGCCCGGAGACGGGCGGGCCGACAACCACCGGGCCCGCCGCTACGTCGCCAAGTACACGATCAACCCGGCCGTCGCCCAGGGCCTGGCCCGCGAGATCGGCTCGGTCGAGGCCGGCAAGCTCGCCGACCTGGTGCTCTGGGAGCCCGCGTTCTTCGGCGTCCGCCCCCAGCTGGTGATCAAGGGGGGCCAGATCGCCTACGCGCAGATGGGCGATGCCAACGCCTCGATCCCCACCCCGCAACCGGTGCTGCCGCGCCCCATGTTCGGGGGGCACGGGCGGGCCCCCGCCCGCAACTCGGTCAACTTCACCGCACCGGCGGCGCTGGCCGACGGACTGCCCGAACGGCTCGGACTGGGCAAGGAGTTCGTGGCCATCGACAGCACTCGCGGGGTCACCAAGGCGGACATGCGGGAGAACGACGCCCGTCCGCGGGTGGAGGTCGATCCCGACACCTTCACGGTGACGATCGACGGCGAGGCCGTGGAACCGGCTCCGGCCGTCGAACTGCCCATGGCCCAGCGGTACTTCCTCTTCTGAGCAGGAAGGGACCGACGGGTATGACGACCACGACGGCGACCTCGCCCACGGCCGCGCCCCGGGAAGCAGCCTCGCCCACGGCCGCGCCCACGCCCACGGCCGCGCCCGCCGGTGGCCGGGCCGCCCTCCTGCTGCTGGCGGACGGGCGGTTTCCGGCGGGCGGCCACGCCCACTCCGGGGGCGCCGAGGCCGCGGTCAAGGCCGGGCGGATCCGGGACGCCGCCACCCTGGAGGACTTCTGCCGGGGCCGGCTCCACACCGCGGGACTCGTCGCCGCCGCCCTCGCGGCCGCCGGGGCCCTCGGGATCGACCCCGCGGAGCTCGACGCCGCGGCGGACGCCCGTACCCCCGCGCCCGCCCTCCGGACCGCCGCCCGCCGGCTGGGCCGCCAGCTCACCCGGGCCGCGCGCTCCGTCTGGCCCGGCGACCCCGGTCTGGAGGCGCTGGCGGCCGCGTACCCCAGGGGCGCCCACCAGCCGGTGGTCCTGGGCCTGGCCGCCCGCGCCGCGGGGCTGGGCCCGCTCGACGCCGCGCACGTGGCCGCGTACGAGAGCACCGGGGGACCGGCCACGGCGACCGTACGGCTGCTCGGCCTCGACCCCTTCGAGGCCACCGCCGTCCTGGCCCGCCTCACCCCCGAACTCGACGAGGTCGCCGAGCGCGCCACCGCCGCCGCGCACCGCGCACGCCGGGCCGGCACCGGCGCCCTGCCCGCCGCGTCCTCGCCCCTGCTGGAAATCGGCGCGCAGGCCCACGCCGCCTGGCCGGTACGGCTGTTCGCCTCCTGACCGTCCGCCGCCCGCCGGCCGGCACCCCGCCACCCGACCCATCCGACCTGGAGCCCCCATGCACCTCGACCACGCCGAGACCTACCCCCCGCGCCACACCCACGGCGCCCCTCCCGTGCGCGGCGACGGACGCCGCCGCGCCCTGCGCATCGGACTGGGCGGCCCGGTCGGCTCGGGCAAGACCGCCACCGTCGCCGCCCTCTGCCGGGCGCTGCGCGAGGAGTTCTCCCTCGCCGTGGTCACCAACGACATCTACACGCGCGAGGACGCCGACTTCCTGCTGCGCGCCGCCGTCCTGCCGCCCGAGCGGATCGCCGCCGTGGAGACGGGGGCCTGCCCCCACACCGCCATCCGCGACGACATCTCCGCCAACCTCGAAGCGGTGGAGGACCTGGAGGACGCGGTCGGCCCGCTGGACCTGGTGCTCGTGGAGTCCGGCGGGGACAACCTCACGGCCACCTTCTCCAAGGGCCTCGTCGACGCGCAGATCTTCGTGATCGACGTCGCGGGCGGGGACGACATCCCGCGCAAGGGCGGCCCCGGCGTCACGACCTCCGACCTCCTCGTGGTCAACAAGACCGATCTCGCCCCGTACGTCGGCTCCGATCTCGGCCGGATGGCCGAGGACGCCCGGGCCCAGCGCGGTGAACTCCCGGTCGCGTTCACCTCGCTGGCCGCCGAGGACGGCGTCGCCCCGGTCGCGGCCTGGGTACGGGAGCGGCTGGCCGCCTGGACCGCCCTCGCCGCATGACCGCCCGCCTGGCCGCCCCCGGTCTCCGTGCCACCGCCCGGATCACCGCCACCGCCGACGGGCGCGGCGGCACCGCGCTCCCCGAGCTCCACGGCGAGGGACCCCTGGCGCTCCGCCGCACCCGCTCCACCGGCACCGGCGCCCGCGTCACCCTGGTCGGTGCCATGAGCGCCCCGCTGGGCGGCGACCACCTCGCGGTCGAGGCCACCGTCGGCCCGGGCGCCGACCTCACCGTCACGTCCGCCGCCGCCACCCTCGCCCTCCCCGGCCGCACCGGCGCGCCCGCCCGCTACGACGTGCGCCTGGGCGTCGCCGACGGGGCGGTGCTCCACTGGCTCCCCGAACCCCTGGTCTCCGTGCGCGGCAGCCGGCTGCACGCCACCACCCGGGCCGAACTCGCCCCCACCGCCCGCCTGCTGCTGCGCGAGGAGCAGGTGCTCGGCCGCGCCGGGGAGCCGCCGGGGCTGCTCACCAGCAGGCTCACGGTGACGCTGGGCGGCCGGCCGCTGCTGGACCAGG
The DNA here is from genome assembly GCF_044540325.1 of Streptomyces sp. NPDC086023. Lineage (NCBI taxonomy): Bacteria > Bacillati > Actinomycetota > Actinomycetes > Kitasatosporales > Streptomycetaceae > Streptomyces > Streptomyces sp. NPDC086023. The sequence continues at coordinate 29,803 of NZ_JBITRX010000009.1, forward strand.
AACTGTCGTGCGGGCCGGGCGCTCCCGGCGGCTGGGACGGACCCGCGGTCCTCGGCGGGCACCGCGCCCTGGGCCAGCTGCTCGTCGTACGGCCCGAGTTCGCGGCCGCCCCGCCCGCCCCGGCCCTGCTCGGCGAGTCCGCGGCCGTCACCCCGCTCGCCGGGCCGGCGGTGCTGGTCACCGTGCTGGCCGCGGACGGGCTGCAGCTGCGGCGGCTGCTGGACGAGGCCTGCCGCACGTACGCCGGCTGATGCGGGGCCGTGCACGGGGGCCCGGCCGGGGCGTCAACTGCCGTACCGCTCAGCGGTACACGCCGGTCCGGTTATCGGCTTGGTAAAGAACGGCCCGTCACTCTGTTGCCGGGGACCTCACAGACGACAGGATCCATCTGCAGTCAGACACAAGACGGCCACAAAACGGTCGCACATGACGCAGGGGGATTTACACGTGATACGCACAGCGGTGCTCGGCAGCGCGGGCACTCTGATAGCGGGCACGCTCATCGCGGGTGCCGTCGTGGCACCGTCGGCCGCGGCCGACACCCAGACCCAGAGCGGAACGACCACCTCCGCGGCTCGTGGCACGGCGATCGCCGCCGCCCGCGCCGCCCGCAAGGGCATCGACTGGAAGGCCTGTCCGGCCGACTGGGGCTTCGAGGCCCCGATCCAGTGCGGCTTCGTCAAGGTCCCGCTGGACTACACCAAGCCGTACGGCAAGCAGATCGAGCTCGCCGTCGACCGCATCGGCAACACCGGCACCAAGGCCGAGCGCCAGGGTGCCCTCCTCTACAACCCCGGCGGCCCCGGCGGTTCCGGCATGCGCTTCCCGCGCCGCGTGACCACCAAGGCCCCGCTGTGGGTGAACACCTCGAAGGCGTACGACTTCGTGGGCTTCGACCCGCGCGGAGTGGGCCACTCCACCCCGATCTCCTGCATCGACCCGCAGGAGTTCGTCAAGGGCCCGAAGATGGACCCGGTCCCGGACACCGAGGCCGACAAGCGCGCCCAGCGCAAGCTCGCCGCCGAGTACGCGGACGGCTGCAAGGAGCGCAGCGGCTGGATGCTGCCGCACATGACCACGCCGAACACCGCGCGCGACATCGACGTGATCCGCGCCGCCCTCGGCGAGAAGAAGCTCAACTTCCTCGGCGTCTCGTACGGCACCTACATCGGCGCCGTCTACGCGGAGCTGTTCCCGACGCACGTGCGCCGCATGATCGTCGACAGCGTCGTGAACCCGTCGAAGGAGAAGATCTGGTACCAGGCCAACCTGGACCAGGACGTCGCCTTCCAGATGCGCTGGAACGACTGGAAGAAGTGGGTCGCGAAGAACGACGCCACCTTCCACCTCGGCGACACCTCCGCCAAGGTCGAGGCGCAGTGGCTGAAGCTCCGCGCCGAGGCCAAGAAGGCCCCTCTCGGCGGCAAGGTCGGTCCGGCCGAGCTGATCGGCTTCTTCCAGAGCGCCCCGTACTACGACTCCGCCTGGGTGCCGGTCGCCCAGACCTGGGCCGACTACGTGGCGGGCAACAAGCAGGGCCTCATCGACGCGGCCGCCGCGGACATGACGGACATCGCCGGCAACAAGGCCGCGGAGAACGGCAACGCCGTCTACACCGCCGTCGAGTGCGCCGACGCCAAGTGGCCCACCGCCTGGAGCGTCTGGAACCGCGACAACACCAAGCTCCACAAGGACTACCCGTTCATGACCTGGGCGAACGCCTGGATGAACCTCCCCTGCGCCACCTGGGGCGCCAAGCAGTCCACCCCGGTCGAGGTGAAGGTCAACAGCGGTCTCCCGGCCGTCCTGATCGTCCAGTCCACCCGTGACGCGGCCACCCCGTACGAGGGTGCCGTCGAGCTGCACAAGCGCCTCGCCGGCTCGCGCCTGATCACCGAGAAGGGTGCCGGCTCGCACGGTGTCACCGGTCTGGTGAACCCCTGCATCAACAGCCGCGTGGACGACTACCTGCTCAACGGCAAGATCGACGTGCGTGACGTGACCTGCGCCCCGCACGCCGCCCCGGTGGTCCCCACCGCCGCCAAGGCCCGCGCCGAGGCCAAGGCCCTGGCCGGCGCCGACCTGCCGGCCGTCCGCTAGTACAGAATCCGGACCCGGGCATCCGCATCCCGGATGCCCGGCAGTCCGTCAACGGTGAGGAAGGCTCAGCGCGACCTGCGCTGGGCCTTCTTCGCTTCCTCGGCCTCGGCCTTGACGACGGTCGCGTACCGGTCGACGTACTCCTGCCCCGACAGGCCCAGGATCGCGTACATGATCTCGTCGGTGACCGCCCGCAGCACCGCCTTCTCGCCCTCCATCCCGGCGTACCGGGAGAAGTCCAGCGGCTCCCCGAACCGGATGGTGACCCGCCGGATCCGCGGCACCACCTGGCCGGGCGGCTGGATCTCGAAGGTGCCGACCATCGCGCAGGGGATCACCGGCACCCCCGCCGTGAGGGCCATCGCGGCCACCCCGACCTTCCCCTTGTACAGCCGCCCGTCGTGCGAGCGCGTGCCCTCGGGGTAGATCCCCAGCAACTCGCCCCTGGCCAGCACCCCCAGTCCTTCGCGGAGAGCGGCCTGCCCGGCCTCCTTGCCCGACCGGTCCACCGGGATCTGCCCCGCGCTGCGGAAGAACGCCGCAGTCAGCCGGCCCTTGACCCCGGGGCCCGTGAAGTACTCGGCCTTGGCCAGGAACGTGATCCGGCGCTTGAGGATCGCGGGCATCAGGAAGTGGTCGGAGAACGACAGGTGGTTGCCCGCGACGATCGCCGCACCCTCCTCCGGGATGTTCTCCAGTCCCTCGATGCGCGGACGGAACAGCAGCCGCAGCAGCGGCCCCAGCAGCACGTGCTTGAGCAGGTGGTAGAACACGCGGTAGCCCCCTAACGGCCCGGAAGCGACCACTCTAAGAGCGGGGACCGCGCAGGGTAAGCACCCGGCGACACGGGGTGGCACCCGCCGGTGGCCGGCCGGGGCGGGGGCGCGAGGTCAGGAGCTGCGGGAGGCGGCCACGCCCGCCGTCAGGAGCGCCAGGACGATCCACGCGAACCAGAGCCACCCGTTGCTGCCGATGGTGGCCGAGTAGGCGGAGATCACCACGAGGGCCCCCACGAGGAGCACGGCCATCGCCTTCAAGGATCCGGACATACCCCCATCGTGGGGCCTGGACCGCCGGAAGCGCCACCGACGCGGCCCTCCGGCCGGGCCGCCGGCCCACCGGGTGCCGTCAGCGGCCGCGCGCCTGGAGCGAGGCGAGGTACGCGTTGTACGCCTCCAGCTCCTTGTCGCCGTCCCGGTCGGCGGCGCGGTCGGCCCGCTTGGCCTGGCGCTGCTCCGAGCGGTACCACTGGAAGATCAGCGCGATCAGCACCAGCACCGAGGGGATCTCGCTGAACGCCCAGGCGATGCCGCCGGCCGCGGTCTGGTCGGACAGGGCCTCGATGCCGAGGGAGGCCGGCGGGTTCGCGTACGTACCGACCATCGGCTCGCTCGCCATCATCAGCGCGATGCCGAAGAAGGCGTGGAACGGCATGCCGGCGAACAGCTCCAGCATCCGCATGATGTAGCCGGGCCGGTGCGGGCCCGGGTCCACGCCCATGATCGGCCAGAAGAACACCAGGCCCACCATCAGGAAGTGCACCATCATCGCGATGTGCCCGGCCCTGCTGCCCATCAGGAAGTCGAACAGCGGCGTGAAGTACAGGCCGTACAGCGAGGCGATGAACATCGGGATCGTGAACACGGGGTGGGTGATCACCCGCATGTACCGGCTGTGCAGCAGCATCAGCAGCAGCTCGCGCGGCCCCTTGCGGCCCCGCCCCGCCGGCGGCAGCGCCCGCAGCGCCAGCGTCATCGGCGCGCCCAGCAGCAGCAGGATCGGCGACAGCATCGAGATGACCATGTGCTGCACCATGTGGACGCTGAACATCACCATGCCGTAGTCGTTCAGCATGGTGTTCATCACCAGCGCCACGCTCAGCACGCCGGCCGCCCACGCGACCGTGCGGCCCGCCGGCCAGGCGTCCCCGCGGCGGCGCAGCCGCAGCACGCCCCACCCGTAGAGGCCGAGCCCCAGGAGACACGCGATCAGGAAGAAGGGGTCGGAGGAGAACTCCAGCCCCCGCCCCAGGGTGAACGGCGGGAGGTCCATGGTCATGCCGTCCATGCCGTGCCCGCTGTGGTCCATGTGTTCACTCCTGGAGGTGGGCCCTCGTGGGGCCCCGTGTGGTGGTGCCTGTGGTGCCCCACCACACTAGACCCGCCCCCGGACGCCGAAGCGGCCGGGGGCGGGTCTGTACGGATTGATCACATCACAGTACGTTCTGCGCCTCGGCGTACCGTTCGGCCGGGACGGTCTTCAGCGCGGCCGTCGCGTCCGCCAGCGGCACCATCTCGATCTCGGTGCCGCGCAGGGCGGTCAGCATGCCGAACTCGCCGCGGTGCGCGGCCTCCACCGCGTGCCAGCCGAAGCGGGTGGCGAGCACCCGGTCGTACGCGGTGGGCGTGCCGCCGCGCTGCACGTGGCCCAGGATGACCGGCCGCGCCTCCTTGCCCAGGCGGCGCTCCAGCTCGACGGCGAGGATGTTGCCGATGCCCGCGAAGCGCTCGTGGCCGTAGATGTCCGTACCGCCCGACGCGAACTCCATCGTGCCCTCCAGCGGCTTGGCGCCCTCGGCGACGACGACGATCGCGAACCGCTTCCCGGCGGAGAAGCGCTCGCCGACGATCTTCGTGAGCTCCTCGATGTCGAAGGGCCGCTCCGGCACGACGATGGCGTGGGCGCCCGCGGCCATGCCCGAGTGCAGGGCGATCCAGCCGGTGTGGCGGCCCATCACCTCGACGACCATGACCCGCTGGTGGGATTCGGCGGTGGTCTTCAGGCGGTCGAGTGCCTCGGTGGCCACGCCCACGGCGGTGTCGAAGCCGAAGGTGACGTCGGTCGAGGAGATGTCGTTGTCGATGGTCTTCGGCACGCCGACGATGGGCAGTCCGGCCTGCGAGAGCAGGTTGGCCGCCTTGAGGGTGCCCTCGCCGCCGATCGGGATGATGGCGTCCAGACCGAGGTCCGCGACGTGCCCGCGGGCGCGCTCCACGCCGTCGCGCAGGTGCGCGGGCTGGACCCGGGAGGAGCCGAGGATCGTTCCGCCGCGGGCCAGGATGCCGGCGACGGCGTCCAGGTCCAGCTTGCGGTGGTCGCCCTCCAGCAGGCCCTTCCAGCCGTCGTGGAAGCCGATGACCTCGTCGCCGTGGTCGACGACGGCGCGGTGGACGACGGAGCGGATGACGGCGTTCAGGCCGGGGCAGTCGCCGCCGGAAGTGAGCACACCAATGCGCATGGCAGGAAAAACCTTTGCAACGTGGGCCGACGACCGGACCACGTCGTCCGGTTGGAACTACCGCCACCCTACAAGCGGATCGGCGCTGGACTGAACCATGCTCCAGATTCCGGGCAGGTGTATGTGGAGGAAACTCCGACGAGCGTCGAGGTGCCCAGAAGAGCGCCCGAATTGGGGGGAAACGACCGACGGCCGGGACCCCTCCAGGAGGTGTCCCGGCCGTCGGGCCGTGTCGCGTCCGGGCGGGCCGCCCGGCAGGTCAGGCAGGCTGCGTGGCCGCCGCGATGCGCTCGGCGCGCAGCGCCTCGTACCAGCGGTCGTCGACCGGCGGCAGCGCGTTCACGTCGAGGGCCAGCTTGAGCAGCAGGTCCGCGATCTGCGGGTTGCGGGCCATCACGGGGCCGTGCATGTACGTGCCGAAGACGGTGTCGTTGTACGCGCCCTCGGTGCCGTCCCCGGTGCCGTTGCCGCGGCCCAGGCGGACCTGGGCGAACGGGCGGGCGGTCGGGCCGAGGTGCGTGACGCCCTGGTGGTTCTCGAAGCCGGTGAGCTGCGGGAGGTTCAGGTTCGGGTCGATGTCCGCGAGGACGTCGCCGACGCACCGCTCGCCCTCGCCGCGCACCGTGACCACGTCGAGCAGGCCGAGGCCCTCCTGGCGCTGGCCCTGGTCGTTGACGAACTCCTGGCCCAGGATCTGGTACCCGGCGCACACCGAGAAGACGATCGCGCCGTTGGACACCGCGCGCTGGAGGCCGCCGTCGCGCAGCAGCCGCTCGGCGGCCAGCCGCTGGGGCCGGTCCTCGCCGCCGCCGATCAGGTAGATGTCACCGGAGGTGGGCACCGGCTGGTCGCTGCGCACGTCGAGGCGCTGGACGTCCAGGCCCCGCTGGCGGGCGCGGCGCTCGACGACGAGGGCGTTGCCCTGGTCTCCGTACGTGCTGAGCAGGTCCGGGTAGACCCACACCAGACGCAGGCTGTTGTCGCTCATGCTCATGTGTCCTTGAGGGTGCTAGTTGCCGACGCGGCGGCGGACGTCCTGGAAGGCGGTGTAGTTCGCGATGAGCTCGATCTGTCCGGGCGGCGCGAGCTGCACGGCCTCGTCGAGGGTCTCGCAGACCCGGAAGTCCACGCCCGCGACCTCCAGGCGCACCGCGAGGTCCAGCTTGCGGTCGCCGATCACGAAGATCGGGTGGCCGGCCAGGCGTCCGTAGTCCACGTCCCACAGCCAGGAGGTGTCGGTGCCGTCGGCGCCGCGCGCGTTCACCGAGAGGATCACCGGCGTCGGCGGCGGGTCGATGAGGGAAAACGTTTCGAGCCAGCCCGCGGGGTTCTTCGCGAGCAGTAGGCGCACCTGCCGGCCCAGGAACTCGACCACGTCGTAGCGGCCTGCCACGGCCTGCACCTGGTACATGCGCTCCAGCGCGACCTGCGGCGGGACGCCGAAGACGGCGGCGACGGCGGCCGAGGTGGCGGCGTTGGACTTGTTCGCGCGGCCCGGCAGCTGGAGGTGGATGGGCCAGGCGCTGCCGTGCGGGTCGAGTACGTGGTCGCCGCTGAGGGCCCAGCTCGGGGTCGGGCGGCGGAAGCCGCACTCGCCGCAGAACCAGTCGTCGCCCGGGCGCTGCATCACGCCGCCGCAGGAGGGGCACGACCAGGCGTCGTCCTTCCACTCCTGGCCGGCGGCCACCCACACCACGTTGGGGGAGGAGGAGGCGGCCCACACGATCAGCGGGTCGTCGGCGTTGGCCACGACCACGGCCTTGGTGCCGGCCAGGCCCTCGCGCCACTTCTCCGCCAGCATGCGGGTCTCGGCGGCGCGGTCGAGCTGGTCGCGCGAGAGGTTCAGCAGCGCGATCGCCTTGGGCGTGGTGTCCTTGGCCACACCGGCCAGGTACTTCTCGTCCACCTCGATGACGCCGTACTTGGCGTCCGAGCCGCCCGCCAGGGCGGAGGTGATGCCCGCGGGCATGTTCGCGCCGAGCGCGTTGGAGACGACCGGGCCGCTGGCCCGCAGGGCCTCCGCGATCAGCCGGGTCGTCGTGGTCTTGCCGTTCGTCGCCGAGACGAGGACGACGTCGAGGTGCTGCGCCAGCCGTCCCAGCAGATCGGGGTCGAGCTTGAGGGCGACCCTGCCTCCGATCACCGATCCGCTGCCCCGCCCCGCGGCCCGCGACACCGCCGCCGCGGCCTTGCCCGCCGTCACGGCCAGCTTGGCCCGCGGCGAAAGCGGCTCCGTGTTGCCTGCCATCGTCCCTGCTCCTCCTTGCGTCGGTCCGGGCTCAGCCTATCCAGATCCGGCCAGGGCCCCGACCAGGCGCCCTTGTGGATCCCTCATATATTCGCCCGACGTACCCTTACGGCCATGCGACAGCGCCCGATCCCCGGCACGTCCGGTCTCGTCCGCACCATGAGCCTGCTGGGCGATCCGGTGCTCCACTCCGCGTGCGCGGAGGTCACCGAGTTCGGCCCCGCCCTCGACCGGCTGGTCGAGGACATGTTCGCCACGATGTACGCCGCCCAGGGCGTGGGGCTCGCGGCCAATCAGATCGGTGTCTCCCAGCGGGTGTTCGTCTACGACTGCCCCGACGACGATGATGTGCGGCACGTGGGGCACGTCGTCAACCCCCGGCTGGTCGAGACGGGCGGGATCGAGCTGCGCGGCCCGGAGGGCTGCCTGTCCCTGCCCGGCCTGGAGGCCGGGACGGTCCGCTTCGACCACGCCGTCGTCGAGGGGGTCACCACCGACGGCCGGCCGGTCCGGGTGGCGGGCACCGGGTTCTTCGCCCGCTGCCTGCAGCACGAGTGCGACCACCTCGACGGCACGGTGTACGCGGACCGCGTCACCGGCTTCCGGGCCCGCCGGCTGCGCCGGCAGATCGCCCGGGCGCCCTGGGGCCGCGCCTGAGGCGCCGCGGCGCAGGGTGCCCCGGGGCCCGGCGGGGGCGGGGCCGGGAGTCCCCGGCCCCGCCGGAATCCGGCGCCGGGGAGTTCGGGCCCGCCGGCCCCGGGCGGTGCGTTCAGAAGCCCGGGCCGTCCGCCCGGTCGCCGGCCGTGGACAGGCGGCCCCACAGCAGGTCGGTGAGGCCCGAGACCAGCTCCGCGCGGCCGCAGGGGCGCTCGCCGAGCCACCAGTCGCCGGCCGCGTGCATCATGCCCACGATGCCGTGGCCCCAGATGCGCGCCAGCTGCTCGCCCCCCGGTCCCAGGTCGACCCGCTCCGCGACGACCTGGGCGAGCTCCTCGCCGAGCCGCCGCAGCAGGGGAGCCGAGTGCAGGCCCACGTCGAAGCCGCGCTCGCCCGCGTGGGAGTCCTCGGCCGGGTGCATCAGGAAGCGGTAGACCTGCGGGCGCGCCTCGATGGCGGCCAGGTAGGTGTCGAGGGTGGCCTCGACCCGGCGGCGCCGCTCGGTCGGTGCGTCCAGCGCGGCCCGCAGCGAGTCCAGCAGCGCGTCGGTGTGCCGGACGGCCAGGGCCTGGTACAGGCCGGCCTTGTCGCCGAAGTGCCGGTAGAGGATGGGCTTGGTGATGCCCGCCTCGGCGGCGATGGCGTTCATGGAGGCCTTGGGGCCCTCCCGCAGCACGACGCGGTCGGCCGCTTCGAGCAGCTCCCGACGCCTGCGCTCGGCCGCCGCCTGGTGGTCGGCCTGTTCGGCCTGCTGGGTGGTCTCCATGACGCGTATATCTCCCCGCCCGTACGAATTGCGTGACGCAGGCGCAACGTAACACCAGGATCGGTCCCGGAGCCGAATCGGCGCTGGTGGTTGACAGGTCCTACTGGCGAGTAACAGACTGCTGTTACCGCCGGTAACAGGCCTTGTCGCCGTGCGGTTACCGGAAGTAAGGGCACGGCCCGGTCCGAGCGTACAGCCAGGAGGGGACATGGCGGAGTTCACCATGGAGCTCAACGACGACCAGAAGGAGGTACGCGACTGGCTCCACGGCTTCGCCGCCGATGTGATCCGCCCCGCCGCCGCCGAGTGGGACGAGCGCGAGGAGACCCCCTGGCCGGTGATCCAGGAGGCCGCCAAGGTCGGCATCTACTCCCTCGACTTCTACGCCCAGCAGTTCTTCGACCCCACCGGCCTCGGCATCCCGATGGCCATGGAGGAGCTCTTCTGGGGCGACGCGGGCATCGCGCTGTCGATCGTCGGCACCGGCCTCGCGGCCATCGGAGTCGTCGCCAACGGCACCGAGGAGCAGATCGGCACCTGGATCCCGCAGATGTACGGCACCCCCGACGACGTCAAGGTGGCGGCCTTCTGCTCCTCCGAGCCCGACGCCGGCTCCGACGTGGGCTCCATGCGCACCCGCGCCGTCTACGACCAGGCCAAGGACGAGTGGGTGCTCAACGGCACCAAGACCTGGGCCACCAACGGCGGCATCGCCAACGTCCACATCGTCGTCGCCGTGGTCGACCCCGAGCTGGGCACCAAGGGCCACGCCTCCTTCATCGTCCCGCCCGGCACCCCGGGCCTCTCCCAGGGCCAGAAGTTCAAGAAGCACGGCATCCGCGCCTCCCACACCGCCGAGGTCGTCCTGGAGGACGTCCGCGTCCCCGGCTCCTGCCTGCTCGGTGGCAAGGAGAAGCTCGACGAGCGCCTCGCCCGGGCCCGGGAGCGCGCCAGGGCCGAGGGCGTGGGGACACCTCCCAGCGGTGGCTGGGGGAGGGTGAAGAACGCCGCGATGGCCACCTTCGAGGCCTCCCGTCCCGCCGTGGGCGCCATGGCCGTCGGCACCGCCCGGGCGGCGTACGAGGTCGCGCTCGACTACGCCAGGACCCGCACCCAGTTCGGCCGCCCGATCATCGACAACCAGGGCGTCGCCTTCCAGCTCGCCGACATGCGCACCCAGATCGACGCCGCCCGCCTGCTGGTGTGGCGCGCCTCGTGGATGGCGACCGCCGGCAAGCCGTTCACCTCGGCCGAGGGCTCGATGTCCAAGCTCTTCGCGAGCGAGGTTTCCAAGAAGGTCACTGCACAGGCGGTCCAGATCCTCGGGGGCAACGGCTACACCCGCGAGTACCCGGTCGAGCGCATGCACCGCGACAGCGCGATCTACACGATCTTCGAGGGCACCAGCGAGATCCAGCGTCTGGTCATCGCCCGCACCCTCTCGGGGATGCCGATCCGCTAGCGCGGCGCGGCGCGGGGCGGTCGTGGGCGGGGCGGTCGTGGGCGGGGCGGGCCTGTCCCGGGGCGGGCCGAGCCCTGCGGGGCCTGCCCCACCCCGCCCTTCTCCCGTTCACCGGGGCTGCGCCCCGGGCACCCGGGCCCCAGGTCGGTCAGGGTGTCGGACCCGTGCCCTCCAGCAGGCGGTCGAGGGCCCTGCCGAAGAGCGCCCGGCCGGCCAGGGCCACCGGGGCGTCCAGCAGGCGCGGGACGCCCCGCAGCCGTACCTCCTCCAGCCACACCACCTCGGCGCCCCCGCCCCCGTCCCGGGCCGGACGCACCTCGATCTCCGCCCAGCCCAGCACCACGCGCCCGCGCTTCACCAGCCGGCAGCGCCCCGCCGCCCCGTCCGCCGGCGGTGCCCAGGCGACCACCTCCATGGGGTCGTCGAACGCCAGCCTGCCCACCCCGGTGCGCGCGGTGAACACCGTGCCCTCCCGGGTGGGCGGCGCCGTCTCCGTCACGATCCGTGTGAGGGGCATCTGCGCACCGTGGCGTGGCCAGTCGGTGACGCGCAGCCACGCTTCCGCGGGCGGCACATGGGCGGTGCGCACAATCCGGATAAGGGACATGAACCGATCGTAAAACTCCATCCGGTCCGTGAGATGAACGCCGAATACGGGTTCCGTCCGGCACCGCTGATCAGTAATACTCCTCGCCACCGTGGATGGCGGCCAGGCCCGCACTGACCACCCGGCCCTCCGCCGCCACAGAGCGAGGAGGTGCGCCATGTGTAACCACCAGCCACCCTGTCCGAGTGCCGACAGTGCCGACCGCGACGCGGCCCGCACCGTGGCCTTCCATCCGGAACAGGGCTGGAGCCTGCTCTGCAACGGCGTCGTCCTCTTCGACGACACCGGAGAACAGCTCCCCGACGGCAGCGCGGTACAGCCGCGCCGTCCGGCCCTCGTCTGAGCCGGCCAACGCCCGCCATCCCCCAAGACCCCCCCGTCTGTGCCGAAAGGGAGATCCCATGCGCCAGACCCGGATACGCAAACCCGCCCCCAAGCCCGCGCCCCGAGACCTGGACCTGCGCACACCGTCGGGCAGACCCCTCCCGTACTGACGGGAGCCCGGAGTCCCCCGCCCGCCCGGCGGGGGACGCAACACGCATCACCCCAGGACCCGGCCGCCCGCCGGGGCCCCGGACTCAGCCGGTGTGCGGCACGGTCTCCGCGCCGCCGCGGAACGCCCGCTCGTACGCCTCGTCCCCGATCGCCTCGCGTGCCTGCCGCTCACCCGCGTCCCGCACCGCCCGCAGCGAGGGCGAGCCCATCTGCGGCCGGCCGACGACGCGCCACCAGGCGTGCCCGGTGCCCAGCAGCCGCGCCGCCAGCTCTCCGTCGCCCTCCGCCGCCACGGCCGCCGCCAGCAGGTCGAGGCCGATGGCGATGCCGAAGCTGTCGTGCAGCAGCCGCTTGCCGGACAGCGCCGCCCGCACGTGCCGCGCGGCCTCGCCCGGCCGGTCCAGGCCGAGCGCCGCCACCGCGAGGATGTAGTCCGCGAACGCCCGCAGCCAGCGGTCGCCCAGCCGCTCGCAGGCCTCCCGCAGCCCGGTGGCCTCCGCCGTCGCCTCCTCGAAGCGGCCGAGGCCGCACAGCGCGTACGAGGCGGCGAGCCGGCACAGCAGCGCCCCGGCCCCCTCGGCGGGCCCGGCGTGCGCCGCCCGCGCCCGCGCACTGGTGAACTCCAGCGCCCCGGCCGGGTCCCCCGGCATCAGCACCGAGACCCCCACCAGGTACGCCGCCCGCAGCCGGGCCTCGGCGTCCCCCAGCACGGCGGCCGCCCGCAGGCAGTCCTCGCCCCAGGCCAGGCTGCTCACCAGGTCGCCCTGGAGCAGCGCGGTCAGCCCCACCGCCCACAGCCCCTGGACGTAGGACCGCCCCTCCGCGGGTGCGGTCGCCAGCGCCCGCTCCAGGAAGGCGCGCCCCTCGCCCAGGTGCCCGCAGCAGAACCAGAAGAACCACAGGTGCCCGGCCATCTCCAGGGCGGTGACGGGGTCCGTGTCCAGCAGGTGCTCCAGCGCGCTGCGCAGCTCCATGTGGGCCGCGCTGATCCGCCGGTACCAGTCCAGCTGCTCCGGTCCCAGCCAGCCGGCGTCGGCCTGCCGGGACAGGGCGGCGTACCAGTGGGCGTGGCGGTCGGCGACGGTGCGCTCCTCGCCGAGCTCGGCGAGCCACTGGCGGCCGTACTCGCGGATGGTGTCGAGCATCCGGTACCGCTCGCGGGCGCCCTCGACGGTGCGGCGCACCACCGACTTGCCGGCCAGCCCGGCGAGCAGCCCCTCGATCCGGGCGGCGGGGAGCGGGCCGCCGGAGCAGACGGCGCGGGCGGCGGCCAGGTCGAAGTCGCCGGCGAAGACCGAGAGCCGGGCCCACAGCAGCCGTTCCAGCGGCTCGCACAGCTCGTGGCTCCAGCCGATGGCGGTGCGCATGGTCTGGTGGCGGGGGAGCTGCGTGGCGCGGGTGGCGGACAGCACCTCGAAGCGGGCGTCCAGGCGTTCCGCCATCTGCTCCAGGGTCCACGACCGCAGCCGGGCGCCGGCGAGTTCGAGAGCGAGCGGGATGCCGTCGAGGCGGCGGCAGACCTCGGCTGCGGTGGCGGTCCGGCCGGGGTCCGCGAAGGCGTGGCAGGCCTGCGGGGTGGCGGCGAGGGCGCGGTGCCGGAAGAGGGTGAGGGCGTCGCTGTCGGCGCCCTCCGCGGGCAGCGGGCGCACCTCGTTCACCGTCTCGCCGTAACAGCCCAGCGGCTGGCGGCTGGTGGCCACCACGGTGAGGCCCGGTGCGGCCTGGAGGAGTTCGCCGACCAGGTGGCGGCAGGCCTCGACGACGTGCTCGCAGGTGTCGAGCACGAGCAGCAGCCGCTTGTCGGCGAGCCAGGCGCAGAGGTCCTCGTCGGGGGTGCGGCCGGAGTGCTCGGTGAGCCCGAAGGCGTGGGCGACGGTGGCCGGGAGCAGTCCGGGGTCGCGCAGCGGGGAGAGGTCCACCCACCAGGCGCCGTCCGGGTAGGCGCCGCGGGCGGCGCGCACGGCGCGCAGCGCGAGCCGCGACTTCCCGACGCCGCCGACCCCGGTCAGCGTGATCAGCCGACGGTCCCGCAGCAGGCCCCCCAGCCTTTCGAGTTCGTCCCGACGCCCCACAAAGCTCGCCGTCTCCGACGGCACGTTCCCCTGCACGGCGCCAGATTCTGTCCCAGAGGGCCGGTCGCACAAGCCCTATTGATCATTGTTGATCGAATAGTCGCCAACCGGGTGCCCGGATCGGACCCTGATTGGCGTCCGGCCTACGGGTTTGGCGTGGGCGGGACCAGGGTGACGTTCCGCTCCTCGGAGAACCGCCCCCAGGTGCCGTCGGGCAGCCGGGCCCGCAGCTTCAGCGTCCACACCGTGCCGGCCGGTTCGGCGGTGGCCAGGCGGTGCACCACCCGGCCGGCGGGCACGGCCTCGGCGCCGAACTGCAGGACGGTGGTGGCGCGTCCGTTGACGTACAGCTGGTACGCGGTGACCGGTTCGCCGGTCTCCGGGGCCGTCCAGGACAGCTCCACGGTCCCCGGTTCCGCGGCGACGGCGAACTCCGTCGGGGCGGTGCCGCCGGTGTCGGGCGCGCCGGCTGTGGTGAGGGGTGCGGCCGGGCTGTCGGGGGACGAGTTGTCGGCGGCGTCGCGGGCGCGGACCGTGAAGCGGTAGGCGGTGGCGGGGCGCAGGCCGGTGAGGCGGGTGGTGGTCTCGCGGGCGGGGACGGTGTGGATCCGTACGCCGCCCTGGTAGACGTCGTACGCGGTGACACCGGTGTCGTCGGTGGCCCGCGGCCAGGAGAGCACGGCCGCGCGGGCGCCCTCGGGGCGGGCGGTGAGGCGGGCCGGGGCGGCCGGGGGCCGGGTGTCCTTCGTGCCGGCGGCGGTGGTGATTCGAGCCGGGGCGGTGAGGGGGGAGAGGTTGCCCGCCGCGTCGGCGGCCCGTACCGCGAATGCGTAGGCGGTGCCGGGGGCCAGCCCCTCGACGTCCACCATCCGCTTGTCGGCGGGGAGTTCGCGGAGCAGAGCGCCGTCGCGGAACAGCTGGTAGCGGGTGACCCCGTCGGCCGGGGCGGCCGGTTCCCACATCACGTGGGCGGAGGTGGCGCTGCCCGACTCGGCGGTCAGGCCGGCGGGTGCGGGCGGGGGCTCGGCGTCCCGGTCCGGTCCCCCGCAGGCGGTCAGCAGGCAGCAGAGCAACACGGCCGGGGCGGCGGCTCGTCGCACGGCCCCTCCTTCCCCGGCCGGGCCGGAGTCTGGACTCAAAGGTCTAGACATATATGGCACAGGGGGCGGGTGAGCCTCAAGAACGGGGATTGATAACCTCTTATTGCGACTGGATCGCAATAACTTTTGATCTTCAGTAGAGCAGGGATGTGCACCGGATGACCGCCCGAACGGCACGGGGACTGGCCGCGACCACGCTGGCCGCCGCACTCGTCACGAGCGCGGCGGCGTGTTCCGCGCCCGGCGCAGGGGGCGCTGCGGCGGGGGACCGGACGGCCGACTCCGTCGTCGTCGGCATCGCCAACGAACCGGAGACCCTCAGCCCGCTCCTCGGCTACGGCAAGGACGGCAACTCGAAGATCTTCGACGGGCTGCTCACGCACGACGCGGACATGAGGCTTCGGCCCGCGCTGGCGGCCGCCCTGCCCGAGGTGTCCCCGGACGGCCTCACCTACACCTACCGGCTGCGGCAGGGCGTGAAGTTCAGCGACGGCAGGCCCTTCACCGCCAAGGACGTGGTCTTCACCTACCGGACCATCCTCGACCCGAAGACCAACAACCCCTCCCGGAGCGAACTCGACGCCCTGGCCCGGGTCGAGGCCAAGGGTGCCACCACCGTCGTCTTCACCCTCAAGTACCCCTACGCCCCGTTCGCCGAGCGGACCGTGCTGCCCATCGCCCCCGAGCACGTCGCGGGCCACCAGGACGTCAACACCGGCGAGTTCACCACCAGGCCCGTCGGCACCGGACCGTACGTGCTGACCGCCTGGTCCAAGGGCGAGAAGCTGAGCTTCAGGGCCAACCCCGGCTACTGGGGCGGCGAACCGGCGGTCAAGAGGTTCACCATGGCGGTCATCAAGGACGACGACGTACGCGCCACCCGCCTGCGCTCCGGCGAACTGGACGGCGCCGTCCTGCCGCCCAACCTCGCCCGCGGCTTCAAGGGCGGCGAGGGCCGGACCACCTACGCGGCCAAGTCCTTCGACTTCCGCAACGTCACCCTGCCGTCGCACCACAAGGTGACCGGTGACGTGGCGGTCCGCCAGGCCCTGGACGTCGCCGTCGACCGCACGGTGATGGTCGACCGGATCCTCGAAGGCGCCGGCAGGCCCGCCTACGGCCCGGTCCCGACCGACAGCCCCTGGTTCGCCGCCGGCACCGAACGCGCCCACGACCCGGCCAAGGCGCGGCGGATCCTCGACGCGGCCGGCTGGAAGCCCGGCCCCGACGGCATTCGCGCCAGGGACGGCGTCCGTGCCTCCTTCCCGCTGTGGTACCTCTCCGGCGACAAGCTCCGCCAGGAGCACGCCCTCACGTACGCCTCCGACGCCAAGAAGGTCGGCATCGAGGTCAGGACCGAGGCCGGCACCTGGGAGGCCATCGAGCCCCGCATGAAGCAGGAGGCCGTCCTCGCCGGCGGCGGATCACCCGCCGACCCCGACTTCGACCAGTACCTGCTGCTCGACTCCGCCGCCGCGGGCGAGGGCTTCAACAACATGGCCTGGTACGCCAACCCGGCGGTCGACAAGGCCCTGGAGCAGGGCCGCCGCAGCGGCGACCACACCGTCCGCAAGGCCGCGTACGACACCGTCCAGCGCGAACTCGTCAAGAACCCGGGCTACACCTTCCTCACCCACATCGACCACCTCTACGTGATGGGCGACTCCTGGGGGAAGCTGACCACCCAGGTCGAGCCGCACGACCACGGCCTGGCCTCCGGCCCCTGGTGGAACATCGAGGACTGGAAGCCCGCGGAGTGACCCGCCGCCTCCCCTGGGGGCCCATGGCACGGATGACCGGGCGGCGGGCGCTGTCCGCCGCCCCCGTCCTGCTCGCCGTCACCCTCGGCGTCTTCGCCGCCGCCGCGGCCTCCCCCTTCGACCCCGTCAAGGCGTACGCCGGCACCGCCGGCCTCACCGCCTCCCGGGAGAACCTCGACCAGCTGCGCGCCAACCTCGGCGCCGACCAGCCCCTCCTCGCCCGCTGGTGGGACTGGCTGACCTCCGCCCTCACCGGCGACCTCGGCGCCTCCGCCGTGATGCGCCAGCCCGTGGCCGACGTCATCACCGAACGCCTCGGCTGGTCCGCCCTCCTCGCCGCCACCGCCTTCCTCGTCGCCGTGACCCTCGGCACCGGCCTCGGCGTACTCGCCGCCCGCCGCCCCGGCGGCCTCCTCGACCGCACCGTCTCGGCCGCCGCGTACACCCTCGAAGCCGCCCCCGCCTTCTGGCTGGGCCTGCTCGCCGTGTGGTTCTTCGCGGTCCGGCTCGGGGTGCTCCCGGCCGGCGGGCTCACCGACGCCGGCAGCGACGCCGTCACCGCCGGCCAGGTCGCGACCCACCTCGTGCTGCCCGCGCTGGTCCTGGGCCTCGCCCAGCTGCCCTGGTTCTTCCTGTACGTACGCCAGGGCGTCGCCGACGCCCTCGCCGAGGACCCCGTACGCGGGGCCCGCGCCCGCGGCCTCGCCGAGCGCACCGTCCTCCTCGGGCACGCCCTGCGCTCCGGGATGCTGCCCGTCCTCACCCTGATCGGCTCCCGGGTGCCGGAGCTGATCACCGGTGCGCTGCTCGTGGAGACCGTGTTCAGCTGGCCCGGCATCGCCGCCGCCACCGTGCAGGCCGCCGTCGCCGTGGACTTCCCGCTGCTGGCCGCGCTCACCGTGCTCGCCACCGCCGCGGTGCTGCTGGGCAACCTGCTCTCCGACCTGCTGTACGGGCTGGCCGACCCGAGGGTGGGCTTCGATGGGTAGCCGCGGCCGCGTCGGCCTCTCCGCCGGCATCGTCGTCCTGGCCGTGCTCGCCGTGCTGCTGGTCCCCCCGCTCGCCCGGCTGGACCAGCAGGCCGTCGACCTCGCCGCGAAGCTCCTGCCGCCGTCCCCGGCCCATCCGTTCGGCACCGACGAGCTGGGCCGCGACCTGCTGCTGCGCTGCGTCTACGGGCTGCGCGTCTCGCTGCTGGTCGGCGTGGTCGCGGCCCTGGCCGCCACCCTCGTCGGCACCGCCGTCGGTGCGGCGGCGGGTGCCCTGGGCGGCTGGTTCGACCGGGTCGCGATGCGGGTGGTGGACACCTTCGCCGCCGTCCCCCACCTGCTGCTGGGCATCTTCGTCGTGGCCCTCTTCCGGCCCGGGGTGTGGCCCGTGGTGGTGTCCGTCGCGCTCACCCACTGGCTCTCGACCGCCCGGATCGTCCGTGCCGAGGTGCTCTCGCTGCGGTCCCGCCCCTTCGTCGACGCCGCCGTCTCGGGCGGTGCCTCCCGGCTCCGCGTGGCCCTGCGCCACCTGGTGCCCGGGGTGCTGCCGCAGGCCGGGCTGGCCGCCGTGCTGATGGTCCCGCACGCCATGTGGCACGAGTCGGCGCTCTCCTTCCTCGGCCTGGGCCTGCCCGCGCACCAGGCCAGCCTCGGCAACCTCGTGCAGACCGCGCGCGGTTCCCTGCTCGCCGGCGACTGGTGGCCCACGCTCTTCCCCGGCCTGTTCCTGATCGTCCCGACCCTGGCCATCGCCTCGCTGGCGGCCGCCTGGCGCACCCGGCTGAACCCGCGGCGCCGCTCGGAGCTCACCCTGTGACCGACCACCTCGCACCCCCGGACGCGACCGGGCGCCCGGACACCCCGCCCGCCCCCACGGCCCCGCCGCCCGTCCTCCGCGTCGAAGGCCTCTCGGTCCGCTTCCGGATGCGCGGCGGCAAGGAGGTGGCCGCCGTATCGGACGCCCGCTTCACCCTCGGGCCCGGCGAGTGCCTGGCCCTGGTCGGCGAGAGCGGCTGCGGCAAGTCCGTCCTCGCCTCCGCCCTCCTCGGTCTGCTCCCGGGCAACGCCGTGGCCACCGGATCCGCACGGCTCGCCGACGGCCTGGACCTGCTCGACGCCGACGAGCGCACCCTCGCCCGGACCGTACGCGGCCGCCGCGTCGGACTCGTACCGCAGAGCCCGGCCGCCCACCTCACCGCCGTACGCACCGTCCGCTCCCAGCTCCGCGAAACCGTCCGGGCCCTCACCCGCACCCCCCGGGCCGCCCTGGCCGGGGCCACCGAGGCCGCGGCCGCCCGGGCCGCGTTCCCCGCGAGCCACCTCGACCGACACCCCCACGAACTCTCCGGCGGCCTCGCCCAGCGCGCCGCCACCGCCCTCGCCCTCGTCGGCGACGCGCCCCTGCTGCTGGCCGACGAGCCCACCACCGGCCTCGACCGCGAACTGGTCGAGCGCACCGTGGACGAGCTGCGCGCCCACACCCGGCAGGCGGACCGCGCGCTGCTGATGATCACCCACGACCTCGCGGCCGCCCGGCGCATCGCCGACACCGTCGCCGTCATGTACGCGGGCCGGATCGTCGAACTCGCCCCGGCCGAGGCCTTCTTCGGCACGCCGGGCCCGCGCCACCCGTACGCGCGGGGCCTGCTGGAGGCCCTTCCCGAGCGCTCGTTCACCCCCATCCCCGGCACCCCGCCCGAACTCGGCGCTCTGCCCCCCGGCTGCGCCTTCGCCGCGCGCTGCCCCGCCGCGGGACCGGCATGCGCCGAACGCCCGGCCTTCACCGGCGGCCTGGCCTGCCACCACCCCCTCACCCCCGCCCCGCCCACCACCGCGCCGGAGGCAGACCGTGCTTGAGCTGAAGGACATCACCGCCGGATACGCGCGCCACGCCCCCGCGGTGCGGGACGTCAGCCTCACCCTCGCCCCGGGCGAGTCCCTGGGGCTGCGCGGACCCAGCGGCTGCGGCAAGTCCACCCTCGCCCGCGTCGCCGCCCTGCTGCACCGGCCCGACCGCGGCACGCTCGTGCTGGACGGCACCCCCGTCACCGCCTGGCGGCACCGGGCGCCGCGCGAGCAGCGCACCGCCGTCGGCGTGGTCTTCCAGCAGCCCCGGCTCGCCGCCGACCCCCGCCTGCGGCTGCGCGACCTGATCGCGGAACCGCTGCGCGCCACCGGCCGGCGCTCCGAAGTGGCGGAGGCCGTGGACCGGTTGAGCCGCCGCGTCGGCCTGGGCGCCGACCTGCTGGCCCGCCGCCCGCACGAGGTCAGCGACGGCCAGCTGCAACGGGCCTGCCTCGCCCGGGCCCTGGTGCTCCGCCCGCGCTGGCTGGTCTGCGACGAGATGACCGCCATGCTCGACGCGTCCACCACGGCCGCGCTGGTCGCCGTCGTCGAGGAGTACCGGGCCGAGACCGGCGCCGGACTCCTCGCCGTCGGGCACGACGGGGTGCTGCTGGAGCGATGGTGCGACCGGACGGCCGACTGGGCCGGCCTCACCGGGGCGGCCGCCCCGGCCGGCTGACGTGCCGTCACGGACGGTCAACCACCCGTGCGGCGGACACGTCGGTCACCCGTCAGGCCGTCCGGCTGCGCCACCATGGCGCCCGACTGCCGCAGCCGGACCGGCCGTGCGGCGTAGGAGGTTGTGATGGCCGTTTCCATCTCCGTCGTTCTGCTGCTCCTCATCCTCGCGGTGATCTTCCTGCGCAGCGGCGGGCTGAAGTTCTCGCACGCGCTGGTCTGCATGCTCCTGGGGTTCTACCTGGCGAGCAGCAGCGTGGCGCCCACCATCCACGACGGCCTCACGGCCACCGCCGGCGTCGTGGGCAGCCTCCATCCGTGACCGGACCGGACGCGGACGCTCAACACCGCTGAGCGACCGCCTTGTTGACGCGCTGTTGATCAACTGTTGCGCGTCCGTGAATCATCCGGCACCCCTATGGATTCCTCAGGCAACGAGTTCTAGCGTCGGGCGGCGGCGCGATCCCGTACGCACACGAGGAGGAACGACCGGATGTTCCGAAGAGCGCTGAACTGCGCCGTGGTCCCGGCCCTGATGCTGGCCGCGGCCGGGTCCGGGCTCCACCCGGCCCAGGCCGAGGAGATACCCAAGGCCCCCGGCCACCGCCTGGTCAGCCAGTACGACGGCGCACCCGCGACGCCCGCCCCGCTGCCCGGCGAAGCCCCGCCGCGCCACCCCCACCTGGCCCCCAACGGGCGCAGCGGCATGCACGCCGACGCCGCCGGCAGCGCCACCTACCCGTGGTCCGGGCCCCTCGGCAGGAACCCGGAGGTGCGCAGCGAGAAGATCGCCGCGCTCGGCGGCGAGTGCGCCACCGCCACCTTCGACTCGGGCGGCCGCCTGGTCACCGTCTGCGGCACCTTCACCGGGTTCAAGGTGAAGCTCCTGGACCCGGGGACCCTCGCCACCCTGGCCGAGTACCAGCTGCCGCAGCGGTCCTCCACCGTCGAGGCCATCACCAGCCTCGACTTCTCCAAGATCTTCAAGGACACCTCGGGAGGCGCCTACTTCTACCTGGACGACCAGGACCGGGCCGTCCTCGCCGACTCCCGCCAGCACATCCTGCGCCTCGGCCACACCCGGAACCCCGACGGCAGCTGGCGGTTCACCGTCGAGGACGACTGGGACCTCACCCCGGTCGTCCCGCACGACTGCGTCAGCTGGACCAACCTGTGGCCCAGCGGCACCTGCGACCCCGTCACCTCCGTCATGCCCGACTGGGACGGCCGCATCTGGTGGGTCACCCGTCAGGGCCGGGTCGGCACCGTCGACCCCGACACCTCCGTCGTCCGCTCCGTCCGGCTGGCCGGCGAGGAGATCCAGAACTCCTTCTCGGTGGGCCCGGACGGCGTCTCGATCGTCACCGACCACGCCCTCTACAGCTTCGCCGCCACGCCCGACGGCACCCCGAAGGTGCAGTGGCGCGAGACCTACGACCGCGGCACCGGGACCAAGCCCGGCTCCGTGAACCAGGGTTCGGGCACCACGCCGGACCTGTTCGGCGACGGCTACGTCGCCATCACCGACAACGCCGACGACCGGATGAACGTCCTGGTCTACCGGCGCGCGGCGGACGTCCCGGCCGGCGAGCGGCTGGTCTGCAAGGTGCCGGTCTTCGGCCCCGGCGCCTCCACCTCGGACAACTCCCTGATCAGCTGGGGCAACAGCCTCGTCGTCGAGAACAACTACGGCTACGAGAACCCCACCAGCCTGCTCCTCGGCAAGAGCGTGGTCGGCGGCGCCACCCGCATCGACGTCCGCCCCGACGGCAGCGGCTGCGACACCGTCTGGCAGAGCGCCGTCCGCTCCCCGTCCACCGTGCCGAAGCTCTCCACCGCCAACGGACTGCTCTACTTCTACGAGAAGGAGCCCAACTTCTGGGGCATCGACGCCTGGTACCTGACCGCCGTCGACTTCCGCACCGGGGAGCGCCGCTGGCGGCGCCTGACCGGCACCGGCCCCGCCTACGACAACAACTGGGCCCCGATCACCCTGGGCCCCGACGGCACCGCCTACGTGGGCGTCTTCAACGGCATCCTGGCCGTGCGCGACACCTCCTGACCGTTTCTCGGGGTCGATCCCCGAGGCCCCCCGGGGGGGCGCTCCCGGGGGCGCTCACCACGCCAGCCCCTCGAAGGCGTCCAGGTCCGGTTCCGGGCCCGCCCCGCCGTCGGCCGGTGACGGCCCGGTCAGCGGCAGCTCCGCCCAGATCACCTTGCCGCGCTGCGTGTAGCGCGTACCCCAGCGCTCCGCGAACTGCGCGACCAGGAACAGTCCGCGCCCGCCCTCGTCCGTCGTGGCCGCGTACCGCAGGTGCGGGGAGGTGCTGCTGCTGTCCGACACCTCGCACACCAGCGAGCGGTCCCGCAGCAGCCGCACCCGGATCGGCTCGCCGCCGTACCGGATGGCGTTGGTGACCAGCTCGCTCAGGATCAGCTCGGTGGTGAACGCGACGTCCTCCAGGCCCCACTCGGCCAGCTGCCGCGCGCCCGCGTTCCGCACCGTGCCCACGGCCGCCGGGTCGGACGGCACCGCCCACTCCGCGACCTGCTCCGCCTCCAGCCGCCGGGTCCGCGCCACCAGCAGGGCGATGTCGTCCGTCGGCTCCGGCGGCAGCAGCGCGTGCAGCACGTCCGCACAGGTCTGCTCGGGGGAGCGGCCGGGATGGGCCAGGGAGGCGCGCAACAGGGCGAGCCCGCTCTCCAGGTCCCGCTCGCGGTCCTCCAGCAGCCCGTCCGTGAACAGCACCAGGCTGCTCGCCTCGGGCAGCGTCATCGCGGCCGACTCGTACGGCATGCCGCCCAGCCCCAGGGGCAGCCCCGGCGGCACCTCCGGGAACTCGACCGCGCCGTCCGGGTCGACCACCGCGGGGCCCGGGTGCCCGGCGCGGGCCATCACGCAGTGCCCGGTCGACGGGTCGTAGACCGCGTACAGGCAGGTCGCGCCCGTGATGCTGACGCCGTCCCGGGTCTCGTCCTGGTCGATCCTGGCGACCAGCTCGTCGAGGTGCCCCAGCAACTCGTCGGGCGGCAGGTCCAGGGTGGAGAAGTTGTGCACGGCCGTCCGCAGCCGGCCCATGGTGGCCGCCGCGTGCAGCCCGTGCCCCACCACGTCGCCCACGACCAGCGCCACCCGCGCGCCGGGCAGCGGGATCACGTCGAACCAGTCGCCGCCCACCCCGGACTGGGCCGGCAGGTAGCGGTACGCCACGTCCACGGCGTTCTGCTCGGGCAGCACCCTCGGCAGCAGGCTGCGCTGGAGCGTCACGGCCATCGTGTGCTCCCGCGTGTAGCGGCGCGCGTTGTCGATCGACACCGCGGCCCGCGCGGCCAGCTCCTCCGCGAAGGACAGGTCCTCAGGACCGAAGGGCTCCGACGCGTCCGTCCGCCAGAAGTTCACCAGCCCCAGCACCACGCCCCGGGCCTGGAGCGGGGCCGCGATCAGCGAGGTGATGCCGTACTCCAGCGCCTCCTGGGCGCCCTTCGGGTCGTGCTCGCGCCAGCCGTGCGCCGCCGTGAGGTCCGCCTCCAGCACCGCGTGCCCGCCGTCCAGGGCCTGGGACATCGGGGTCCGCGGCGAGACGAACCTGATCAGGTCGCCCACGGGCTGCAGCGGCTGGTCCGAGCGGACGCCGTGCAGCGCGGTGCGGCGCATCTCGCTGTACGAGCCCGAGGGCTCTTCGCCGTTCAGCACCGGGTCCAGCAGCTCGACCGTGACGAACTCCGCGAACCGCGGCACCGCCACCTCGGACAGCTCCTCGGAGGTCCGCACCACGTCCAGCGTGGTCCCGATCCCCACGCCCGCCTCGTACAGCAGCTGGAGCCGCCCGCCGGCCACCTCGGCCCGCCCGGTGAGCGCCGCCAGCTCGGTGGTGTCGCGCAGGGTCATCACCGAGCCTGAGTCCCGGCCCTGCGTCGTGGTGGGCCGGACGTTCACGGCCAGCAGCCGGTCCCCGGCCAGGTGCACCTCGTCCGTGGCCGCCCGCCCCGACTCCAGCAGCTCCACCGTGCCGGGGGCCAGCCCCAGCTCGCCCACGTGCTTCTGCTCGGCGTCCGGCGGCAGGTCCAGCAGCCGGCGCGCCTCGTCGTTGGCCAGCAGCAGCCGCCGGTCCGGCCCGATGATCAGCACGCCCTCGCGCACGGCGTGCAGCACCGCCTCGTGGTGCTCGCTCATCCGGGCCATCTCGACGGGGCCCAGGCCCCGGGTCTGCCGCAGCAGCCGCCGGCTGACCAGCGCGGCGCCGGCGGTGGCCAGGACCAGCGCGCCCGCGGCGGCGCCCAGCAGCAGGGGCAGCTGGCCCTCCACCACGTCCGCCACGTTCTGCACCTCTATGCCCGTGCCGACCAGCCCGACCACCACCCCCTGCGCGTTCCGCACCGGGACCACCGCCCGGACCGCGTCGCTGGGCTCCCCGGTGAAGACCTCGGTGAAGGACTCCCCGGCCGCGGCGCGGGCGACGTCGGCGGCGCGCTGCCCGATCAGCTCGGGGCTGGAGTCGGTGTAGCGGAGCCCGTCGACGCTCATGACGGCGACGAAGTCCACGCCGGAGGCGCGGCGCACGGCCTCCGCGCGCGGCTGGAGCAGGGCGGTCGGATCGGGGGCCCGCAGCGCGGCGGCGACCCCGGGCGCGTGCGCGAAGGCCTCGGCCACCGCGAGCGTGCGGTTGCGGGCGTCGCGCTGGCTGTCGTACCGGGCCTGGAGGACGAGCGCCAGCGCGCCGACGGCGACCAGCAGCACCACGATCAGCGCCTGGAGGGCGAAGACCTGTCCGGCGACGCTGCGCGGCTTGGGCCCGGGCGTCACGGCAGGCTCCGGGCGATCAGCAGGGCCACGTCGTCGAGGTCGTCCGCCTGCCGCAGCGAGTCGAGGAGCAGGTCGCAGGTCTCCTCCAGGGGCCGGTCCTGCGCCCCGTCCAGCAGGGCGACGAGGGCGTCCATCCGCTCGTCGATGGCGTCGTGGCGGGTCTCCACGAGCCCGTCCGTGTACAGCACCAGCAGGTCCCCGGGGGAGAAGGGCACGGTGACGGTCTCGAAGGGCACGCCGCCGACGCCGAGGGGCGCGCCGCTGGGCACGGCCACCAGCCGGGCGGGTCCGTCGGCGGGGACCAGGGCGGGCGGCAGGTGCCCGGCGTTGGCGATGCGGCACGTGGCGTCGCGCGGGTCGTGCACGGCGTACAGGCAGGTGGCGATGTAGTGCTCCAGGCCCGTGGTGATCCGGTCGAGGTGGTGCAGGACCTGGGAGGGTTCGAGGTCCAGGTCGGCGAAGGCGCACGTGGCCGTGCGCAGCCGGCCCATCGTGGCGGCCGCGTCGATGCCGCTGCCCATGACGTCGCCGACCACCAGGGCGGTCTTGTCGTCGGCCAGCCGGATCACGTCGTACCAGTCCCCGCCGACCTCGCTGGAGGCGTACGCGGGACGGTAGCGGGAGGCGATCTCCAGGCCGGCGGGGGGCGGCGGGCTGCCCGGCAGCAGGCTGCGCTGGAGGGTGACGGCGGAGTTGCGCACGCTCTGGTACCAGCGGGCGTTGTCGATGCTGACGGCCGCCCGCGAGGCCAGCTCGGAGGCCAGCACCACGTCGTCCTCGTCGAAGGGCAGCGGGTTGCGGGCCCGGATCAGGCCCAGCGTGCCCAGCACCTCGCCACGCGCGATCAGCGGCACCGCCAGGTACGAGTGCACGCCCGCCCGCTCCAGCAGCTCGGCGGCCTCGGCGTTGCGGGCGATCCTGGCGAGGTCCCCGGGTCCGGCCCGCGGCACGAGGACCGGCCGGGCGGTGTGCACGCAGCGGGTGACGATGCGGTCGGCGCCGTACATGGCGAGCTCGCCCGTCCGGTCGGGCGCCCTGAGCGCCTCCGTGGGATAGGCGGCCTTCACGGCGAGGGCCCGGAACAGCTCGGGGCCGCTGTCCGCGGTGCCGAGACGGCGCAGGGACAGCACGGAGTCCAGCACGTCCACGGTGGTGATGTCGGCCAGCTCGGGAACCGTGACCTCCGCCAGCTCGTCGGCGGTGCGGCGCACCTCCAGGGTCGTGCCCACCTTGGCCGACGCGTCGGCGATCAGGGCCAGCCGGCGGCGGGCCCGGTCGGCCTCCCGCGAGGCCCGGTGGCGTTCGGTGACGTCGACCACCGAGATGGCCACGCCGAGGACCCGGCCCTGCGCGCCCTCCAGCCGGTAGAACGAGACCGACCAGGCGTGCTCGGTGCCGGGGTCGCCCGGGAGGGCGCCCACGGCCTCCTGGTCGAGCAGCGGCGTGCCCGTCTCCAGCACCTCGCGCAGCGCCCGCTCGACCCGGTCGATGTCGAGGAAGGGCAGCGTGTCGCGGACCCGGCGGCCGGTGTGCTGGGCGGCCGGGATGCCGTTGATGCGTTCCAGCGCGGGGTTGACCAGCACGTACCGCAGGTCGGTGTCCATGAGGGCCAGGCCGATGGGGGACTGGGAGACGAGCCGCTCGGACAGGGCGAGGTCGGTCTCGACGCGCTGGACGGTGGCGTGGTCGGCGGCGATGCCGAGCGCGTACACGTCGCCCATCCCGTCCGTGAGCCGCATGTTGCGGAACTCCACGAGGCGGGTGCTGCCGTCCTTGTGCCGGATGGGGAAGGCGCCGGCCCAGCTGTCGCCGCTGCTGATGACCTCGGAGAAGAGCCGGACGACCTGGTCCAGGTGGCGTTCGTGGACGAGCACCTGGGCCGCGTACCGGCCGAGCGCCTCCGCGGCGGTGTAGCCGAAGAGTTCGTCCGCCTGCGGACTCCAGAACACGATGCGGCCGTCGGCGTCGAGCACCACCGCCGCCACGCCGAGTACGTCGAGCAGCCCCATGGGCTCCGATTCGGCTGTCACCCGTGCACTCCCTCCGCCGGGAGGGTGTCGCCCGATGGAATCAGTGGCCCGTCATCCGGGGAGCTCGGTGCGTTCCCACCACTCGTACACCGGCAGGCGGCCCTCCGGGGTGTCCTCGTGGCGCACCGTGATCCTGAAGTGCTCGTACCCGCCGCGGTGCGGGATCTTCAGCTCCTGGCCGGGCGGGGTCACCGGGACGACCCGCTGGGAGAGGTCCGCCGGCCCGCCTTCCAGCCATGCCTTGCTCGTCATATCCCCAGTCTTCCCGGAGGGGGCGCCCCGCGCATGCCGGAGTGGACCGGACGGGCGCGGTCCGGTGCGTCGAGGCCGTAGGGCGCGGTCACCGCGTCCGGCGCCGTCACACCCGTACGAGGCCGGCGATGTGGGAGGTGATCATGTCGAGCAGGTCGGCCACGGCCTCCGCGTCCCCGAGGACCAGGTAGTTCAGGGTGAGTCCGTCGGTCATGGCGGCGAGGTAGCGGGCGAGTGCGGGCACGGGGACCCGGAGTTCGAAGCCCATCACGCCCCGGAGCTGCTCGATCAGCTCGGCGAAGGTGTCGCGGTACAGCTCGTGCT
The DNA here is from genome assembly GCF_044540325.1 of Streptomyces sp. NPDC086023. Classification (NCBI taxonomy): domain Bacteria; kingdom Bacillati; phylum Actinomycetota; class Actinomycetes; order Kitasatosporales; family Streptomycetaceae; genus Streptomyces; species Streptomyces sp. NPDC086023. The sequence goes on from NZ_JBITRX010000009.1 coordinate 57,230, forward strand.
GGCGCCTGGCCAACTCCTCGAAGCCCGGCTGGCGCAGGGCGTACTGCGTGAGCTCGTAGGTGAGCATGTGCTCGCCGGGGTGGGCCGCCACGTGGTCCCAGTACGCCTGGAAGCCGGCGCGTACGGTCTCCTGGAGGGTGGCCCGGGGCCGCAGCGCCTCCCGCACGCGGGAGACGGAGTGCTCGGTGATGGTCTGGATGACGGCTTCCAGCAGGGCCTGCTTGGAGTCGAAGCAGTAGTGGAAGACGCTCAGCGACACGCCCGCCTCGGCGGCGATGGACCGGGTCGTGGTCCTGGCGACCCCGTCCCGGGTCATCGCGCGGATGGCCGCCTCGGTCAGCTGGCGTCGCCGCTCCGCCGAGGGCAGGCGTGTCATCTGGGCTCCTTGCTTCCGTGCTGTGCCGTGCCGTGTCGTGCCGGCGGTTCCTTCAGTGCTGTCGTGCCGTGGGCTCTGCCGTGCCGTCCGGTGCCGGCGCGGGGTCAGGCGCTGTAGGCCCCGACCTCGTAGAGGGAGTAGCCCCAGCCAGTGCCGCGCTGCACCCCCTGCACCCGCAGGTAGCGGGCCGGAGTGGCCGCGAAGCGCGCCGTGTCGAGGCCGCCGTCACCCTCGGACGTGGACCAGACCGTGGTCCAGTTCGAACCGTCGGTGGACAGCTCGATGCGGTACGCCCTGCCGTACGCGCGCTCCCAGTCGAGCGTCACCCGCTTGACCAGGCCCGTGGAGCCGAGGTCGACCTGGAACCACTGGCCGTCGCTCCACTCGCTGGCCCACCGGGTGCCCGTGTCGCCGTCGAGGGCCCGGCCGGGCGCGTAGCTGACGAAGGGGTTCCACCACTCGGTGGAGGAGGCCGCGGCGGGCCGGCCCGCGGCGAGGTTGACGCCCGCCTTGTGCTTCTCCGACGCGCCCCAGGTGGTGAGGTAGGACTCGGCCCCGCGGAAGAGGTCGTCCACCACGTCCTGGCCGCCGACGAGCCGGACGTCCTCGATCCAGTCGGGGACCAGGCCGTAGTGGGAGGCGCCGTCGGTGTTGAGGTCCCAGGTGCGCTGCCCGGTGGTCACCTTGTCGATCACGGATCCGCCGTCGGTGCTGCGGAACGGGTACTTCACCGGGTTCGGGGTGCCGGCGCCCCGCGGGCCGGGCCAGCCGCCGACGCCGTTCATGTCGGTGCCGTAGCCGTAGCCCACGCCGTACTTGTCGCGCAGCGCGTCCTTGGCCTTCGCCTCGGCGCTGAAGCCCTCGGCGCCGTTCATGTACTGGGCGGCGAACCCGCCGAGCTTGTACAGGCGCTCGGTCCAGCTGCTGTCCATCCAGCTGTGCGAGGAGATGGCGCCGGGGTACGACTCGGACTCCATGATGTCGAAGGCGCGGCCCGCGGCCTTGACGCTCATGTGGTCGAGTTCGAGCATCATCTTGCGCTTCATCATCCCGCGTACGGCGTACTCGCCGAGCTCGGTGAGGCCCCGGGTGTTGCACTGGGCGTCCGCCGCGTACGAGGGGACCGCGACGCCCTCGGGGAGCTTCTGCTCCGCCGCCGGTGCCGCGCCGAGCCCGATCGGGTTGTCGTGCTGGGGACCGGCGCACTTCTCGGTCTTCCAGAAGGTGCCGGTGGACAGGAACTGGCCCACGTTGATCGCGGTGCCGAGGGCACCGGAGTCGAAGCGGACCCCGCAGAGGGCGTTGTCGAACTTGTGGCAGAGGAACATGCTGCGCACGCCCAGCTGGTACAGCTCGTCCAGACCGCGGTCGATGTCGTCCCTGCCGCACTGGGCGATGTCGAGGATCTGCTTGCAGCCGAAGGGCTCCGAGGTCTCCACGCCGAGCACGACGGCGAGCTTGCCCTGCGCGATGACCTCGCGCGCCTGGGCGCTGTCGGTGACGATGCGGAACCAGCCCTTGCCCGGGCCGCCGTACATCCTGTCGACGTAGGCCTGCATGTCGTACGTCTTGCGGGCCTGGAGCCGGATCGAGGTCATCTCGTCGCAGCTGCGGTCCTTGAAGAAGTACACCGAGCAGATCACGCCGTTGGTGACCAGGTCGTTGACGAGGACGCGCTGGCCGCCGCGCCAGGCGCGCTCCACCCAGGCGTAGTACGTCTGCTCGTGGGTCAGCGAGTCGTGGGCCGGCCAGTCCTTGAAGGTGGGCCAGCCGTCGGGGTCGTGCTTGCCGTCGCCGCCCTTGGTGATGAAGTCGAACACCGCGAGGGTGCCGTCGGGGTAGTGCTCGGGACAGTCCTTGAGGGCGTCGGCGATGCCGTCGTCCGAGAAGGGCTTGCCGCAGATGAGTCGTCCGCCGAAGGCCTCGTTCGACATCAGGTGGACGTGTGCGTCGACGAAGCCGCGGACCTCCCCCTTGTCGTTCGTGCCCTTGAAGGGCTCACCGGTGACGTTGATCTGGGAGTCGGGGGCGGGCCGGGCGGTCGGGTTCCACCAGCCGGGGTCGGCCGCGGAGCCGGGGTCGGCGGCGGAGCCGGGCGCGGGGCCCAGCACCATCGCCATCGCGGCGAGGAGCAGCGAGAGCACCGCCAGGGGGCGGCGGCGCCTGCCGGAGGGGGTTCGGGTCATGGCGAGACCTCAGAGGGTGTGGGGTGTCCGGAATGGCCGATTGTCATGTACCGATAAATCGTGCTGAGAGAATCCCGACCCGCGAGTAACAAGTCAAGGGTCCGGGACGCTTGACCTGATGGATCGTCATTTCCTCCAACAGGAGTCGAGGCGGCCGCCCTACGGGACCCCGGCGGTCCACCGGTCCGCCGCGAGGGCGTGTCCGCGGATTGTCCGAAAACACCTGGCCCGGGCGGCGGCGGCCGGTTAGGTTCGCGGGGCACCGCCCGGCCCGCCCCCTGACGCAAAAGGACCTCCGTGCCCCTCCTGCGCACCGCACGCCCCGACGAACTCCCCGCCCTGGTCGAGCACCCCGGCGACCCCGAACGGAACGCGGCCACCCGCGCGTACCTCGCCGGCCTCCTCGACGCCGGGTGCACCCGGCCCGAGTGGTGCCTGGTCGCGGAGGGCCCCGACGGCCGCCCGGCCGGCAGCGTGGTCCTGTGGACCCTCCCCGGGGAGGAAGTCCCGCTCGCCGTCGTCCTGTTCGAGGCGCCCGAGGACGAGCCGGAGACCGGCACCGCCCTGTTGGACGCGGCCGCCGGCCTCGCCCGGGAGCTCGGTGCTGCCGACCTGGAGCACGTCGTGGACTCGCCCGCGCAGGCCCCGCAGTTCCAGCGGGACCCCGAGCGCCGCGGCGGACTGCTGCGCGCCGCCGGCTTCGCGCCCGTGCGCGACGGCCGGCGCTTCCGGCTGGCGGTCCCGGCCGAGCTGCCCGCGGACGACCCCCGGCTGACCTTCCGCTCGCTGGCCGAACTCGGCTCCGGGCCGTTCCTCGCCGTACTGGAGGAACTGCTCGCCGACACCGCCGACGCGCGCCTGGCCGCGGACGTGGCCGAGCACGGGCTCGCCGGCGCGGCCCGGCGGCTCTTCGACGACACCGCCGGGCTGCGGCACGAGCCCGGCTGGTGGGAGATCGGGTACGCGCCCGACGGCACCCCGGCCGTCCTCAGCCTGCCCGCCGAGAACCCGTCCGTGCCCGTGATCGGGTTCGTCGGGGTCGCGCCCGCCCACCGGGGCAAGGGGTACGCCACCGCCGCGGTGGTGCGCGGGACCCGGGTCCTGGCCGCGCACGGCGCCAGGGAGATCCGCGGCGACTGCGACGCGGCCAACGGTGCGATGGCCCGTGCCTTCCGGGCCGCCGGGTACGAGAACTTCGCGGACCGGCTGGAGTTCGTGCGGGACCTCTGAGGGTCACCTCCCGCCCCGGGGCCCCCACCCGCCCCACATGTCGGCGAAAATGAGCCGTCTTGTCTGGATATGGCGGACAAGTGACCGTCTGGTGAGCGGAATTGGCAAAGACCTGACGCCACGAGGCAACCCCGGCCGTCGAGTTGCCGTCCTCGGGGGGCGAGGGAGGTTCCGGAGGACCACCGGGACGCCCCGAGCACACCGACGATGAGGATGACCACCTTGATACGTGTCACACGCGTGGTGACCGCCGCCGCGGCGGTACTCGCGCTGGCAGCGGCGACGCCCGGGCTCGCGTACGCGCAGCCGTCGGCCGCCTCCGAGGGCCGCGGGGGAGCGGCCGACGGCAGCCTCCCCGAGGGCTGGCGGATCACCGGCACGGGGGCCGGCCGGCAGCTGGTGTGGACCGCCGACCGGCGCGTGCCGATGGGCGACGCCCGAGTCGAGTTCCACGCGGGGGACCGGCTCCTCGGTGTGCCCGCGCCGGGCCCCGACGGGCGCAGCTTCAGCCTCCCGCTCGCCGGCGCCCGCCTCGGCGACGGCCAGGACCTGCGGGTCCTCGCCGCCGGCCGCCGCCTGGACGCCGCGGGCGCCCGCGAGACCCGTACGCCGGACGACGCGCCGGCCGCAGGCCTGCCCGGCACGGCCCTGCCGGCCAACGTGGTCGACCCCGGCAAGCCCGGCTCGTACCGCACCGCCACCGGCGAGTACGCCCTGAAGTCCGTGAAGCTGCCCGGCTTCGCCGCGCCCGTCGAGATGCGCGCCGTCGTGGTGGGCCCGGTGAACGCCCCCGGCACCCGCCCGCTCGCGCTCTTCCTGCACGGCCGCCACTACACCTGCTACGGCGGCGGCCAGCAGACCGGCGACTGGCCCTGCAAGCCGGGCACCCAGCCGGTGCCCAGCCACCGCGGCTACCTCGGCGCCCAGAAGCTCCTCGCCTCGCAGGGCTACACCACCCTCTCCATCTCGGCGAACGGCATCAACGGCCAGGACTGGAACGCGGAGGACGGCGGCGCCCAGGCCCGCTCCTCGCTGGTGCGCCTGCACCTGGCCCGCTGGGCCGAGTGGGCCGCCAAGCGCTCCGAGGCCCCCAAGGCCGTCCGCGACGTCGCGCCGGCCGACCTCGACCGGGTCATGCTGGTCGGCCACTCCCGCGGCGGCGAGGGCGTCAACCGCGCTGCGCTCGACAGCATCTACACCGCCCCCGCAGACCGCGACGGCTACCGCGGGCCGGTGCGCTGGAAGGTCCGCGGCAACGTGCTGATCGGCCCCACGATCTTCGGCCACAACCCGGTGCCGGACGTGCCGTCCGCGACCATCCTGCCGGGCTGCGACGGAGACGTCTCCGACCTCCAGGGCCAGATCTACGCGGACGGCACCCGCGGCCTCAGCCGCGGCGCCGCCCTGCACAGCTCGGTCTACGTGGTCGGCGCGAACCACAACTTCTTCAACTCCGAGTGGACCCCGGGCCAGTCCAAGGCGCCCTCCGAGGACGACTTCTGGCCCGGCGACAACCCCGACCCGGTCTGCGGCGTCGGCAAGAAGACCCGCCTGACCGCCACGCAGCAGCAGGCCGCGGGCGCCACGTACATCGCCGCCGCGGCCCGCCTGTTCGTCGCCGGCGACGACCGGGTGCGCCCGCTGCTCGACGGCACCGGCCGCCGCGCCCCCTCGGCCGACCCGGCCCGCGTCCTGACCCACGCCGTCGGCGGCAACCGCACCACCGCGGTGCTGCCCGGCTCCACCGTGAAGGTCTCCGGCACCGGCGCCCGCACCTGCGCGCAGGTCAGCAACGACCCCGCCAAGACGTGCCTGCCCGGCGAGTCCGGCGGCCAGTCCCCGCACTTCGCGGGCTGGGAGGCGTCGCCCGAGCCCGGCCGCGACGCGGTCGCGCTCCGTTGGACCGCCCCCGGCACCGCGGCCGTGCTCCGCCCCGCCGCCCCGGTCTCCCTCAAGGGCTCCGAGTCCCTCGCGCTGCGCCTGATCGTGCCGCCCAACACCACCGGCACCCTGGTCGACGTGTCCGTCACCGACGCCTCCGGCCGCCGCGCGAAGCTCGGCCAGGTCCGCGCCGACGGGCTGCCCGGCACCGAGCGCACCGCCTCCTACTGGGCGCGCGAGCTGCGCGTACCGCTGACCGCCGCCACCCGCGCGGGCCTCGACCTCACGAAGGTCGCCACCCTGGAGCTGACCCCGCGCAGCCGCGCGGGGAAGGCCTGGCTGATGGACGCCTGGGGCTGGCGCCCCGGCACCCCGGCCGTGCGGGCGGAGAAGCTGGTCCGCGTCGACGTCGGCCGCCTGGAGGTCAAGGAGGGCGACTCCGGCACCAAGACGTACCGCGTGCCCGTCAGCGTCACCGGCCAGGGCACCGCCCGCGTGCGGCTGTTCGTGCCCAACACCGAGGGAGACAAGGTCACCTCGAAGCTGGTCACCGTCCGCCCGGGCCGGAACGACATCGACGTGCCCTTCGCCGTCACCGGCAACACCCGCTTCGGCCGCGACACGAACCAGGACATCTTCGTCAAGGCCGTGCGCGGCGCCGTGGTCGGCGCCCACCGCGGCGGCGTAACCGCCAAGAACGACGACCCGATGCCGAAGATCAAGGTCACCGCGGTCGACGACGACGTCACCGAGGGCCAGGCCCTCGCCTGGCGCGTCTCCCTCTCCGAGAAGGCCGACGCCGACATCATGGGCGAGTTCGCCCTGCTGCCCGTGACCCGCGGGGCCGAGCTCTCCACCGCCGACGTCGACCGGCGCTGGCTGGAGGAGTGGATGGGCCACGTGCCCGACCCGGCCCGTCCGATGTCCCAGGCCTTCGAGGAGCCCGCCCTGTACGTCCACATCCCGGCCGGCAAGCTCTCCACGCTGGTCACCGTGCCGACCGTCAAGGACCGGCTGACCGAGCCGAAGGAGTTCCTGCGGGCGCAGCTGCGCACGTACGACGCCGACTGGATCCCGCAGCCGGGGCCCGAGGTCACCGGCACGGTCCGGGACGCCTCGTAGCGCGACCCGCACGCACGCGATCGCGCGCACGAAAAGGGACACCGGCCCCCGCGGGGGCCGGTGTCCCGGTGCGTTCGGGGGGTGCCGCCGGTCGCGGGCCCCGGCGCGGTCAGCCGGCCGGCAGCGGCGGGACGACCTCCGCCGGGCGGGTGGTCGGCTCGTAGCGCTGCAGGAACGTGGTGCTGGGGACGAGGTCGCGGTGGACGACGCGGGCGACGGCCTGGATGGTGGCCACGCCGTAGTCCATGGTCGCGTTGTCCTGGGTGAGCACCGTCATGTAGTAGTCGTGCCCGCCGCCCTGGAAGGCACCGATGCTGTGCACCCGCCAGCCGTGCGTGGCGCGCGGCAGCCAGCCGTTCTTGACGTGCACCTTCACCGTGGACGGGGCGCCGGCCGGGGTGCCCCAGCGCTGCGAGGCGACCACCTGGTTCATCAGCTTCAGGGCGTAGGCCCGGGCGTTGTCGCTGAGCACGGTGTTCTTGCGGGTCAGCAGCGAGAGGAGCTTCTGCTCGTCGCCGACGTCGATCCGGGTGAGGCCCCAGTAGCCGTCGGCGCCCGGCACGGTCCTGGTCATGTCCGCGGCCGCGAGGAAGCCCTTGATCTTGGTCATGCCCAGCTGCCGCCACAGCGCGGTGGTCGCGTTGTTGTCCGACTGGGTGATCATGGCGCGGGTGAGGTCCACCTCGCGCTGGGTGAGGTAGCGGTTCTGCTTCTTCGCGTCCCAGAGCAGGGTGGCCAGGACCGTGACCTTGACGACGCTGGCGGAGTCGAAGCCCGTGGTGGAGCGCAGCCGGCAGCTGGTCTTCGTGGTCCGGTCGTACACGCCGATCGCGACGGTGCCCTTGCGGTTGGCCAGGGCGGCGGTGATGTCGCGCTGGAGCTTGGCGGCCAGCCCGGCCTTCGCGGAGGTGCAGGCGACCTGCGGCACCGCGGCCGCGGTGACCGCCGGCGCGGTGCGCGGTGCGCCGGCCGGGCCGGCGGCGGCCGCGGGCGTGGCGGTCGCCACGAGCGGTACGAGGATCCCGGCCGCCAGGCCCGCGGACAGGCCGCGGGCGCGCAGGGACATCCGGTGGTTCATGTGGTGGCTTCCCATCCCCTCGGTCGAGCGGGCGCGCTCCCCGCGCACCCGCTCGACACGACGCGCCGGGGGCCCAGATGGTTGCACTAAAAATGAAAATATGTTCAGCCGGTGAAGCCTGCCGTGACCGACGTGAACTGCCAGTCGCTCTGCGCGATGCCCGAGCAGGTCTCCTGGAGGCCGCCGCCGGGGCAGCCGCGGTCCCGGTTGACCGACCAGAAGGCCAGCCGGGCGAGGTGGTGGGAGTTCGCCCAGTCGCGGATCGCGGTCCAGTTCTGGACCGTGGTGGTCTCGCCGGTGTCGCTGACACCGTTCATCCCGGAGATGCCGATGTGGGCGTAGGCGGTGGCGTCGTCCCAGCCGAACACGGACCGCAGCTTGGTCTTCAGCCCCTCGGTGGCGCCGACCGTGCTCGCGTACATGTCGGTGGAGGCGTTGCCGAAGTCGAAGGGCATGATCGTGAACACGTCGATGCCGGCGTCGAGCGCCTTCGCCTGCTCGATCAGGCGGTTGCCCCACGAGGTCGGGCCCGTGGTGCTCGTGCCGAAGGTGAGGATGGTCCGCAGGCCGGGGTTGTTCTGCTTGACGATCTTCAGGGCGCCGAGGATGCGGTCCTGCACCGCGGCGTTCTCGAACTCGTCCGTGTTCTCGATGTCCACGTCGATCGCCTTGAGCCCGTACGCGTCGATCACCTTCTGGTACGCGCCGGCCAGCGCCTCGGGCGTGGCGCAGTTCGGGCCGAGCTTGTTGCCCTGCCAGCCGCCGACGGACGGCACGATGTCGCCGCCGGCCGCCCGGATCGCGGCGATCGTGCTCTGGTCGACGCCGCCGGTGAGCGGCCGCTGGCCGTCCCAGGCGGGGTTGCAGCCGCCGGAGGAGAGGATGAAGGCCATCGTGAACCACTTCACGCCGGTCGCGTTCATCACCGTGGTCGCACTCGGCGGGTTGCCCCAGCCGAGGTAGAGGTAGGGCGCGGCCTGCTTGAAGCCGGCCGGCTGCGTCGGGCCGCTGTCGGTGGTGACGGTGAGCGGGCCGGAGGCCGGGGAGGAGTTGCCCGCCAGGTCCCGGGCGCGGACGGTGAAGGTGTACGGGGTGTTCGCGGCCAGTCCGGTCACGGTGGCGGAGGTGCCGGCGGTGGTCGCGGCCAGGGTGCCGCCCTGGTAGACGTCGTACCCGGTGACGCCGGTGTCGTCGGTGGCGGCGGTCCAGGCCAGCGAGACGCTGGAGGAGGTCCGGCCGGTGGTGGCGAGTCCGCCGGGCGCGGTGGGCGGGGTGGTGTCGGTGCCGCCGGGGCCGTCCAGGACGATGTCGTCGGCGTGGTAGGTGCCCTGCCCGTACCAGCCGTTGACGTACACCTCGGCGCTGGTCTGGGCGGCGCCGGTGGTGAAGGAGACGCTCAGCTTGGCGTAGGCGCCGGGCGAGCTGGTCCAGGTGGAGGCGCCGCCGGTGACGCCCAGGTACGCGTAGCTGCCGCGGACCCAGCCGGACAGGGTGTAGGCGGTGTTGGGCCGGACGGCGACCGTCTGGACGCACTTGGCGTTGTCGGAGGCGGTCGCGGCGCCGGCCAGGGCCCTGCCCCCGCCGTGGACGGGGGAGGTGACGACGGAGCCGAGGCCGCCGCTGCACGACCAGGGGCCCAGGGAGCCGGTCTCGAAGTCGCCGTTGCCGAGGGCGTTGGCGCCGAAGGCGGCGCCGGGGGCGCTCAGCACGGCGGCCGCGCCGAAGAAGGTGGCGCCGATGCCGCAGGCCAGTCGGGTGCGGATGCGGGTACGCAAGGGAGGGCCTCCAGAGGGGAAGGGAGGTGCGCGGAAGACGGGCGAAGGGGGTGCCGGGGTGCGTCTGCGGGGCAGCCCGGTCGTGGCCGTACTGCCGTGCGGGCGGCGGGAGTTGAGGGGGGAAGTGGCCGTGACCCGTCCCCGGGAACCTAACCGTCCGTATCCGGGGCGGTCAATAGGTCTGGACCAATTCCCGTCGTCTTGCGGAGCGGTGAACGCCGGATGGCCGGGCGCCGCGCCGGAGTCCGGGGTGTTCCGCCCTGACGGCGCGCCGCCCATACTGATCCGGACATGGCTGGAATCAGCCCTGCTTCAGCACGGGTGAACGGGTGTGCGGGGGCGTGCCGATGAGGGGAAGAGTGGCCGTGGCCTGTGGCCGCGGACGGGAACGCGGCTGCCCGCCCGGGCAGGCCGCGGAACTGGCGGGACTGCTGGTGTCGGTGCGGCGCGGCCGGGTCGTGTCGGTCACCCGGCACTCGCGGCCGGCGGCCGGCCTGATGGTGCGCGAGGCGGCGGAACGCCTGCGCTCGAACCACCTCGACGGGGTGGTCCACGTGTGCCTGGTCCGGCCGACCGGTGCCGAGGACCTGGCCAGGACCCTCGCCGCCCCGGGCCGCGGCCCGGCCGCGGCCGGCCAGGGGCCGCGCACCGCCTGGCGGACCCCGCCGCTGGCCGAACAGGACGTGCTGGTGGCCCTGGACGGCAGCGAGTTCCTCACGCCCGACGCGCTGGTCTGGCTGCAGAACCTGCTGGACGCCGGGCCCGGGGTCACGATCCTCGCCGCCGGCCGCCACCCGCTGCCGCTGCGGGCCGAGCACGGGCCGCCACGGCGCTGGGCCTGAGCGCGCCCGAGCGGGCCGGCCGGGCCCGGCGTCCCCGGCGGACTCGCCGCGCGGGCGGCCCGACCGTGCCCGCCGGACTCGCCTGGTCGGGGAGGGCCCGACCAGGGCGGAGCCACCGAGCCCGGGGGCTCACCGCGGCGCGGGCCGTGCGGGGTTGCCCGGACGCTCGGCGATCCGGTCCAGCGCGTCGTCCAGGGTGTTCGCCGCCATGATCAGCGACAGGTGGGTGAACGCCTGCGGGAAGTTGCCCAGTTGCTCGCCGCTCGGCCCGATCTCCTCCGAGAACAGGCCCACGTGGTTGGCGTACGTCAGCATCTTCTCGAAGGAGAAGCGCGCCCGCCGCACCCGCCCGGCCCGCGCCAGCGCGTCCACGTACAGGAACGTGCACAGGCTGAACGTGCCCTCCGCGCCCCGCAGTCCGTCCGGTGACGCGCTCGGGTCGTAGCGGTACACCAGGTTGTCCTTCACCAGGTCCCGGTCGATGGCGTCCAGGGTGCTCAGCCAGGCCGGGTCGGTGGGGTTGAGCAGCCCGACCCGCGGGATCAGCAGCAGCGACGCGTCGAGCACGTCACCGCCGAAGTGCTGGACGAGGGCGCCGCGCCGCTCGCTCCACCCGCGGGTCATGATCTGCTCGAAGATCCGGTCGCGCTCGCCCCGCCAGGTGTCCCGCGCCGCCGGGCGCCCGAACTCCTCGGCCAGCCGCAGCCCCCGGTCGAAGGCCACCCAGGACATCACCCGGCTGTACGTGAAGTCCTGCGGGCCGCCCCGCGTCTCCCAGATGCCCTCGTCGCGGTTGTCCCAGGCCCCCGCCAGCCAGTCCAGCATCGAGGACACGGCCTGCCAGCCCCGGTACGTCGGCTGGGTGTCCAGCCCCCGGCCCTGCGCCAGCGCGTACAGCGCCTCGCCGTAGATGTCGAGCTGCACCTGGTCCACCGCCGCGTTGCCCACACGCACGGGGAACGAGCCCCGGTACCCCTCGAAGTGGTCCAGCGTCTCCTCGGGCAGCCAGGGGTCGCCGTCCACCCGGTACATGATCTGCAGCGGCTGGGTGCCGGCCGTGGGCCGCCCCGCCCGCTCGCCGACCCGCTCGGTCAGCCAGGACGTGAAGGCGGCCGCCTCCTCCACGAAACCCAGGTCCAGCAGGGCCCGTACGGACAGGGAGCCGTCCCGGATCCAGGTGTAGCGGTAGTCCCAGTTCCGTTCCCCGCCGACCAGCTCGGGCAGACCCAGCGTCGCCGCGGCGATCGGGGCGCCCGTCGGCAGGTAGGTCAGCAGCTTCAGCGTGATGGCCGACCGGTGCACCATGTCCGGCCAGCGCCCCCGGTACCGCGTGGTGCGCACCCAGTTCTGCCAGAAGTCGACGGTCTCCCACAGCTCCGCCTCGACCGCCTCCAGGTCCGGCAGCGGCGGCGCGGCCTCGTCCGGGCCGCACACCGTGAACGAGGCACCCGCCTGCTCGCCCTCACCGAGCGTCAGGCTGCCCCGCACGTCGTGCGCGCCGTCGCGCTCCAGGGGGATGTTCGACTGGAGGAACGCCGCCATGCCCGGCGCACGGAAGGACGCGGTCCGGCCGTCCAGCTCCAGCTCGTGCCGCGCCCGCCCGAAGTCGAACCGGGGGCGGCACTCCAGCGTGAACCGCACCGTCCCCCGCATGCACCGCACCACGCGCTTGATGCTGTGCCGGTCCGTCGCCCTCCCGGTGCGGTCCGGCGGCATCCAGTCGAGCAGTTCGCCCACGCCGTCGGGCGACATGAAACGCGTGACCAGGATGGCGGTGTCCGGGTAGTACAGCTGCTTCGTCCGCACGTCCGGCGAGTCCACGGACAGGCTGAACCGGCCGCCGCGGTCGTGGTCCAGCAGGGCGGAGAAGATGCCGGGGGAGTCGAAGCGGGGCGCCGCGAACCAGTCGACCACGCCCTCGTCGGAGACGAGGGCGGCGGTCTGCAGGTCCCCCACCAGACCGTGGTCCGCGATGAGCGGGTAGCGCTCCATGGGACCACTATCAGGGAGACCCGCCGTACCCGCAGGCCGGACGGGGTGCGTACGGGTAACCGGGCGGCCGCCGAGATGCCGACCGGAGACCCGCGGAGCACCATGGTCTCGTGGGTCACGCCCCCGTGGGGGCGCCGCCCGCGCGGCTCGGGGACGCCCCCATCGGAGACGGCGACACCATGAACGCTGCAGCAGTCGACCAGGGGAAGCGGCCGCCCAGGAAGAGCGCCCTCTACCGGCTCGGGCACTGGTGTGCCCGGCACTTCGTCATCGTCATCGTCGCGTGGCTCGTCGCGGTCGGCGGGCTCCAGGCGCTCGACCGCGCCTTCGGCGGCGAGTACTCCGACAACTTCTCCCTCCCGGGCGTCCAGTCCGCGGAGGGCCTCACCGTGCTCCAGGAGCACGAGCCCGCAGCGGGCGGGTACGGCGCCCAGATCGTCCTCAACGACCCCGCGAAGCCGCTCACCCAGGACGCCGCCACCGTCAACTCGGTGGTCGCCGACCTGCAGAAGCTGCCGGACGTGCTCGCCGCCCAGAACCCGCTGCCCCCGCCCGGCACCACGCCCCCCGCCACCCCCGCCGGCGTGCCCAACACCGGCCCGCTGTCCACCGACGGCAAGACCGCGTACATCACCATCCGGTTCAGCGTGCCGCCGTCGACGCTCGGCGACGACTACCTGCCGAAGGTCGACGCGGCCGTCCAGCCGCTGCGCGACGCCGGCGTCACGGTCGAGTACGGGGGCCCGCTGGGCGAGCTGGCCCGGCCCGAGCCCGACGACCGGACCAGCGAGGCGATCGGCTTCGCCGTCGCGATCGTGGTGCTGCTGATCGGCTTCGGCAGCGTCATCGGCGCCGTGATGCCCCTGGTGACCGCCCTGATCGGCGCGATCTGCGGGCTGGCCCTGCTGGGCCTGATGGCCGCGGCGTTCACCTTCGGCACCGTGTCGCCCACCCTGGCCACGATGATCGGACTCGGCGTGGGCATCGACTACGCCCTGTTCCTGATCACCCGTCACCGCCAGAACCTGATGAACGGGCACGATCCCGCCGACTCGGCGGGCCTGGCGACCACCACCAGCGGCCGGGCCGTCCTGGTCTCCGGCTGCACCGTCATCATCGCGCTGTCCGGCCTGTGGGTCTCCGGAGTGACCTTCATCGGCAAACTCGGACTGGCAGCGGCCTTCACCGTGGTCACCGCCGTCATCGCCGCCCTCACCCTGGTCCCCGCCATGCTGGGCCTGGTCGGCCGGCGGATCGACAAGTGGCACGTGCGCAAGCCGGTCGCCGAGACCGACGCCGAACCCGGCGCCCCCGCGCACGGCACCTGGCACAACTACGCGCAGAAGGTCGAGCGGCGGCCCTGGTGGTTCCTGGTCAGCGGTGTGGTGGTGCTGCTGATCCTGGCCTTCCCCCTGCTCTTCATCCAGCTCGGCCACATCGGCGACGGCGCGGACCCCAAGTCCTTCACCGACCGGCGCGCCTACGACCTCATCTCCACCGCCTTCGGGCCGGGCGCCAACGGACCCCTGACCGTGGTCGTCGACCAGACGAACGTGCCCGCCGACGACCGGGCCGCCCTGGGCACCACACTCCAGCAGGCCCTGACCGGCGTGCCCGACGCGGCCTCCATCACCCCCCTGAGGCCCACCACGGACGGCGACGTGCTCATCGGCACCGCCTACTCCGTGGCCTCCCCGCAGGACGAGAAGACCACCGACCTCACCGAGCACCTGGTGAACGACGTGCTGCCGGGCGCGGTCGCCGGCACCGATGCCAAGACGTACGTGACCGGGACCACGGCGGCCCAGGTCGACTTCCTGGAGATCGTCTCCAGCCGGCTGCCGCTGATCATCGCGGTCGTGGTGGGCCTGGCGTTCCTGGTCATCCTGATCGTCTTCCGGGGCCTGCTGGTCGCCCTCAAGGCCGCCGTGCTCAACGTGCTCTCCATCGCCGCCTCGTACGGCGTGGTCGTCGCGGTCTTCCAGTGGGGCTGGGGCGGACCCGCCCTCGGGGTCTCCGGCAAGGTCCCCATCGAGAGCTACGTGCCGATGATGATGTTCGCCATCGTCTTCGGCCTGAGCATGGACTACGAGATCTTCCTGCTCTCCCGGGTCCGCGAGGCCTGGCTGCGCACCGGGGATCCCAAGGCCAGCGTGGCCCACGCCCTGGAGATCACCGCCAGGGTCATCACCTGCGCCGCACTGATCATGGTGAGCGTGTTCGCGGCGTTCATCGTCTCGGACAACATCGTCGTCAAGATGCTCGGCCTCGGCCTGGCGGCCAGCGTCCTGATCGACGCCACCGTCGTCCGGCTGCTGCTGGTGCCCGCCGTGATGACCCTGCTCGGCAAGCACGCCTGGTGGACCCCCGCGTGGCTGGACCGGATCCTGCCGCACCTGGACACCGAGGGCGAGCACGCCCTGGAACAGGACGAGGCGCCGTCCGTCCGGGCCGGCGGTCCGCCGTCCGCGGGGCGCTGACCTCCGCGGGTCCGGGCCGGGCGCCCGGGCCCTGCGGGGCGGGTGAGAAAGACCTCACCACCCCCCTGATCGATCAAATATCGGAGGGGTTAGCATATGAGCGCTGCCTAGCTCGAAAGATACGCCTGTGACTGTCAACGATGACTCGTTCACCAACTGGATGAACCGCGAGGAGATCGCGGAATCGATGATCCCGATCATCGGGAAGCTGCACCGCGAGCGGGACGTCAACGTCCTCCTCCACAGCCGCTCCTTGGTGAACAAGTCGGTGGTCAGCATCCTGAAGACCCACCGGTTCGCCCGGCAGATCGACGGCGAGGAGCTCTCGGTCACCGAGACCATGCCGTTCCTGCAGGCACTCACCGCGCTCGACCTGGGCCCGTCCCAGATCGACCTCGGCATGCTCGCCGCCAACTACAAGGCGGACGACCGCGGCCTCTCGGTCGAGGAGTTCACCGCCCAGGCCGTCGCCGGCGCCACGGGCGAGAACAAGCTGGAGCGCGGCGAGGGCCGCGACGTCGTCCTGTACGGCTTCGGCCGCATCGGCCGCCTGGTCGCCCGCCTGCTCATCGAGAAGGCCGGCTCCGGCAAGGGCCTGCGCCTGCGCGCCATCGTCGTCCGCGGCGGCGGCAGCCAGGACCTGGTCAAGCGCGCCTCGCTGCTGCGCCGCGACTCGATCCACGGCCAGTTCCAGGGCACCATCACCGTCGACGAGGCGAACAGCACGATCGTCGCCAACGGCAACGCGATCAAGGTGATCTACGCCAACGACCCCTCCGAGGTCGACTACACGGCGTACGGCATCAAGGACGCCATCCTCATCGACAACACGGGCAAGTGGCGCGACCGCGAGGGCCTCTCCAAGCACCTGCGCCCCGGCATCGACAAGGTCGTCCTGACGGCCCCCGGCAAGGGCGACGTCCCGAACATCGTCCACGGCGTCAACCACGACACCGTCAAGCCGGATGAGCGCATCCTGTCCTGCGCCTCCTGCACCACCAACGCGATCGTCCCGCCGCTGAAGGCCATGGACGACGAGTACGGCGTGCTGCGCGGTCACGTGGAGACCGTCCACTCGTTCACGAACGACCAGAACCTGCTGGACAACTACCACAAGGCCGACCGCCGCGGCCGCTCCGCGCCGCTCAACATGGTCATCACCGAGACCGGTGCCGCCTCCGCCGTGGCCAAGGCCCTCCCGGACCTCAAGGCCCCGATCACGGGCAGCTCGATCCGCGTCCCCGTCCCGGACGTCTCGATCGCCATCCTGAGCCTGCGCCTGGGCCGCGAGACCACCCGCGAGGAGGTCCTCGACCACCTCCGCGACGTCTCGCTGCACTCCCCGCTCAAGCGTCAGATCGACTTCACCACCGCCCCCGACGCCGTCTCCATGGACTTCGTCGGCTCGCGCCACGCCTCGATCATCGACGCCGGCGCGACCAAGGTGGACGGCGACAACGCGATCCTCTACCTCTGGTACGACAACGAGTTCGGCTACTCGTGCCAGGTGATCCGGGTCGTCCAGCACGTCTCCGGGGTCGAGTACCCGACCTTCCCGGCTCCGGCGGTCTGACCCGCGACGGTCTGACCCGCCCCCAGGACAAGGGCCCCCACCCGGCACGAACCGGGTGGGGGCCCTTTCCTTCTGCTCGCTCGCCCACGGCGCCACAAGGCCGGTGTCGGTGCCCGGCTCGCTCGCCGTCACCGCGCGGCGAACACCGCCGCCAGGTACTCCGCCAGCGGCCCCCGTGCCGGCGGGGAGATACGGGCCCCGAGGTAGCCGTCCGGCCGCACCGCGAACGCCGTGGGCCGGCCGCCGGCGCCGTACAGCCGGGCGAAGGCTCCCTCCGCGTCCCGGTACACCGGCAGCCGGTCACCCCCGTACGGGCCCGCGTCCGCGCCCAGCACCCCGCAGAGCTCCAGCCGGCCGTCCGTCAGCGCCGCCGTCTCCGCCGCGAACCGGTCCAGCGCCGCCCCGGCGTCCGGCCCGTCCGCGTACACCAGCAGGACGTGCTCCCGGCCGCGCAGCACGTCGTACAGCCGCAGCGGGAAGGCCGCCGGCCCGGTGGTCAGCCCCGCGCAGTCGGGGGCCCGGTCGCCCGGGCGCGGGCCGGGCCCGCCGTCCGCCGCAGGCAGGGTGAGCGGCCCGTCCCGGTAGCCGACCAGCAGCTGCGCCTCCCGCAGCAGCGCCGCCGCGGGATCGTCCGGCGCCGCCTGCTCCTGCTGCCGCGCGTTGCGGACCGTACGGCCCACCACCTCCTCGCCGACCGGCCGGCGCTCCGCGTCGTAGCTGGCCGTCAGCCCCGGGTGCGCGTCGCCCCCGACGGCCAGGGCGAGCTTCCAGGCCAGGTTGTACGCGTCCTGGATCCCGGTGTTCATGCCCTGCCCGCCCGTGGGCGGGTGGATGTGCGCCGCGTCGCCCGCCACGAACACCCGGCCGCTCCCGTACCGGTCCACGATCCGGTGGCTGATCCGGAACACCGAGGACCAGCGCAGGTCCGAGAGGGCGGCCGGGCGCGGCGACAGCCGTTCCACCACCGCCTGGAGGTCCGCCAGGGCGGGCAGCCGGCCGCTCTCGCCCTGGAGTCCGTGCGCCACCCCGTCCCCGCCCGCGTCCCCCTCCCCGGCCAGCGCGGGCGGCACCATCATCGACAGCCGGTACCGGCCGCCGGGCAGCGGCACCGCGACCAGTACGTCGTCCACCGCCCCCGACGCGTCCCGGTGCAGCGAACGGAGGGCGTACCCGGCCGGCAGGTCCCAGTCCACGCGGACGTCGCCGAGCATGAACCCCTCCGGGAAGGCACCGCCCTCGAAGCTCAGGCCCAGCCCCTTGCGGACCAGGGAGTGCGCCCCGTCGCAGCCCACCAGGAACCGCGAGCGCACCTCCTCGGTGCCGTCGCCCCCGCCCGCCAGCACGCTGGTCACCCCGTCGGCGTCCTGCCGGAACGACACCAGCTCGGTGCCGCGCTCGATCCGGCCGCCCAGCCGCTCCAGGTACTCCTCCAGCAGCCGCTCGGTCTCGTACTGGGGGAGTGCCGCGAAGCCGTACGGCACCTCGGGCGGCAGCCGCAGCGCGGCGCGCTCCCGCTCCTCGCCGTTGACGTACACCAGATGGCCGCGCAGCCGCACCGCGGCCTCCAGGACCTCCCGCACGCAGCCCATCCGGTCCCAGACCTCCAGGGTGCGCGGCTGGACGCCCACCGCCTTGGCGTACATCAGCCGGGCGGGCAGCCGGTCCACCAGCCGGCACCGCACGCCGCGCCTGCGCAGCTCCACCGCCGCGGTCAGGCCCACCGGTCCCGCGCCGACGACCAGGACGTCCGGCTCGGCGAAACTGTCGGAGCGTGGCACGGTCGTCTCCTGCCGTGAGGCCCCCCGGCGAACGGACTGCCCGCCCAGGATCCCCCGGCCGCGGCACCCCGGCCATCCAGGCCGGCCCGGCAGGGACGACCCCGGCCCTCCCGGCGGACGCCCCCCGGCCGGCTCCGCGGGGGCCCGGCCGTCCCGCCGCCTGCCCTGCGGGCCCCGCCGAGAGCGTCTACCGTCGGCCCATGGACCGTGACCGCACCGAATGGCGCGACTGCCTGCTCGCCGGCGCCGTGTTCCTGGTGTGCATGGCCGGCACCACGCTGCCGACCCCGCTGTACGGCCTCTACCAGGAGAAGTTCGGGTTCTCCGAGCTGATCGTGACCGTCGTCTACGCCGTGTACGCCTTCGGGGTGATCGGCGTGCTCCTGCTGGCCGGCAACGCCTCGGACGCCGTCGGCCGCCGCCCGGTGCTGCTGGTGGGCCTCGGCTGCGCGGCCGCCAGCGCGCTCTGCTTCCTGGCCGCCACCGGCCTCGGCTGGCTCTACGCGGGCCGGCTGATGTCCGGCCTGTCCGCCGGCCTGTTCACCGGTGCGGCCACGGCGTACGTACTGGAACTCGCGCCCCCGGGCGGGTCCGAGCGGGCCACCTTCGTCGCCACGGCCAGCAACATGGGCGGCCTGGGCTGCGGGCCGCTGCTGGCCGGGCTGCTCGCCCAGTACGCCGCCCGGCCGCTCCAGCTGCCCTTCGTCGTGCACCTCGTCCTGGTCGTGGTCTCGGCCGGCATCCTGCTGCGGCTGCCCGAAACGGTGCGGGAGCGGCGCCCGCTCGGCACCGTCCGGCCGCAGAAACCGGGGCTGCCGGCCCAGGTGCGCACCGTGTTCGCGCCGGCGGCCACCGCCTCGTTCGTCGGCTTCGCGCTGTTCGGGGTGTTCACCTCGGTCAGCCCGGCCTTCCTGGCCCAGTCCCTGGACGTGCACAACCACGCGGTCAGCGGCCTGGTCGTGGCGCTGGCCTTCTTCGCCTCCACCGCCGGGCAGCTGGCGGTGAACCGGGTCGGGGTGCGCCGCGCGCTGCCCCTGGGCTGCGCCGCTCTGCTGGGCGGGCTGGTGCTGCTCGCGGGTGCGCTGCGCTGGGACCTGCTGCCGCTGGTGGTCGCGAGCGCCCTGGTCGGCGGGGCCGGGCAGGGGCTGTCCTTCCGGGCGGCCCTGGTCGCGGTGGCCGGCGCGTCACCGGAGCACGAGCGCGCCGCGGTGATCTCCACGTTGTTCGTGGTGGCCTACACCGGCATCTCGGTTCCGGTCATCGGCGTCGGTCTGCTGGCCGACCCGATGGGGCTGGAGGGGGCCGGCCTGGTCTTCATCACCTGCATGTCCGTGCTGGTCACGGGCGCGGCCGTGTACCTGCTGCGCCGCCCGGTCGGGGCGGCCCGCACCTGAGGGCCCGGGCCGCGGCCGGATCCGTGACCGGGTGCCGGCGATCCCCACCGGCCGCCGGCTACGGCTCGTCGTACCAGGAGAACGCGGCGATCCGCCAGCCGTCCGGGGTGCGGACGAACTGGATGGTCTTGCTCCCGCCGCCCTCGAACGGCTCTCCGTCCAGGACCCCGGACTTGCCGTACGTGCCGAACCGCGAGGCGATGTCGCCCGCGATCTCCGTGCGCTCGGAGGTCTCCCACTCCGCGAACTCGGCCAGCCGGTCCCCGGCCAGCAGCCGTTCACGCGGCTCGATGAACTCCTCCACCGAGTAGACGGTGAAGTCGGGGCCGGTCTTGACGATCACCCCGCCCGGGACGACCAGCCGCCGGATCCGCGCGAGGTCGGCGGGCTTCCCGCCCCGGGTGTCGAAAGCGCCGTAGAACTCGGCGGTCACTGCGTCTATCTCGGCCTTGGACATGGCCGCGACCCTAACACCGGGGACGACCGGTCGAGTCGGGGGCCGCCCCTCGCACCCCAGCGGCCCCCTCCCCCTCGGTCAGAGCTCCGGGAACTCCGGGGCCACGCCGAGGAAGGGGGCGATGGTCGCCCAGATGGTCGACCGGGCCGTGGCCAGGTCCACCCGGGGGTCGTCCAGCATCACGCGGATGCCCAGCCCGTCGCAGAGAGCCAGCACCAAAGTGCCCAGCGCGGCCACGTCGCACTGCTTGAACTCGCCCGAGGCGATGCCGCGTTCGACCGCGCCCGTGACCCAGGAGTGCAGCTGGTCGTACAGGTCGACGGCGAGGTGGCGGGCCGCCCGGTCGCGTTGCGCGCGCACCCACAGCTCCTGCCACAGCTTCCAGTCCTGGCGCAGTTCCTCGTCCGTCGGCAGCATGCTGCGCAGGATCCGCGCCAGCAGCACGGCCGCGGGCAGGCCGGCGGCTGTCCCGTCCTCCGTGTCCGTGCCGGTCTGGGCGAACGAGTGGGTCATCGCCTCGGCGAACAGCTTCTCCCTGGTGTCGAAGTGGTAGTGCAGCAGGGCCTTCGAGACGCCCGCGTGCTCGGCGACCTTGCGCATGCTGATGTTCTCGAACCCGATCTCCGCGATCACTTCGCACGCGGCCTTCAGGATCCGCTCCCGCGTCTCGAGTGCGCGCTCGGCCTTGGTCACGTCTGCCACTCCCCGTTCCGGCGCCCGCCGTGCGGGCGGGCGGGCCCGGCTGCCGGGCCCGCCTGTCCACCATCCTTGCGCATCCCGCGCCCGGACTCCGTCCGTCCGGGCACACCCGCGTCCGTCACACGGAGCCGGGCATGTGCAGGACGCCGGTGCCGCGCTTGACGAGTTCGCCGGCGACGATCAGGCGCTGGATCTCGGAGGTGCCCTCCCAGATGCGGTCCACCCGCAGCTCCCGGTAGAGCCGCTCGACGGCGTACGAGCGGTCGTAGCCGCGCCCGCCGAAGATCTGCAGGCACCGGTCGACCACGCGGCCGGAGGCCTCGCTCGCCGCGAGCTTGGCCATGGCCGCCTTGGCGTGCAGGGTCTTGCGGTCGGCGTCGCCCGCGTCGACCTCCCACGCCACCTGGTGGGTGTAGGCGCGGTTCACGGCGATGTCGACCGCACTGTCCGCGAGCATGCCCTGGATCAGCTGGAAGTCGGCGATGCGGGAGCCGAACTGGCGGCGCTCCACGGCCCAGTCGCGGGCGAGTTCCAGGGCGCGCTCGGCGGCGCCGATGGTCCGGGCGGCGATCATGAGGCGCTCCTCGGTGAACCAGGAGCGGGTGATGTCGTGGCCGTTGCCGATCCCGCCGAGTACGGCGTCGTCGCCCACCCGCACGTCGGTGAACGTGAACTCGGGGTGCTCGTAGACGAAGGTGTGCATCCAGCGGGGCACCCGGGTCATCTCGACGCCGGGCGTGTCCTTGTCGACGAGGAACAGGGTCGGGGCCCGCTCCTCGCCGGCCGCGGCCAGCACGATCATGAAGTCCGCGTGGTCGCCGACGGTCACGAACCACTTCTCGCCGTTCAGCAGCCAGCCGCCGCCGGTCCGGGTCGCCGTGGTCCTGATCGCCTGCGGGTCGGAGCCGGCCTCCGGCTCGCTGACCGCGTAGCAGTCGCGGCGGCGCCCGTGGATCACCGGGACGAGGTACCGCTCGCGCTGCTCCGGCGTGCAGAAGGACAGGGCGTTGGCGGGCCGCCACACCATGTCCCACAGCGCGCCGGTGAGCCGCCCCAGCTCGGCCTGGACGACCACCTGCTCCAGGATGGTGAGCCCGGCGCCGCCCCACTCGGCGGGCATGTTGACCGCCTGGAGGCCGCTCTCCAGGACCGCGTCGCGGATCTCGGTGTGGGCGGCCGGCGGGAGGCCGTTGTTCTCCTCGCAGTCGAGCTCGTACTTCGTGATGAAGTCGGTCAGCGCGCGGGCCGAGGCCTTGAGCTCTTCCTGGCGCGGGGTGAGGCGGAAGTCCATGTCGCTCCTCGTGGTGCTTCGACGGGTGGGGTCGGGGTGGTTCGGGGACGGGCCGGCGGGGCAGCGGGTCAGCCGCCCGGGTGCTCGGGCGAGGAGGCGGGGAAGGCCAGGGCGCGGGTGCCGCGCTTGATCATTTCGTTGGCGATGATCAGGCGCTGGATTTCGGAGGTGCCCTCCCAGATGCGGTCCACGCGCAGCTCGCGGTACATGCGCTCGACCGGGTACGAGCGGTCGTACCCGCGCCCGCCGAAGATCTGCACGCACCGGTCGACGACCCGTCCCGCGGCCTCGCTCGCGGCGAGCTTCGCCGTCGAGGCCTTGGCGTGCAGGGTCTTGCGGTCGGTGCCCGGCTGGTCGGCCTCCCAGGCGACCTGGTGGGTGTAGGCGCGGTTCACGGCGATGTCCACGGCGCAGTCGGCGAGCATGCCCTGGATCAGTTGGAAGCCGGCGATGGGCGAGCCGAACTGGCGGCGCTCCACGGCCCAGCCGCGGGCCAGCTCCAGGGCCCGTTCGGCGGCGCCGACCGTCCGGGCGGCGATCATCAGCCGCTCGTCGGTGAACCACTCCTTGGTGAGTTCGTAGCCGTGGCCGACGCCGCCGAGCACGTCCTCGTCGGGGACGAACACGTCGGTGAAGACGAACTCGGGGTGCCCGTTGACGGCGGAGTGCATGAAGCGCGGGACCCGGGTCATCTCGACGCCCGGCGCCGCCTTGTCCACGAGGAACAGGGTGGGCGCGAGCTCCGGACCCGCATCCGCCTGCACCAGCAGGAAGTCGGCGATGTCCCCGCAGGTCACGAACCACTTCTCGCCGTTGAGCAGCCAGCCGCCCTCGGTGCGGACCGCCGTGCTGGTCCCCGATCCGGGGTCGGAGCCGGCGCCCGGCTCGGTGACCGCGAAGGCGTCGAACCGCTCGCCGCGGATCACGGGCAGGAGGTACTTCTCCCGCTGGGCCTCGGTGCCGTACGCGAGGACGTTCGCCGGCCGCCAGGGGATGTCCCAGAGGCAGTTGGTGACCTTGCCGAACTCCTCCTCGACGATGACCTGATCCAGCAGGGACAGTCCGGCGCCGCCCCACTCGGCCGGCATGTTGATCGCGTACACGCCGGCGTCGATCGCGGCGCGGGTGAGCTCGCGGACCGTGTCGGCGGGGAGCGGGCCGCCCGCCTCCTCGGACCGGTCCTCGTACCGCATCAGGAGGCGTGCGTAGCCGGCGGCGCGGGCCTTGAGCGCGGCCTGCTCGGGGGTGTAGCGGAAGTCCATGGTGTCCTCCGGGAAGGGTGTGCGGGCTGGGCATGTCGGCGGGTCTGGGGTGCCCGTAGGGCCCCGTGGGTTCGCGGGCCGGTCGGCCCCGGGGGCTTGTCGGCCGTTCAGGCCAGGACGGCCCGGGCGTCCAGGGCCAGGGCGCCGTCGGGGCGCACCAGCAGCGGGTTGACCTCGAGTTCGGCGATCTCCGGGTGCCCGGCGGCCACGGTGGTGATCCGTTCGATCACCTCGGCCGCGGCGGCCACGTCGACGCCGGGCCGCCCGCGCACTCCCGCCAGCAGCGGCGCGGTCCGCAGGCCCCGCAGCAGGGCCGCGGCCCGTCCGGCCGGTACGGGCGCCAGCGCGAAGGCGACGTCCCGCAGTGTCTCGGTCAGCACGCCGCCGAGGCCGACCAGGGCGACCGGGCCGAACCGGGGGTCGCGGTTCACCCCCACGATCAGCTCGATGCCGTCGGTCAGGTCGGCCATGGCCTCGACCGAGTACGCGGGCGCGCCGAGCCGTGCGTGCATCGCGCGGTACGCGGCCAGCAGGGCCTCCCGGCCGTCCAGGCGCAGGGCCACGCCGCCGGCGTCGGACTTGTGCAGCAGGTGCAGGGCCTTCAGTACGTACGGGCCTTCGAACTCCGCGGCCGCGGCGAGCAGCCCGGCCTCGTCGGTGACCTCCCGGGCGGCCGGGAACGGCACCCCGGCGGCGGCCAGCAGCGCCCGCACCCCGTGGTAGCCGGGGTCCCGCAGCGGCGCCGCGGCAGGCGGCAGCGACGGTATCCCCGAGGGCCCGGCGGGCCCCCGACCGGTCAGCGCGGCGAGCGCGCGGGCGGCGTCCTCGGTGGCGGAGAACACCGGCACGCCCGCCTCGGCCAGCACCCGGCAGCTCGGCGACGCAGGGTACATCGACTGCACGACCAGCGGCTTCGGTGCCGCGGCAAGGTGCCCGACGATCTCCTTCGCGGCCCGCGTCTCACCCTCGGCCAGCACGGAGCCGCCGGTCTGCCCGCCGCCCCCCAGACCGCCTTCGGAGGCGGCGTACCCCCCGAAGTAGCCGGTCATCAGCACGGCGTCGACCTCGTCCGCGCCGAGCAGTCCGGCGACGGCGTCGGCGTACGACAGGGCGCGCTGCTCGCCCATGCCCGCCAGGTCGACCGGGTTGCCGACCGCGGACTGCTCCCAGAGCACCGAGCGGAGCCGGTCCTGGGTGGGGGCGGAGAGCTCGGGCACGGCGAGCCCGGCGTCCTCGGCGGCGTCGGCGGCGATGACGCCGTGCCCGCCGCCGTCGGTGAACACGGCGGTCCGCCGGCCCCGGCCGCCGGGGGAGGGCCGGTGCCGGGGCCGGTGACGGGTGCCGCCCGCGCCCGGGGCCAGGGCGGCCAGTACAACGGTCATCTCCCGCGGGGTGCGGACCAGTTCCACCCCCGCGTCGCGGCAGGCGGCGGCCACCACATCGGCGGACGAGGTCAGTGCGCCGGTGTGGGACCGGGCGCTGCGGGCGGCGGCAGTGCCGCGGCCCGCGGTGAGCAGGACGACCGGCTTGCCGGCCGCGGCGGCGGCCCGGGCGAAGGCCCTGCCGTCCCCGAAGTCCTCGGCGTACACGGCGATGGCGGCGGTGGGTTCGTGGCGTGCGCAGTCCTCGACCAGGTCGACGAGGGTGACGTCGGCCTGGTTGCCGAGCGAGACGAACCGGGAGAAGCCGAGGCCGTGCGGGGCGCAGCGGAGCTGGAGTTCGAGCGCGAGGTTGCCGCTCTGGCTGAGCAGGGCGACGCCGCCGGGCGCGAAGCGGTCCGAGGCGAGGTACAGCTCCGTGGTGTTGTCCGCGATGCCGAGGCAGTTGGGGCCGACGAGGAGGGCTCCGGCGGCGCGGACCCGCTCGGCGACCGCCCGCTGCCGGGCCAGGCCGGCCGCACCGGCCTCGGCGAAACCGGCGGTGATGGCGACGACGGCCCGCGCACCGCAGGCCAGGGCGTCGTCGACGGCCGCCTCGAAGCCGGCGGCGGGCACCGAGACCACCACCAGCTCGACGGGCTCGCCGATCTCGGCGAGGGAGGTGGCGGCGGTGCGGCCCAGGACGGTGCCCCCGCGCCGGTTCACCAGGTGTACGGGCCGGCGGCCGCGGGCGCGGAGCGCCTGCGCGGCGACGGCGTGGCCGTACTTGGCCGGGTCGTCGCTGGCGCCGACGACGGCCACGGAGGCGGGGTCGAAGAGGGCGGTGAGGTCGCGTCCCACGTCATCCCTCCGCGCGGAGAGCGGAGTTGGGGCAGCTCTCGGCACAGGCGCGCGCCGCGGCCTCGCCACCGGCGGGCACGTCGACGACGACGACCCTGGCGTAGCCCCACTCGTCGAGCTCGACCATCTCGGGGGCGTGCTCCTGGCACACCCCGTATCCCTGACAGCGGGTGGCGTCCAGCAAGAGTTTCACGGGGTTGTCCTTTCGGGTGGTACGGGTGCGGTGCCCTCCGGGGGCGGTACGGGCCGGAGCCGGTGCCGGGTGCCCTTCGGGCGGTGCGGGGTGTCGTGCGGGCCGGGCCGGGTGCCCTTGGGGGGTGCGGGGTGTCGTGCGGGCCGGGCCGGGTGCCCTTGGGGGGTGCGGGGTCTCGTGCGGGTCGTACCGGGTGCCTTCGGGCGGTGCGCGGGCTTCTGCGGGGCGTGCCGGGCGCGGGTGGTGCGGAGCCGGCCGAGCAGCGGTGCCGGTGCGGGTGCGGGTGCGGGTGCGGGTGCGGTGCGGCGGTGTCGGGTGGTGGCCGCTGTGCGGAGCGGTTCCCCTACCCGCCCCTCTCCCGCTCACCGGGGCTCCGCCCCGGACCCCGTCGCCCTCAGACGCCGGGCGGGCTGGGAGATGCGGCTGGCCCAGGGCCTCTGGTGGTCCCGCGTCGGGGCTGGGGGGCTGGGGGGCTGAGTTGGCAGGGGCTCGGGTGCCGGGCGGCCGGGTTGGCGGGTCGGCCTGGTTGTCGGGTGGCGGGCTGGCCGGGTTGGCGGGTCGGCTTGGTTGTCGTGTGGCGGGCTGGCCGGGTTGGCGGGTCGGCTTGTTTGTCCTGTGGCGGGCGGCGTTCGGGGCTGGCGCCGGGCCGCCTGGTGGTCCCATGCTGGGGGCGTGATGGGCGGGGTCGGCTCGGTTGTCGTGTGGCGGATGCGGTCCGGGGTTGGCTCAGGGCCGCTTCGTGTCCGGTGCCGGGGGGTGGGGTCTGGTGCCGGAGCGAGCGGGCTCGTCCTCGTCCGGGGTGTGGATCGGGGACGGCCGAGGGCGGCTTGGCCGTCCTGCACCGGGCGGGTCGAGGGGCTCGGGGCCACGAGGGCTTGGTGGTCCCGTGCCGGGCGGGTTGGGGTCCGGATTGCGGGGTGACGGTTTGACGGATCTCCGTGGGGCGGAGGCCCGGGATCGATTCCTCCTTGCTTGCCGGGTGGGCAGGGCTGGGGTTGTCCGGGGCCGCACGGGCTTGCGGTGCCGGTGGGTCGGTGCTGGGAGGGCCGGTCGTGCCCGGTACCTGAGCTGCCGGCCTCCCCGGCCTCCCCGGCGTTCGAGGCTCGGGAGCGGGTGAGTCCCAGGCCGTACGCGGCGGTGAGGCCTGAGCTTCGCCTGGCCGTGGGTCCAGCCCCTCTGGCGTTCCAGGAGCGGGGGTGCGGGGGGCCGGAGCCCTCGGAAGGGGCCGGGCGCAGCTCTGGGCCGGAGCCGTCGGCGGTAGCTGCTGGAGGAACGGTGGGAGGGCGGGACCGGGGCACCTCCGGCTCCCCACCACCGCAACGCGCACGTGCGAGGAACCCCGGCCTTACCCGTCCCCGGCACGACCGGCCACCACGGCCTTGGCAGCGACCGGCGGGGCGGCCCCGCGGGCCCCGGGACCGGCGGGTGAGTTCCGGGAGCCTCCGCCAGCCGACGGCGAGGCCTCGCGGCCCGGAGCCCGCCCCTCGGTGACCGCAGGGTCCGGCGAGCCGAAAGGGCGCCCGGCCTCGCTCGCCGGTCCGGGCCGGCCCGTCTTCGCCGGTGTCGTGAGGGGGGCCGGGCCAAAGGGGCCTGTGTTTGCGGGTGTCGTGAGGGGGGCCGGGCTGGAAGGGCTCGTGTTCGCTGGTGCCGCGAGGGGGGCCGGGCTGGAGGGGCCTGCGTTCGCCCGTATCGCGAGGGCGCGTTGGTCGGCGTCCGCCGGTGCCGCGGCGGAGGGCGGCCGCCCCGACGGCCCGGCGGCGGACCGCCGGTCCGTGACCGGGGGGACCGGGACCGTGAGGTGGGAAGTCGGCTGGGCGGTTGCGGCGGTGCAGGGTTCGCACCGGGTCGTCAGGTGGGACGCGACCGCGGTCGGGAAGGCGCGCAGGAGGCTGCCCGCGAGGGAAGCGGCCGCGTCCAGGAGGGCGCATGCCCCGCGGCCCCGGAGGCCCGTCGACCAGCGTTCCAGGTGGGCGGCGGTGTCCGGGGCGGCCGTGCCCGCGGCGAGGCCGGCCAGGGCCCCGTAGATCGCGGCCGTGCCGGACACGCACACCCCGCACTGCCGCGAGCTCTCGGCCGCGAGGTACCCGGCGGCGTCGGCCGCGGCCGACACCGGGCACCCCCCGCCCGCGAGGAACCGCACCGCACCGCAGCCCAGCGCCGTGCCCGCGGCCGCCAGCGCGTCCGGTTCGAGCGGCAGCCCGAGGGCACCGGCGTCGACGAGCCCGCCGAACAGGCCACCCATCAACGCCCCGGCCGGATCCGGCACCCCGACGGCGTCCGCCAGGTCGCGCAGGGGCGTGCCGTACGGGACTTCGGTGAGCAGCGGTGCGCCGGGGCCGCCGGACAGCGTGACCAGGGTGCTGCGTGCGATGTCGAGCCGCAGGTCCGGGCGGGCGGCGGTGAGGGCGATCCGGGCCAGCGTCTCGACGTTGGACACCAGCGTCGGCGCGCCGCCCACGCCCTGCTCGAACGGGCGCGGCGGCTTCGCTCGGGGGAGGGCGGGGCCGCCGTCGATCCTGCGGACCACCGCGCTCTCCTCGCCGGCCACGTACGCGTGCCCGGTCTCGACCACCGTCACGGGCAGCGCGGGCGGCCGCTCGGCGAGCGCGCCGCGGACGCGGGCGGCGGCCTCCGGGTCGGAGAGGTAGACGTAGCCGCGGCCGGCCCCGGTGACCGCCGCGGCCCGGGCGAGGCCGTCCAGCACCAGGTGGGGGCGGGTCCGCAGCAGCCACCGGTCCTTGACCGAACCGGGCTCGCCCTCCTCGCCGTTGGCCACCACGACCGGTGTGGTCCCGCCGCCCGCGCGGCCCCGGTCGCGTACCGCGCCGAGCTTGACGGAGGCGGGGAAGCCGGCCCCGCCGCGGCCGCGCAGACCGGACGCGTCGAGGTGGTCCAGCAGTGCGTCCGGGGTGGTGGTGCCGGCGTAGCCGCCGACGGCGGCGTACTGCTCTGCGCTCTCCACCGTGCCGGGCGCGGGGCCGAGCACGCCGGCGGACGGCGGGACCGTCAGGTGCCGGATCACGGTCATCGGGGGTCTCCAGTGCGGGTGGGGGTGCTCAGGGCCCGTACCGCCTCTTCGAGCGCGGTGCGGTCCCCGGCGGTGCGGCCGTACCCCGGGCCGGGGAGGCCGATCAGCATGCGGTGGTGGTCGAGGACCACTTCGGCGGCGAGCAGGGCGGCGGTGCGGTCGCCGGGGCGGGTGCCGGCGGCCACGGCGGTGACCAGGCCGGTGACCTCGGAGAGGTAGCGGAGCCAGTCGTGCCGGCCGCCGCGGAGGACCAGGCGCTCCACGCGCCGCCGCTCGGCGGCGACCAGCACGGCCAGGCCCTCCACGGCGACGGAGCCCGCGCCGGCAGTGGCGCCGGTGGCCGCGGGGTCCGCGCCGGTCGGCGTGGTGGCGGGTGTGCTGGTGTCGGCGGTGGCTGTGGGGCCGGTGTTGGTCGCCGTGGTGCCGGTCTCGGCGGAGGCTGCGGGGTCCGTGTGGGTCGGCGTGGTGCTGGTGGCGGGTGTGCCGGTGACGGTCGTGGCTGCGGGGCCCGCGCCGGTATCTCCGGTGCCGGTGACCACGGTGGCTGCGAGGGCCGTGTCGGCCGCAGTGGTGCCGGTCGCAGTGGTGCCGGTGACGACATCGGCTGCGGGGTCCGTGCCGGTCCCAGCCGTGCCGGTGGGGCGCCTGACGGTCGCAGCTGCCGCGCCGGCACCCGTTGCAGCACGAGCACGAGCACGAGCACGAGCACGATCACCGGCACCGGCACCGGAGCCGCCCTCCGCGCCCGTGGGCGGGCGGGGGAGCGAGGCGCGCAGCGCGGCGACCGCCGCGGGGAGTTCCCGCTCCGGCTCGGGGGTGAGACCGAGCCAGTCCAGACGCCGACGACCGCTCATGCGTGCCTCCGGGAGGGTGGGTCCGCCGCCACGGCCGGGACGGCCGTGGCGGCCGAGGGTTTTCGGGAGGGAGGGGTGAAGCGGGCCGTATACGGCCGGCCCTGGAGCAGCCGGTACGCGGTGGAACCCGTACGTGGCGAAGACGCATGACGCTTGCTGACCGATCGGTCAATCACCTGATTCACGCTAGCTGACCGATCGGTCAGCGTACAAGTCTTGACCCGGCGGAAATCAGCCAGCAATCTGACTGTCCAATCGGTCAGCAACCTCGCGGCCCCGGCCCGACGTGCTGCCCCGACCCCTGGCACGCCTCGACATCCGATCGCCGTACGGACGGCATGGAGGAGTCACCCGATGCAGTCCAGAGCGCCAGAAACAGCACTTCACGAGCCCGGTGACGACGCCCCGGGTACGGCGTCCCCCACCGCGGCCCGCCCGGCTCCCGCCCCCACCGCGAACCGCCCGGAGCCCGGCCCCGACCGCCCGGTGCCCGCCTCCGACCGCCCGGCGCCCGCGCCCGGCGCCCAGGACGACCCAGGCCCCGCCCTCCCGGCCCGCTACTACACCGACCCCGCCACGGCCGCCGCCGAGACCCGGCACGTCTTCGCCAAGGCGTGGCAGCTGGTCTGCCACGAGTCCGACCTGACGGGCCCCGGCGCCCGGCTCGCCGCCACCGTCGCGGACCGCGAGGTGCTCGTCGTCCGCACCGAGGACGGCGGCCTCGCCGCCCACCTCAACGTCTGCCGCCACCGCGGGACCCGCCTGGTGACCGCTCCGGAACCGGCCGGCAAGGCGATCCGCTGCCCCTACCACGGCTGGACCTACCGGCTCGACGGGAGCCTGGTCGGCGCCCCCGAGGCCCGGCAGATCCCGTGCCTCGACAAACCCCGGCTCGGGCTCTTCCCGGCCCGCGTCGAGTCCTTCCTCGGCTTCGTCTTCGTCAACCTCGACCCGGACGCCGTCCCCCTGGCCGAGCAGTGCGCCGGCCTCGCCGAGGAAGTCGGCCACTACGCCGGCGCCGACCTCGTGCCGATCGGCCGCAGCCGCATCCACGACCTGGCGGGAGCCGAGGTGCAGGAGGCCAACTGGAAGGTGGCCGTCGACAACTACCTGGAGGGCTACCACGTGCCGGTCGCCCACCCCGGGCTGATGCGGCTGCTGGACTACCAGCGCTACAGCTGCCGGACCGCCGAGGCGTACGCCCTGTTCGCGTCCCCGCTGAGGGAGAAGCCGTCCTCGAACTGGGCCGAGCGCCTCTACCAGCGCATCGCCGCCCCCATGCCGGGCCTCGCCGAGGCGGACCGCCGGGTCTGGCGGTACGCGGTGATCTACCCCAACACGCTGATCGACTTCTATCCGGACCACGTGCTGGCCTGGACCGCGATCCCGACGGCCGTGGACCGGGTGGCCGTGCCCGGCGCCTTCTACACCCGGCGCGGCACGAGCCTGCGCACACGCCTCGCCCGGCGACTGAACATCCACATCGGCTGGATCACCAACGACGAGGACGCCGAGCTGGTCGCCCGCGTCCAGCAGGGGCTCTCCACCCCCGGGTTCGAGCCCGGTCCGCTGTCCCGCCGCGAGTCGGCGGTCGGCTGGTTCGCCTCCCGGATCCGCGCGGATCTCGACGCGGCCGGCCTCGACGCGGCCGCCCTCGACCCCGCCGATCCCGACGTCGGGCGGCACTGACCCCCGGTGCCCGTCGACCGCCGTCGCGATGCCGCGGAGCACTGACCTGCGGTACCGCGCAACCACCGTGCGCCGAGGCGCAGTTCATCACCCCGCCGTCCCCCAGCGGCCCTACGGAGAGGACCCCATGTCCCCCGAGGCACGATCCCTGTCCCGCCGCTCCCTCCTCCGGGCCGGCGTCGCCGGCACCACCGCCGCCCTCGGACTGGGCGCGGCGGGCTGCGGCTTCTCCGCCGACCCCGACCCGAAACCCGGCGAGACCGGCCGGAAGCCGATCGACGTCAAGGTCGACGGCGACCTGGTCTACTTCAACTGGGCCGACTTCGTCGACCCGGCCGTCTTCGAGGGCTTCTCGAAGGAGTACGGCGTCAAGGTCGTCCAGTCGAACTACGACTCCATGGAGGGCATGGCCGCCAAGCTCAACTCCGGCAACCGCTACGACATCATCTTCCCCACCGCGAAATGGGCGCAGCGCCTCGCCACCGGCGGCAAGCTCCACACCATCGACCACTCCCGGCTGAAGAACGCCGAGGCGGTCTTCGGCGGTTACGCGTACTTCGCCGACCCCTGGTACGACCCGAAGTCCGCCCACACCGTCCCGTTCACGATGTACAAGACCGGCATCGGCTGGCGCAGGGACCGCCTCGGCGACCTCACCGGCTCCTGGCAGGACCTGTGGAACGCCCGTGCCAAGGGCAAGGTCTTCGTCCTCGACGACCGCGACGAAGTGCTGGGCATGGGCGCGCTCAAGAACGGCCTCGACATCAGCACCGAGGACCCCGACGACCTCGAGACGATCACCGAGACGCTGCGCGGGCTCCGCCCCCGGCTGCGCGGCTTCTCCAGCGACAGCTACAACAACCTGCTCAACGGCAACGCCGACATGACCCAGGCGTGGAGCGGCGACATGGCCGCCATGCTCGCCCAGGCCAAGGACCCGAACGTCTTCGGTTTCGAGGTCGCCCGCGAGGGCGCCCCCGTCAACTCCGACTGCTACGCCATCCCCGCCAACGCGCAGCACCCCGGCACGGCCATGCTCTTCATCGACTACATGCTCCGCCCGGAGAACGTGAAGAGGAACATCGAGTACATCGGCTACCCGATGCCGGTGCGCGGCACCGAGGACACGTACAGCGCCCTCGTGGAGCCCTTCCCGCAGTGCCAGGTCAGCGCCGACGACCTCAAGGACGACCTCTACTACCGCAACGCCGGCCCCGCGGGCGAGCGCGCCCGCGACGCCGCCTGGACCGAAGTGAAGGCCGGCTGACATGCCGCGACGCGACCGCCCCGGGCCCGCCGCGGCGGGGTCCCGGCTGTGGACCTGGCTCATGCTCCCTGGCACCCTCTGGATGACCGGCTTCCTGGTGGTCTCCCTGCTGCTGGTCGCCACCCTGGCCTTCGGCACCACCGACCCCCTGGGGAACCCGCAGTTCGGCCTGGACACGTCGAACGTCGCCGCCCTCGCCGACCCGGCCTACCGCACCGTCCTGCTCCGCTCCCTCGGCTACGCCCTGGTCACCTGCCTCGTGTGCCTCGCCGTCGCCTACCCGGTCGCGTACGCCATCGCGATGTGCGGCGGCCGGTACAAGAACCTGCTGATCGCCGCGATCGTCGTACCCTTCTTCGCCAACTACCTGGTCCGCATGTACGGCTGGTCCGTGGTCCTGTCCGACGACGGACCGCTGCTGCGGGCCCTGCGGAGCCTCGGCCTCGCCGACCACGGCACGAGGATCCTCCAGACCGGCCCCGGCGTCGTCGCCGGACTCGTCTACGGCTTCGTGGTGTTCATGATCATCCCGCTGTACGCCGCCCTGGAGCGGATGGACACCTCGCTCATCGAGGCCGGCCGCGACCTCTACGGAGGGCCCCTGCGCACGTTCCTCTTCGTGACCGTGCCCGCCACCCGGCAGGGGGCCGCGGCCGGCTGCGTCCTCGTCTTCCTGCCCGCCATGGGCGACTTCGTCAGCGCCCAGCTCATGGGAGGCCCCGACCAGATCATGATCGGCAACCTGATCCAGGACAAGTTCTTCCAGGGCCAGAACTGGCCCCTCGGCTCGGCCCTCACGATGCTGCTGATGGCCGTGCTGCTCCTCGGGATGCTCGGCTACCTCCGGCGCACCCGCAAGGACGAGGCGGAGGCGGTCCGGTGACCCTCGCCGCCACCCGCCCGCCCGCCGGTACGCGGACCCGCGCGGCCGCCCTCACGGCCCGCCGCCGGCGCGGGGCCGAGCGCCGCCCCCGCTTCGCCATCGCCGTCACCGGCCTCTTCTTCGCCCTCCTCTACCTGCCCATCGGCGTCGTCGTCCTCTTCTCCTTCAACTCGCAGAAGTCCCTCACCGTCTTCAAGGACTTCAGCCTCCGCTGGTACTCCGCGTTCCTCCACGACGACGTGCTGATCGACTCGGTCGGCATGAGCCTGGAGGTCTCCCTCGTCGCCATGGCCGGCTCGATCGTCCTCGGCGTCGGCCTCGCCCTCGGCCTGGTCCGCGGCCGCGGCCGGCTCGGCTCCTTCGCCGGCCTGGTGATGCTCGTACCGCTGATCACCCCGGAGATCGTCACCGGCGTGGCCGCCATGCTGCTCTTCAAGGGCCTGGGCATCACCCTCTCCACCACCACCGTCATGCTCGCCGAGATCACCTTCTCCATCTCGTACGTGACGGTGATCCTGCGCTCGCGCATCGCCGCCCTCAACCCCGAGGTCGAAGAGGCCGCCATGGACCTCGGCGCCACCCGGCGGCAGGCCCTGCGGCTGGTGACCCTGCCCGCCCTGTTCCCCAGCATCCTGGCGTCCGCGGTGCTGATCTTCGCCCTGGTCTTCGACGACTTCGTGCTGGCCTACTTCACCACCGGCGTCGACCCCCAGCCCCTGTCCGTCCGCATCTACTCGGCGATCAGGTTCGGCGTACAGCCCACCATCAACGCCGTCGGCACCCTCATGCTCGCCGGGTCCATCGCGCTCATCGCCCTGGCGCTCGCCATCCCGCGCCTGTTCGGCCGCCGCGGCGGCCTCGATCTGCTCTCCGGGAAGTGACACCCATGCAGCACCCGCACCCCGCCGTCCGTCTCGACCAGGTCAGCAAGCGGTACGCCGGAGCCGCCGCCGACGCCTACGCGGTCCGCGGCGTCACCCTCGACGTCGCCCCCGGCGAGTTCTTCTCCCTGCTCGGCCCCTCCGGCTGCGGCAAGACCACCCTGCTCCGCATGACCGCCGGCTTCGCCGACCCCACCGAGGGCAGCGTGCTCCTCGGCGGCGAGGACGTCACCGGCCTCCCGCCCAACAAGCGCGACGTCAACACCGTCTTCCAGAGCTACGCCCTCTTCGACCACCTCTCGCTGGCCGACAACGTGGCCTTCGGACTCAAGCGCAAGGGCGTCGCCCGCCCCGAGATCCGCCGGCGCGTCGCCGAGATGCTCGACCTCGTCCAGCTCGGCGGCCTCGCCGACCGCAGGCCGCCCACCCTCTCCGGCGGCCAGCGGCAGCGCGTCGCCCTCGCCCGCGCCCTGGTCAACCGCCCGCAGGTGCTGCTCCTCGACGAGCCGCTCGCCGCCCTCGACCTCAAGCTCCGCCGCCGGATGCAGGTCGAGCTCAAGCAGATCCAGCGCGAGGTCGGCATCACCTTCGTCTTCGTCACCCACGACCAGGACGAGGCCCTCACCATGTCCGACCGCCTCGCCGTCATGAACGAGGGCCGGGTCGAGCAGTGCGGTACGCCGGAGGACGTCTACGAGCGCCCCACCAGCGGCTTCGTGGCCTCCTTCATGGGTACGTCGAACCTGGTCCCCGGCACCTACCGGGACGGCCGGGTGCTCCTCGACGCGGGCGGCCCCGCCCTGCCCGTCGGGCCCCGCGCCGACGTCCCCGACGACAGCCCGGTCAGCCTCTCCATCCGCCCCGAGAAGATCTGGCTCTCCGACTTCGAGCCGGGCATGGCCAAGGTCGGCGGGGTGGTGCGGGAGACCGTCTACTCCGGCCCGACCACCACGTACCTCATTGAACTCGCCCCCGGCGTCACGGTCTCGGTCCTGGAGCAGAACACGGTGCGCTCGCGGATGGAGGACCGCTGGAGCGGCGGCGAGCAGGTCGAGATCGCCTGGAAGCCGGAGCACTGCCTGGTCCTGGACCGTCCGGCCCCCTGACCCGCCCCGGCTCTCCCTGACCCGCCCGGCCCCCTGGCCCGCCCCGGGCGGCCGACCCGCCCGCCCCGGACCCCTGCCCAGCGCCGCCGCACCGGCGCCGACCGGAGGAACCTCCCCATGAACCACGACGTCATCGTGCTCGGCGCCGGCCTGGCCGGCCTGGCCGCGGCCCGCGACCTGGCCGCCGGCGGAGCCGACGTCCTCGTCGTCGAGGCCCGCGACCGGGTCGGCGGCCGCGTCGAGCAGACCCGGCTCCCCGACGGCCGCCCGGTCCAGCTCGGCGGCGAGGTGGCCGGCCGCGCCCACACCGCGTACACCGGCCTCGTCGCCGAACTCGGCCTCACCCTGGTCCCCAGCTACGTCGCCGAGCCCGGCGCCCTCGCCCGCGCCACCCCCGAGGGCGTCTCCGCCGGCGACCCGCCCCACTGGTTCGCCCCCGGGGACGACGCCGCCCACCGCAAGGCCACCGCCGCCTTCACGGCCCTCGCCGCGACCGTCGACCCCGACGACCCGTGGTCCCACCCCGACGCAGCCGCCCTCGACGGGCTCTCCGTCGGCGACTGGCTGCGCTCCGAGGGGGCCGGCCCCGCCGTCGTACGCCTCTGGGAGATCGGACAGCTCGCGCTCGCCGACGGCTCGTACGAGCGCACCTCCCTCCTCGCCGCCCTCCGCAAGCACGCCGCCGTGCCCGGCGACGGCCACTACGAGTACGAGGCGTGGGAGGGCCTGCGGGTGGCCGAGGGCTCCGCCACCGTCGCCCTGCGGATGGCCGAGGGGCTCGCCGGCCGGATCCGCACGGGCGCGCCGGTCGCCGCCGTCGCCGTACGCCGCCCCGGCGGCTGCACCGTGCGCCTCGCCGACGGCGAGACCCTCACCGCCGGCGCCGTCGTCAGCGCCCTGCCCGTCGGACCGCTCCGCTCGGTCGCCGTCACGGGCGTCTCCGACGAACGCCTCGCCTCGCTGCACCGCCAGCGCCACGCGGTCGCGGCCAAGTTCGCCGCCGCCTACGCGGAACCCTTCTGGCGGAGCCGCGGCCTGAGCGGCCTCTCCGAGTCCGAGGGCGTGCTCGGCAGCACCTGGCCGCAGGGCGAGGGCGTACTGTCCGCCCTCGTCCCGCCCGAGCGGTACGGCGTGCTGCTCGGCACGCCCCCCGCCCTGCGCACCGCCGAACTGCTGGCCGAGGTCGCCCGCCTCTACGGCGACGAGGCCCACCGCCCGCTGGCCACGTACCTCCGCCTGTGGGGCACCGACCCCTGGACCCAGGGGTACGTCACCCACTGGACGCCCGGCGACGTCCTGGCCGTGGGACCCCGGCACGGCACCCACGAACCGCCCTTCTACGTCTGCGGGTCCGACCAGTGGGTGGCCGGCTACATGGAGGGCGCGGTCCGCACCGGCCGCGCCGCGGCGAAGGAGGCACTGGCCCGTGGCTGACACCGTCCCGAACCACATCGGGGGCACCGACCGCCCCGCCGCCTCCGGCGCGACCACCGCCCTCGTCGACCCCGCGACCGGCCTGGTCCACGGCCACGCCGCCCGCTCCGGGCCCGCCGACACCGACGCGGCCTGCGCCGCTGCCGCGGCGGCGCTGCCGCGCTGGTCGGCCACCACCCCGGCGGCCCGCCAGCGGGCCCTCCTCGGCATCGCCGACGCCGTCGAGGCGCACGCCGACGCGTTCGTGGCGGCCGAGTGCCGGGACACCGGCAAGCCGGCCGACCGCTTCCGCGAGGACGAGCTCCCCGCGATCGCCGACACCCTGCGGTTCTTCGCCGGGGCCGCACGGAACCTGCCGGGCCTCGCGGCCGCCGAGTACACCGAGGGCCGCACCTCGGTGCTGCGCCGCGAACCGGTCGGCGTCTGCGCGCAGATCACCCCCTGGAACTACCCGCTGATGATGGCCGTCTGGAAGGTCGCCCCGGCCCTCGCCGCGGGCAACACCACGGTCCTGAAGCCGGCCGACACCACCCCGTCCTCGGCCGCTCTGCTGGCCCGGGTCGCGGCCGCGCACCTGCCGCCGGGCGTGCTCAACGTCGTCTGCGGCGACCGCGACACCGGGCGGGCCCTCATCGGCCACCGCGACGTCGCACTGATCGCGGTCACCGGGAGCGTCCGGGCCGGCCGGGAGATAGCGGCCGCGGCGGCCCCCGGACTGAAACGCCTCCACCTGGAGCTCGGGGGGAACGCACCGGTCCTCGTCCACGACGACGTGGACGTGGAGGCCGTGGCCGCGGCCCTCGCGGAGGTCGCGTACTACAACGCGGGCCAGGACTGCACCGCGCCGGCCCGGATTCTGGTCCACGAGCGGGTGTACGACGCCTTCGTCGCGGCCCTCGCCATCGCCGCGGCCGCGCCCGCCTACCGCGAGGGGGCCTTCGGCCCGCTGAACAGTGCGGCCCAACTGGCCGCCGTGGAAGGCCTGCTGGCCCGCCTTCCGGCGCACGCGGAGATCGTCACCGGCGGCGGTGGTGTTCCCCGGCCCGGCTTCTTCCACCGGGCGACCGTGGTGGCCGGCGTCCGCCAGGACGACGAGATCGTCCAGGAGGAGATCTTCGGACCCGTGGTCACGGTCCAGCCCTTCGCCACCGAGGAGGAGGGCCTGCGGCTCGCCGGCGACGTCCGCTTCGGCCTCGCCGCCGGCGTCTGGACCACGGACCACGACCGCGCGATGCGGGCCACCCGCGCCCTGCGTACCGGGATCGTCTGGGTCAACACCCACGGCACCACGGTCTCCGAGATGCCCCACGGCGGCACCGCGCAGTCCGGCTACGGCAGCGACCTCTCCCTCGCGGGCCTCCTGGACTACACCCGGCCCAAGCACGTGATGCTCTGACGGCAGGACCGGCCGGTTCGGCGGGCCGGAGTCATCCACAGGCTCCGGCTCGCGGGCCGAAGGTGTCGGCCGCTGCCGATAGGCTTCCCGAATGGCCCTCTCCGACGTTTCCCCCGATGTCTCCCCAGCGCTCGACGTGCTCCACCGCGTCTTCGGCTACAGCTCCTTCCGCGGCGAGCAGCAGGAGATCATCGAGCAGGTCGTCGGCGGCGGTGACGCCCTGGTCCTGATGCCGACCGGCGGCGGCAAGTCCCTGTGCTACCAGATCCCGGCGCTGGTCAGAGAGGGCACCGGCATCGTGATCTCCCCGCTGATCGCGCTCATGCAGGACCAGGTGGACGCGCTCACCGCCCTCGGCGTGCGGGCCGGCTTCCTCAACTCCACCCAGGACCCGTACGAGCGCCAGGCCGTCGAGCAGGCCTTCCTCGCCGACGAGCTGGACCTGCTGTACCTCGCGCCCGAGCGGCTGCGCACGGAGGGCACCCAGCGTCTCCTCGACCGCGGCCGGGTCTCGCTCTTCGCCATCGACGAGGCACACTGCGTGGCCCAGTGGGGCCACGACTTCCGCCCTGACTACCTCGCCCTGTCGATGCTCCACGAGCGCTGGCCCAAGGTGCCGCGGATCGCCCTGACCGCGACCGCCACCGAGGCCACGCACGCCGAGATCGCGGCCCGGCTGGGCCTGGAGGACGCCCGGCACTTCGTCGCCAGCTTCGACCGGCCCAACATCCAGTACCGCATCGTCCCGAAGAACAACCCGCTGAAGCAGCTGCTGGAGCTGATCAGGACCGAGCACGCGGGCGACGCCGGAGTCGTCTACTGCCTCTCCCGCTCCTCGGTCGAGAAGACCGCGGCCTCGCTGGCGGAGCACGGCATCGACGCGGTGCCGTACCACGCCGGCATGGACGCGCGCACGCGCGCCGCGAACCAGGCGCGCTTCCTGCGGGAGGACGGCGTGGTGGTCGTCGCGACCATCGCCTTCGGCATGGGCATCGACAAGCCGGACGTCCGCTTCGTCGCCCACCTCGACCTGCCCAAGTCGGTGGAGGGCTACTACCAGGAGACCGGCCGCGCCGGCCGCGACGGCGAGCCGGCCACCGCCTGGCTGGCGTACGGCCTCCAGGACGTGGTCCAGCAGCGCAAGCTCATCGACACCTCCGAGGGCGACGACCAGCACCGCCGGTCCCTGGCCCTGCACCTGGAGGCCATGCTCGCCCTGTGCGAGACCGTCGACTGCCGGCGGGTCCGGCTGCTCGCCTACTTCGGGCAGGCGGGCGAGCGCTGCGGCAACTGCGACACCTGCCTGACCCCGGCCGAGTCCTGGGACGGCACGGTCGCCGCCCAGAAGCTGCTGTCCACGGTGTGGCGGCTGGCGCGGGAGCGGCGCCAGAAGTTCGGCGCCGGCCAGATCATCGACATCCTCCAGGGCAAGAAGACCGCCAAGGTCATCCAGTTCGACCACGACCAGCTGTCCGTGTTCGGCGTCGGCGCCGACCTCGGCACTGCGGAGTGGCGGGGCGTCGTGCGCCAGCTGCTGGCCCAGGGACTGCTGGCGGTGGAGGGCGACTACGGCACGCTCGTCCTGACCGACGCCAGCGGCGAGGTGCTCGGGGGCCGGCGGCCCGTGCCGATGGGCAAGGAGAAGGCCGTCGCCCCGGCCCGCAAGGAGTCCGGCGCCCGCTCCGGGAAGAGCGGCCGGGTGCCCGTGGACCTGCCGGCCGCCGCCGTGCCGGTCTTCGAGGCGCTGCGCGCCTGGCGGGCCGCGACCGCACGCGAGCAGGGCGTACCGGCGTACGTGGTGTTCCACGACGCCACGCTGCGGGAGATCGCCACCCTACTGCCGGCCACCGTCGAGGAGCTCGGCGGCGTCGGCGGCGTCGGCGAGGCCAAGCTGGAGAAGTACGGCGAAGGCGTGCTCGACGCGCTCGCCGAGCACCGCGCGGGGAATCCGGAGGCCGCGGCCACCACGGCCGCCGCCGCACCCGCCGCCGCAGCCGCACCCGCACCCGCGGCCGGGAGCGCCGCCGGGCCCGGCCGGGGCGCCCGTGCCGCCGGTGCGGCGGCGGCCGCGCCCGTCGTCGAGCCCCCGGACCCGTTCGACGACGAACCTCCCTTCGACCTGGAGGAGCCGGACCCGGCCTGGGACGACTGGCAGTAGGGCGGCGGCCGCCCGCGTCACCCGGCCGGCCGCCTCCGGGTCCCCGCGCGCTGCGCGCGCGCCGGGACCGGGATATCAAGGGCTCGTGGAGTTCGAGGTCAATGGCGCCCCGCACACGGCGGACGTGGACGACGACCCCGCCGCCGTCGACGTGCTGCGCGACCGGCTGGGCCTCACCGGCACGAAGCTGGTCTGCGGCGGCGGAGTCTGCGGGGCCTGCACCGTTCAAGTGGACGGCGAGCCGAGGGTGTCCTGCCTGACCCCGGCGGTCCTGCTCGCCGGACGCCGGGTGACGACCGCCGAGGGCCTGGCCGGGCATCCCGTGGCCCGCGCCTTCGCCGCCCACGACGCCCTCCAGTGCGGCTACTGCACGCCCGGCTTCGTGGTCGAGGCGGCGGCCTTCCACGACCGGTGGCGGGCCGAGCACGGCCGTACCGCGCCCGGCCGCGAGGAGATCGCCGACGCCCTCGCCGGCCACTTGTGCCGGTGCGGCGCCTACGAGCGGATCTTCAGCGCGGTCGCCGCCGCCTGCGCGGGCGAGCACGATGCCCCGCCGGACGGCTCCCGGGCCGACGGCGCCCCCGCACCCCCGCGCGCCGAGGCCCCCGAGAAGACCGACGGCTCCGCCAGGTACACCACCGACATCCGCCCCGAAGGGCTGCTGGAGGGGGCCTTCGTCCGGTCGCCGCACGCCCACGCGGTGGTCCGCGCGATCGACGCGGGCGGCGTGGACCTGGTGCGGCTGGTGCCGCCCGGCGGGGTGGTCCGGTACGTCGGCCAGCCCGTCGCGGCCGTCGCCGCCGGGGACCGCGCCGCCGCCCGGGCCGCCGCGCGACGGGTCACCGTCGACTACCGCGTCCTGCCCGCCGCGCTCGACACCGGGAACGCCCGCGCCGGCACCGGCCCGCTCGTCTACCCGGACAAGGACGCCCGCACCAGCGCGCCCAGCGTGGGGGAGACACTCGCCCTGCCCGCCCGGTGGCACGGCAACCGGCGCGGCCCGGTGAGTCTCAACAAGCGCGCCGCCACCGCCGTGCGCCGGATCGCCGAGGCCCGTGCCCGCACCCCCGAGCGTCTGGTGGAAGGCGTCTACACCACGGCGGCGCAGAGCCACACCCCGCTCGAACCGCACGCCTGCCTGGCCAGCTGGCACGACGGCACCCTCCGCCTGGACGTCTCCACCCAGGCCGTCGGCGCCGTCGCGGAGGAAGCGGCCCGCCACTTCGGCCTGCCGCCCGAGCGGGTCGTCGTCCGGGCCGTCCACGTGGGCGGCGGCTTCGGCGCCAAGCTCAGACTGACCGCCGACATCGTCGCCGCGGCCGAACTCGCCCGGCTGCACGACGCCCCCGTACGCGTGGCACTCGACCGGGACGAGGAGCTCGCCGACGGCGGCTACCGGCCCGGCGTCCGGCTCCGGCTGGCCATGGCCGCGGACGAGGACGGGGACCTGGCGGCCCTCGCCATCGACGCGGACAGCGACGGCGGGGTCGCGGTGGGCAGCTCCGTGGCGGCCCTGGCCCGGTTCATCTACGGCCGCGCCCCGCGCCGGCTCCGCGACTTCGACACCGTCACCCACCGGCCGCCGGGCGCCCCCTTCCGCGGCCCCGGTGGACCCCCGCTGTGCTGGGCCCTGGAACAGGCCGTGGACGAGATGGCGCACCGGCTCGGCGAGGACCCCGTCGCCCTGCGCCGCCGCTGGGACGGCAACCCCAAACGCCGCGCCCTCTACGACCGGGCCGCCGCGCTCCCGGTCTGGTCCGGCCCCCGCGGCGGCACCGGCCGGTACCGCCGCGGCGTCGGTGTCGCGGCGGCCAACTGGATGTACTTCCTCGACCCCGGCACCGAGGTCCGGCTGACCGTCTGGGACGGCACCGTCATCGCCCGCTGCGCCGTCCAGGACATGGGCACCGGCGCCCGCACCGTGCTGCTGCGGGCCGTGGCCGAGGGGCTCGGGCTGCCGGAGGACCGGGTACGCGCCGAGATCGGCCTGAGCACCGACGTCCACGGCCCACGCTCGGGCGGCAGCCGCACCACCCCATCCCTCGCGCCCGCCGCCCTGGACGCGGCCGAGCGGCTGCGCGCGGCGCTGGGCGGGGACGTCGCGGGGCGCCTGGACTCCGTGCACGGCCTGACCGTCACCGGCCGGCGGCCCCGCGACCGCCGCGGCTTCGTGACGCCCTTCGCCCTGAACGGCCTGGCCCTCGGCCGCGGCTTCACCGGATCGGTGCAGGTGGCCGAGGTCGAGGTGGACACCCGGCTCGGCCGGACCCGGGTGCTCCGGGTCTGGAGCGGCATCGCCGCGGGCCGGATCCACCAGGACCGGCTGGCCCGCAGCCAGTGCGAGGGCGCCGTCGTCCAGGGCATCGGCTACGCGCTGTACGAGGAGCGCCGCACCGACCCGGCCACCGGCCGGGTGCTGACCGAGAACCTGGAGGACTACCGCGTCCCCGGCATCGGCGACACCCCCGAGATCACGGTCCACTTCCACCAGGAGGGCTTCGACCACGTGCCCGGCGGCGGGGTCGGGCTCGGCGAGATCTCCGCCCTGCCGACGGCCGCATGCGTGGCCAACGCGGTGCACGACGCCACCGGCTGGCGCCCGTACGACCTGCCCATCCGGTCTGACAGGCTCCTGGAAGGACTGCGGAGTTGACCACCGACCGCACACCCTCCGGCCCCACGCCCTCCGGCCCCAGACTCCCGGGCCCCGCGCCCTCCGGCCGTACACCCGCCCGCCCCACGCCCGCCGAGCCCTCCCTCACCGACCTCGCCGCCGCCGTACGGGCCCGCGGCGGGGAGTTCCGGGCCGGCGGCACCGACACCACCGCCCGGCAGCGCACGGGCCTCTCGCCCGGCCCGTTCACCGACCTGGCCGCCGCCGGCCACCTGCGCGGCAGCACCCCGCTGCGGGGCGGCGGGCTACGGATCGGCGCCCTGACCACCCTGGCCGAACTCGCCGCCGACCCGCAGGTCCGGGAGG
The DNA here is from genome assembly GCF_044540325.1 of Streptomyces sp. NPDC086023. Classification (NCBI taxonomy): domain Bacteria; kingdom Bacillati; phylum Actinomycetota; class Actinomycetes; order Kitasatosporales; family Streptomycetaceae; genus Streptomyces; species Streptomyces sp. NPDC086023. Next base: position 100,734 of record NZ_JBITRX010000009.1, read on the forward strand.
GCTGGCCCGCCCTCGCGGTCACGGCCGCGATCCCGGCCACCCCGCAGGTCCGCGCCGCCGGCACCGTGGGCGGCAACCTGCTCCAGCGCAACCGGTGCTGGTACTACCGCAACCCGCACGTCGACTGCCTCCAGAAGGGCGGCTCCGGCTGTCCGGCGCGCACCGGCGACCACCACTTCGGCGTCGTCAGCGGCGACGGCCCGTGCGTCACCCCGCACCCCTCGACCCTCGCCGTCGCCCTGCTCACCTACGACGCCGAGGCCGAGGTCCACGGCGAGTCCCCGCGCCCGGTGGCCGAGCTGTACGGGGACGGCGCGGGGCTGCACACCGCGGACCACCTGCTGCCGCCCGACCGCGTCCTCACCGCGGTCCGGCTGCCCGCCCCGCTGCCCGGCGAACGCGCCGCCTGCCACCGGGCCATCAGCAGGTCCCGCGCCGAATGGCCGCTGGTGGAGGTCACCGCCCGGCTCGTGCTCGACGGCACGACCGTGACCCGGGCCGCCGTGGCCGCCGGCGGCGTGGCGCGCGTCCCCCTGCGCCTGCCGGAGGTCGAGGCGGCGCTGACCGGCCAGGAGGCGACCGCTGCCGTCCTCGCGGAAGCCGCTGCCACCGTCCTGGGCCGCTGCCGGCCCCTGCCGCAGACCGGCTACAAGGCGACGCTGTTCCGTGACACCGTCCTGGAGGTCCTGGAACGCGCGGTGGGCCTCCCGTGACCTTCGTGCCCTTCCGTGGCCGCAACGCGGAACGGGCCGGCCCGGCGCCACGAGGGCGCCGGGCCGGCCCGTTTCCACGGCCCTGGTGAGGGGGAGCGTCAGTCCGTGCCGAACTCCATGGCGGCACGGTCCAGCATCTGGTCCTCCTCCGAGACCTCGCCGCGCGAGGCGATGGCCTCGGCGCCGCCCTCGGGCAGCTCCGGCATGGTGCCGATCAGCCCGGTCGCGGCGGCCTGGGAGGCGCCGATGGTCGGGCTGCCGGTGCCGATCAGGCCCAGGCCGGCGTACTGCTCCAGCTTGGCGCGCGAGTCGGCGATGTCCAGGTTGCGCATGGTGAGCTGGCCGATCCGGTCCACCGGGCCGAAGGCCGAGTCCTCGGTGCGCTCCATGGACAGCTTGTCCGGGTGGTAGCTGAAGGCCGGGCCCGTGGTGTCGAGGATCGAGTAGTCCTCGCCGCGCCGCAGCCGCAGGGTCACCTCACCGGTGACCGCCGCGCCGACCCAGCGCTGGAGGGACTCGCGGATCATCAGGGCCTGCGGGTCCAGCCAGCGGCCCTCGTACATGAGCCGGCCGAGGCGGCGGCCCTCGTTGTGGTACTGCGCGAGGGTGTCCTCGTTGTGGATCGCGTTGACGAGGCGCTCGTACGCGGCGTGCAGCAGGGCCATGCCCGGGGCCTCGTAGATGCCGCGGCTCTTGGCCTCGATGATCCGGTTCTCGATCTGGTCGGACATGCCCAGGCCGTGGCGGCCGCCGATGGCGTTGGCCTCCATCACCAGGTCGACCGGGGTCGCGAACTCCTTGCCGTTGATCGTCACCGGCCGGCCCTGGTCGAAGCCGATGGTCACGTCCTCGGCGGCGATCTCCACCGACGGGTCCCAGAACCGCACGCCCATGATCGGGTCGACGGTCTCGATGCCGGTGTCCAGGTGTTCGAGGGTCTTCGCCTCGTGGGTGGCGCCCCAGATGTTGGCGTCGGTGGAGTAGGCCTTCTCGGTGCTGTCCCGGTAGGGCAGCCCGTGGGCCAGCAGCCACTCGGACATCTCCTTGCGGCCGCCGAGCTCGGTCACGAAGTCCGCGTCGAGCCACGGCTTGTAGATCCGCAGGTGCGGGTTGGCCAGCAGACCGTAGCGGTAGAACCGCTCGATGTCGTTGCCCTTGAAGGTCGAGCCGTCGCCCCAGATCTGCACGTCGTCCTCGAGCATCGCCCGGACCAGCAGGGTGCCGGTGACGGCGCGGCCCAGGGGCGTGGTGTTGAAGTACGCGCGGCCGCCGGAGCGGATGTGGAACGCGCCGCAGGTGAGCGCGGCAAGGCCCTCCTCGACGAGCGCGGCGCGGCAGTCGACCAGGCGCGCGATCTCGGCGCCGTAGGTCTTGGCGCGGCCGGGCACCGACGCGATGTCGGGCTCGTCGTACTGGCCGATGTCGGCGGTGTAGGTGCACGGTACGGCGCCCTTGTCGCGCATCCACGCGACGGCGACCGACGTGTCGAGGCCGCCGGAGAAGGCGATGCCGACGCGCTCGCCGGCGGGGAGGGAGGTGAGGACCTTGGACATAGGAAGAGTATGCAAGGTATCGCATGATCATGCAACACCCTCTTCGGTGGTGTCCCTCACCGCACCCCTCGGAGGTCCTTCCGCTCGTACACGGTGACCCGCCGCCCACCGGAGACCTCCGACCGAACCGCCACGAAGGCCCCGGCCAGCACCCGTCGCTTGGCCCGGTCGCGGGCGTTGGCGGGCGCGCCCGCCAACGCGTCGTCGACCAGCACCACGCGGCGCTCCCGCAGCAGCGCACCGGCGATCGCCTCCGGGCCGGCCTCGACACCGTGCAGCGTGCCCGACGCGGCGGGACTCCGTACGAGCGCCACGTCGCGCAGCCCCCGGAACGCACCCGGTGCGACCAGCGCGGTGTCCCGGCGCGCGGCCGGCACGAACGCCACCGCGGCTCCGCCCGGCTCCCGCACCGAGGCCACCAGGGCGGCGGCCCCGCGCACGTCGTCCACCCGGCCCCCGGCCGTCCGCAGCCGGTGCTCGACCGGCAGCAGCGCGAGGAAGACCAGCGCGGCGACCGCCGCCGTGAAGGCGCCCGGCCGGGCCCCGAGCCGGGCCCCGAGCGCGGTGACGAGCGTGCCGAGCGCCAGGGCGAGGCCCAGCGCCGAGAACAGCACGTACCGGTCGACGTACAGCGGCTGCACCGTCAGCGAGACGGCCAGCAGCACCACCTGCGGCACGGCGCACAGGGGGACCGCCACGGCGGCCGCACCCATCCGCCCGCCGCGCCCGCCCGGGGGTGCGCTGCCGTGCCGGGCGCCGCGCAGCAGGGCGCAGCCGCCGGCCACCAGCACGTACGCAGCCACGACGGCGACCGCCCCGGCGCCGGCCGGGCGGATCCACGCCACCTGCCCGGCCTGGCTGCGGCTGGCCCAGATCAGCGGCAGCGCGCCGAGCACCGCCGCGCCCGCCGCGTACGCCCATCCCCGCGGTACGGCGCGGGGCGCCCGGACGACCAGCAGCGTGCAGGCGTGCGCGCACAGGAGGAGCAGCGAGAACCAGTTGAGCAACGCGCCGGCCAGGACCGCTCCGGCGTACGCGCACCAGGTGCGGGCACGCGGGCGCCGTGTCCCGGCCACCAGCAGCCAGGTGGCGAGCGCGGCCGCGGCCGTCACCAGGGCGTACGGGCGGCCCTCCTGTGCGTACCGCTGGACCTGCGGCAGCAGCGCGAGGGCGAGTCCTGCCGCCAGTCCCGTCCGGGGGCCGGCGAGCCGGGCGCCGAGGTCGGCGAGGAGCGCGGCCGCGGCGGCGACCGCGAGGACGGAGGGCAGGCGGAGGGCGGCCAGACCTTCGCCGAAGACGGCGAAGACCGCGTGGACGAGGGCGTAGTAGAGGCCGTGGACGAGGTCCACCCGGTCCAGCATCCGCCAGAGTTCGGGCAGGCTCCGCCGGGCGACCTGCCAGGTGACGGCCTCGTCGCGCCAGAGCGAGTCCTGCCGGGTGATGCCCCACAGGCCGAGGGCCAGAGCCAGCGCGGCGGGGAGGGCGCGGACGGTGCGGAGGGAGGGCGAGGGTGAAGAGGAGGGGGAGGAGGAAGGTGGCTCGTGCCCGGGGGAGCGGGCGGCGGTCGGATCCGCGGCCGGTTCTCCGGGCGGAGGCGGTGGTCCGGGCGGCGCCGGGGGCGGGGGCGCGGCCGGCGGTGCCGGAGGCGGGGCGGGCTCGGCGGTTGGGCCGGTCGGGCCGGTTCGGGCCGGCGGGTCGGGCGGGGCCGGCGGATCGGGTGGACCGGGCGGGGCCGGCGGATCGGGCCGGTGCGGGCCGGCCGGGGGCCGGTGCGGCGCGGTGGCGGGCCGGGCCGGCAGGGTGCCGGGCGGTCCCGTGGGCGGAGGCGGCATGGCGGGGGCTCCGGGCGGTGCGTCAGGCGGCGGCCGGCGCCAGCGGCGAACGGCTCACCCGGATCTTGGACTGGCCGTGCGGCCGCGTCTCCCAGTCGTCCATGAAGCGCGCGTGCAGCCCGTGCTTGCCGGCGAGGGCGAGCAGCGTCTCCGTCCGGTAGTAGAAGTCCTCCCGCAGCACCTGGTGTTCGGTGCCCTCCGTGCGGTCGAAGGTGAAGTCGAAGAAGCCGGTGTCGGTCAGGATGCGCCCGACATGCGCGAGGCACTCGTCGATCACCGGCAGCGGGGAGTGCGAGAACACGCTGTGGGCGTGGACGACGTCGAAATGGCGGTCGGGCAGGAAGTCCAGCGTGAGGTCGTCGGTGATGGTCAGGTGCGGCAGCTTCGCCTGGAGCCCGCGGTCCCTCAGCGTCTGCTTGGCCGCTATGAGGATGTCGGGCGAGATGTCGATGCCGTAGTAGTGGCCGGTGTCGAGGTGGCCGATGAACCGCCAGCCCCCGCGCAGGTTCCCGCAGCCGATGTCGAGCATCCGGTGCTCGGGCCGCAGGCCGTGCTCCACCAGGTAGTCGAACTGCATCCGGCCGAGCGCCAGCCACCGGTCGTGGGTCTGGCTGCCGACCGCCGCCTCGGGGTTGCGCCGGGTGTCGGAGGCCATCACGGCCCGGTAGTACGCCACGTGGTCGGGGTACTGGCGGCGCAGCCAGGCGTCGCGCGTGGCGCGGCGCAGGTACGGGGCGACGCGGCCGGGGTTGCGCAGCGCGTAACCCACCTTGTGGGTCAGGGCGGCGCGGTTGTTGTTGAGCTTCTTCGGGGACTTGGCGTTTTCGGGCATGCCGAAGCGACCTCCTTGCTCGGTACGTGACGAAGGGAAAAGGGCGGGGGAAGGAAGGTGAGGGGCGCCCCCGGCGAGCGGCAGGGCTCAGACGCGGCGGCGCAGGAGTACGGCCGTGGCGACGACGAGGAGCACGGCCAGGCCGCCGAGGAGTGCCGTGTCGGTCCACTGGAAGGCCCAGTAGTCGGCGGGCGGGTTGGCCTCGTAGAAGCGGGACACGTAGCCGTGCCGCGTCATGCAGTCGGTGAGTTCGGGGCCGGAGGGGAAGGCGCAGTTCATCACGTCGTCACGGCGTCCCGAGGCGGTGATCAGGCCGTAGTTGCCCGTCGACCACTTGTCCTCCATGAGCGGCTTGGGGGCGGCGCCCGCGCTCACGTAGCTCTGCGGCGGGACGAACACGCGCGCCTTGTGCGCCAGTTCCAGCAGTCCGGTGACGACGACGGTGGCCACCAGGGTCAGCGCCATGCCGGACATCACCCTGCGCACGAGCAGCCCGGCGAGGGTGCCGACGGAGAGGCCGAAGAGGGCGGCGGCGACGGTGCGCGGGCCGGAACCGCTGAGGGCGGCCGTGTCGTACCAGAACACCCCGTAGCTGCGGTCGGCCGCGGGCTCCCACCACCAGGAGAACAGCAGGGCCAGCAGTCCGGAGACGGCCACGCTGCCGAGGGCGGCCAGGGCGAAGCGGCCGGTGAACCACTGGGCCCGGCCGATGCCCTGCGCCAGCACCATGCGGTGGGTGCCGAGTTCGCGGTCGCGGCCGAGCAGCGGGGCGCCCCAGAACATGCCGACGAGGGTGGGCAGGGCGATGTTGAGGAAGCCCAGGACCTGGAGGGGCGCGATGTCCAGCACCAGGGGCATGCCGTCGGCGCCGCTGCAGTGCAGGGGCCCGGTCTCGCAGTGGTCGAACAGGCCGCTGTCCAGGTCGGACACCATGCCGGCGCGCGAGACCACCGCGACCGTCAGGGCCACGGCCAGCAGGGCCGCGCCGCTCAGCAGCAGCACGCGCTGCTGGCGCCAGGCCAGCCAGAGGGAGCCGTTCACGCCGCGTCCTCCTCGTTGCGGTGGGCGGGGTCGGTCGGGGGGTTCACTTCGGTCGGCTCGCTCGTGGTGTGTGGTTCTCCGGGTGCGGTGCGGAGGTGTCCGATCAGTACGTCCTCCAGGCTGGGGTGCCGTACCTGCCAGTCCCCGCCGAGCTCGCCGTTGCGGCGGACGAGAGCGGTGAGCTGCCGGCCGTTGGTACGCGCGTGCACCACCGTGTGCCCCGCCAGGGCCGGGGCGCCGTCCCGGTGCCCGGTCAGCAGGGTGTGGCCGGTGCGCAGTGCGTCGGCGTCCTCGCTGAGCGCCACCCGGCCCGCGCGGAGCAGGACGACCCAGTCGCAGGTCTGCTCCAGCTCCGACAGCACGTGGGAGGACATCACGATGGTGGTGCCGTGCTCGGCGGCCTCGGCCATCAGCGTGGCCATGATCTCGCCGCGGACCAGCGGGTCGAGGTTGGACAGCGGCTCGTCCAGCAGCAGCAGTTCGGGCCGTTTGCCGAGGGCCAGGGCGAGGGCCACCCGGGCGCGCCGGCCGGGGGAGAGCTCCCCCACGCGCGCGTCGAGGGCGATGTTCCCCTCGCGGACGGTCCGTTCGGCCGCCTCCCGGTCCCAGGCGCCGTTGAGCCGGGCGCCCATGTGCAGCGTGTCGGCCACGGTGAAGCGGGGGTAGAGCGGCTTCTCCTGGGTGAGGAGCGAGACCCGGGCGCGGGCCTCGGGCGTGCCGGGTGCCGCGCCCAGGACCCGTATCCGGCCCGTCGTGGGACGGAGCAGGCCGGCGGCCAGGTGCAGCAGGGTGCTCTTGCCGGCGCCGTTGCGGCCGACGAGTGCGGTGACGCGGCCCCGGGGGACCGTGAACGCGCAGTCCTCCAGCGCCCAGCCGTCGCGTGCCCGGTACCGGTGGCCGAGGCCCGTGGCGCTCAGGGCGGCGGGCTCCGTGGGCCCGGTCATGCGTTCTCCTCTGTGTCGTCCCGGTCTCCCGGGGGTGGTACGGGTCCGCCGGCGTCCATCTCCCCGACGGCGGCGGTGATCAGCGCGAGGACGTCGGCGCGCTCCAGGCCCGCCGCGCGGGCGCGCGCCATCCAGGCGGCGAGCTCCGCGCGGAGCGGCGAGTCCGCCGCCGTGCCGGGGCGCGCCAGCGAGCGCCGTACGAAGGTGCCGAGGCCGCGCCGCGCCTCGACCAGGCCCTCCCGCTCCAGCTCGCGGTAGGCCTTGAGCACCGTGTTGGGGTTGATCGCGGTGGCCTCGACGACCTCCTTGGCGGTGGGCAGCCGGTCGCCGACCTGGAGCGTGCCCATGCGCAGGGCCTGCTCGGTCTGCCGGACGATCTGCACGTACGCCGGGACGCCGCTCGACCGGTCGATCTGGTACTCGACCACGTCACCTTCCATGCTTTCACTAATTGAGTAGTGAAAGCATGGATCTTGGGCGGCCTTCCTGTCAAACGGCCCGGCGCGCGAGAATCGGGACCGTCCCGGCACCTCCCGCCCGCCGTACCGAGGAACCCGGGGAACCGCACATGAGCCGCCGGCCCGCGCCGCTGCCCCAGTCCGAGTCCGAGTCCGAGTCCGACCAGGAGTCCTTCGCCCTGTTGCCGGGAGCGGCCGCGTCGCCGGTGATCCTCCACGTCCCGCACTCCTCGCGCGCCGTACCGCCGGCCGTGCGGCGCGGCATCCACCGGCCTGGACAGCCCTTTCGCCGGCACGTACGTGCCGCTGCGGGACCACGGCGAGGACGACCGGGTCGGCGCCCTGATGGTCGAGATCCGCCGGGACCTCTACCAGTCGTATCCGGGCGGACCCGCCGGAGCCGGGGCCGACGCGCTGGCCAAGGCCCTGGCCGCGCTCGTCGACCGCCTCCACCCGTAGCACGGGGGCATACCGCCGTCGCCCCAGGGCAGGCGCGGGCCGACGGAACGAACACCGGCGCCCCGGCGGCACGCGCGGGGTCGCCCGACCGGCGTGCCGCTCCGGCGGCGTGGCGCGGAGGAGTGAACGAACGGTGACGCAGCAGACCGAGCCGGAACCCGAGGGGCCGGGACCCGTCCCCTCCGACCCCGATCCGGTGCCGCGCGACCCGCGGCCCGCGACCCCGTCGGGCCCGCCCGACGAACCCCCGCCCGGCCCGGAGCCGGCGGAGGAGCCCGTACCCGAGCCGCCCGACTAGGAGCCAGTCTTCCGCGTCGGCCGGCCACCCCGAATGGCGGTGCCGGAAGGGGGTAGCAGCGGCTCTGCGAGAGGGGCCGGGGCCCGTCCGGGTGTCCGCCCGGCAGCGCCCGCCGCCCCGGAGTGGAGAACAGAAATGATCATCCTCGGTCTCATCCTGCTGGTGCTCGGCTGGGCGCTGGGCATCTCGATCCTCTGGACGATCGGCATCATCCTGCTCGTCATCGGTGCCGTCCTGTGGATCATGGGCTCCGTGGGCCACGCCGTGGGCGGCCGCAACCACTACTGGTGACCCGGCACCGGCCCGGCGGACATGGCCCGCGCAACCCACCGGTGGCGGGGGCGGCTAGGCCCCACGGCCGCCGCCCTGCGGGCCCGCCTGCACGCGGCGGACGGTGACGGCACCGGAGCCGCGGACGGGGGGCCCGCCGAAGCGGGGGGCGCCGCCGGGGGCCCGGCCCCCGGCGGACCACCGCCCCGCACCCCGCCGGCGGAGGCCATCCCCTGGGGGCTGCGGGTGGCCGCCGAGGCGGCCTGGCGGCTCCTGGTCATCGCGGGCGGCCTCTGGGTGCTGTTCCGCGTGGTGTCGGCGCTCCGCATCGTCGTGCTCGCCTTCGCCGTCGCGCTCCTCGTCACGGCCCTGCTCCAGCCGACCGTGGCCCGCCTCCACCGGCACGGGCTGCCGCGCGGCCCCGCGACCGCGCTGACCGCGCTCTGCGGGTTCGTACTCCTCGGCCTGGCCGGCTGGTTCGTCGTCTGGCAGGTCATGGACAACGCGGACGTGCTCACGGCACGGGTCCGCGAGGGGGTGGAAGAGCTGAAGCAGTGGCTGCTGCGCAGCCCGCTGCACGTGACGGAGAAGCAGATCAACTCCGTCGCCGACAGCCTGAGCGACGGCCTGGCCTCCGGCGGCGGCATCGCCTCACGCGGCCTGCAGGGCGTCACGGTCCTCGTGGAGGTCCTCACGGGCATCCTGCTGGCGATCTTCTCGACGCTGTTCCTGCTCTACGACGGGCCGCGGATCTGGCGCTGGAGCCTGATCGCCGTACCGGCCGCCGCCCGGCCCGCCGTGGCCGACTGCGGTCCGGCCGCCTGGGCGACGCTGACCGGCTACGTCCGCGGGACCGTGATCGTGGCGCTGGTCGACGCGGTGTTCATCGGGCTCGGCGTGTACTTCCTCGGAGTGCCGCTCGCCGTGCCGTTGGGCGTGTTCATCTTCCTCTTCTCCTTCATCCCCCTGGTGGGCGCCGTGGTCTCCGGCGCCCTCGCGGTGGTCGTCGCGCTCGTCACGGAAGGGCTGTTCGCCGCCGCGATGGTGCTGATGGTCGTGCTCGTCGTCCAGCAGATCGAGGGCCACGTCCTGCAGCCGTTCATCCTCGGCCGGGCCGTCCGGGTGCATCCGCTGGGCGTCGTACTGGCCGTCTCGGCGGGCGGCACGATCGCGGGGATCGGCGGTGCGGTGGTGGCCGTCCCGCTGGTGGCCGTGCTGAAGACCGTGGTCGGCCAGCTGCGCCGCACGGCGGCCGCCGCGACCACCGCGCCGGGCTACGGGCCGCCGCCTCCGGAGCCGTCGGAGCCCGAGCCGGCACCGTCCGGGCCACCGCGGCCCGGGCCACCGCGGCCCGGGGCGCCGGGGCACGGGGCCCCGGATCCCGAAGGCCCGGCGCCCCGGCAACCGCTCCCGGAACCGCCGCCGGAACCGCCGCCGGAGGCGGACCCGCCCCCGGCGGAGTCGCCTCCGTGACCCGGGCGCGGTGACCCGGCCCTCCGTGGCCGGTACGGAGGGACCCGTACCGGCAGCCCGTCACGGCCGGTGGAAGACCGCCTCGGGCGCCTCGGCGGACGGGCCGCGCAGCAGCGGCTGCGGGATGCCCCTCAGGTGGCGGTCCATGAAGGCGCCGACGAACGTGCGGGTCAGCTGCACCGAACGGGCGCCGGACAGTGGGGATTCCAGGTCCGGCAGGCCGAGCTGGTCGCCGATGGACGGGACGTCGGTGAAGGTGAAGTGGTCCGCGTCCTTGAAACTGATCCAGCGCTTCCAGCCGTCGAGGCGCGGCCAGTCCCGGTCCCAGCTGGCCTCGCCGCCAGGAGCCCCGTCGGCGGCGGCGAGCAGCATGAACGGGCGCCCGCCCAGCCCCTTCTCCGGCACCGGCGTGAACAGGGTGCCGTCCATGTCGACGCCGGCGCGGATCCGCGGGTCCGCGGCCATGGCCGCGGCCGTGCCCGCCCCGCCGATGGAGTGCCCGGCCATTGCGATGCGGCCGCGGTCGATCAGGTGGGACTTCCGCCAGGCCGGGTGCGGGCCGGTGAGGCGGTCGAGGAGGAACGACACGTCGCGGGCCCGGCCGTCGCTGACGGCCCGGTAGCCCGAGGGTTCCTCGCCGACCCGGGTGCACGCCAGGCACTCCAGCACGCGGCCGCCGGGGAAGGCGGTGCCGACGGTCTCGTAGGCGTGGTCCACCGAGGCCACGACGTAACCCCGGGACGCCAGTTCCTCGGCCAGGGAGGTCAGCGTCGCGCGGTGCACGGTGAACCCGGGGGACAGGACCACCAGGGGGTGGCGGCCGGGGAGGGCGCGTGCCCCCTCCCGCGCGTGGGCTGCCGTACCGGCGAGGGTCTCCGCCGGGATCACCTTGTCCAGCTCCCGCGCGGCCAGCAGCAGCCGGGCCTCCGCCACGGTGAGGTACCGTACGGGCCCGCCGGTGCCCCGTACGGCCGGGTACCGCATGGTGACCATCAGCTCGCGCGGCCCGCTGCGGGCCCACGGGTCGGTACGGGTCCGGTCGACCAGGTGCAGGGTCTCCTGGCCCACGGCGAACCGGCCGGTGGGCCGCGGAAGTTCGACCCGCGCCGTCGCCTGCGGGCCGGTGGCGGCTGCGGTTCCGGCGGCCGGCGCCGAGGCGGACACCGAGGCCGTCGCGGGGACGGGAGCGGCGACCGCGGTGGCGGAGGCGGCGATCGGCAGCGGAAGGATCAAGGCGAGGAGCGCGGCAGCGGCAGCCGCGTGGCGTCGGTTCATGACCTCGAAGCTATGCGGCGGAAACGGACGGATCGTCAACTCCGGGAACTACCGGGTGTCACCCGCGCGGAGGGCTCCCGCATCCTCCTGAGGTCGCACCCCGTTCGCGCCGCCACTCCTCGGCGGCGCGGACCATGGCCCGTCCGACGTGGTCGAAGAACTCGCCGATTTCCCAGAGGCGGGCCGCCGCGCCGCTGTCGGCGCCGAGGGTCTCCGCGCCGGCACGGGCGAACTCGGCGAGCGCGGTGTTCTGGCGGGCGCTCGCCATCCAGCCGCGGAACCACGCGTCGGCGTCGATGACGTAGCGGTCGCGGCGGCTGCGCGGGTCCCGCTCACGGCGTACCAGTTCCTGCTGTTCGAGTTCGCCGATGGCCTTGGAGACCGAGGCGGGACTGACGTGGAGCCGCCGGACGAGCTCGGCGGCGGACAGGCTGCCGCTGTCGGTCAGGTACAGGCTGGTCAGGACGCGGGCCGTCATGCGCGACAGTCCCGTGCCGACGAGGATCGCCGTGAACCGCTCCGCGAGGTCGTCCGCCGTGCCGGCGGGCGGGGTGCCGGCCGGAGCGCCGGCAGCGGTGCCGGCCGCCGCGGGCCGCCGCCGGCGCGCGCGTTCCTGGGTGGAGCGGTGCGCCGGTTCGGCCCGGTAGCCGTCGGGTCCGCCGTTGCGCGCCACCTCCCGCGTGACGGTGGACAGCGGCCGGTCCAGGCGCAGGGCGATCTCCGTGGGGGAGAGGCCTTCCGCCAGGCCGTCGGCGATCTGCCGACGGTCCTCCAGGGTGAGCCTGCCTCCGGGCACGGGCCTCGCCTCCTCGTCGCTGGTGCGGTGGGGGCCAGTCTGACGTTCATCCACATGTCATTGCAAGTCGCTCCTTGCGTTCGCCCTCACAATCATTGCAAGTTTATGCCTATTTCCCTTGGCATATAGGAGATTTGGCCGCCTTCCAGCGTTGCCAAAAAGGTGAATGCAAGTTAGCTTTTCGTCATCGCTGAATGCCGGTCGGTGTTCACCGCCGCCACCACTCCCGTGAGGAGACCCCATGTCGTCGCTACTCCGCGCCTGGCACACCGCCTGGGCCGGCTGGCACCGGCCGCTGCTGCTCTGCGCCGTCCTGATGGCGCTGCTGACGCTCGGCTGCGGCGTCGGACTGGCCGTGGACGGACGGCAGTTGCTCGACGAGTCGGTCTGGGTCAAGCCGATGAAGTTCGGCTTCGCCTTCGCCCTCTACACCGGCACCCTCGCCTGGCTGGTCGCCAAGCTGGACAGCGGTGCCCGCCTCGGCCGGTGGACCGGCACGGTCTTCGCCCTGGCCGTGGTCGCGGAGGTCGGCGCCATCACCCTCCAGGCCGCCCGCGGCACCTTCAGCCACTTCAACGCCGACCGCACCGACCCGGTCACCACGGCCCTGGTTCCCGTCCTCACCTTCGGCGTGCTGGTCATCGTGGTCGCCCAACTCGTCGTCGGGGTGGTGGTGCTGGTCCAGCGCACCGGCGGGCCCGCCCTGAACCGGGCCATCCGCGCCGGCCTGGGCCTCGCCACCGCCGGCATGCTCATCCCCGTGTACTGGATGGCCTCCGGGATGCACCCCCGCACGGTGACCGACGCCAACGGCACGGAGGTCCCGATGTACCAGGGCCACGGCATCGGCGACCCCGACGGGCACGGCATGCCCCTCACCAACTGGAGCCTGACCGGTGGCGACTTCCGGGTCCCGCACTTCTTCGCCCTGCACGGCATCCAGGTGCTGCTCGTGGTCGCCGCGGTGCTGGCCGCCCTCGCCGTCACCCGGCCGTGGCTGCGGGCCGAGCGGGTGCGCGCCCGTCTCGTCGGCCGTGCCGCCCTCGGGTACGCGGGCCTCGTCGCGGTCGTGACCTGGCAGGCCGGCCGCGGCCAGTCCCTGGCCCACCCCGACGCCGCCACGCTGACGGCGCTCGCCGCGGTCCTGCTGGTCACGGCCGCGGGAACGGTCCGCACCGTCGTCACGGCCCGACGCGGGGCCACCACCGAGGACCCGGCGCCCGTGCCCGCGGTTGCCTCCCGCTGAGCCGGCCGGTCAGCCGCAGGGGCGGCTCATGTACAGCGCGATCTCGCCCGTCGCCGGGGTGCCGTCGTACAGGTGGGTGTCCAGCCCGCAGAAGGCGAAGCCGAGCCGCCGGTAGGCCCGCACCGCGGGCACGTTGACGCTGGAGACCTCCAGCCAGAGGTGCTCGGCACCCCGCTCGCGGCCGAACTCCGCCGCGTGCTCCATCAGGGCCCGGCCGATGCCGAGGCCGCGGTGGCCAGGGTCGACCTCGATGTCCTCGACGGTCAGCCGCCGGTTCCAGGGCGCGTACCGGACCGCCACGAAGCCGCAGACCCGGCCGTCCTCCCCGCCGTCGAGGGCGACCACCGTCCGCGCGTCGGCGGCGACGTCCGGGCCCAGCGACTGCTCGTCGTGCTCCTCGGGCGGGAAGACCTTGCGCACCGGCGGGTCCACGGCCCGCTCGCGGATGCCGAACCCGTCGGGCGTGACCACGACGTCCAGGACGGCGTCGGTGGTGAAGGAGCCGTCCAGGGCCTCGATGGGACCGGCGTCCCCGGGGCGCGCCACTCGGTAGGTGATCGTCACGGCACGACCGTACCCCTGCGCCCGTCAGGCCTGCAGGTCCCGGGTGCAGTGGGGGCCGGCGCGTCCCGGCGTCCGCGTGCCGGCGGGGCCCGTGCCCGCTGCGGATTCCGCCCGGGATCCCGCAGAACCCTCGCGTGTTACCCGGCGGTAGGCAATGATGGCGGCAACCATCCACACGGCCGAGGTGCTGAGGTAGCGGTGACGGGTTTCGAGGAACGGCCCACGGTGCACGCCTTCCGGGACGACGCGCTGGGGGAGCACGACGCCGTCGGGCTCGCGGCGGCGATCCGGCGCGGTGAGGTCGGCGCCGCGGAGGCCGCCCGGGACGCGGCGGAGCGGGTACGGGCCGTCGACGCGCGGCTCGGCGCCGTCCAGGTGTACGCCGACGCCCCGGCGCCCGCGGGCGGAGCGGCCCCCGCCGACGGCACGGCCGGTGCCTTCGCCGGCGTACCCACCTTCGTCAAGGACAACACCGACTACCAGGGCCTGCCCACAGGCCACGGCAGCGCGGCCTTCACCCCGCGGACCGCGCGCCGGCACGCGCCCTTCACCCGGCAGTTCCTGAGCAGCGGCGTCACGGTGCTCGGCAAGACCCGGCTGCCCGAGTTCGGCTTCAGCCCGAGCACGGAGTACGAGGGCGCGGAACCCGTACGCAACCCCTGGCACACGGGACACTCCGCGGGCGGCTCCTCGGGCGGCAGCGCCGCCCTCGTCGCCGCCGGGGCGGTACCCGTGGCGCACGCCAACGACGGCGGCGGCTCGATACGGATACCCGCGGCCTGCTGCGGGCTGGTCGGGCTCAAGCCGACCCGGGGCCGGGTCGTGCGCAACGCCCAGAGCCGCCAACTCCCGCTGGACATCGTCTCCGACGGGATCGTCAGCCGCTCCGTGCGGGACTCCGCGGCGTGGCTGGCCGCCGCCGAGGCCCACTGGCGCAACCCGAAGCTGCCGCCGCTGGGCCTGGTCGAGGGCCCCTCCGACCGGCCGCTGCGCATCGGCTTCCTCGTCGACTCGCCGAACGGGGTCAAGGCCGACGCCACCACCAGGGCGGCCGTCACCGAGACCGCGGCCACGCTGGAGGGCCTGGGCCACCGCGTCGAGCCCGTCGAGCTCGCCGTCGACCCCCGCTTCACCGACGACTTCCTCACCTACTGGGGACTGCTCTCCTTCCTCATCGGCGCCACCGGCCGCACCTTCGGCCCCGACTTCGACCGGCACCGCATGGACGGCCTCAGCCGGGGGCTGCGCGAGGAGTACCTGCGGCACTGGCGCGGCACCCCGGGCGTGCTGCGCCGCCTGAAGCGCACCAGGGAGGCGTACGCGGCGGCGTTCCGCGGACTGGACCTCGTGCTCTCGCCGGTGCTCGCGCACACCACCCCCGAGATCGGGCGCCTCAGCCCGGCCGTCCCGTACCGGGAGCTGGTCGAGCGGATCCTCGCCTACGTGGCGTTCACGCCGCTCAACAACGTCGTCGGGACCCCGTCGGTCTCGGTGCCGGCCGCGCGGGCGACCGAGGACGGGCTGCCCGTCGGCGTCATGTTCTCCGGCCGGCCGGGCAGTGAACGCCTGCTGCTGGAGGTCGCGTTCGCCCTGGAGGCGGACCGCCCGTTCCGGCGCATCCAGGACGTGTGACCCGGGCCGGCCGCCCGCCGCAGGGTCCCGCGGTCAGTCCACCGGCCAGGTGTGCACCGGGGCGTTGAGGTGCATGAACTCCATGTACTGGCAGGTCATCCGGCGCAGCGCCTCGTGCCGGTCGCGGTGCAGCGTGTCGTCCAGGTGGTGGAACATCTCCGCCTGCCAGGTCGCCCCGTTGCGCCCCGTCACACAGCGCTGCTCGATCACGCCCAGCAGCGGCTCCCGCCACGCGTCGTCCATGCCCGCGGCCGCCAGCCCCCGGTGCGCCAGCGGCAGCAGCCGGCGCAGCACGAGTTCGGCGGGCGGCACCTCGCCCATGCCCGGCCAGTACAGGGAGGCGTCCATGCCGTGCCGGGCGGCCGCGTGCAGGTTGTCCTCGGCGGCCGCGAAGGACATCCGGGACCACACCGGGCGCTCCTCCTCGACCAGCGCCCGGGTCAGGCCGTAGTAGAAGGCGCCGTTGGCGAGCGTGTCGGCGACCGTCGGACCGGCCGGCAGCACCCGGTTTTCCACCCGCAGGTGCGGCTTGCCGTGGGCGACGGCGTACACCGGCCGGTTCCACCGGTACACCGTCCCGTTGTGCAGCGTCAGCTCCGCCAGCTCCGGGACGTCCCCCGCCTCCAGCATCTCGTGCGGGTCCTCGTCCTCGCACAGCGGCAGCAGCGCGGGGAAGTAGCGCTGGTTCTCCTCGAAGAGGTCGAACACGCTGGTGATCCAGCGCTCCCCGAACCACACCCGGGGCCGCACGCCCTGGACCTTGATCTCCTCCGGCCGGGTGTCGGTGGCCTGCTCGAACAGCGGGATCCGGGTCTCGCGCCACAGCTCCTTCCCGAACAGGAACGGCGAGTTCGCCGCCAGGGCCACCTGGACACCGGCGATGGCCTGCGCCGCGTTCCAGTACGCGGCGAACTCCTCCGGCGCGACCTGGAGGTGGAACTGCGTGCTGGTGCACGCCGCCTCCGGGGTGATCGTGTCGGCGTACGCGCGCAGCCGCTCGATCCCGTCCAGCGCGAGCCGCAGGTCCTCGCCGCGGGCCGCGAAGACCTGCTCGTTGAGCAGGTGGTAGCGCGGGTTCTCGGAGAGCGCGTGCTCACCCACGTCCGACAGCCGCAGCGTCGGCAGGATCCCGACCATCAGCAGGTGCGCGCCGACCCCGGCGGCCCGCTCCTCGGCGTGGTTGAGGGCGTCGCGTATCTCCCGCTCCCAGGCGTCCGGGCCGCCCTCGGTCAGCCGCCGCGGCGGAATGTTGATCTCCAGGTTGAACCGGCCCAGCTCGGTCGCCCAGGCGGGGTCGGCGATCGCGGAGAGCACGTCCGCGTTCCGCATGGCCGCCTCGCCGGTGCCGTCCACCAGGTTCAGCTCGATCTCCAGCCCGACCTGGGGCCGCTCGTTGTCGAAGCGGGACTCCCTGAGCATGCGGGCGAGCGCGTCGAGGCAGGACTGCGTCTTGTTGCGGTAGCGGCGCCGGTCCTCCCGGGTGAACACCAGCGCCGGGACATCCCGTCCCATCGGACCTCCCGAGTCCCCCGGGCCGGGCCCGGGCACTCGTCGGCGTTCTCCCTCCAGCGTCGCACGTCCCCCGCCGCGCCGCCCGTGGCGTGCGGGGCGTCCTGGACTACGCTCGAAGAACGCGCGTCCGGATGCGTGCGCCGGGCGCGTACGAGAGAAAGGACGCGCCATGTGCCGCTGGCTCGCCTACGCCGGTGCCCCCGTCCTGCTGGACGACGTCCTGTACAAGCCGGACCACTCGCTGATCGACCAGAGCCTGCACTCGAAGCTGGGCGTGGAGACCACCAACGGCGACGGCTTCGGCGTCGGCTGGTACGGGGCGAACGGCGACCCCGAACCCGGCGTGGTCCGGGACATCGGTCCGGCGTGGAACAACCGCAACCTGCGGGAGATCGCCGCGCACGTGCGCTCGCCGCTGTTCTTCGCCCACGTCCGGGCCTCGACCGGCACGGCGGTGCAGCAGACCAACTGCCACCCGTTCCGGCACGGGCGCTGGCTGTGGATGCACAACGGCGCGATCACCGACTTCCACCGGCTGCGGCGCGACCTGTGCATGGCCGTGGACCCGGCGCTGTTCGCCTCCATCGAGGGCTCCACCGACTCCGAGGTGATGTTCTACCTCGCCGTGACGTTCGGCCTGGACCAGGACGTGCCCGGGGCGGTGGCGCGGATGGCCGGCTTCGTGGAGCGGCTGGGCAAGGAGCACGGCGTGGAGTCGCCGCTCCAGATGACCATCGCGGTCTCGGACGGCGAGCGGCTGTGGGCCTTCCGGTACTCCACCCAGGGCCGCTCCCGCTCCCTCTTCTACAGCAGCCGGGCCGACGAGATCCGGCAGCTCCATCCGAACCTGGCGTTCCTGCGCCTCTCCGACACCACCCGGCTGGTCGTCTCCGAACCGCTGGGCGACCTGCCCGGCGCCTGGAACGAGTTGCCGGAGAGCAGCTACATCATCTGCCCGACGGGGGAGGGCGAGGCGGACTACTTCCCGTTCTGGCCGGAGGACCCCTGAGAGGGGGCGGAGGGCCGCGCCGCAGGCAGCCGACGGCCCCCGCACGCGCGACGCGTGCGGGGGCCGCCGGCGCGCCAGCCGGACACCGCGGGCACCACACAGGACTTTCGCAACACCCCCTAACCCAGGAGGCGCCGCTTCTGCTCGGCGAACTCCTCCTCGGTCAGCACGCCCTGCTCCTTGAGGGCGCCCAGCTCCTTCAGCTGGTCGATCTTGGACGACATGTCGTCGGCCGGCGCGGGCGGGGGCGGCGGAGGCTGGTACGCCTGCTGGGGCGCCATCTGCGCCTGCTGCTCCTCCTCCTGCCGGGCCCAGCGGCCGGCCTGACGGCGGCTCACACGGTTGGACACCGCGGTGGCGGTGCCGGCGACGACGGCGGTGCGGGCGACGCCGCGAAGAAGTCCGGGCATGATCCTCATCTCCAGGCCGGGCCGGGGTTCACTCCCCGTCGTACGTCTCTTCCAAGGCGTCCAGCGACGCCAGCAGCGCCTGGACGGGGATCCGTCCGGCTGCGACGAGCTGCGCCCCGCCGCGCCGGAGGGCGCGGGCGAACGGCGCCGCCCAGGTGTTCTCGTACACGATGATCCCGGCCGAGTTCCCGGGTTCCAGGGCGCTGCCGGCCTCGTCCAGGTCGCCCTGGTCCAGGAGGCCCGACGAGGCTCCCTCGAACACGGACAGGTCGACCTCGCCGCCCAGGTCCTGGAGCTCCACCGCGGTCACGGTGCCGTCCAGGTCCTTGCGGACGAAGACGAAGTCGAAGATGCGGATGATCCCGCGGTCGACGAGATCGACGAGGATCGGGAGTCCCTCACCCGTCATCCGGTTGCCCGGGAACTCGACCACGACGTAGTCGACCGGGCCCAGTTCCTCGATGTCACCGAAGCCCGGCGCGGTCTCGGCCTCGCTGCTCATGCGCAGCTCCTGTCGGTATGGGGTGAAATGTCATCTCATTCCAGCACGCAGCCCGGGCCCCCGCACGTCCGGAACGCCTCCGCCGAAGAGCCGTCGCCAGTCCGATGAGCCCACCGGCGAGGCGCCCGGCCGGGCCACCGCTCCCGTGGCACGCTGCGGGCATGACACAGGCGGATGCGGCCGGCAAGGCGGCGGGCGCGAGGGTCGTCCTGCTGACCCTGGCGACGGGTCAGTTCCTGATGGCCCTCGACAGCTCGGTGATGAACGTTTCCATCGCGACGGTGGCGGAGGACATCGGCACGACGGTGAGCGGCATGCAGGGCGCGATCACCGCGTACACCCTCGTCATGGCGATGCTCATGATCAGCGGCGGCAAGGTCGGCGCGCTCATCGGCCGCAGGCGGGCCTTCATGATCGGCTGCATCATCTACGGGTGCGGGTCCCTGCTGACCTCGCTCGCCCCCAACCTGACCGTCCTGATGGTGGGCTGGTCGTTCCTGGAGGGCGTGGGCGCGGCCCTGATCATGCCGGCCATCGTGGCGCTCGTCGCCTCGAACTTCGACAAGGAGCAGCGCCCGGGCGCGTACGGCCTGGTCGCCGCCGCGGCTGCGGTGGCCATCGCGGTGGGCCCGCTCATCGGCGGCCTCGCCACCACCTTCTTCTCCTGGCGCTGGGTGTTCGCGGGCGAGTCCGTCCTGGTCGTCGCCATCCTGTTCCTGGCCCGCCGGTTCGCCGACGCCCCCGTGGACCGCCGTCCGCACATCGACGTACCGGGCGCGATCCTGTCCGCCGCGGGCATCGGACTGTTCGTCTTCGGCCTGCTGCGCACCAGCGAATGGGGCTGGTTCCGGCCCAAGCCCGGGGGCCCCTCCTGGTTCACACTCTCGCCCGTCGTCTGGCTGATGCTCGCCGGGGTGCTGCTGGTCTGGCTGTTCTTCCGCTGGGAGGCACGCCTGGTGGAGCGCGGGGCGGAGCCGCTGGTCGATCCCGGGCTCCTGGAGAACCGCCAGCTCACCGGCGGCCTGACCATCTTCCTCTTCCAGTACCTCGTCCAGATGGGCGTGTTCTTCGTCGTCCCCCTCTACCTGTCCGTGGCGCTCGGCCTCTCCGCCCTCCACACCGGTGCGCTGATCCTCCCGCTCTCCCTGACGCTGCTCGCCGCCGCGGTCGGGATCCCGAAGTTCCTGCCGCGCGCGTCGCCGCGGCGCGTGGTGCGGTTCGGCATCCTGGTGATGTTCATCGGCGCCGGGGTCCTGATGGCGCTGCTCGATCCGGACTCCGGCCCCGAGGTCGTCACCGTCCCGATGCTCCTGATCGGCCTCGGGATCGGGGCCCTCGCCTCCCAGCTCGGCGCCGTCACCGTGTCCGCCGTACCGGACGAGCAGAGCGCCGAGGTCGGCGGCATCCAGAACACCGTCACCAACCTCGGCGCCTCGATCGGCACCGCCCTCGCCGGCTCGATCATGGTCGCCGTGCTGGCCTCGTCCTTCCTCGCCACCATCGACCAGAACCCGGCGGTCCCGGCCGAGGTGAAGACCCAGGCGCACACCAACCTCGCCGGCAGCGCCCCCTTCCTGTCGGACGCCCAGCTGGAGGATGCGCTCGACGCGGCGGGCACGGACCCGGCGGTGACGGAGGCCGCGCTGGAGGCGAACGACACCGCGCGCATCGAGGGGCTCAAGGCGGCGCTCGGCATCCTCGCCTTCGCCGCCCTGGTCTCCCTCTTCTTCACCCAGCGGATCCCGGGGGCACAGCCGGGCGCGAAACGGGCGGCGGCCGGCGCCGACGCCCCTGCCTGATGCAACGCCGGCGCCCCGCCCGGAGGGCGGCGCCGGTGGCGCCGGATCCGGGCGGGGCGTCGTGGGCAGTGCGGTCAGGAGGGGCCGGGCGGCGAAGACGGGCCGGGCGGTCCCGGCGACACCTTGTCGGCCGGCTCGTCCGCGGCCTCGGGATGGCTGTCCGCGGCGAGGAACTCCGCCACCGCGAGCGCGAAGAGCAGGGCCAGCGCCAGCCCCAGGACCACCCAGCCCGTCGGGTAGGACCACAGGATGTAGACCAGGGCGGCCACCGCCACCAGCCCCCAGGTGATCCAGGTGCGGTGCCGCCGGACGAAGGGGCCCACGGGACCGGTGCGCAGCCCCAGGCGGTCGGCGGCGGCCCGGGTCGAGGAGATGCCGGAGTGCCACAGCGAGCGGGCCGCCGTCGCGTACCGGCCGGGGCCGGAGAGCCAGGCCGCGAGGGCCACCACCACGCCGAGGACCACGACCATGCGGATCGTCGTGCGCAGCAGGCGGATCATCGCGTCGTACACCGAGCCGGCGGCCGGCTGGGACACCGTGTCCGGCAGCGCGTTCAGGTAGACCGTGCGGAAGACCGTCAGGACGACGCCCAGGACGAGGGCGGCGAACGCGAGGCCCAGCGCCCCCGCGACCAGGGTGCGGCGGCGGTGGACGGAGGTCAGGATGCCGGCGACGACCAGCAGCACGGCCACGATCGGCAGCCACACCCCGGCCAGCTCCAGCAGCCGGAAGCCGGTCTTGACCCGGCCGATGTCCTCGGACTGCACGACGGTGAAGTCGGTGTGGATCTCGGGGATCTTCGCCGCGACGTTCATCCCGGAGTCCACCAGGCGCTGTTTGACCTGCTCGACGACCGGCGCGAGGTCCACCGTCACCGTGTCGTTCTTGATCTCCACCGCGCCGTCGCCGCTGCCGGTCAGCGCCCGGACCACGGAGGTGTGGATGGTGCGGTTGGCGTTGGTCCAGATGTTCTCGAAGGCGTCCGACGCGACGACGTCCCGCGCCTTCTCCTTCACGAAACTTGCGACCGCGTCCTCCAGCGAGCCGCCCAGCTTGCCCAGCGCCTTCTCCAGCAGCGGCCGGTCCTCGGGGGCCGCGTCCGTGAGCAGCGTGGCGAGGTCGAGCCGTTCCTTCACGGCGTTGGTCACCCGGTTCGCCACGGCCTCCTGGACGTCCGGGTCGGAGGCGAGCGGCGCGACCGTGGAGACGTACCGGTCGGTGTTCCCCACGATCTGGGAGGTCCACGCGGCGACGATGCCCAGCGGGGCCAGTACGCACCCGATCACGATCAGCAGCGTGGACAGCAGCGCCCGCATCCGGTGGTGCTCGCGCGGTGGCCGCTGCGCGGTCGCCTTCTCGGCCTCCAGCGCCGCGATCCTGGCCCGGAGCGCGGCGATCTCACCCGCGCTTTCCTCACCCTGACCCTGCACGGCTGACCTCCTACGGCGTCGGGGCACGGGAGCCGCAGGGGCGGCCCACGTGCCCCACAGCCTGCCGCCGGCCCGCGCGGGCGGCACGCAGTGCGCGGCCGACCGGATGACGGCGGGCCCGCCGGGAACCGCGTGGCAGGACCGGTGGCCACCGGTCGGGCGCGGGCGCATGGCGCGCGCCACGGCGGGCAGCCGCGGGCCATCAGGACCATCCAGGGGGGACGGGAGCCAGCCATGTCCACCGACGCGATCGTGATGCTGAGGGACGACCACAAGGAGATCAGGAAGCTCATCCGCGCCTGCCGGGCCGCGGCGGACGGCCAGGACCGGCCCGCCGGCGCGGACACCGGGGGCACCGCGGACACCGCGGACACCGGCGGCGGCACCCCGGCCGCCGAGGCCGTCAAGGAGTTGCTCCACCTGCTGAGCGTCCACACCTACCTGGAGGACGAGGTCATGTACCCGCGGGCCCGCCGGCTGGTGCCGGAGACCGGCGGGACCGTGCTCCGGTTCCACGAGGAGCACCACGTCGCGGACGTCCTGGCCGGCGAGCTGGAGGCCATGGACAGCCGGGACGAGGGGTACGCGGCGAAGGCCGCCGTGCTGATGGACGCCGTGGAACGGCACATGAAGGCGGAGGAGGAGGGGTGGTTCCCCCAGGTCCGCGCCGCCGTGGGCCGCAAGGAACTGCAGGCCATCGGCGCCCGCATGGCCGAGCTGCGCGAACTGGCCCCGCAGCGGCCCCGCCGGACGCTGCTGCGGAAGGTCGCCGACGCGCTGTCCGCGGCATGAGCCCCGGCCCGGCGGGGGCCGCCGGACCACCGGGACGGGCGGAAAGGGCTGCCCGCCCGCCCGTGGCCCGGCGGCCCCCACCGGGCCGGTCTCCGGGCCGGACGCGCCCCGCCGCGTCCTCCGGCGGTTCAGCCCTCGACGCCCGTGGCCGAGTGGGCCGCGCCCACCGGCTTGGACTCCGGGGATCCGCGCTGCCGGAGGTAGACGGAGAGGATCGCCATCGCCGCGACCGCGAGCAGCTCGGACTGCCAGTTCTGCAGCGAACGGTTCCAGAAGTCGGCCGAGGCCAGGTACGCACCCCAGCCCACCGGTTCCTCCAGCTGCCGCAGCTGCTGCTCGTCGTACGCAGCGACGCCCGTGATGGACTGCGCCAGCCACGAGAGCAGGAACAGGCAGGCCATCACGGTGCCGAGCGAGCGCGCGTACAGAGCCTGGCGCCAGCCGCCGCGACCCGCCCACCGCGGCGACTCCGGCCGGGCGTGCTCGCCCATGCGCTGCTCGCGCTCGCTCTCCGGCCCGGCCTTGTGCAGCTCCTTCGACTCGGGCGAGCCCCGCTGGAGCAGCCAGACCGTGCCGAAGATGTAGAGGAAGAACTGGAGGAACTCCGACTGCCAGTTCTCGGTCACGTCCACGGCGAAGTCGGAGGACATCAGGTACTCGCCGAGGCTGAGCTGCTGGAGACCGTCCACGGCGAGCGCCTCGTTGAACTCGGCGTGCCCGGCGAGCGCCTGGCCGGCCAGGACTACGAGGAACGCGGAACCGAACGCCAGGGTCAGGCTGTTGTCGTGCCAGAAGCCCCGCCGCCGGCCGCGCCCGCCGCCCGCGGGGCTCACCGGTGCATCACCCCGATGGCGATGAAGTAGCCGAGCCCGCCGACGACGACCACCAGGCAGGCGACGAACAGTGCGCGCATCTCAGGCCCCTTCCACCGTGCACCGGTACGGGAGGTCCCCGCGCGGCTCGCAGCCGGCGGCCACCACCCTCCAGCCGCCGCGGAACTGGGAGAGGAACAGCGTGTCGGCCGTCAGCCGCAGCAGCGCCTGGCGCCCGTACACCTCGGTGCCGTGCACCGCGCCGCCGCGCGGCAGGTCCTGGTCGCCCAGGGCGGCGGCACAGGGCCGCTCCTCCTGCTCCTCCAGCCGGGTACGCGTGACCGGGGCGAGCAGCGCGCAGGCGGCGGCGTGGTCACCGGCGGCCAGGGCGCGCTCGAAGGCGGCCCCGGCCTCCCGGGCCGCGTCCTGCCGGGAGGCGGGCGCCCCGCACCCGGACAGCAGCACGGCCGCCGCGGCGCAGACGAGCACGGCCCCCGGGGGGCGCGTGCGACGCGCTGTCCGGGGCGGCGGCGCCCCTGCGGTGGTGTCCATCGGCTGCTCCTCGGCCGGGCACCGGCGACGGCCCGCCGGCGTTCGCCGGAGTGTTCCCGCCGACCGCCCGGCCCAGCCGCGCCGTGCCGGAAAATCCACCCGCCGGCCGCACCCGGCCGCACCCGGCCGGACCCGGCCGGACCCGGCCGCAGCCGGAGGACAGGCCTCAGGGGCGGTCCTCCTCGAAGCGGCGGAGCAGGTCCGCCGCGACGCTCACCGCGATCGTCGCGGGTTCCTTGCCGGTGATCCCGGGGATCCCGATCGGGGTCCTGATCCGGTCGATCGCCTCGGCGTCGTGGCCGCCCTCGGTGGCCAGCCGCTGCCGGAACCGCGCCCACTTGGCGGCCGAGCCGATCAGCCCGACCGAGCCGAGGCCCTCCGTGCGCAGGGCGGCGTCGCAGAGCGCGGCGTCCTCCGCGTGGTCGTGCGTCATGATCAGGACGTGCGTGCCGGCCGGCAGCCGCTCCAGCACCTCCTCCGGGAGCAGCGGGGTGTGGTGCACCCTGATCTGCGCCACCGCGTCCGCGAGCACGTCCAGCCGTTCCTCCGTGAGCATGTCCGGCCGCGAGTCGACCAGGTGCAGGTCGAGGTCGTGGCGGGCCAGGATGCGGGCCAGCTCCAGCCCCACGTGGCCGACGCCGAAGACCGCCACCGCCGGGACCGTCGGCAGCGGTTCGAGCAGTACGCCGACGGCGCCGCCGCAGCACTGCACGCCGTGCGGGCCGCTGACCTTGTCGTTCAGGGCGAAGTCCAGCAGCTCCGGTTCCGGGCCGGGCGTGCCGATCAGCTCCCGAGCCCGGTCGATCACGACGGCCTCGATGTTGCCGCCGCCGATCGAACCCCAGGTCGCGGTCCGGCCCACGACGAGCTTGGCCCCCGCCCTGCGGGGTGCGTGGCCGCGCACGGTCGCGACGGTCGCGAGCACGCCGGGTTCCCGGCGCGCCCGCAACCGCGCGACCGCGGCCACCCAGGTGGTGTCAGGCATGGCTCAGGGCGCCGGAGTCCGTGCGGGACGCCGCGCCGCGGCGCGGGGCACCGCCGTCGGCCCGCGCACCGCCGGCCCGGGCGGCCTCGACCGCCCAGTACACCGCCTCGGGCGTCGCGGGAGAGGCGAGCTCGACGCAGACCCCCTCGGGCCCGAAGGCGGCGGCCGCCTGCCGCAGCGCCTCGCGCACCGAGAACGCCAGCATCAGCGGGGGCTCGCCCACCGCCTTCGAGCCGTAGACCGCGCCCTCCTCGGTGGCGTTCTGCAGCAGCCGTACGTGGAACTCCTCGGGCATCTCCGAGAAGCTCGGCAGCTTGTACGTGCTGGCCGCCCGGGTCAGCAGCCGGCCGCGGTCCGGGCCGTCCCCGGTGTCCCAGCGCAGGTCCTCCAGCGTCAGCCAGCCGGCACCCTGCACGAAGCCGCCCTCGACCTGTCCGACGTCGATCATCGGGGACAGGCTGTCTCCGACGTCGTGCACGATGTCCACCCGCCGGATGCGGTACGCGCCGGTGAACCCGTCCACCTCCACCTCGGCGGCGGCGGCGCCGTACGCGAAGTACTTGAACGGCGAGCCGCGGAAGGCCTTGGCGTCCCAGTGCAGGCCCTCGGTCCGGTAGAAGCCGGCCGCCGACAGCTGGACCCGCTGGACGTACGCGGTGCGCACCAGGTCGTCCCAGGCCAGCTCCCGGTCGCCGCCCAGGACGCGTGCGACGCCCTCGGTGATCCGCACGTCACAGGCGTTGGCGCCGAGCCGGGTGCCCGCCACCCGCAGCAGCCGTTCCAGCAACTGCTCGCAGGCGTTCTTCACCGCCGCGCCGTTCAGGTCGGTGCCCGCGCTGGCCGCGGTGGCCGAGGTGTTGGGCACCTTGTCGGTCCGGGTCGGGGCCAGCCGCACCTTGTGCAGCGGGATGCCCAGCGTGGTCGCGGCCACCTGCAGCATCTTCGTGTGCAGGCCCTGGCCCATCTCCGTGCCGCCGTGGTTGATCAGGACCGAGCCGTCCTTGTAGATCAGCACCAGCGCCCCGCCCTGGTTGAAGGCGGTCAGGTTGAACGAGATGCCGAACTTGATGCCGGTGACCGCGAGCGCCCGCTTGGTGTGCGGGTGCGCGGTGTTGAAGGCCGCGATCTCCCGCTGCCGGTCGGCGAGGCCGGCGTCCTGCCGCACCTGCTCCCAGACGGTGGAGATCCGCTCGGCCTGGGTGACCGGCTGCCCGTACGGGGTGGTCTGGCCCTGCCCCGGCCGGTAGAAGTTCCGCTCCCGCAGCTCCATCGGGTCCAGGCCGAGCAGCGGCGCGCACCGGCCCAGGATGTCCTCGATCACCAGCATGCCCTGGGGCCCGCCGAACCCGCGGAAGGCGGTGTTCGAGACCTTGTTGGTCCGGGCGATGCGCCCGGCGACGCGGGCGTTCGGGATCCAGTACGTGTTGTCGATGTGGCACAGCGCGCGGGCCACCACCGGCTCCGACAGGTCCAGGCTCCAGCCGCCGTCCGCGGTCAGCGTGGCCTCCAGGGCCTGGATGCGGCCCTCGGCGTCGAAGCCGATCCGCCACTCGGCGTGGAAGCCGTGGCGCTTGCCGGACATGGTCAGGTCCTGGGTGCGGTTGAGCCGTACCCGGACCGGCCGGCCGGTCAGCCGGGCGCCGAGCGCGGCGACGGCCGCGAAGCCGTGCGGCTGCATCTCCTTGCCGCCGAAGCCGCCGCCCATGCGCAGGCACTGCACGGTCACCTCGTGGCTGTGCAGGCCCAGTACGTGCGCCACGATCTCCTGGGTCTCCGAGGGGTGCTGGGTGCTGCTCTGGACGAACACCTGCCCGTTCTCGTCGATCAGGGCCAGGGCCGCGTGCGTCTCCAGGTAGAAGTGCTCCTGGTCGGAGAACAGGAACTCGCCGGTGAACACGTGTGCGGAGTCGGCGAAGCCGGCCGCCACGTCGCCGGACTCCATCACGGGCCGGGCGCCGTGGAAGCTGCCTGCGGCGATGGCGTCCGGCAGCGTGAGGACGGAGGGCCGCTCGTCGAGCTCCACCTCGACGGCCTCCGCCCCGAGCCGAGCCGCCTCCAGCGTCTCGCCCAGCACCCAGGCGACCGCGTGGCCGTGGAACATGACCTCGTCGGGGAAGAGCGGCTCGTCGTGCTTCATGCCCGCGTCGTTGACGCCCGGCACGTCGGCGCCGGTCAGCACGCGGACCACGCCCGGCACGGCGAGCGCGGGCGCGGTGCGCAGCGCGGTGATCCGGCCGTGGGCCTTCATGACCTGCACCGGGTAGGCGTGCAGCACGTCCTTGGTGCGGTGGACCAGGTCGTCCGTGTAGAGCGCGGCGCCGGTCACGTGCAGGTGCGCGCTCTCGTGCGGCATCGACACGCCCACGACGGGCTTCTCGGGACGCTCGGACAGTCGGCTCATGACGTCACCGCCTCGGTGGTCTGCGCGTACAGCTTCAACAGGCTCTGGCCGAGCATCGCGGAACGGTAGCCCGCGCTGGCCCGGTGGTCGTCCATGGGGGTGCCCTCGGTGCGCAGCACCTCGGCCGCGGCGCCCACGGTCTCCGCCGACCACGGCCGGCCCTCCAGGGCCGCCTCGGCGGCCAGGGCGCGCAGCGGGGTGGCGGCGACGCCTCCCAGGCCGATGCGGGCCCTGCGGACGGTGCCGTCCTCGATGTCCAGTGCGAACGCCACGGCCACGCTGGAGATGTCGTCGAAACGCCGCTTCGCGATCTTGTGGAACGCGGTCACCGGAGCGAGCGGCAGCGGAATCCGCACGGCGCGGATCAGCTCACCGGGCCTGCGCACGCTCTGCCGGTAGCCGGTGAAGTAGTCGCGGAGCGGCACCTCGCGCTCCCCGTCGGCGCCGGCCAGCACCAGCGACGCGTCCAGCGCGAGCAGCGCCGGCGGGGTGTCGCCGATGGGGGAGCCGGTGCCCAGGTTGCCGCCCAGGGTCGCGCTGTTGCGGATCAGCCGGGACGCGAACTGCGGGAACACCTGCGCCAGCAGGGGGATCCGCCCGTCGAGGCGCCGTTCGAGCTCGGTGAGGGTCAGGGCCGCGCCGAGCTCGACGTGTCCGGACGCGAAGCGCAGTTCCCGGAGTTCGGCCAGCCGGTCGACGGCCACCACACAACTCGCGCGCCGGGAGCGGATGTTCACCTCCACGCCCCAGTCGGTGCTGCCTGCCACCACCACGGCCTCGGGACGTTCGCCCAGCAGGCGCAGCGCCTCCGGGAGGCTGGCGGGACGCAGGAACGCGCTGCCGCCCTCGGTGTACGCGGTCGCGGCCGGGGCGGGCGGCGCCTGCTCGCGGCGGCGCGCCAGCGGGTCGTCCTCGGCGGGCTCGCCGACGGCGAACGCGGCGTCGCGGATGGGCCGGTAGCCGGTGCAGCGGCACAGGTTGCCGCTCAGCGCGTGCAGGTCGAAGCCGTTCGGGCCGTGCTCGGGGTCCGGAGCGCCGGCCCGGTCCGGGGAGCCGGCCGGGTGCGGGGCCCCCGCCGGGTCCGTGCCGGCGGTGGGCTCGGCGTGGGCGCAGCGGCCGGGCCGGTAGAACTCGGCGGCCATGCTGCAGACGAACCCCGGTGTGCAGTATCCGCACTGGGAGCCGCCGCGCACGGCCAGCTCCTGCTGTACGGGGTGCAGCGCGGGCGGCGTACCGCCCTCACCGCCCGTGGCGAGGCCCTCCGAGGTGACGACCTCCTGGCCGTCGAGCGCCGCGGCGGGCACCAGGCAGGCGTTGACCGCCACCCAGTCCGTGGGCTTGTCCACGCCTGGCCGTGCCACCAGCACCGAGCAGGCGCCGCACTCGCCCTCGGCGCAGCCCTCCTTGGTGCCGGTCAGGCCGCGCTGGCGCAGGAAGTCCAGCAGGGTGGTGTGGGGAGCGGCGGGGGCGAGCGGGGCCGCCGTCCCGTTGACCGTGATCCGCGCCGCGGTCATCGCATGTCCTCGTCTCGGTGGGCGTTCGTACTGTCGGTTCTGGTCGCCATGGCAGCAGCCTTCTGTTTCGGGTGGCGCAGCTCAGGAACCCGGCGCGCGCTCGACACGCAACGGCGTGCGGCAGCCGGGTGGGGAAATCAGAGGGAATCAGAGAACACGAAAGGGCCCGGGCCCGCGATCGGGCACACCGGGAAAGGGGGACGGCTCAGCAGCCGTGCGCTACACGGCCCGGGGTCCAGGCGGTCTCGTGAGCCGAGCGGGGCGCGGGGAAGACGACCGGCATCCGACGCCGCCCCCTTCCGTCATCTCACGAACCAGTGCGCCCGAAGCTACGTCGCCCCAGGTCCGCAGGTCAAGCCCCGCCGGGAGCCGGCGCCGGGCGCCGGGCGCCGGGCGGAGCCGACGGGTAGCGTGGGGGCGGGGGAGGGCCGAGACGACCCGTCGGCAACGGAAGGACGGACTCCGCAGTGCCTTCCCGCGATCAGGACCACGGCACCCCGGACGCCCGCCCGCACGGCCGGTGGCGCCGTTCCCGCAGCACCCGGCACGGTCCCCTCGGTACGCGGCGCCGTCCGCTCGGCACCTGGCCGGCCGTCGGGCTCACGGTGGCCGTGCTCGCGGCCGCCAACGTCCTCATCCACGAGTGGTCCGGCGCGGCCGCCCTGCTGACGTCCGTCGCGGCGGCCGCCCTGCTGCTCGGCGTGCTCTTCCGGGCCGGCGGCACCCTGGCCGACGCGGGCCTGGCGCCCGGCACGCTGGGCCGCGGCGCCCGCTGGGCGCTGGCGCTGATCGGCCTGGTCGGCGCCGTCTACCTGATCGGGGCGCTGCTGCCGGCCACCAGGCCGCTGTTCGAGGACCGGCGGTACGCGGAGATGGACGCGGGCCAACTCACGCTGCGCGTCACCGTACTGGTCCCCCTCGGCACCGTCCTGCTGGAGGAGACCGCGTTCCGCGGTGTGCTGTACGGGCTGGTCGCCCGGGCCCGGGGCACCGGGTGGGCGACGGCCGTGTCGAGCGTGCTGTTCGGCCTGTGGCACGTCCTGCCCTCGCTGCGCCTGTCGACGGCGAAGCCCGCGCTCGACCCGGTGTTCGGCGACTCGGCGTTCGGGGCCGGGCTGGCGGTCGCGGGCGCCGTGCTGTTCACGGCGGCCGCGGGCGTCCTGTTCTGCGAACTGCGGCGCCGCAGCGGCAGTCTGCTGGCGCCGATGGGGCTGCACTGGGCGGTCAACGCGCTCGGCTACCTCTTCGGCTTCGTGCTGCGCTGACCGCTCCGCGGGTCCGGCGCGCGCCCGGTCAGTCCTGGGGCCGGACGAGCTCCTTCAGCCGTTCCAGGTCCTGCGGCGTGAATCCGGTGGGCCGCATCACGGCGTTCCAGCCGTCGACGTACTCGGCCTTGTACGTGTGGCCGTGGCCGTCCGGCACCCCGGTGGAGAACGGCAGGTCGGCGGTGACCTGCCAGAACGTCACGAACGGGATCCACACCATCGCTTCGAGCACGTCGCCGCCCGGCGCCTCGCCGATCCAGTCGGGTTCGGAGAGCAGCAGCTCGGGGCTCCACCAGACGATCGGGTCGGACGGGTGCATCAGGTACAGCACCCGCGTGCCGTCCCACGGCCGGTCCGCCGGCGGGATCCCGGACGCCGGCCCGTCGGTGAAGCGTACGGTCCGCCCCTCCTTGTAGACGGGCTCGATCTCGGGGCTGCCGGGCTCGCGCTGGTCGCTGAACTCCCGGAACAGGACGTTGAAGTTGGGCGGCCCGGCGAACAGCGTGCCGGCGGTGCGGTTGCGCAGGTCGTACTCGCCGCTGAAGGCCGTCTCGCCGCCGAACGAGCCGAGGCTCTCGCCCGCCACGAACAGCCGCGGCCGCCGGTCCTGGGGCAGCCCGGACCAGACGTCGTACACCGCGTCGAAGAGCTCGCGGCCGGCCTCGCGCGCCTTGGACTGGTCGACGAGGTACGACAGCCACGACGGCAGGTACGAGTACTGCATCGCGACCGTGGCCGCGTCGCCGCTCCCCAGGTACTCGAACGTGTCCACGGCCGCCGGGTCGACCCAGCCGCTGCCGGTGGTGGTCATGACCAGCAGGTTCGCCCGGTCGAAGCCGCCCGCCCGCTGCAGGTCGGCGACGGCCCGCTCGGCCCGGTCCTCCGCGCTGCCGGCCGTGTCCAGGCCGGCGTAGGCGCGTACGGGCTCCCGGGCCGTGCGGTGCGTGAACGCGCCGATGTCCGCGGCGGTCGGACCGCTGCCGGTGAAGGCCCGGCCCTGGCGGCCCAGCGTGTCCCACGGGATGAGCGAGCCGGGGCCGCCGGAGCGCAGGGTGGAGGTGGGCTGGTGCACGCCCTCGGGCGTCTCCGTGTCGCGCAGCGAGAACGCCTCGTTGGCGGCGTTGACGAAGCCGCCCAGCAGCACGCCGCTGAACACGGACCAGGCCAGGCCCGCCACCACGAGCCAGCCGACCACCTTCGTGGCCTTCGCGCCGATCCAGCGCCCGAGGAGGCGGACGACCCAGTGGTACGCGCGCCGGAGCCCACGTCCCGCGTAGAGGAGCAGCCAGAAGACGAGCAGGGCGATGAACGGGCAGGCGACGGTGGCGAGGACGCTGAAGTCGGTGACGCCCATCAGCCTGCGGATCTCCCGCTGCCAGTACTGGCCGAACCCGAAGGCGAGGCCGAACAGCACGACGGCGGTGATGATCAGGACCTGCCACGACCGGTGCGAGGCGGGCCGCGCCTCCCGGTCGGCGAACGCGCGCCACACGTACGCGGCGACGACGCCGAGCCCGTATCCGATGGCCCCGCTGATGCCGCAGATCAGGCCTTGGAGGACGCCGCCGCGGGGGAGCAGCGAGGGGGTGAACGACAGGCAGGCCAGGAGCAGGGCGCCCCAGCAGCCGGGCAGCGTGAGGCTGATCCACCGGCGGCGCCTGCGGGAGAGCGGCGGCGCGGGTTCCCCGGCGGGCGCCGGTGCTTCGGCACGCGCCGGCTCCTCCGGGGGCTCCGGTTCGTCGGGAGGCCTCGGCCGGCCGGTGATCATCGCGCGTCCCCGGAGCGCCTGGCCACCCACTTGCCCAGCTCCCACAGGACCAGCAGCACCAGCGCGGCCAGCACGGCCCAGCCGAACTGGCGGGCGTCGATCCGGGTCGTCCCGAGCAGGTTCCGGAAGCCGTCCAGCTGCGTCACCAGCACGGCGAGCACCAGCTGGGCCAGCGCCACCCAGTTCATCTGCCGGCTGTCGAAGGTGTCGGGCGTCAGCACCGACTCCGTCTCGCTGCGGCACTCGAACGCCGCCACGATCAGGCAGAGGGAGAACGCCGTGAACGCGATGGACTGGCCGGTCTCCACACCGTCGAACAGCTCCTCGCCGAGCTTGACGAGCCCCAGCAGCAGGATGGTGACCGCGAGCCCGGCGAGGCCGACCGTGACGAGTACGGGACGGGTGAGCACAGACTCCCCGCGGGGGCGCGGTCTGCGGCGCATCAGCCCCGGGCTCTCCCGGTCGAAGCCGAGCGCGAAGCCGAAGGACGCGTTCACCACGAAGTGGATCCACAGCACCTGCGGCGGCGTGAAGGGCTCGCCCGCCGCGATGTCGAAGACGGTGGCGCCGAGGAACGTGAGCACGAACGTCACCAGCAGGAGCAGGACGAACCGGATGTACTTGGTGAGGTTGTCGTAGATCCTGCGGCCCTGCCGCACCGCGTAGACGATGGTGGCGAAGTTGTCGTCGGAGAGGATCATGCGGCCGGCGTTCTTCGCGACGTCCGTGCCGCTGCCCATCGCGATCCCGATGTCGGCGGCCTTGATGGCCGGGGCGTCGTTGACGCCGTCCCCGGTCATCGCCACGACCTCGCCCTTCTTCTTGAGCGTCTCGGCGAGCAGCACCTTGTGCTCCGGCGCGACACGGCCCACCACGCCGATCCCGTCAATCCGGGCGAGCTGCTCCTCCTCGCTCATGGCGGCGAACTCGGCGCCCAGGACCGCCTCGCCGGGGATCCCGAGCTGACGGGCGATGGCCGCGCCGGTGGTGACGTCGTCCCCGGTGACCATGCGGACCCGGATGTGCGCCGCCTGAGCGCCCGCCACGGCGTCCCTGGCCTCCTCGCGGGGCGGGTCGACCATGCCGACGAGGCTGGTCACCCGCAGGTCGGTGACGTACCCGAGCAGGTCGCCCGCCGGGTCGAACCCGGCCGGGTCGAGGTCCCGGGTGGCGGCGGCCATCACCCGGCGCCCCTCGCCGCCCATCCGCTCGGTCTGCGCGTCGGCGCGTTCGGCCAGCGCGGCGTCCCAGGGGATCGCCCCGCCGCCCGCGAGGGCGGTCGCCGCCCGTGTCGTCACCGCCGGGACCGCGCCCTTCACGAAGCACCGGACGACCTCCCTGCCGTCGGCGTCGACCGCGGAGTGGAAGGTGGCCATCAGCTTGTAGCCCGGGTCGAACGGCAGCGTGGCGAGCCGGGGGAGGCGCTCCCTGGTGGCGTCGGCGTCCAGCCCGGCCTTGTGCCCGAGGACCAGGAGCGCCGCCTCGGTGGGGTCACCCACCGGCACGCCGTCCACCAGCCTGGCGTCGTTGGTGACGAGGTACGGCAGGACCGCCTCCTCCACGCCGGCCGTGGTCCCCGCCGCGTGGTTGACCTGCCCCTCCAGCCCGTAGCCCGTACCGGAGACCGTGTACCGGCCGGTGGGTGTCACCACCTCGACGACGGTCACCTGGTTCATCGTCAGGGTGCCGGTCTTGTCGGAGTTGATCGCCGAGGTAAAGGCCAGGGTCTCGACCGACGGCAGCTCCTTCACGATCGCGTTCCGCTCGGCCAGGTTGAGACTGCCGACGGACAGGATCGCCTGCGTGACGGTCGGCAGCGCCTCCGGGATCGCCGCGATGGCCAGCGACACCGCGCTGACGAACAGGGCGTCCCACGCCTGGTCCCGCTGCCGGCCCAGCGCGAACATCACGATCATGGTCAGGCCGGCCGCCGCGGTGATCCACAGCGTCAGGGTGTTGAGCTCCCGGGTGAGCGGCGGCACCTCCTTCTCGGTGGCCGACAGCATCCCGGAGATCTTGCCGAGTTCGGTGTCGGCACCGGTCGCGGTGACGACCAGCACGCCGCTGCCGTGTGTGACCGGCGTGTTCATGAAGGCCATGTTGGTCCGGTCCCCGGGCGTCGGCAGCGGCCCGGCCAGCGCCCCGGTGTCCTTGGCGGCGGGCACGCTCTCGCCGGTGAGCGCGGACTCGTCGATCTGGAGGGCACTGGCCTCGACGATCCGGCCGTCCGCCCCCACCTGGTCCCCGGCCGAGACGAGCACGATGTCGCCGACCACCAGCTGCTCGGCCGGGATCTCGGCCTCCACGCCCTGCCTGCGCACCCGGGCCGTGGCCTTGAGCATCGACTGCAGCGCGTTCATCGCGCTCTCCGCCTTGCCCTCCTGACGCAGGCCCACGACCGCGTTCAGCAGCGTCAGGACGACGAGCAGGACCGCCGTCGTCCACTCCTGGATGAGCAGGGAGACGATCGCGGCCGCCACGAGCACGAGCTGCATGTAGCTGCGGTACTGGGCGAGGAAGCGGCGCCAGGCCGGGATCCGCCGCTCCTCGGGGAGCGCGTTCGGACCGTGCGCCCTCAGCAGCTCCGCGGCCCGCTCCGCCGACAGGCCGGCCTCGGGATCGACGCCGAACGCGCCGAGGACCTCGGCCGGCGTCCGGGCGTACCAGTCGTCCCCCGCGGCCCCGTGCGCCCCTCCCGGGGCAACCGACCGTTCCGTCATGGTCCCGCCTCCGATCCGTGGCCTGTTCATTGTCGGCGTGGCCGCCCGACTTCGCCTGCCGGAGCCGGGGCGGCCCCCGCCCTGCCCACGGCGGGACGAGCAGCAGGTCAGCGCGGGGGAGCGGCGGCTCGACGGGTACCGTGCGGGGTGATGGAGCACAGGCGGGCCGGCCGCCCGGACGCGGAAGGACCCGACCCTGAACACTCAGCTCGCGGAGGCGCTGTCCGCGGCCCTGCTCGTGCTCGTCCTGGTCTGCGCCGTCGTCCGCCCCTTCGGCTGGCCCGAGGCGGTGACCGCCGTCCCGGCCGCAGCCCTGCTCGTCGTCACCGGCGCGATCTCCCCCGAAGACGCGCTGGCCGAGGCCGAGCGCCTCGGACCGGTCGTCGGCTTCCTCGCCGCCGTGCTGGTCCTCGCCAAGCTCTGCGACGACGAGGGGCTGTTCCAGGCGTGCGGGGCGTGGATGGCGCGTACGGCGGCGGCCCGGCCGCGCCGGCTGCTGGCCCAGGTGTTCCTGGCCGCCTCCGCGATCACGGCGGTGCTCAGCCTCGACGCCACGGTGGTGCTGCTCACCCCGGTGGTGTTCGCCACCGCCGCCCGGATCGGCGCCCGCCCCAAGCCGCACGTGTACGCCTGCACCCACCTGTCGAACACGGCGTCCCTGCTGCTGCCGGTCTCCAACCTGACCAATCTGCTGGCCTTCACGGCCAGCGGCCTCGCCTTCACCCGGTTCGCCGCGCTGATGGCCCTGCCGTGGGCCGCGGCCATCGGGGTCGAGTACCTGGTCTTCCGCCGTTTCTTCGCCGCCGACCTCGACGCCGGGGCGGAGGCGCCCGCGGCCGTCGAAACGCCGCCGCTGCCCCTGTTCGCCCTCGTCACCGTGGGGTGCACGCTGGCCGGCTTCGTGCTGACCTCGGCGGTCGGCGTCGACCCCGCGTGGGCCGCCCTCGCCGGGGCGCTGGCCCTCGCCGTACGCGCTCTGGTACGGCGGCGCACGACCCCGCGGGCCCTGCTGAGTGCCGCCTCCGTGCCGTTCCTCGCCTTCGTGCTGGCGCTGGGCGTCGTGGTGCGGGCCGTGGTCGACAACGGGCTCGACGACGTACTGGGGCGGGTCGTCCCGGACGGCACGTCGCTGCCGGAACTCTTCGCGCTGGCCGCGCTGGCCGCCGTACTCGCCAACGTGATCAACAACCTGCCGGCGGTCCTCGTCCTGCTGCCGCTCACCGCCCCGCTGGGACCGGGAGCCGTCCTCGCCGTCCTGCTGGGCGTCAACATCGGCCCCAACCTCACCTATGCGGGCTCCCTGGCGACCCTCCTGTGGCGGCGCATCGTCCACGCGCACGACAGTGAGGTGGAACTGAAGGAGTTCACCCGGCTCGGCCTGTACGCGGTGCCGGCCGCCCTGGCCGCGGCGGTACCGGCACTGTGGGTCTCGCTGGCCGTCATCGGAGGAGGCTGACGCCCGTGCGCGTGGTCGTCTGGATTGTCGAGGGCACCTGGCCCGCCTGCGTGGACGCCGCGCGCGCCCACGCCCCGGCGGACGCCGCGATCGTCCTGCTGCACGTCACGCCGGCCGGTGTACCGGGCGCCGCGCACGGCGCGTTCGCCGGCCTGCTGGGGCGGGGCCACCCGCCGGAGGACCGCCCGGCCGGAGGCTGGGGGAGCGACCCGGGCACCCGCATGGAGCACCTCGCCACCGCCTCGGCGGAACGACTCCTCCGCGACGCCGCCGACCGCCTGGGCCGGCCCTGTACGCGCCGCGAGCGCACCGGCCGGGTCGAACGCGAGGTGCTCGCCGAGGCCGGTGCGGCCGACCTGCTGGTCCTGGCCCGCGACGGGGACCGCGCCCACCCCGGCCCGCACGGCATCGGCCCGGCCGCACGCCACGTCGTCGACCACGCCCCGTGCCCGGTCCTCCTGGTCTGGCCGGACCCCGCACCGCCCGGCCGCGCCCCGCGGCCCGGCCCACCGGAGACGTGACACGGGCGCGCCACCACCCCGGCGGCGTCCGGCGTGATCCGGGGGAGACGGCCTAGCGTGGGGGGATCCCGACCCGGAGGACGCCCCGTGCCGACTGACCGAGGACCCCACCACCCGTGGGCGGACCACGTGTCCGTCCCCGCCCTGCCCCGGCTCGACGCCATGCTCGCCGACCTGGAAGAGCTGGTGACCTGCGAGTCGTACTCCGCCGACCACACCGCGGTGGCCCGCAGCGCGCACGTCGTCGCCGAGCAGGGCACGCGGCTCCTCGGCGGGCAGCCCCACACGCTCGTCGTCGACGGCGTCACCCACGTCCGGTGGACCTTCGGCAGCCCGCGCGTCCTGCTGGTGGGCCATCACGACACCGTCTGGCCGATGGGGTCGCTCGCCGGCCACCCCTGGTCGGTGGAGGACGGCGTCGCCCGGGGGCCCGGCGTCTTCGACATGAAGGCCGGCCTGGTCCAGATGTTCCACGCCCTGGCCTCCCTGCCCTCGCTCGACGGGGTGTGCGTCCTGGTCACGGGCGACGAGGAGGTCGGCTCCGGCACCTCCCGCCACCTCGTCGAGGACCTGGCGCGGCAGTGCGCGGCGACCTTCGTCCTGGAGCCGTCAGGCCCGGGCGGAGCGCTCAAGACCGGCCGCAAGGGCGTCTCCTTCTACGGGATCACGGTACTCGGCCGCGCCGCGCACGCCGGCCTGGAGCCCGAGAAGGGCATCAACGCGGCCACCGAACTCGCCCACCAGATCCTGGCGTTGCGGCAGATCGCCGACACGGTGAACGAGCGCACCGGACCCGGGACCACGGTCACCCCGACCCTGGCCTCGGCCGGCAGCACGGCCAACACGGTCCCCGCCCGCGCCGAGCTCAGCGTGGACGTACGCGTCCCCGGCGCCGCCGCCCAGGACATCACCGACCGCCTGATCCGCGCCCTGCGCCCGCACGACCCGGAAGCGAGCCTGCGCATCTCCGGGGGCCCGAACCGCCCGCCCCTGGAAACCACCGCCTCCGAGAAGCTCTTCGCCCTGGCCGAGGACATCGCCGCCCGCCTGGGCATGGCCCCCCTGGGCCGGGCCGGCGCCGTCGGCGGCGGCTCGGACGGCAACTACACCGCCGGCGTCGGCTGCCCCACCCTCGACGGCCTGGGCGCCGTGGGCGACGGCGCCCACGCCGACCACGAGCACGTCCTCACCCCCGAGATGCCTCCCAGGTCCCGCCTCCTGGCCCACCTCGTGGGAGCCCTGCAATGACCGCACCTGACGGTGCGTGAATGATTCGAAGAAGAATTGACGGGGTGTCTTCTGCCTTTTTCCGGGCGGAAGTCGAACGGGTGCGAAAATCGATCTTGATTGGCCGGTCCTGGAATTCCGGGGGGAGGGTCAGGGCTTCGGCAGGGTGTTGATGTGGTGTGTGTCCGAGGCGTAGAACGCGTTCACCGTGTTCTTGATTTCCGTGTGGGAGACGGCT
The DNA here is from genome assembly GCF_044540325.1 of Streptomyces sp. NPDC086023. NCBI lineage: Bacteria > Bacillati > Actinomycetota > Actinomycetes > Kitasatosporales > Streptomycetaceae > Streptomyces > Streptomyces sp. NPDC086023. Next base: position 139,033 of record NZ_JBITRX010000009.1, read on the forward strand.
TCGTCGGCCTTGTAGTAGAACCAGTTGACCTTCATGTCCCAGGTGCGCGGGCCGCCCGTGAAGGGGAGGTCGATGAACCAGCTGCTGAAATGGACGTCCATCTTCTCGCGCGGGACGTACTTGCCGGAGCTGGTGAAGAGGTCCTCGCCGTCCAGCGAGTAGGTGACCTTCCCGTCCATGGCGGTGATCATCAGGATGTGCCAGCCCCGGAGGCGCTTCTTCAGGGTGTGGCTGACGCGGTCCGGCGGGTCGGCCTTGTACCAGCTGACGTTGTCGAGCTGCGGCCCGACCGAACCCCAGCCGCCGTTCGGCAGGTACTCGCAGTCCAGTTCGCTGTAGTTCTCCGACGAGTCCGCGGGCGAGATCGGGAAGAAGGTCTGGACGACGTGGTCGCCGTCGCGGCCGCTCGTCGGCTCGTCGCTGAAGTGGACGCGGGCGGCGAAGGTGCCGGTGAAGAGGTTCCGGCCGGTGCTCTGCACCTCGACCTGGCTCGTGCCCTGCGCGGTGCCGTCGGTGGAGGAGCGGAGCTGCAGGACGCGGCCGCCCTGGGCCGTCGGGTCGGCGGGGAACCCGGCGCCGGCGGACCAGGTGTCCTTGATGCCGGGGCCGCCCCCGCCCGTACGCACCTCCCAGCCGTTGGCGGCGAAGGCGGGGTCGTCGGCGCCGCTGTACCGGAAGTCGTCGAAGAGGATCCCGGGCGGGCCGGCCGGGGTCGGCGGAGTGCTCGGGGCCGGCGCGGCGGCGTCGTCACCACCCGGGGCGCCGGAACACGCGGCGAGCACGCACAGCAGGGCGGGCAGCGTGAGCGCGCTCCACGCGCGTCGGCGAGAGGTGCGGCGGGGCAGGCTCACACGGGCTCCTTGGGGCGCAGAGGCGGTTTCGGAACACGCCCGGCTTCGTGAAGATCAATTACTGGTTTCTGATCGCCGATCCGATGATCGCGGTCATGTGAGGCGTCATCTTAAAGGCCCCGGAGGTATTCGCCGTCACGGCCTCGTGCACGGGTGGAACTACCCTCCGGTACGAGAATTTGGCATTTCGATCCGATTACGACGGCCGAGCAGAACACGCCAAATCCAGACAACGGGTCCAAGTCGAATCGGACCGGTGCACTAGCGTTCGCCCTGCGATCCCGCGGTCTACGTACCCTGCACTGAAAGGCCCTCGCAAGGTGCGCCAAGATTTCAATTTCTTCGAACGCGGATCGGCGTACCAGGCGCAGCCCGACACCCCGGGGCCGAGCCCCGAGGAACCCGCTCCCGCACCGGTGTTCGTCGACCAGTCGGGCACGCGCGGCCGCCTGCTACGGGGTCTCGGCTGGCCCGTCTCGGTGATCGGCGCGGTCCTGGCGGTCGCCATGGGCGGCAGCCTGATCGGCGTACAGGCCGACGCCCCGGCGATGGGCGTACCGGAGCAGCCCACCTGGGCCCCCGCCCCGCCGACCCCCCTGCCGTCGCCGGCGCGCACCCGCTCGTCAGCGCCGGCCGCGTCGCCGGCGGCGTCGCCGTCGATGTTGCCGTCCTCGTACCCGGCCGCCTCCTCCTGACCCCAGCAGGCCCGAGGACGGTCCGGCCACGCCGGACGAAGACTCCACCCCCGGCCTGCCCGGCCGGCCCCGCACCACCCATCTCCAGGAGCGTCATTGTCCCGCCACCAGCGCCGCCGGCAGTCCCTGCTGAGGCCGCGCCGACTGGCCGCCCCGCCGCTGCGCTTCTTCATGCCGCTGTCCCTGCTGGCCTGCCTGCTCGCGCTGCTCGTGCTGCGCGGCCTCGCCACCAACGAGGCGTTCCACGACGACCGCATCGCGATCTCGGTCGACAAGTTCAGCGTCCCGCGCCACCTGCTCAAGGGCGGTCCGGTCATCGACGCGCGCGGCAGCCGCAACGAGCAGCCCGTGAGCTACCGCATCCCCGACCGCACCGCCGTCCTGAGCTTCGACGACGGCCCCTCGCCGAAGTGGACCCCGAAGATCCTCAAGATCCTCGCGGACCGCGGCGTCCGCGCGGACTTCTTCGTCACCGGCGCCATGACCACCCGCGAGCCGGAGCTGATCCGGCAGATCGTCGCCGGCGGCCACGAACTCGGCGTGCACACCTTCACCCACCCCGACCTCGTGTACCAGTCCCACGCCCGGATCAGCTGGGAGCTGGCCCAGACGCAGCTGGCCCTGGCCGGCGTGGCCGGCGTACACAGCGCCCTGTTCCGCCCGCCGTACTCCTCCGACGCCACGGCGATGGACGACTGGAACTACCCGGTGATCAAGTACGTCGGCGCGCGCGGCTACCTCACCGCCTTCGTCGACCGCGACACCGACGACTGGAAGCGCCCCGGCGTGGAGAAGATCGTCAAGGCGGCGATGCCGACCAGGCCCGGCGCGGGCGCCGTGATCCTGCTCCACGACGCCGGCGGCGACCGCACCCAGACCCTCGCCGCGCTCGGCCAGATCATCGACCGGCTCCAGGCCCAGGGCTACCGCTTCACCACCATCTCGGACGCACTCGGCGCCTCCAGCGCCACCGTGCCGGTGCAGGGCTACCAGCTGTGGGCGGGCAAGGGGTACCTCTGGGCGACCCAGTTCGCCGTGCTCACCCTGCCCGTGCTGGTCGGGCTGCTGGCCGTGGTCGGCTTCCTCAACTTCGGCCGGTTCGCGCTCATGCTGGTCCTCGCGCCCGTCCACGCCCGCCGCGCCAAGCGCCGCGACGCCTGGGGCCCGCCCGTCACCGAGCCGGTGACCGTGCTCGTACCCGCGTACAACGAGCGCGAGTGCATAGCGAACACCCTCAACTCCCTCGCCGCCGGCGACCACCCGATCGAGGTGATCGTCATCGACGACGGTTCCACGGACGGCACCGCCGACATCGTCGAGGCGATGGACCTGCCGTTCGTCCGGCTGATCCGCAAGGCGAACGGCGGCAAGTCCAGCGCGCTCAACACCGGCATCGCCGCCGCCTCGTACGACATCATCGTGATGATGGACGGCGACACCGTCTTCGAGCCGTCCACCGTCCGCGAGCTGGTCCAGCCCTTCGGCGACCCGGCGATCGGCGCCGTCGCGGGCAACGCCAAGGTCGGCAACCGCGACAGCCTCATCGGCGCCTGGCAGCACATCGAGTACGTCCTCGGCCACAACCTGGACCGCCGGATGTACGACATGCTGGGCGTCATCCCCACCATCCCCGGCGCGGTCGGCGCCTTCCGCAAGGAAGCCCTCCGGCAGGCCGGCGGCATGAGCGACGACACCCTCGCCGAGGACACCGACATCACCATCGCGGTGCTCTGCGAGGGCTGGCGGATCGTCTACGCCGAGCACGCACGCGCCTGGACCGAGGCGCCCGCCAGCCTCCAGCAGCTCTGGTCCCAGCGGTACCGCTGGAGCTACGGCAGCATGCAGGCGATGTGGAAGCACCGCGGCGCGGTCACCTCCGACGGGCCGGCCCGCCGCTTCGGGCGGCTCGGACTGCCGCTCATCGTGCTGTTCGGCGTGGTCGCCCCGCTGCTGGCACCGCTGGTCGACCTGTTCCTGCTGTACGGCGTGTTCTTCGGGGACGCCGCGCTCACCCTGACCAGCTGGGGCGGCTTCGTCCTGCTCCAGGCCGCGCTGTCCTGGTACGCCTTCCGGCTCGACCGCGAGAAGCCCTGGCACCTGATCAGCCTGCCGATCCAGCAGCTGGTCTACCGGCAGCTGATGTACGTCGTCCTGCTGCAGTCCGCGATCACGGCGATGACCGGTGGCCGCCTGCGCTGGCAGAAGCTCCGGCGCACCGGCGAGGTCGCCGCACCGGTGGAGGCCTGACCATGACCGCGCCCATGCACTCCGGACGCAACCAGGACACCCTGAAGCTGAGGGTTCCCCCCATCCCGCGACCGCAGCCGGGGGCATCGCCCCGGGAGGCTGCCCCGCCCCGGCCGACGGCGTACCAGGAGTGGCCCGAGCCCTGGTCAGAGCCCTGGCCCGCACCCGCTTCCGTGCCCGCTTCCGTGCCCGCACCGGGACCGGACGCCCCCTGGACTCCGGAGGCACCGGAGGCGGCCGAGGAAGAGCCCCGACCCGCCCGCGGCCGCGACCGCTACCTCGACCTCCTCCGCGCGCTGGCGCTCGGCCGCGTGCTGCTCTACCACAACTTCGTGTGGGGGTGGCTGCCCCTCGTCTTCCCGTCGATGGGCGTGATGTTCGCCCTCGCCGGCTCGCTGATGGCCCGCTCGCTCAGCCGCCCGGCCCTCGGCGTGATCCGCGGCCGCCTGCGCCGCCTGCTTCCCCCGATGTGGCTGTTCGGCGCCATCCTCATCACCCTCCAGATCATCGACGGCTGGGGTCCCGACTCCGAGGGCCACCCCAACTGGTGGTGGTCCAAGATGGCGTTCTGGATCCTGCCGCTGAGCACGCCGCCGTACGCGGACGAGCTGACCGGCTTCGGGCTCGTGGAACAGTCCTGGGCCGCCCAGATCGTCGTACCGCTCTGGTACCTGAGGGCCTACCTCTGGTACGTCCTGTTCTCCCCGCTGATGCTCCGGGCGCTGCGGCGGCTGCCCTGGGTGACGCTGTTCGCCCCGCTGGCGCTGACGATCGTGATGCACACGTTCCTCGCCGACCAGGAGTTCATCTACTACCGGGTCTGGGAGACCGCGAGCGACTTCGCCATGTTCGGCTCCTGCTGGATCCTCGGCATGGCCCACCAGGAGGGGATCCTCAAGAGGATCCCGCAGTACGTGCTGCCGTCCGTCGCGCCGCTGGTCATGGTGGCGGGCTTCTGGTACCTCCAGACCAGGCCGGTCGACCCGACCGTGCCGACCGACATCGAGGCCTGGCCGATCGCCCAGGCCCTGTGGTCCCTCGGCTTCGTCGCCATCCTGCTCCACATCAGCCCGTCCTGGGACCGGTGGCCCCGGTGCCTGGAGCGCTGGAACGGCCTGATCGCCTTCCTCAACGCACGCGCCGTCAGCGTCTACCTCTGGCACCAGGTGGCGCTCGTGGCCGCGATCCCGCTGATCGACCCCCTCTGGAGCGTCCCCTTCGTCTACGAGCACTTCCAGTGGCTGCTGGCAAGCCAGTGGTTCACGCTCCTGGTGGCGATCCCGCTGGCCGCGCTGCTCGTGCTGACCTTCGGCTGGGTCGAGGACGTGGCCGCCAGGCGCCCGCTCCGCCTCCTCCCGTACCCGCGCCGCCAACGCGGCAGACGCCGCTCCGCAGGCTGACGGGCGCGCCTGCCACCGCGACCCCGGCACCGTGACCCCCTGGTGCCGGGGCGGGCCGTCGGCATAGGCTCCGGCGACCCGCGCGGCCGTCGTGCGGCGAGCGCGTCCGAGGGACGGTGGGGGAATGGACAGCACGCAGGGCGTCGTCGGGGAGCCGGTGCTCGTGACCGGTGGCACCGGTTTCGTCGGCAGTCACCTGGTCCGGGCGTTGCTGGAGCGCGGCTACCGCGTTCACGCCACGGTCAGGTCGCTGCGGGACGCGGAGAAGGTGCGCCCCCTGCGTGAGATGGCCGACCACTTCCCCGGCCGCCTGGAGCTGTTCGAGGCGGACCTGCTCGTGGCGGGCTCCTTCGACGCGGCGATGGACGGGTGCCGGGTCGTCTTCCACGTCGCCTCGCCCTTCCTCATGCCCGAGCAGATCAAGGACGGCCTCAAGGACGTGGTGGAGCCGGCGCTGACCGGCACTCGCAACGTCCTGGCCGGCATCGAGCGGACGCCCACGGTCGAGCGCCTCGTCTTCACCTCCACCGTCGGCGCGATCTTCGGGGACTACGCCGACGTCCTGGACATGGACGGCCGCACCCTCTCCGAGCGCTACGTGAACACCACGAGCACCGTCGAGAACAACCCGTACCACTACGCCAAGACCGCCGCCGAGCAGACCGCGTGGGAGGCGGAACGCGCCCAGGACCGCTGGCGCATGGTGTCGGTCAACCCCGGCCTCGTGCTCGGGCCCTCGCTGACCCCCGCCTCGGCATCCGGCAGCCTCTTCCTCGTGGACGAGCTGTTCAAGGGCTGGTTCTGCTACGGCGCACCCGACTTCTCCTTCACCGTCGTGGACGTCCGGGAGGTGGCCGCGGCCCACATCGCCGCCGCCGAGAAGCCCGGCGCGCACGGCCGGTACATCCTCGCCCGGCCGGAGATGGTCTCGTTCCGCGAGATGGCCCGGGCCCTGCTGGCCGTACGCCCCGGAGACCCCCGACTGCCCAGGTGGGGCCTGCCCCACTGGCCGGTACGGCTCCTGGGACCGGCCTTCGGCCTGACGCAGGACTACATCCGAAAGCACCTCGGGATCAGGTTCGCCGTCGACAACCGCAGGAGCACCGAGGAACTCGGCATCACCTACCGCCCCTGGCAGGAGACCCTCCTCGACCACCACCGCGCCTGGACCGGCCGCCGCGCAGCGTGACCTCCGGGCCGGCCGGGGGAGACGGCCTCACGAGGCGCTGCTCCACCCGCCCGTGCCCGTGTACGAGTCGACCAGGTCCACCACGAAGACCAGCGTCGACCCGGCCGGGATCAGTGGTGAGGGCGACTGGTTGCCGTAGCCGAGACGCGGCGGGACGACGATCTCGCGCCGGCCGCCGACCCGCATCCCCTTCACCCCCCGGTCCCAGCCCTTGATCACCCTGCCGCTGCCCAGCGCGAACTTGAACGGTTCGCCCCGGTCCCAGGAGGCGTCGAACTCCCGCCCCGTCTCGAAGGTCACCCCGACGTAGTGGACCTTGACGACCATGCCCGGCTTCACCTCGGGCCCGTCCCCGACGACCAGGTCCCGGACGGTCAGCTCGGCAGGGGCCCCACCCTCCGGAACCTTGACCTCCGGCTTCTCCAACGCACCCATTGCAGCCCTCTCCCTCGCCGTCGACAGCCCCCGCACCGACCGGCCGGACATCCCGGACGCCCCGTGCGGCGGGTGTCACGCTACCGGCGCGTTCACGATTCCGAACGGCACGTGGACGCTCGGGGTGGCCGGCGCCGTGCCGTTCAGGTGGGCGACCTGGTCGTCGAAGAAGAGATGCGGGTCGAGGGCGCGCATCACGGCGGCCTTGTCGATGCCGCCGAGGAAGAAGGCGTCGTTGACGCGCAGCCCCCACTGCCTGAGGCTGCGCACCGCCCGCTCGTGTGCGGGCGCGTCCCGCGCGGTGACCAGGGACACCCGCAGACGGGGCTGGTACGACGGGACCGTGCGGCGCTCCTCCTCCTCGCGCCGCTGGATGCGGTTGACGCCCGCGAGGAACTCCCTCAGCGGGCCGGGGTCGTGCGGGGTGGTCGCGTTGAGGACCTCGTGCGCGCGGAACTCGTCGATGCCACCGGCCTGGTAGATCCGCTCCGAGGCGTCGTCCGCCAGTACGCCGTCGAAGTCGAAGGCGATGCGCAGCTCCCGGTCGGCCTCGTCGTCGACCCGGTCCGTCCGGAGCACGTGCCCCGCGGGCATCCCGTCCGCCATGGCCTCACGGACGTCGGACCCGTTGGCCGACAGGAACAGGGACATGTTCAGGGCGGGCATGAACCGGTGTGACGGCAGGCCCTGCCGGAAGACCGCCCGGCTGATCTGCAGCCCGTGCGCCGCGATGGAACGCATCACCCGCAGCCCGGTGTCCGGGTCGTTGCGCGACAGGATGATGACCTCGACCAGAGGATCGGAGGGATCCGCGAGGTCGTTCAGCGACAGCAGGCGCCGGACGAAGGGGAACGCCACGCCCTTGTCCAGGACGTCGTCCACATGGGCCTCCTGGCAGCTCCGGTACGCGGCCTCACCCCGCTCCCGGAACACCGCGTCGCACTCGGTGAGGTCGAACAGGGCACTGGAGGCGATCCCCACGACGAGGCGGTCGGACAGGTCGTACTTCATCACGCCCCCCGCCGGCACACCTGCAACACCGAGGGGGTTATCACCCGTTCGAATATGCCGGAAACGCGTGTGCTGCCCAGAGCCGTCCCGTCGGACGTCGGCCGTCAGGCGAGGACGTTGACCGCGCGGGCGACCACGAGTCCGAGGATGAGCAGGGAGACGAGGGACTGGATGCCCATGGCGATCTTTGCCCAGGGGGCGAGCGGCATGACGTCGGTGGGGCTGAACGCGGTGGCGTTGGTGAGCCCGAGGTAGAGGTAGTCGATGAAGTAGGGCCGCCAGTCGGCGCGGCTCAGCCGGGGGTCGAGCTGCTGGGGGAAGGCGAGGGCGGGCGCGGAGGGCATGCGGTGGGCGCGGGCGGCGGGCCCGCCGCCGTCGAGTTCGAAGTACAGCAGGGAGAAGGCGAGGACGGTCCCGGCCCACACCGTGCCGCCGGTCTGCAGCAGGCTGACGGCGGAGCTGGTCTCCTTGCCGGCGTGGAGGATGTCGTCGACCAGTTGAACGGTCGACCAGACGGCGCTGAGGGCCAGCACGCCCACCAGGGCGATCGACAGGGTGCGCAGGGCGGCCGAGCGCCGGTCGATCCGGCCCGGGTCGCCGGCGATGAGCGCCAGCAGGAGCAGGCCCTCGACGGAGGGAAGGAGCCAGCGGGGCGCCAGTCGGAGGTCGTCGGGGAGCAGCACGGTCAGCACCATGGCGGTGACGACGGCCGCCGCCATCGGCCATCGGGGCTCGCCCAGGGGCTCGTCCGGTCCCGGGCTCGGGGTCGGCTCGGGGGTGGGTCCGGTCACGATGGCGGCCCCTACGGTCGGGTGCGGAGGGATGAGGTGCCGGTCGCCCAGGACCGGATTCCGACTCTGGAGGCGGCCGCCCGGCCGGTCAAGGAGGCCACGCCGGTGCGGCCGGGCGCCCCGAGCCGCCGCTGCGCAGGGCCCGGGGGGTCGGGCCCGGTCCGTACGACGACCGGCCCCGCGAGCCTCCCGGCGCCCTGGCGCCCTGACGCCCGCCGGGGCCGTCCCGGCCCGTCACGGCCCGCCCCCACGCGTTCCGACTCGCCCGCACGGTCCCGGGCACGACAGCATGGAGGGAGGGCGCCCGGCGGATTCCCGAGAGGAGGCGACGCGGACGGTGACCAGTCGTGGCTTTGCGTTCTGCGGCGCCGAGCTCGCCGCTGTCTACGTGGTCGCCGACCAGGGCAGGGAACTCCATCTGGCCGAGCTGACCGGAAACCGGGGCCTCCTCCACGGACTGCCCGCGGTCCTCGCCGTGGCCGGCCGTTCGCCCGCCGCCCATGCCTTCCGCGCCGGCCGCGCCCTCTGGCTGGCCCCCGGGGAACTCACCACGTTCACCGCGGACGCCCCCCATCACGCCCACCACCACGCCCCCCGTCACGTTACCGCCGGGAGCCGCGGCGGCGGCCCCGACCCGCCCGCCGGGATCTCGCTCGGCGCGCTGCCCCTCGGACACGGCGACCAGGAGCTCGGGTGCCTCGTGGTGGCCGGGGAGGTCGGCGACGGCTTCAGCGCCGACCGCCGCAGCCTCCTGGAGCTCTACGCCGACCAGGTGGCCGCCGGACTCGAATCGGTCGCCGCCCGCTCCGCCGGGCGCAAGGCCCCCCAGGCGCACCTGGCCCAGTCCCTGGTACCGCACCAGGGCGGCGCGTTCATCGTCGAACTGAGCACCGGCCGCATGGAGGCACACGCGCACGTGCTGGAACTGCTCGGCCTGCCTCCCGAGGAGTTCGACGGGAAGGTGGAGACGCTGCTCGCCCGCGCCGTCCCCGACGACATCCCCGCACTGATGGCGGTCGTGGAGCCGGACCGGCGGGACGCCGACGGACAGCAACTCGCCTTCCGCGTCCACCGCCCGAACGGCGAGCTGCGCTGGCTGGGGCTGCGCTGCCGCGTGGAGACGGACTCCGCCGGCACCCCGCGCCGCGTCCTGGGCGTGGTGGCCGACGCCACCTACCTGCGGCCCAGCGCCGACGAGGTCTCCCTCGTACAGCGGCTGTCGGCCACGCTCGCGGGTGCGGCGACGATCCGGGAGGTCAGCCGGCTGGCGGTCGCCGCCCTGCGCGAGCCGCTCGGCGCCGCCCGGGTCGCGGTCGGCGAGCTGGAGCCGGAGCGGCTCATCATCACGTCCCTCGACCCGCCGGAGCCCGATGCCTGGCCCGAGGCCTGGCGCTCGGAATGGCGGTCGGAGTGGCCCGACGTACCGCTCGGCGACCTGCCCACCCTGCAGAGCGCCGTGCGCGGGGGACACCTGAGCCTGTGGCCGCCCGGCGCGGCGCTGGAGCGCGGCCTCTCGGGCCTCGGCCCGGGCGGTCTGGCGGTCCTGCCGCTGTCCGCCGGGGGAAGGACGGTGGGAGCGTGTCTGGTGGGGTGGGACGCGGAGCACCGGTTCGGACCGGAGGAGAGGTCGCTGCTCACCGCGACGGCCGGCCTGGTGGGGCAGGCGCTGGTGCGCGCCCACGCCCTGGACGCCGGCCACGAACTCGCCACCATGCTCCAGCGCAGTCTGCTGCCCCGCAAACTCCCGGAGCTGCCGGGCGGGGTCGCCGTCGCCCGCTACCTCCCCGCCACGGCGGGACTGGAGGTCGGCGGTGACTGGTACGACGTCATTCCGCTCGGCGGCGGCCACGTCGCGTTCGTCATCGGGGACGTACAGGGCCACAGCGCCGCGGCGGCCACCATCATGGGCCAGATGCGGACGGCCGTCAGGGCGTACGCGGTGGAGGGCCACCCCGCCGACGTGGTGGTCGCACGGGCCAACCGGCTGCTCGTCGGCATGGAGACCGACCTCTTCGCCACCTGCGGGTACGTCGACCTGGACATGGAGGAGGGCATCGCCAAGGTCGTACGGGCGGGCCACCTCCCGCCGGTGCTGCGCCACCCCGACGGCGTCACCGAGGAGATGGTCGTCGAGGGCGGCCCCCCGCTGGGCGTGCTCGCGGAAGCCGAATTCCCCATGACCGAGGCGGGGCTGCTCCCCGGCACCCTGCTCGTGCTGCTGACGGACGGTCTGGTCGAGTCCGCCAGGCTGCCTCTCGAAGAGGGCATGCGGCGGGTGCGCGACGTGCTCGCCGTGGCCAACCCGGTCGACGCGGGAGCGGTCGCCGACGAGCTGCTCGTCGCCGTGGGCCGTCGCGACGACGACGTGGCGCTGCTGCTGCTGCGCTACGACGGGACACGGGACCGGCCGTTGCGCAGCCACTGGAAGGTGTGGCGGCTGCCCGACGCGGTCCTGCACGCGCGCCGCTTCGCCGCACGCACCCTGCGGTCCTGGGGAGCGGCGGACGAACTCGACACGGCCCTGCTGGTCGTGTCCGAGCTGGTCACCAACGCCATCGCGCACACGCAGGGCGAGGTGGGGATGGACCTGACCCTCTCGGCGGACCGCCTGCGGATCGCCGTGAGCGACGCGTCGCCGCGCAGCCCCGTCAAACCGGTGTCGGTGAGCTGGGAGTCGACCGGTGGCCGGGGGCTGCTCATCGTCGAGGCGATGACGGCGGCCTGGGGCTCGGTGCCGCTCAGCGGCGGCAAACAGGTGTGGGCCGAGATCCCCTGGCGCCGCCCGGCCGGCTGACCCGCCGAGTGGGGCTACGGCTTCGGCGCGTTCTGCCGGAGGGCCGTGTGGCCGGCCACCGACATGACGAGGGCGAAGAAGAACAGCGGAATCGCGAGTGCGCTGAACAGGGCGCTGTGCCACAACACCAGGGCCAGGACCGGGTGGACGACGAGCAGCCCCACGGAGAAGGCCATCCCGAGGACCGGCCGGGAGCGGCGCGACACCAGCAGGAGGGGACGGCGCAGGTGGGGCGGGATCCGCCGGGTCTGCCACAGCAGCCAGCCTCCCCAGCTGCCGACGAGCACGCCGGCGCACACCAGGAAGGTGACGACGGCCCCGGTGCCGGTGGCGCCGGCACGCAGGTGGGCGGCGCCCAGCGACACCGCGACGATGCCCGCGAGGGCGACCCAGCGGGATTCCACGAGCGCTCCCCAGGCCATCCTCTCCAGGTTGTGGGGGGCGTGCCGGTCGTCCACGTCGAGGGCGGCGGACCGGACGAAGCCCTCGGCGGCCCGGGTCCACGAGCCGGGACGGAGCCGGCTGCGGCGCAGGTGGAGCAGCGAGAGGTTGTTCAGGGCCTGGCTGCTGTCCGGATCGAGGCGCAGCGCCGTCTCGTACGCCTCCTGGGCGACCTGGTACCGGCGGGCGTGGTGGGCGGTCAGGCCGACGAGGAAGTGCGCGTCGCTCTCCTCGGGGGCGAGGGCGGCGGCCGTGCGCGCCGCCTCGTGTGCGGCCCGCCTGCGCTTCCCGCCGCCGGCTCGGCGGGCGCGGCCGGTGCGGTCCAGCACGGTGCCGAGGGTGTAGTGGCTCCCCCAGTGCTGCGGGGCGAGTTCGACGGCGCGCCGGGCGGAGCGCTCGGCCTGCTCGTACTCCTCCAGGGCGAGCAGGACGTGCGCGCGCATCAGCCAGGCGCCCACCGACTCGGGTGCGACGTGCAGGGCCCGTTCGACGGCGGTGAGCGCCTGCTCCTCGTTGCCGAGACGGTGCCGGCAGCGGGCGAGCAGCACGAGTGCGTCGGCGTCGTCGGGGTCGTCGGCGAGGTGCCGGGCGGCGAGGACGGCGGCCTGCTCGTAGCGCCCCAGGTCGAAGAGGGCCTCGGCCTGCTCCAGGGCCCGGCCCATCAGACCTTGTCCCGGTCGTGGGTGATGCTGAGCAGGTTCGGTACGAGCGCCAGCCAGAACAGCACCTGGGGGACGGTGCGCCCGCTCCACGGAAGGGCCACGATCAGCAGCGCGCACAGGGTGGCCCAGGTGGCCTGGCCGAGCACGACCCTGGGCCAGAAGGAGCGGCGTACGAGCGAGAGCACCGTGAGCCGTGCCCCGGTCCGCAGCCGCCGGTACCGGCGCCAGGCACCGAAGCCCCACACCACGGCCATCAGGGCCAGCGCCCACAGCCGGGTGCCGGGATGGACGGGCAGCTCCTTCGCCTCGCCCCCGGTGGGGAAGACGCCGACGGTGACGGCGGCCATGACGAGGCAGAGCAGCGCGAGCCACCGGGTGCCGCGCAGCATCCGGTAGACGGCCCTGTCGAGGTCGGAGCGGAGCCACCCGGACTCCGGGGCGACGGCGAGTGCACCGGCGTAGAGGTCGGCGGCCCGGGCGGCGGACGTGCCGGGCTTGCGGGCCTCGCGCTCGGTGACCACGCTGACGGCGAGCTGGTCGGCCGGGTCGATGCGCAGGAGCTGCCGGATGGCCTCGTCCACCAGGTCGTGGCGGCCGCTGAACGGGGCGACCTTGTACATGGTGTGCCACGTGTCGACGACGTCGGGTTCGAGCCGTACGGCCTCCAGGGCGTGCTGGAGCGCCTCCTCCTTCGTCCCCACGAAGATCAGCATCTCGGCGAGCTGGGTACGCGGGCCCCAGCGATCCGGCGCGAGGCGGATGGCCTCGCGCTGTGCCAGCGCGGCCTCCGGCAGCCGGCTCAGCCTCCGCAGGGCGAATCCGCGCATGAAGTGCCCGTCGGCGAACTCGGGTTCGAGCTTCAGCGCCTGGTCGGCGGCGTCGAGCCCCTCCTCGTGCCGGTCGAGGCCGGTCAGACAACGGGCGCGCGTGGTCCACGCCCTGCGGTCGTCCGGTGCCTCGGCGAGCCGCCGGTCGAGGAGGGCGAGGGCCTCGTCGTGGCGCTTCATGTCGTAGAGCTCAAGGGCCTGTTCGACCCGCGGGTCCAGGGAGGTTCCACTCACAGCTTGCGCTTCCTCTTCAGGTAGGCGACGAGGTCGTCGTAGATGCCGCCGTCGTTGGCGAACATGGCGACGTTGCGGGCGGAGGCGAACCAGGATTCGCTGGAGGGCTTGATCTGCCCGGCCGCGGCCAGGAGGTCCTTCGTGCCGATCATGCGGACGGAGCCGGACCGGGCGGAGTCCAGGAGTGCGTACTCGGCCGCGCTCTCGCAGACATGGGCGAGATCGGCGCCCGAGAAGTCCTCGGTGGCCTTGACGAGCTTCCCGAGGTCCACGGACTCGATGGGGCGCTCGCGCAGGTGGTAGCGGAGGATCGCCTCCCGGGCCGGGGCGTCGGGCGGCAGCACGAGCAGGGTGCGGTCCAGGCGGCCGGGGCGGCGCAGGGCGAGGTCCACGTCCCAGGGGACGTTGGTCGCGGCGAGCACGAAGACGCCCTCGTTCTGGGCGGCGTCGATGCCGTCGAGTTCGGTGAGGAGCTGGTTGACGACGTTGCGCAGACCGCTGTGGTGGGAGCGCGATCGCTTGGCGCCGAGTGCGTCCAGCTCGTCGAGGAAGACCACGCAGGGCGCCTGCCGGCGGGCGGCCTGGAAGATGTCGTGGAGGTTCTTCTCCGAGGTGCCGATGTACATGTCGAGGATGTCGGAGAGCGAGACCGACAGGAAGCCGGCACCGAGTTCGCCGGCGACGGCCCGCGCGATGAACGTCTTGCCGCAGCCGGGCGGGCCGTAGAGGAGCAGCCCGCCGCGCAGCGACTTGCCGTACAGCCTGCGGAGTTCGGGATTGCGCATCGGGGCGAGGAAGGCGGCTTCGAGCCGGTCCTTGACCTGCTGCATGCCGCCCACGTCGGCGAGGCGTACGTCGCCCGGGGCATCGACGTCCCACGCGGATGCGCCGCCGGGGTCGCCGCTGCCGTCTGCGGTGAGGGGGGCCTCGGTGGCCCCGCCCGCGTCGGCGGGGCCGGTCGGGGCGGTGGGGCCGGCGGTGAAGCGGGGGCCGACGACGCCGGCGACCTCCTGCTCGGCGGCGGCCCAGTCGAAGGCGGTGGGCCGGGCTGAGTGCGTGCCGGGCGCGGGCGTTGCCGCGGAGTGCGTGCCGGCCGAGTGCGTGCCGGCGGGGGACGTGCCGGGTGTGGGCAGTTGCATGGCACGGGCCATCAGGCCCCGTACCGCCTCGTCGCCCGGCGCGTGCTGCAGTGCGACCGCGGCCTCCACGACAGCCTCGTCGTGCCTCCCCTCCGCGAGCAGCAGTTCGGCGAAGTGCAGCCGCAGGGGAACGTCTTCGGGAGCGGCTGCGACGGCGGCCCGCAGGCTGTGGATGAGAGGTGACTCGTCGGACATGGGGTCAGCCTAGGAACCGGCCCGCGACGCTCGTGCACCGGGTGCGGTCACGATCGACGGACCGGGAACGCCTGCATCCTCGGCACGGGGAAGGAACCATCTAGGATGTCGGCCGCGTGTTGCTGTCACGTGCGGTTGACGTCACGCCGCCGTGGCTCGCTGTTCCTACGGGGGAGAACTTCGGTGTTCGGAATCATCAGGCCCTGCCGTCATCGCCTGGGCGAGGGCTTGCGTACCGAGTGGATGGCGCATCTGTGCGGGTTGTGCCTCGCGTTGCGCAGCGAGTACGGACAGTTCGCGCGGGTGGCCACGAACTACGACGGCCTGATCGTCTCGGTGCTGACCGAGGCGCAGTCGGAGCGGACCGGGGACTGGCGGCGCGGTGCCGGTCCGTGCCCGCTGCGCGGGATGCGGTCGGCGGACGTGGCGCAGGGCGAGGGCGCACGGCTGGCGGCGACGGTGTCGCTGGTGCTGGCCGCGGCGAAGATACGTGACCACGTGGCCGACGGCGACGGCCTGGTGGGGCGCCGCCCGGTGGCGCTGGCGGCCCGCCGGATCGCCCACGGCTGGGACCGTGCGGGCGCCGCGGGCGGCGAACGGCTCGGCTTCGACACGGCCGTGCTGACCGGGGCGGTCGAGCGCCAGCCGGAGGTCGAGCGGTCGACCGGGCCCGGCGGCTCGCTGCTGACGGTCACGGAGCCCACGGAGACGGCGACCGCAGCCGCCTTCGCGTACACCGCGGTGCTCACGGACCGCCCGGGCAACGCCGGACCGCTCGCCGAGGCCGGCCGGCTGTTCGGCCGACTGGCGCACCTGCTGGACGCGGTGGAGGACCTGGCCGCGGACGAGGCGTCCGGTGCGTGGAACCCGATCGCCGTGACCGGCGCGGACCTCGCCGAGGTGCGCCGCCTCTGCGACGACGCCGTCCACGGCATCCGACTCGCCCTGTCCGACGCGGTGTTCGTCGACGGACGGCTGGTGGCGGCTCTTCTGGGCGGCGAGCTGGAGCGCGCCGTCGACCGCGTCTTCGACCCCCGGCACCGTCACCATCGGCACCGCCCCCAGGCGCGGGGCCTGCGCATGCTGCCCTGGCTGGGCCGCCGCACGGCGACGGACGCGGCCTCGGAGACCGGCATCGGCACCGGTGCCGCCACCGGCGCGGCATGCGGCGTCGGGGCCCTCGCGGGTGCGGCCGCCGCGGGCCCGTCGATGGCGTCGGGCCGGCCGCCGGAGGGGCAGTGCCGGCGGTGCGGACAGTGGCGCCGGCTGTGCGCCCACTGCGGGTTGTGCCCCGCCTGTTGCCGCTGCGACGCCGACGACGCGGAACCCTGGGACTTCGGCGGCGGCGGCAACAGCGGTTCGGGCCGGAACGGTTCCGGGGGTGACGGCTGGTTCGGAGGCCATGGCGGAGGCCACGGCGGAGGCAACTCGGGTGGCTTCTCCGGCGGTTCAGGGGGAGGCCACGGCTCGGGCGGCTCCGGTGGCCACGGCGGCTCGGGCGGCTCCGGCGGCTCGGGTGACGGCTGCGGCGGTGGCGGTGGCTGCTGCAACCCGTGCAAGTGCTGCTGCGACTGCTGCGACTGAACGAGGTCGGCGCCCCGGCAGGACGCGGACCGGCCCCTGACCGTGGCCGTTGCCCTGCCGTCTCACCGGTTGAGGGTGAGGGTGAGGTGAGACGGCAGGACAACGACGCCCTCGGTGTCAGGTACGGACCGGGCCCGTTCCCGCGATCACCTCGGGCCGCAGCAGGGCGCTGAGTTGCCCGGCCGGCAGCAGGCCCCGTTCCAGGACGAGTTCGGCCACGCCCCGGCCGGTTGCGAGGGCCTCCTTGGCGATGTCGGTGGCGGCGGTGTATCCGATGTACGGGTTGAGGGCGGTCACCAGGCCGATGGAGTACTCGACGGTGGCGCGCAGCATGTCGGTGTTGGCGGTGATGCCGCTCACGCAGCGTTCCGCGAGCGTCAGGCAGGCTGCGCGCACGTGGGTGACGGACTTCGACAGCGAGTGCAGGATGACCGGCTCGAAGGCGTTGAGCTGGAGCTGTCCGGCCTCGGCGGCCATGGTGATGGTGATGTCGTTGCCGATCACCTCGAAGGCGACCTGGTTGACGACCTCGGGGATCACCGGGTTGACCTTGCCGGGCATGATGCTGGAGCCCGCCTGGACCGGCGGCAGGTTGATTTCGCCGAGTCCGGCGCGGGGCCCGGAGGACAGCAGGCGCAGGTCGTTGCAGGTCTTGGACAGCTTGACGGCTATGCGCTTGAGGACGCCGGACATCTGGACGAAGGCGCCGCAGTCCTGGGCGGCTTCGACCAGGTCGGGAGCGGTGACCAGGGGCAGGCCCGTGATGTCGGCGAGGTGACGGCGGGCGGCCTCGGCGTATCCGGCCGGGGCGTTGAGACCGGTGCCGATGGCGGTGGCGCCGAGGTTGATCTCATGGATGAGCCCGAGGGCTTCCGCGAGCCGGCTGCGGTCCTCGTCCAGCATGCCGGCGAAGGCGGAGAACTCCTGTCCGAGCGTCATCGACACGGCGTCCTGGAGCTGGGTGCGGCCCATCTTCAGGACATCGTGGAACTCGGCGGCCTTGTCGGCGAAGGCGTTCTGCAGGACGGCCATGGCGTCGAGCAGACCGCGCACCGCGAAGACGGTCGCGATCCGCACGGCGGTGGGGTAGACGTCGTTGGTGGACTCCTGGCAGGCGGCGACGATGACGGCCGCCTTCGAGGGCTCCAGCAGGCCGAGTTCGCCGTTGGCGAGGGCTGCGGCCTCCTTGACGGCGGCGAGGGCGTCGATGAGGTGCGGGTAGGCGGAGATCGGCGTGCCGGTGATGGGGAAGTTCTCGGTGGCGCGCAGCGTGTGAACGCCCCAGTAGGCGTCTGCGGGGACGTCGCGGTCTCCGAGCAGGTCGTGTTCACTGCGGCTGGAGGCGGTCATGGGTGTGCGGACCCTCTTCCTGAGGTGGGCGGATCAGAGGTGGTGACAGGGCCGGGCGGGAGTCAGGCGGTCGCGGTGACAGGGGCGCCGGGCGGGACAGGCCATCCCCGGCGCGGGCGGACGGGCGGACGTCCGGCTCAGCCGTCGCGCCCGGCGGCGGCGCGCGCCACGCGGCCGCGGACCGCGTACCAGCCGGCGGCCAGTGCCGCGGCGATCAGCGGTACGCACAGCACGGTGGTGTCAGGACCGCACCCTCGCCGACATGATCGTCCGCCCGGCACAGGCGCTGACCTTGCTGGCCCGTTTCCAGACCCTCGACCCGGGCGACCTGCTGCTCACCGGGACCCCCGGCGGCACGGCCCTCAAGGCCCCGCCCAAAGGGGTCGAGAAGATCGGCGCGCTGCTGCCGCCCGCCGTGAAGTGGAAGGCGTTCTTCAAGAGCCAGGCCCGCAACCCGCACTACCTGCACACGGGTGACGTGATCACGGCGACGATCTCGACCGCGGACGGGCGGATCGACCTCGGCGAGCAGCGCACGCCCGTCACGGACGCCGGGGACACCCCCTGCTCGAAGAGCTCGGGAGAAGGACCCGAGGTGAGCCGCACATGACCGCCGACCAGGCCGGCCCCCGGGACACCGCACCCGGGCCCGCACGGACAGACCCCGCACCCGTCGTGATCATCGGCGCCGGGCCGGTGGGCGTGACCGCCGCCCTCCTCCTCGCCCGGCACGGTATCCGCACCGTCGTCCTGGAACGTCACCAGGACGTCTACCCGCTCCCGCGCGCCGTCGCCACCGACGACGAGGTGCGCCGCATCCTCCAGGCCGCAGGCGTGGGCGAGGGGTTCGCCGCGATCGCCCGCCCCGCGAAAGGACTTCGGCTGCTGGACGCCCGGCACCGGGTCATGGCCGAGTTCCGTCGCTCCGAGCACGGCCACCACGGCTACCCGCAGACCAGCATGTTCGACCAGCCCGAGCTGGAACGACTGCTGCGCGACGCCCTCGCCCGGAACCCGCAGTGCGAACTGCGCAGCGGCGTGGAGGTCTCCGGTGTCACCCCGGACAGCGCCGGCCCCGTGCACGTGACCTACCGCGACGACGTTGGTGAGCATCAGCTGTCGGCCGAGGCGGTCCTCGGCTGCGACGGCGCGGGCAGCCTCACCCGCGACGCCATCGGCGCCGCATGGGAGGACCTGCGCTTCGAGGAACGCTGGACCGTCGTCGACGTCCGCACGAAGGCCGACGTCCGCTGCTGGGAAGGCGTCGACCGGGTCTGCGACCCGCACCGCCCGGCAACCTTCATGCGCGTCGGCGAGGACCGGTACCGCTGGGAGTTCCGGCTGCAGGACGGGCAGCAACCGGTCCGCGAGCTGATCGCCCCATGGCTGCCACCCTCCTACGACGGGGACTTCGAGGTCGTCCGCGAGACGCAGTACACCTTCCGGGCACGGGTGGCCGACCGGTGGCGCAGCGGACGGGTCTTCCTCCTCGGCGACGCCGCCCACCTCACCCCGCCGTTCATCGGACAGGGACTCTGCTCGGGCCTGCGTGACGCCCACAACCTCACCTGGAAGCTGGCCCGCGTCCTGGGCCAGGGCGGCGACGAACGGCTGCTGGACACCTACGAGAGCGAGCGCAAGCCGCACGCACGGCACGCGATACGGCTCGCGGTCGCCATGGGCTGGGCCATGACCGGCGGCCAGGACAGTGCCGCAGCACTGCGCCGCGGGATCCTGGCCGCGGCCTGCCGCATACCCGGCCTCACGCAGCTGGCCGGCCGCGACCTCAGCCCGCCCCTGACCGCCGGACCCCTCGTCCGGCGCCGCAGCAAGGGTGTGGTGGGCACCCACACCCACTGCCCGCAACCGTGGGTGGTGGGACTCGACGGCCGGCGCACCCGTCTCGACGGGTTGCTCGGCGACACCTTCACCGTCCTGACCGCCGCCGAGCCCTGGACCTCGCTGCGCGCACTCGCCCAGGGGCTCGGCGTCCCGGCGATCCCCGTGACCGACCTCCGTGACGACGGCACCCTCGCCGCCTGGCTGCGCGCCGCCCGGGCGGACGCCGTCCTGCTGCGCCCCGACCGCGTCGTCATGGACGTCGTCCCGGCCGGGAGGCACGACTTCACGGCCACCGCCGCCTGGGCGTCTCTCCTGCACACCGCGCGCAGCCCCCACCCTTCCCCGCCCCGACCTGCGGATCGGGTGTCGTGAGAGCGGCGATGATCGACGGGTCACCCAGCGCGAGGCGCCTGACGGCCCAAGGCCCGGCTCAGGCGCCTCGTTCTGCGCCTCTAGAAGAAGCCGAGCTTCTTCGGCGAGTAGCTGACCAGCAGGTTCTTCGTCTGCTGGTAGTGCTCCAGCATCATCTTGTGCGTCTCCCGGCCGATGCCGGACTGCTTGTAGCCCCCGAACGCGGCGTGGGCCGGGTAGGCGTGGTAGCAGTTCGTCCAGACGCGGCCCGCCTGGATCGCGCGGCCCGCGCGGTACGCGGTGTTGATGTCACGGGTCCAGACGCCCGCGCCCAGGCCGTACGACGTGTCGTTCGCGATGCGGACCGCGTCCTCGAAGTCCCGGAACGACGTGACCGAGACGACCGGGCCGAAGATCTCCTCCTGGAAGATCCGCATGCGGTTGTCGCCCTCGAAGATGGTCGGCTGCACGTAGTAGCCGCCCGCGAGCTCGCCGTCGTGCTCGATGCGCTGACCGCCTGTCAGGATCTTCGCGCCCTCCTTCCGGCCGATCTCCAGGTACGAGAGGATCTTCTTCAGCTGGTCGTCCGAGGCCTGGGCGCCGATCATCGTGTCCGTGTCCAACGGGTTCCCGGGCGTGATGAGTTCGGTACGGGCCACGGCGGCCTCCAGGAAGTCCCCGTACCGGCCGTGCTCGATCAGGGCGCGCGAGGGGCACGTGCACACCTCGCCCTGGTTCAGCGCGAACATCGTGAAGCCCTCCAGGGCCTTGTCGCGCAGGTCGTCGTCCACTGCCCAGACGTCGTCGAAGAAGATGTTCGGGCTCTTGCCGCCCAGCTCCAGCGTGACGGGCTTCAGGTGCTCCGCGGCGTACTGCATGATCAGGCGGCCCGTGGACGTCTCGCCGGTGAACGCGATCTTCGCCACGCGCGGGCTGGCGGCGAGTGGTTTGCCCGCCTCCTCGCCGAAGCCGTTGACGATGTTCACGACGCCCGGCGGCAGCAGGTCGGCGACCAGCCCCATCCAGTAGTGCACGGACGCCGGGGTCTGTTCGGCCGGCTTGAGGACCACCGCGTTCCCGGCCGCCAGCGCCGGAGCCAGCTTCCACACCGCCATCAGGATCGGGAAGTTCCAGGGGATGATCTGCGCGACCACGCCCAGCGGCTCGTGGAAGTGGTACGCGACCGTGTCGTCGTCCACCTCGCTCAGCGTGCCCTCCTGCGCGCGCAGGGCGCCCGCGAAGTAGCGGAAGTGGTCGATCGCGAGGGGGATGTCGGCCGCCAGGGTCTCGCGCACCGGCTTGCCGTTCTCCCAGGTCTCGGCGACGGCGAGGCGTTCGAGGTTCTGCTCCATGCGGTCGGCGATGCGCAGCAGGACCGCGGAGCGATCCGCTGCCGGGGTGCGGCCCCAGGCCGGTGCCGCGGCGTGCGCGGCGTCCAGCGCCCGCTCCACGTCCTCGGCCGTGCCCCGCGCGACCTCCGTGAACGGCCGGCCGTTCACGGGGGAGGGGTTCTCGAAGTACCCGCCGCGCGCGGGCGGTACGTACGCGCCGCCGATCCAGTGGTCGTAGCGGGGTGCGTACTCGACGAGCGAGCCCTCGGTGCCGGGCGCTGCGTAACGGGTCATCCCTGACTCCTCCCGATGACGCGCCCGTCCGCGGTGACGGGCGCTCGCCGTGACGCTAGGAGCCGGTACGTTGCGCGGACGTTGCCCCGCGGGCCGCAGTCCGGGCAGGGAGGGCAGGGAGGGCGGGGCGGGCGGGGCGGGCGGTGCAGCGCGGGAAAGGGGCACGGCGGGTCGTCCGCGGCCGGGGCCCGGCCGGTCAGCCGGCCGCCGTACCCAGTTCCGCGTCCAGCGCCCGCGCCCGGGCCAGGGCCGGGCCCCGGCGGTCGGCCGGCAGGGCGTGCGCGAGGGCCCGCCAGACCTCCAGGTCCCCCTCGCCCCACGGGCTGTACGCCCAGTCGCCGAGCAGCCCCGCGTCGCCGCGCGCGACCAGCGCCGCCCGCAGCCGGTCCGCGAGCCGGCGCCGCAGCCGGGCGATCTCCGGGGCCGTCGAGGACGGCAGCAGCGGACCGGCGTACGCCGACAGGGCGGCGGACACCGCGCCCAGCGCCAGCTGCTCCGCCACGTACGCGTGGTCCGTCGTCACCGGGGACGCCAGCCGGTAGGGCCGGGACAGCAGGACGCCGGGGCCCAGCAGGGCGCGCAGCCGTGACATTTCAGCGCGCAATGTCACAGGTGACACCGTTTCATCCTCGTACAGCCTCACCAGCAGTTCGTCCCCGGTCATCCCCTCCGGGCGGCACGCCAGCAACAGCAGGATCTCGCTGTGCCGCCGCCCCAGCCGCACCCGACGACCACCGTGCGCGAACACCGCCTCGTCCCGCCCCAGCACCCGCAGCCCGTCCACCGCCACCGCCGGCTCCGGGGCCAGCAGCGCCAGCTGCGACTCCGCCGCCCGCGCCACCGCCTGCACGAACGCCAGCGAATGCGGATGCGCCAGCCCGTCCCCACCCGTGATGTCCACCGCCCCCAGCAGACGCCCGCTCCGCGGATCGTGCACCGGCGCCGCCGCACACGTCCACGGATGCACCCACCTGCTGAAGTGCTCCGCACCGAACACCTGCACGGGACGGTCCAGGGCCATCGCCGTCCCCGGCGCGTTCGTCCCCATCGCCGACTCCGCCCACCGCGACCCCGGCACGAACCCCAGTCCGTCCGCGCGCCGACGCGTCGCCGCGTGCCCCTCCACCCACATCAGCCGCCCGCCCGCGTCGCACACCGCGAGGAGGTGCTCCCCGTCCGACGCGAACGCCCCCACCAAATCCCGCACCACCGGCATCACCCGCGCCAGCGGATGCTGCTCCCGGTACTCCGCCAGCTCCGCGTCCGGCAGCTCCACCCGCGCCGCGCACTCCGGGCTCACACGGGCGCGCGCACACCGCCGCCACGATTCGGCCACCACCGTCCGCACCGGTGGCCCCACCCGCCCCTCCGTGGTGAACACGGCGTGCGCTCGCCGCAGTTCACGCGACCGCCGCACCGGATCGGCACCGGCCGGCAACGCCACCCACGGATCGCTCAACACGCCCTCCCGCCCTCGCGTGCCGGGCCCGCGCCGCCGCGAGCCCTCCGGCGCCCCCATCGTCGTACCGGCCCCGGGCCCCGGCAAGAAGCGCGCCGGCCACCCCCTCCCGGCCCCGCCGCGCCGATACGGCCGATTCGCGCCGCACGCCGGAGAGGCGCCCGACGGCGGCCTTGGCTAGGGTTGCCGAGGGGCCGCGCCACCACGACGCCACCCCGCAGACACCGCGAGGCACCCAGGGGGAACCATGCCCGGCACCGCGCCAGAAGACCGGCGCCCGGACGACCGGCGTGCCGTCTTCCGCCAGTACGTCGACGCCGTCGGCCTGCACGGAATGGCCGGCGCCGAGGCCGCGGGACTCCAGCCCTCCGAGTGGTTCGCCCTCAGCCACCTCACCCGGGAGGGACCGCTCACCTCCGGCGAACTCTCCGCCCGCACCGGACTCACCACCGGCGCCACCACCCGCCTCATCGACCGCCTCCAGCGGGCCGGCTACGTACGCCGCACCACCGATCCCGGCGACCGCCGCAAGGTGCTCGTCGAACCCGTGCCGTACGCGCTCGCCGACGTGGACGACGTCGTCTCCCCGGCCAGGCGCCGCATCGCCGAACTCCTCGACACCTACTCGGCCGACGAACTCGACCTGCTCTTCGACTACTTCAGCCGCGCCGCCCCCGCCTTCCACGCGGCCACCGAGGAGATCCGCGAGGCGGCCGGGCCGCGCCGCAGGACCACCGCCGCCGACCGGCTGTAGCCCGGCGCCCGGCGCCGTCGTGACCGGTGCCGTCGTGACTGTGACCGGTGCCGTCGTGACTGTGACCGGTACCGCCGTGACCGGCGACCGGCAGGGCCGCTCGCCGGGAACCACCCGCTGTCGGTGCCACCGGCTAGCGTGGCGGCCATGAGCGAATTCGTACTCGTGCCGGGGGCCTGGCTGGGCGCCTGGGCCTGGGACACCGTCGTACGCGACCTCCGCGCGGCCGGCCACGGCGCACTCCCGCTGACCCTGACCGGCCTGGCCGAGCGTCGCGGCACCCCCGCCGGACAGGCCACCCACGTCCAGGACGTCGTCGACGCCGTGGTCGGCGCGGACCTGCGCGACGTGGTGCTGGTCGGGCACAGCTACTCGGGCATCCCCGTCGGCCAGGCCGCCGAGCGCATCGGCGACCGCCTCACCCGGGTCGTCTTCGTCGACTCCAACGTCCCCGCCCACGGCGAGTCGTTCGTCTCCGCCTGGCCCGACGGCCGCGCCATGGTGGAGGCCGCCATCGCGGCCCACGACGGCTTCTGGCCGCCGCCGACCGCCGCCGACTACGCCGGCCAGGGCCTCACCGACGCGCAGATCGCGCGCATCGTCGACGCTGCCACCCCGCACCCCGGCGCGTCCCTCACCGAACCGGCCGTACTCGCCCGCCCGCTCGGCGAACTGCCCGCCCTGTACGTGAAGTGCCTGCTGGACGGCACCGAACCGAGCGCCGACGTGGCCGCGCTGCTGAAGCACGACAGCTGGCGGTCGGCCGAGCTCGACACCGGCCACTGGCCCATGTTCTCCCTGCCGCACGCACTCTCCCGCCTCCTCCTGGAGGCCGCGACGCACTGACACCGCCGCCGCGCGGAACGCCGGATCCCGGGCCGCCCCACAGACGGGGTGCGGCCCTGGGCGGGGTGCGGCCCGGGGCCGGGTGCGGGGCCCGCCCCGCCCCCGATCAGTCCTCCGGCCCGGAGTCACCGGGCTCCGGTTCACCGGGGTCCAGTACGGACAGGGCCGCGGCCGGGTCGGGTTCGCCCGCACCCGCGGGCACCCACCGGCCGGCCTCCTCGCGGAAGGGCCACCAGCGCCCGTCACGCCCGTAGCGCAGCTGCGCGCCGGATCCCCGTACGGTCCACCGGTTCCGCACCCCGCGCAGCACCGGGCCCTCGCCCTCCTCCCAGGCTGCCGCCAGCGCCGCCCGCATCCGGGCCCGCTCCTCCCGCCCCGGCTCCCACTCCTCCTCCAGCACCTCCAGCGCCGCGGCGCCCCCGTACCGCCAGGCCCGCACGGCCAGCGCCAGCCCGCGCCGGTCGCGCCCCGTGCCGGCGGCCAGCCGCCCCAGTACCCGCAGGTCGGCGGCGTCCGCAGCGAGCCGCACCGCGTCCTGATCCAGCGTCAGTTGCGCCTCGTACGTACGGAGTTCGTGCCCAGGCACCACCGCCTCGGCCAGCATCCGGCGGGCCACCCCGGCCGCGGACTCGGCCAGGAACTCCAGCGCGTCCACATCGACCCCGCCCCCCGGCTCCCGCTCCGTGTCCAACGAAGGCGGCTGGCCCGGCACCTCCGGCACGCCGGGCGGCTCCGGCAAGGGCGCCAAAAGGATCGAGGCAGTCGCGAACGCCTCGGCAGCGTCCACCCCCTCCCCGGCCCCCTCAGCGCCGACGGCACCCGCACCACCCGCACCGCCCCCGGCGTCACCCCGGGGACCGGACCCGACACCGGACCCGGCACCGGACCCGGCCCCCGACCCCCCACCCGCCCCGGCGATCCCGGCCGCCCGCACCTGCAGCCCGTCCAGCACCTCACGCTCCCCGCGCCCCCGCAACAGCAGCAGCACGAACGGATCGCGGTCCAGCAGCCGCGCCACCTCGTGGCACAGGGCCACGCTGTGCGCACAGTGGTCCCACTCCCCGCACTCACACTCGGGCTCCAAGTCGCCTATCCCCGGCAGGAGTTCCACCCCGGCGGCACCCGCGTCCTGCACCAGCTCGGGCGGCACCACCCGGTCCAGCAGCGCCGCGATGTGCCCCGCCTCGCCGGCCGCGACCGCCAGCAGCCGGTCCCAGTCGCCCGCGTCGAAACACCGCACCAGCACATCGGCCCGGTACGCCTCCCCGTCGCCGTCCGTGACCACGGCCGTCAGCCTCCCGGGCCGCACCGAGACCGCACCGACCCCGCCGGCCCGCGCCAGCCGCCGCCCGAGCTTGACCTGCGCGCCGTCCAGCGCGCTGTGCTCCAGCGCCCGCAGCCACGCCCGGCCCCACCAGGTCTCCGCGAAACCGCGCCCGTGAGCGGCCGGCGGCAGCACCCCGAACGTCAGCTCCCGCCCCTCCTCCCCGTGGCCGCCGCCGCGCATATCCCCGTACCCCGCTCCCGGACCCGCTCCCGTACCCGTCCCCGTCACTCCATGCCTCCCCGCAGCTCCACGAGCTCGGCCAGTTCCGCGTCGGTCAGTTCGGTCAGCGCGGTCTCGCCGCCCGCGAGCACCGCGTCGGCCAGCGCCTTCTTCCGCTCCAGCAGCGCAGCGATCCGGTCCTCGACCGTGCCCTCCGCCACCAGCCGGTGCACCTGCACCGGCTGCGTCTGCCCGATGCGGTAAGCGCGGTCCGTCGCCTGCGCCTCGACCGCCGGGTTCCACCAGCGGTCGTAGTGCACCACATGGCCGGCCCGGGTGAGGTTCAGCCCCGTACCCGCGGCCCGCAACGACAGCAGGAACACCGGCACCCCACCCGACTGGAACCGGTCCACCAGCTCCTCGCGCCGTCGCACCGGCGTGCCCCCGTGCAGCAGCTGCGCCGCCACACCCCGCGCCGCCAGGTGCCGTTCGATGATCCTGGCCATCGCCACGTACTGCGTGAAGACCAGCACCGAACCCCCCTCCGCGAGGACCGTGTCCAGCAGTTCGTCCAGCAGCTCCAGCTTTCCCGAGCGGCCCGGCACCCGGGGCCGCTCCTCCTTCAGGTACTGCGCCGGGTGGTTGCAGATCTGCTTCAGCGAGGTCAGCAGCTTCACGACCAGACCGCGCCTGGCCAGGCCGTCCGCGGCCGCGATCTCCGCCAGCGACTCCCGCACCACCGCCTCGTACAGGCCCGCCTGCTCGGCCGTCAGGGACACCGGGTGGTCGGTCTCCGTCTTCGGCGGCAGCTCGGGCGCGACGCCCGGATCGGACTTGCGGCGCCGCAGCAGGAACGGCCGCACCAGCGCGGCCAGCCGCTGCGCCGCAAGGGGATCCGTCCCGCCCTCGACCGCGGCCGCGTACCGCGAACGGAACGTGCCCAGCCGCCCCAGCAGCCCGGGCGTCGTCCAGTCCAGTACGGCCCACAGCTCCGACAGGTTGTTCTCGACCGGCGTGCCGGTCAGCGCCACCCGCGCCTTCCCGCCGATCGTCCGCAGCGCGCGCGCCGTGCCCGAGCGCGGGTTCTTCACGTGCTGCGCCTCGTCCGCGACGACGAGGCCCCAGGGGACGACGGCGAGGGCGGGCGCGTCCAGGCGCATCGTCCCGTAGGTGGTGAGCACGATCTCGCCGGCGGCCGGACCGGTGGCCGCTCCCGCTCCTGCGCGCGCTTCTGCTCCCGCTCCCGCGCCCGCTCCTGCGCCCGGTCCCGCGCCTGCTCCTGCTCCTGCTCCCGCCAGGCTCCGGGCGCCGCCGTGGAAACGCCGTACCGGCGTGCCCGGCGCGAACCTCCCCACCTCCCGTTCCCAGTTGCCCAGCAGCGAGGCCGGGCAGACGACCAGGGTGGGCCCCGCGGTCGCGGGATCGCCCTGGCGGTGCAGATGCAGCGCGATCAGGGTCACGGTCTTGCCCAGGCCCATGTCGTCCGCCAGGCAGCCGCCGAGGCCGAGCGCGGTCATCCGGGCCAGCCAGTCGAGTCCGCGGAGCTGGTAATCGCGCAACACCGCGTTCAGTCCCGGCGGTTGGGGCACGGGCGGGACGGGATCACCGGGCCCGTGCGGCTCGTCACGGCGCTCGGGGTCGGCCAGCCGCTGCCGGAGGCGTTCCAGGGGACCGGTCGCGGTGACGTCGAACCGCTCGCCGTCCACCTCCGCCGTGCCGGTCAGTACGGCGGCCAGCGCGTCCACTACGGGTACCTTCCGGTCCTGGCGCCGCCGGGCGCGCCGGGCCTCCGCCGGGTCGATCAGCACCCACTGGTCGCGCAGCCGCACCAGCGGCCGGCCCGCCTCGGCCAGCCGGTCCAGTTCGGCGCGGGACAGCGGCCGGTCGCCCAGGGCGAACGACCAGTCGAAGGCGAGCAACGCGTCGGGGGAGAGCAGGGAGGCGCCGCCCGACGCGTGCCCGGGTCCGTCCGCCCCGGCCCGGGCGGAGGGCTCGGGCGCGCCGGGCTCCTCCGGCGGGCCGACCACCGCCCGCGCGGTCAGCCGGCGCGCCAGCTGCCGGGGCCAGTGCACGTCCACGCCGTCGGCGGCCAGCGCACGGGAGGCCTCGCCCAGCAGTTCCGTGACCTCCTCGTCGGCCAGTTCGACCGGGTCGGGCACGGCGGCGGTCAGCATCGGGGACAGCGGCGACCACAGGAGTGCGGCCCGGCGCAGGGCGAGCAGCGCGTCCAGGCGGGCCCGCGGGGAGAAGGACCGGGCGGCGGCGCCGGTGCCGCGCCACACGTCGGCGGCGTCGGCGACCACGGAGGCATCGCCGAGGCTGTGCAATTGCAGTACGACACGGAACATTGCACCCGACAGGTCCGCCCCGCCTGCCCCGCCCGGCCCGCCGAGCTCCCCGGCTTCGGCGGAGTCAGGCAGCCCGGGCAGCTCCACGCGCAGCGAGATCCGCACTCCGGCGTCGTGGCCGGCGGCCACGTCGGCGGCCCAGGCACGCAGTTCAGGCCGGGCCGTCCGGAGCGGCGGTACTGCGGCGAAGACCGGCCCGCCCGCGGCGGTCTCGGCGGCGGGGGAGCGGGGCAGCGTATCGGCCACCGCGTCGAGGAAGTCCCGTACCAGCGCCTCGGGGTCGGGCAGCCGCAGCGGCCCCGGTCCCGGCAGCGGGACACAGTGCGCAGAGGGCGGCATGGCGGCCGCCAACTCCCGGACCCTCCGGTGGTCCTCGGTACCGAGCGGCCCCGCCCGCCACGCGTCGTGGCCGTCCTCGGTCAGGCCGGGCAGCAGCAGCCCGCGTGCCGTGAGGTGGAGAGCCTGGAGTGCCGCCGCGCCCCAGAAGGCGACTGCCGTCCCGCCCAGCGCGGGCTCGTCGCGCGCGACGGCGCGGGCCCGCGTCAGGAGGGGCAGGGCGTCTTGCACGGAGACCAGGCGCGCGGTCGTGCTGACGAGGCGGGGCGCGGGGTCACCGGCCGGGCCGGGCGCCACGGTGGCGAGCACTTCGTCGGTGCCGGGCGGAAGCGTCGACGGGAGCGCGGCGGGGAACGCGGCCGGCGGCGTCGCATCCGGCGCTTCGGGGTCGGGACCGGGGCGCCAGAAGGCGAACCTGCCGGTGCGGGCGGGCGATCCGGGCAGGAAGACGGCGTGGCAGCGGGCGAGGTCGGAGATCTCTGGGAGCACGCATTCCTCAAATTTGACTACTTGGGTCCGGGGCGGCCGAGGGTACTCCGCCGGATGCCCCGACGGGAGCGGCCGCGCCGTGACCCGGGTCACTTCCGCGTTGCGGGAACGGCGCCGGGAGGCGGAGCGTTGAGAGAGCACGAGGCCGGAAGGAGGCGTTCGGGATGTCGAACCGCGGGAAGGTGGCCGCCGCCGGAGTGGCGGCGGCGATCGTACTGTTCTGGGCCGTCGGTTTCTGGGCGGGCCTGCTCGTCCTGATCGGCGTGCCGGCCGCCGCGTACCTGCTGCTCGACGACTCGCAGCGACGCAGGGTGCGGGGCATGGGCCGCAAGCGGCTCGGACGCTGAGGGCGGGGATCCTGGGGCCGGGGAGCCGGCCCGACACGAGGGGGGAAGGACTGAGAATGGGCGCAACCGTCACGGCGGTCAGCAGCAACGGCGTGTACTCGTTCACCAAGCCGAACCGGGACAGCATCACGCTGCTCACCGGGCTGGGCGTCGAGGGGGACGTCCACTGCGGGGTGACGGTCAAGCACCGCTCGCGCGTGGCCCAGGACCCCACGCAGCCGAACCTCCGCCAGGTGCACCTGATCCACCGGGAGCTCTTCGAGGAGGTCGCCGGGGCGGGCTTCGACGTGGCCGCCGGACAGCTCGGCGAGAACGTCACCACCGAGGGCATCGACCTGCTCGGCCTCTCCCGCGGCACGCTGCTGCACCTGGGGGCGGACGCGGTCGTGGAGGTCACCGGCCTGCGGAACCCCTGCCTCCAGATCGACAACTTCCAGGACGGACTGCTCAAGCAGGTCGTCGGGCGGGACGCGTCGGGGGCGGTCGTGCGCAAGGCGGGCGTGATGGGCGTGGTGCGCCGGGGCGGCGTGGTCCGGCCGGGCGACACCATCACCGTCGAGGCGCCGGAGGGCGAGCACGTCCCGCTCGAACGCGTCTGACGCGGGGCCGGGACACCGGTCGGTGCCGGGCCGGGGCCGCGCACGCGGCCCCGGCTGCCCGGGAGCGGTCTCAGTAGTAGTCGCGCATCAGCTCGGCGGACCACTCCGCCTGGCGCACCTCGCCGCGGGGGCCGAACTCGGCCATCCAGGGCTTGATGTCCAGGACGGGGGTGCCGTCGACCGCGTCGAGACCCGCCACGTGCACGTCCAGGCCTTCGACCTTCACCACGCTGCAACGGGACACGGCCAGTCGGTTGGGGCGGTTCTTGCCGCGCTGGGCGAAGATGCCGACCAGCGGCCAGTCCTGGTTGCCGCGCGGGTGGCGGGCGCCGGTCTCGATCCGGTCCTCGGCGACCCGGTCGAAGTGGTACACGACCTCGACGTGGGAGAAGTCCGCCAGGCCGAACAGCGCCTCGGGTCCGAACCGGTCGGGGTCCAGGCGGATCACCGCCGTCTCGCGGCCCCAGTCGTCGTCCACGACCTCGGTCCGTCCGCCGGTCACCGTACCGATGGGCTCGCAGTGCACCTGGGTCACGCCCGTACCTCCCGATCGCGCCATTTCACATGTCACGGTGACATGTGACACATGATCGTAGACGCCTCTCCGGGCCCGCAGGCGGCCGTGCCCCGTCAGGAAGGCCGGACCGCGATCTCGTCCAACGAAGCCAGCAGCCCCGGGAGTTCGGCCCCGCGCCCGACCGGGATCACGCCACCGGGCTCCTCGTCGAGCAGCACGAAGGCGATGTCGTCGGTACGGGCCACCATCGACCAGCCGGGACCGTCCACCCGCAGCATCCGCGCCTCGTCCGACACGAACGACGACCGGATCCGCCCCGGCGGCGGGGGCGCGTCGACGTACGCCCGGGCCTCGTCCAGCACCCGCCGCACCCCCTCGTGCCCAGACCACCCACCGGCGGCACCGTCGCCACCCCCGGCCCGGGCGGCGCCGTCCTCACCGGCGGCGTCCTCCACACCCGCGGCAGCCCCCTCACCACCGGCGTCGCCACCGGCGTCCTCAGCCCCCGGTGCGTCGAAGCGCTCGCGCCACTCGCCCCACCGGGCTCCGATCTCGTCGGCCCCCATCCGGCGCTGTGCGGGCCCCCACACGCCCCCGGCCGGCGGCGCGAGCGGCACCCGCAGGGTCCCGTCGGCGCCCTGCTCGGGATCGTGCGGCTCCGGCAGGCCGGGCGCGGCCACGGCGAGGTCGATCGGCCAGCCCCCGAGGGAGGCCACGATGGTCCGCTCGTCGGGCGACAGGTCGTACTCCATGCCGCAGTCCCAGGACGCGATGGCCACCGCCACCAGCGACACGTCGTCGACGATCACGGTCCAGCGGGCCCCTTCCTCGTCCTGGCCGAGCACCATCCCGTACCCCTCCTCGTACGGGGTCAGGCCGAGCAGCGCGCACGCCTCGGGGTAGTCGTCGCCGAGGACGCTGGGGAACCGGGCCGGTGTGAGCAGCACCGCGGACAGCACGAAGAGCGAGCCGCCGGCGTCCTGCCCGGCGGCGTCCTCCGCCGTCACAGCGCCCTCGTCCTCGTCCGTACCGGCCACGTGCCCTCCCCATCGGATGTTCGTCGGCGCACCCTAACCAGTGAGTAACCCACACGTCGAGAGCCCGCCGGCAGTGACTTTCCGCTGCGCGGTCACCCGCTGACCTGCGCCGCACGGCCGTACGTCGGCGCCAGCGGGCGCTCCGTCGGCTCCGAGGGCGACGGAAAGGCCCCGCGGAGCGGTCAGGACGCGTGAGAGCCCCCGTCCTTCGAGGACGGGGGCTCTCACGGCGGGGTTTTGCTAGCTGAACCACACTTCGGGGTTCAGCTCGGCCGTCACGTGCTCACCCTCCACCGTGACGAGCAGGTCGGAGTGCTCGATCCTGGCCGCCACTTCCTTCGGGTCGCACTCGTCCATGAGGAAGACGAAGTGCTCGATGACGGCCGGTCGATAGCGTGGTTCCCCATCGAGGTCCACCGACGAGTTGGCCCTGTCGGCGCCTTGGCACAAGACCGACACGAACAGCTTCAAGTGCTCTGCGCGCATCAGGACATCCGCTCCCCTGATCACGCCGACCACTCCGACGCCGTCGGTGACGGACTCGCAGAGGTCGTCCAGACAATCGACCATCGCGTCCCAGTTTCTGCCGAAATATGCAGGGAACGAGAACTTGTCGGAGAATTCCTGGAAGAGCTCGCCGACGTCGAGCAGGCGATTTGCGCTGAGTTCGCGCACGCGCCCCCCGTGATGCACCAGATTCTCGATCTGATCGCTTATCACGCGGGAGTCCCGCGGGCCGAAGATGACCCAGGGGGCTTGTGTCCCGGTGAGGTCGAATGGCATCTCGGATCCCTTATCCCGTGAATTCGCCGACATAGTAGAAAGTGCCGTAGTGGTCCGGTGTGTAATACGCCGGTCCAGGCCCGTCCTTCGGGGTCAACAGGCGTTCGGCGCCGCGAATCTTGTTGGTGCAACCGGCTTCCGAGCAGACGGGGAGGTCGGATATGGCGTTCACATCCCACTCCTTGTACTTGCCTCCGGGCAGCTGCGACAGGTTGTTGCCCCAGTTCTCGTTGCCATTGTATCCCGGGACCTTTCCTATTCCTCCCGATCGGCTGTTCACCATGTTCAGCATGTCCACTGCCTTCTTCGGTGCGTTGCCCGCAACGAGCCCAGGGCCACTCGGACTTCCCGATGCGCCTCCGTGCTTGTGGCACCGCGGGCCGGAGTTGTGCACCAGGACCGGTGTCTCGGCCGCCAGCACGTAGTACGTGTGGAGGCTTGCCACCGTCAGGTTGTACGTGCGCTGTTCGGTCTCGAAGGCGCGGGTGGCCTTCAGGGTGACCGTGGTGCCCTCGGGCGTGCGGAGGGTGGTGCCGGGGGTGAGGTCGGCCGCGTCCTTCCATGCCTGGTCCGATTCGGACCAGAACGGGTGGTGGGCCGTCGTGACCACCGACGAGTCGGCGGACTCCGCGTCCAGCGTGAGCTCGACGTACTGCTTGTCGGTGTCGGTGACGATCACCGCGGCGACCGGCTGGGCTTCGGTGAGCCCGGTCTCCGGATCGGTGGTGAGCACCACGTCCCCGGTCTGCAGCTCCTCGATCGGCTTCGTGGTCCCGTCGGCCATCTGGACGTGGGTGCCGGCCGGGAAGCTGTTGACCATGTCGATCAGGCATTGGACCGGGACTCCGCCCTTGCCGCCCTTGATCGAGGCCTTCAGGCCCTTGAAGAGGATCTTGCCGACCTTGCCCGCGCCGAAGGTCACGGCCGAGATGCCGACGTCGATCGCCAGGTCCACGACGGCGTCCTTGCAGGCGCCGCCGTCCTGGTGCACGCCGCACTCGTACGCGTCCCTGACGCCGAGGACCTCAAGGGCGTCGATGTCGGGCGTCGTGCCCATCCAGCCCATCTGGCCGGCGGCCGTGCAGAACGACATGGCGTCGCCGGGGCGCGGGATCGGGGCACCCGTGCACTGCGCACGCGTCCAGGTCATCAGGGCGGACTCGTAGGAGACCCCCCGCGCCCAGTGGAACTGCTTCATCAGTTCCTCGTGCGTCGGCACATAAGTGCCGTTCACCTTGATCGAGTTGCCGGACTTCTCGACCTTGACCCCGGTGCCGCCCGTGGAGTTGCCGGTGGTCTTCCCGCCACCGCCGCCGCCACCGCCGCCGTAGCCGTCGGCCACCGCCTTCGGGTCCTTGGCCGGGTCGTAGTCCCCGTAGGTGCCGTTGCTGCCGGAGCAGTAGTTCGGGTAGCAGCTCTCCAGACCTGTCGGGTCGCTCTGGTTGACCGGGTCGCCGTTGGAGTACGTGTACCCGTTCATCTGGAGCGGGTCGGTGATGTCCATGATCGGGTCGACCGAGATGAACCGACCGGTGGAAGCGTCGTACTCGCGGGCGCCGATGTGGGTGAGGCCCGTCGAGCCGTCGTCCGTGCCGACGCCGAGGAACGTCCGCTTGCCGGCGAACGACCAGTCGTTCTTGGCCGGTCCGCGCGTGTTGCCGTACGGGTCGAACTTCCGCCGCGTGACCGCCTGACCCGGAGCCTGGTCGATGACCGTGGTGACGGTTCCGTGGTGGTCCCCGAGGGAGACCGTCAGCTTGTGGCCGGTGCTCTTGCCGAACGTACGGCGGAGCGTCGTCGGAGCGCCTTCACTGCTGTAGTACCGCACGGCGTCGACGGCCTGGCCGGCCTTGTCGACCGTGACCTCGGCCTCGCCCAGGTACAGCGTCCGGCTGGAGCCGGTCTCCTGGATGAGGCGGTTCCCGTCGGCGTCGTAGACGTACGTCGTGGTGTCGCCGAACGACCACTTCTGGTTGGGACCGCCGTTACAGGCGTAGAGGATCAGGTCGGTGCCGTCCGCGCTGTTCCCACCCGGCACGTCGACGCACTGGCCGGTGGTGGGGTGGTACAGCGTCTGGTCGGCAGGACGGTGGACGAACTTCTGGGCCGTGCCGCCGTCGCACGTGGCCAGCCGCACCGCACCGCTCTGGTTGGTCAGGCACTTGTCGAGGGCTTTCACCGCGTTCCCGGTGAACCGCCACTGCTGGGCCTTGCTCAGGTTGCAGGAGGACAGCTGAACGGGCGTGCCGTCCGCCGTCTGCCCGCTCTCCACGTCGAGGCACTTGCCGGCCAGTCCGGTCACCGCGAAGGCCCCGACGCCCGGACTCACCGCCCGGGTCAGCTTGTTGCGCCGGTCCCATTCCAGGGTCTGGGTGTCCCCGCCGATCGTCCTGCGGGTCGTGTTGCCCCGCTCGTCGTACCCGAACGTCGACTGCAGCGTGACGGAGTTGCCCGGGTCGCGCGTGACCGCGTCGACCTTGCTCAGGGCGTGCGGCTTGGTCACCACGGGCGGCTGGGCGCCACCGGTGGCGGCGACCCCGTAGGAGTACGTGTACTCGTCGTCCAGCGCGGGGTCGACCAGGTCGTGGACCGTCAGCTTGGTGCGGTTGCCGATCGCGTCGAACGCGTAGGTGTGCCGGTAGCCGTCACCGTCCGGTCCCGCCGTGACGTCGTCCTTGACCGGGCCGCTGCAGGTCTTGCCGGTCCAGGCCTGGGTGAGCTGGCCGAGCGGGTCGTAGCCGAAGCACTGGCGGTCGACCTTGCCGCCCGGCTGGGTGTCGGTGATGGAGTTGATGTTGCCGAGTACGTCGTAGTCGTACGACAGGGCGTTGACCCGGTTGGGGTTCGCGGTCTCCCGGTCGGCGATCGTCTCACGCAGGCGGCCGGTGTTGCGGTTGTAGAAGTTGGTCGTCCACACCCGCTGCGGGGCGTTGCCGGAGGCGGTCCGGAGAACCTGGCCGAAGGGGCTGTACACGGTGTCGGCCGTGTACCAGGCCAGGCCGGACATGGTGATCTGGCCGCCGTCGCCGCTGTAGCGGTTCACCAGCCGCTCGGCGGCCAGGCCGCCGGGGGTGGCCGGGAGGCTCGTCGTCTGGACGCGGCCCGTCTTCGTGTACGTGTTGCCGTAGACGTACACGCCGGAGACGCCCTTGGTCTGCGGGGCGTCCGGGATGGTCAGCTTGGTGCCGGTGGCCCGGTACTCGCTGTCGTAGCCGGTGACCTCGCTCGTCACGGCGATGCCGCCGGTGTGGCGCGTTGCCGCGACCGGGTAGCCCTTGGCGTTGGGCAGGGTGTCGTAGGACCAGGTGGCCAGCAGCGGGCCGTTCCAGTCGTCCTCCACCTGCGAGGTCTTGCGGCCGAGCTTGTCGTAGTAGGTGAAGGTCTTCTCACCGGTCGCGTTGCCGGTCCACACCACGCGGTCGAGGTTGTCGTAGCCGAAGGTGCCGGTCCCCATGTCGGGGTCCTGGGAGGACAGGAGCCGGCCGCGGGCGTCGTACGTGTACGTCCAGTCGTTGCCCGCGGCGTCGGTCACCTCGGACAGGTTGCCGCGCACGTCGTAGGCGTACGTCGTGTCCCGCCAGGTCATGGGCGTGGCCGTGGTGAGGGCGTGCTGCATCTTGACCTTGCGGCCGAGCACGTCGCTCGTGACCTTGACCGCCCGGCTGCCCTGCAGCGGGGTGGGCGTCGTGCCGGTCGACATGGCCGTGCGGGTCAGCACGTAGTCGCCGCCGTACTCCGTGGTGGTGGAGAACGGCGCCTGCGCCTCGTCGCTGTAGAGGTTGGTGGAGCGGACGACGCGGCCCATGCCGTCGTAAGCGGTCTGGGTGGAGCTGGGGACGTGGAAGACGGTCTCGGGGACGAACACCTTCGTGTCCGGTTCGCCCTCCGCGTGATAGCTGTTGTTGACGTGGCGGACCTGGCCGTTCGAACCGTAGAGGGTGTCGACGACCAGGCGGCCGCCCCCGACCGCCTCGGTCTGGTTCTGGCGCGGGCGCAGGAGACCGTCGTAGATGGCGACGGCGTCCTCGTAGGTGCCGTTGTCACGCAGGGTACGGCTGGTGACGGCGGGCGGCTCGTGATCCGTGACCTGGTAGTCGAAGACGTGGGCAGCGGCGTCGGTGGCCGGGTTCTGCGAGGCGGTCCACACCTGGGTGACTCGGCCCAGGGCGTCGTAGGTCTGCGTGACCTTGCGGCCGTTCGCGTCGGTCGCCTCGAGAGCGCTGCCGCGCCCCGGGTCGACCTTCGCGGTCGCGGTATGGCCCAGCGCGTTGGTCACCGTCGTGCTGAACACGGCACCGGTGGCCGGCGTGTACGAAGTGGACTTGGTGTTGCCCGCGGCGTCGTAGACCTTCAGGACGCGGCCCAGCGGGTCGTACTCGGTGCGGCTCGTCGTGATCCAGCCGGTGCCGGCGCCGTCGAGGGTGTCGACCTGGAACGGCAGGCCCTTGACGGGTGCGGTGCCGAAGGCGTTCAGCGCGTCATAGGAGGTGCGCGCGTCGGCGAGTACGGTGCCGGTCTCGGTCTTGGTGCAGTCGCCCGCCGTGCTGCGGACGCGCTGCGGCAGGCCGATGAGGTGCTTGCCGGTGTTGTGGACGTAGGTGTTGACGGCGCACTTCTCGTCCTGCGCGGTCCAGCCGGTTCCGTTCGAGGTGAGTGCCTCGGTCTGGGTGGTCAGGAGCAGGCCGTACGTCGGGTCGAAGGTGTTGCGGGTCCGGTTCAGGTAGGTCCTGCCGCCGCTGACCGAGGTGTACACCTCGGTGCGCGCGGTGCCGGTGCGGAACGCCTCCAGGGGGGTGGTGCCCTCGCGGTTGCGGGTGGCGGTCTTCTCGCTCCAGGGCCACGTCAGTTCGCGGGAGGCGATGTCCCCGCCCGCCTTGGTGTAGACGATCGTCTCGGCTGCCCGGCCCTGGTGGCTGGGCAGGTCCTCACCGAGTTCCTGGGTCCCCGTGGAGTCCATGACGACTGCCTTCGGGCGGCCGCCGTCCCCGGACATGCCGCGGAAGTAGCGGACCTTGGACTGGGACTGCTCGGCGGCGTCGGGCCTGCCGGTGTTCTCGGTCGCGCCCCGCCTGGTGGTCACCGACGCGTAGCCGCGCCACTGGTTGTAGGTGCGCAGCTCCGGCCTGGAGAACTCGTCGGTGTCCTTGCCCCAGGCCGCGTCGTCATAGGTGTAGCTGGTGATGACGTCGGGCTGGCGGGCGACGCGGTCCTTCTCGACGATCCGATCGACGACGTACTTGTTGAACCACTCCAGGGGCGGCGTCTCCAGGTCCGGGTCGGGTGACCAGTGGACGGGGAAGCAACGCGTCTTGTTCTCTTCGGGCTTGGGGTGCGTGGTGCCCACGGGGCACGGGTCGGAGTAGTCGACGTAGATGTCGCCGCCGGTCTCGGTGCGGACCGTTTCCACGCGCAGCCGGTCGAAGTCGGGAGTGGGGTCGGTGGCGCTCTTGGCGACCCGGTTGGGCATGTCCTTCACGTTGGGCAGGAAGGACACGGGCGGCAGCGCGATGGTCTTCTGGTTGCCGGCGCTGTCGTTCTGGGTGGCGTAGCCGGTGCGGGAGATCGACTCCAGCCACAGCGGCGGGTGCGTGTCGGTGCGCTGCTTGGGGAAGGACTGGGTGAGGGTCCACTTGTCGACCTTGGACAGGGCCGTGGAGCCTTCGGTGCGCTGCGCGTAGGTGGTGACGGCGGTCAGGCGCTTGCGGGTCCAGAACGTGGGCGAGCTGACGTAGCAGTCCCCCGGGGCCTCCTTGCAGTGCAGCGTGGCCGGGGTGTCCCACCAGGGCTGCTTGTCGGCGTAGTTCCTGGACTCGAACCTGGCGTCGGTGCAGGCCGTCTGACCGGCCTCGATGCAGCGCTCGTCTAGGGTGAACTCGACCTTGGCGGCCGGCGCTCCGCCGAGGTTGTCGGCACGCAGCCCGTAGATGATCTGCGTCGGGTAGCCGCCGCGGACGTACGGGACCTTCTCCTTGACCTTGCCGTTCTGCGCGTAGCGGTTGCGCTCCTTGAACCAGTCCACGACCATCGCGTTGCCGTGGACGTCCTCGACGTAGTCGAGGTTCCAGCGCCAGCCCTGGTTGCAGAAGGACGCGGCGTAGGTCGAGGCGTGGCAGGGCTCGCCGGGGTGGTTGCCGACGACCGGCACGGTGAAGACGGAGTCCGTCGTGGTGCGCGTCTGACCGTCCGTGCCGACGTGGCCGCCGACGTTGTGGCGGCCGAAGTGGTACCGGGTGCCGTCGCGGGTGGTGACGACCCAGTACTCCCCGTCCTTCGCGCCGTTGCCGTTCGCGGCGTCCGTCTTGCGCTCGACGCGCGAGCCGTCGTCGGAGGCGGGGATCCAGTTGCCGGTGGCGGCGTCGTGGACGAGCTCGGTGCTGGTGCCGTTCAGCGACATGACGACGTTGTCGGCGGCCCAGCAGAGGTCGCTCTTCTTCTTGTCGGTGCCGTTGTCGTTGTTCGGCGTGCCCTGGGTGTGCTTGCGGTCCTGGGAGCAGGAGCGGTAACGCCGCTCGATGAACCCGGGTTCGTAGCCCCAGCCGTCGCCGATCCAGGAGCCCTGGCCGTTGGCGATGGAGGTCCTGCCGTCGACGGACTGGGAGGAGTAGGAGAACGTGATCTGCGGGGAGGGCCCGGCCGGTGCCGACGGCACGCCCAGCGGGTAGCTCCAGGCGAACCCGCCACCACTGCCGCCGGCGGTCCAGGTGCCCGAGGGGGAGAGCGAGGTGGCCGTGTACGTGCCGCCCGCGCCGGATCCGGAGTCGGAAGCGGTGAGGACCACCGGGCTGCCCCCGGACATGGTGCTCATGCCCTGGCTGGGAGCGGTGGCCGGGTCGACGGTGGCACGGACGGTGTTCGTGCCGGGGTCGTTGGTGCTCGGGATCTCCTGGGGCTGCGAGCACTCGGGGAGTTCAGGGGTGGTGAGGAAGCACTCGGGGAGCTGCTTCAACTCCAGCCGCGACGACCATTCGGTGCCGTACAGGTCCTCGAACTTCTCGTAGTCGAGCTGGACGTCGACCGGAGTGGATCCCTGGACCGGCGGCGTGATCTTGATGATGGCGCCGTCCACGCCCGCAGCCTCCGTGGCGGCACGCGCCTCGATGGCGACGGACCAGGTCCCGGAGGGATCCGGCGGGGTGGGCTCCGCCTCGGTCGGCGAGGCCTTTCCGAGCGCCACGGGCAGCGAGCCGGCCTGGACGAGGGAGCCGCCGCTGAGCGCGACGTCGGCGGATCCCGCGGGCGGCGGGGTGACCTCGACGGGCTCGTACTCGGCCGGCGGCTGGGCCGGGACGCCCGCCCAGCCCTCCAGCTTCGCGGCTTCTGCCTGGTCCAGCTTCGCCGGGTCCACCTGATCGAGGCCCGGAAGCTGGAGTCCGCTGCGGTCACCGGGACCTGCGGCCCAGGACGTGCCCGGCAGCAAGGTGACCATCAGGAGTGCGGACAATACCGCACTGGTGTGCCGGGCCGGACGACTGCGCCCGGCCCTTGCCCTCCCGTTTCCGGGCAGGCGGAAACTACGCGCCGAGAACGGCGACATGAAGACCCCCCACGCTCTGCAGTCCGCATTTCGGACATGCGGAAGGCAGGGAAATGACAAATTGCGAGGGCGATCCTGAGGGCAATCGCCGGCGAAAGTCCACTGGTTCTTTGGGACTTGTGACCTTGATCACCGAACGGTCGGTGATTGTCGGGATAAACGGCCTGAATTTGTCGTATCACGTCGTGGGAGCCCTGGCATCCGGTGATGACGGGTGCCGGAGGCATGGTCCATGCTCTGCTCGCACATCTCTGATCTGAGTTGAAGGGCCCCTGGGGAGCGGCCCCGTCGGCGTGCGAGCCGACCACCACCAGTACCGAACGAGTACCGAGGGCCTGCTGCGGCATGCCCGAGGGGGGAGAAGAACCGTCGTGGCAGTGAGCGAGTCCCCGGACGCAAGTCCGGCAACTCCGCCGGGGGGCAGTGAAACGGTTCCGGCGGCGCGCCCGAGGAGCCGACGGGGAGCGGTGGCCGCTCTTGCGGCTGTGCTCGCCCTGGCTCTCGCCGTACCCGTCGGGATCCGCCTGGCGGACGGGGACGCGGGGAGGGGCGCGCAGCCGCGGCAGGACGCGAAGGCCGGCACCGACGGCCCGGTGGACGCCGTGCAGGCGCGTCAGGCGGCCAGGCGAACGGGCAAGCCGGTGGAGGTCACGGCGGAGCGCGGGGAGAACCTCACCGTCTGGGCCCAGCCGAAGGGCGGATTCCGGGCGCATCTGTACAGCAGCGCCGTCCGCGCGAACGTCAACGGCGTCTGGAAGCCGGTCGACACGACCCTGCGCCGCACCGCGGCCGGGTACTCACCCGCGGCGGTCAACGGCGGGCTGGTGTTCAGCGCCGGCAGCGGCCGGGCAGCGATCCCGGGCGGCGACAGGGCCGGCCGAGGCCCGGCCCGCTCGGTGCTGCCCGTCGAGAGCGCCGCACCGGCCTGGACGGAACTGGTCCGCCTGACCACGGGCGGACACGCGATGACCGTGGCCTGGCCCGGTCCCCTCCCGGC
Source organism: Streptomyces sp. NPDC086023 (assembly GCF_044540325.1). NCBI lineage: Bacteria > Bacillati > Actinomycetota > Actinomycetes > Kitasatosporales > Streptomycetaceae > Streptomyces > Streptomyces sp. NPDC086023. The sequence continues at coordinate 180,228 of NZ_JBITRX010000009.1, forward strand.
CCCGGCCATCGACGGCGCCCGCGCGCTCTACGAGAACGTCCGCCCCGGCATCGATCTGCTGATGACCGCACAGGACGGCGGTTACTCGCACATCCTGATCGTCAAGGACCGCAAGGCGGCGGCGGATCCGCTGCTGGGGGAGCTCAGGTACCGCCTGGCCTCACCCTCGTTGAACTTCCGACTCGATGCCGCTTCCGGCGCGCTGAGTGCCCGCAATGCCAAGGGACAGGAGATCGCCGGCGCCCCGTCGCCCTTGATGTGGGACTCCTCGGGCAAGGTCGCCGTCACGCAGGGTGAGGCTCCCGCTCCGAAGAGCCGAGCCGCGCGCGGGCATGCGGCCTTCGGCCTGCCGGGCCTGGCCGGTGCCGAGGGTGCCCGACTGGCCGTGGCCAAGGCCTCGTTCGCCCAGGGCACGCTGTCCCTGCGCCCGGACCGGTCGCTGCTGACCGGCGAGGACACGGTGTTCCCCGTGTTCATCGACCCGTCGTTCAAGGGCCACAAGCACAGCTGGTCGCACCTGTACAAGACGCTCGGCAACAGCAGCTTCTACAACGGGCAGAACTTCAACAGCGGGACGAACGAAGCGCGCATCGGATACGAGTCCACCACGGGCGGCACGTCCCGGGCGATCTTCAACTTCGAGTTCGGCTCGCAACTCCACGGTGCCGGCATCAAGAGCGCCCGGATGCGAGCGCTGCAGACGTACTCGTGGTCCTGTACGCAGAAGGCCACGGACATCTACTCGACGCCGTTCGCCGAGTCGACGAGCACGTGGAACAACACGACCGGCTGGTGGGGCAAGAAGGTCGCCACCGAGCAGGCGGGCTACGGCTACAACAGCACCTGCCCGGACAACTGGGTGGCCCCCGACATCACGGGCATCGTCAGCGAGGCGGCCAACAGCCGCTGGGGAGCGCTCTCCCTCGGCCTGAAGGCGCCGAGCGAGTCGGACCCGTACTACTGGAAGAAGTTCCTCGCCAACGGCGAGACCGCCCCGTACATCGAGGTCGACTACAACAAGCTGCCGGACATCCCGGTCGCGGCCAACATGAGCACGTCGCCCGGTGGTGCGTGCCTGACGAGCGGCGCGGGTACCAGCATCGGCAAGACCAACGTGACGTTCCAGGTCAAGGGCACCGACCCGGACGGCAACCTCAAGCAGGTCCAGATCGAGATCTGGGACGCGGCCAGCGGCGCGAACGTCCACAACGAGTGGCTGTGGCCCAACTCCGACGGCGTGATCACCAAGGAGATCGCCTGGGACCGCTTCACCTCGGGCCGCAAGTACTACTGGCTCTCCCGCACCACCGACTGGGACGGCTCGTGGTCCCAGGGCAGTGGCCCGCTCGACTCGGGCGGCGGTGGGTGGTGCACGTTCACCGTCGACCACGTCGCGCCCACGAGTCCATCGGTCCGTTCCGGCCACTTCCCGGCCCCGGGCCCGGACGGCGCGGTGTGGAGCCTGGAGCCGGCCGGGACGCCGAACCAGTGGATCGAGGTGATGGGCAACGGCACCAAGGCCGAGGACATCCGCGAGTTCCAGTGGAGCCTCAACCACCCCACCTACGACCAGAAGACCTGGGTCTGGAACACCGAGCTCGCCCTCGGCTCGATCAACCTCAAGGTCGACACCGCCGGCCCCAACGTGCTGTACGTGCGGACGGTCAACAAGGCGGGCAACATCTCGGTTCCGACCGAGTACCTTTTCTACGTGCGCCCGCGGGCCGGTCTGGACAAGCCCGGAGACGTCACGGGCGACGGCTTCCCCGACATCCTCGCCATCGACTCCGCCGGCAACCTGCGCACCTACGCCGGCGACGCCACGGGCGACACCGACGCCTGGATGCCCGGCGCCGTCGACGGGGCCAAGCCCGCCCCGGCCGGCTACTGGAAGACGGTCAACGGCAAGCCCGTGCTGATCGGCCATTCCGTCGACTGGTTCCCGGGCGACGGGCTCACCGACCTGGTGGCGCGCATGCCCGACGGCAAGCTGTACGTCTACCCCGGTGACGGCGCCGGACGCTTCGACATCAGCCGCCGCATGGAGATCCTGTTGCCGGCGGGCGCGCCGGACCCGACCACCCTCACCCAGCTCGTCACCACCGAGGACGTCACCGGTGACGGCCTGCCCGACGCGTTCGCCCGCGCCGGGGACGCCTTCTGGGCCTTCACCGGCTACACCGGTGCCAGCTTCACCCAGGCCAAGCTGATGTCGGCCACGGCGTGGACCCAGCGGGACATCGTCGGGGTTCGGGACATATCGGGCGACAAGGTTCCCGACCTGGTCTTCCGGGACAACGCGGACCCCAACCGCGGCCTGGCCCTGCGCAAGGGCAAGCCCGGGGCCAACGGCGGGGTCGACCTGAACTCGCTGGCCAGCGCTGCCGCGGCGGTCGACGCCAAGGACTACACCTACGCCACCACCGGCTGGGGCCGGGCGGCGATCCCGATGGTCCTGGGCACCCCGGACGCCAACGGCGACGGCGTGGCCGACATCTGGGCCGTGAACAACATCGGGCACATGTACCTGATGCGGGGCGGCACCACCCAGTGGCTCGGTGACGCCAGCGGCCGCGACGAGGACGACTGGCACACCTTCCTCACCATCGGCTAGCCGGACCACCGGGTGCCGAACGGCCTCCGCGTGCGGTGGAGCATTCCGGCTCCGCCGCACGCGGAGGCTTCCTGGTCCTGTGTGTGCTGTCGTGCCCTGCCCGGTGTCTGCGTGCGGCCCGTGGGCAGGGGGTGGTGTGGGTGCTCCAAAGCGCGTTCCCGCACGTAGAGTTGGGGTTCCGCGACTGAAGGGGAACCAGGTGAAGCGTTACGACCGGCTCAAGGAGATCCTCCGGCTCGACCCCGAGAAGGACTTCCTCACGATCTACCGGCTGACCGCCACCTACGAGTTCCCGTGGGACTTCACCCGGGCCCTGGAGCTCGCCCTGTACCGCACGTACGCCGTCCCTGGCATCGGACGGCTGCTCGCCGAGACCGCCGAGTTCACCGAGCGCCCGCAGAAGCGGTACGACGACACCGCGCTCCTCCTCGACGCGGTCGTCGAGCACGGCTTCGACAGCGAGCAGGGCCGCACCGCCATCCGCCGCATCAACCGGATGCACCGCAGCTACGACATCTCCAACGACGACATGCGCTACGTCCTGTGCACCTTCGTCGTGATCCCCAAGCGCTGGCTGGACGTCTACGGCTGGCGCCCCATGACGGGGCACGAGACCCGCGCCTCGGCGCGGTACTACGCCACACTGGGGCGTCACATGGGCATCCGGGACATCCCCGCCACCTTCGAGGAGTTCGAGGCCTTCCTCGACGCCTACGAGAAGCAGCACTTCGGCTGGGACGAGGGAGGCCGGAAGGTCTCCGACGCCACCCTCGGCCTGATGGCCTCCTGGTACCCGGCCCCCCTCGCGCCCGCGCTGAAGGCGGCCAGTCTCGCTCTGCTCGACGAGCCGCTGCTGGCGGCCTTCCGGTACGAGCCCCCGCGCCCGGCGGTCCGCGCCCTGGTCCGCGGCGCCCTGCGGCTGCGCGGCCGCGCGGTCCGCCTGATGCCGCCGCGCAGGGCCCCGCACTACGCCCGCCAGAACCCCGAGATCAAGGGTTACCCGAACGGGTACGAGGTGTCCGCCCTCGGCACCTTCCCGGTGCCCGGCGTCCGCGGCTGCCCGGTGCCGCACGAGCTGCGGGAGGCCATGGCCGAGGACGCCGGCCGTCAGTCCTGACGTACCGCCAGGGCCAGGAAGCGCGCGTCCTCGTCGGCGTACGACACCATCCGCCAGCCCGAACCGGCCAGCAGCGGGCCGAGGTTGGCCTCGGCCCGCAGGTCGTCCGGGGTCAGCCGGCGGCCGTGGCGGGCCGCCAGCGCCGCGCGGCCGATCGGGTGGAACAGCGCCAGCCGGCCGCCGGGCCGCACGACGCGCGCCAACTCCCGCAGGTTCGCGGCGGGTTCGGGGAGATGGGCGATGAGCCCCGCGGCGAAGACCGCGTCGAGGCAGCCGTCCCGCAGGGGCAGTCGGGCCACGTCCGCGCACAGTAGCGCGCCGGCGCGGTCGCGACCGGCGGCGGCCGCCCGGGCCAGCATCTCGGGCGTGAGGTCGGCTCCGACGACGGTGCCGGACGGGCCCACGGCCCGGCGCAGCGGGGTCAGGGCGCGCCCGGTGCCGCAGCCGGCGTCGAGGACGCGGTCGCCCGGGCGCAGGCCGAACTCCGCCACCGCGGCCTCGAAGGCGGGGGCGTCGTCGGGGAACTTGGTGTCCCAGGCGGCCGCCCGGGCGCCGAAGAACTCCTGGACGTGTGTGTGGTCGTCGCTCATGCGCCCATGATCCCCCACGGGAGTGCGGAGCCCGCCATACATTCCGTGTGCACCATGCCACCCGGTGTGATCGTACGTGAACGTATCTCTGTCATATTCCAGCAGCTTTCGAAATGCGCCCCTTGTTCGCGCCCTCACCCGGACTAGCGTCCCGAGGCCATGGGACACCTGGACCACGCGGCCTTCGGCTGGCTGACCCCCGTGCTGTCATACGTGATGGCCTCCATCGGCGCCGCCCTCGGGCTGCGCTGCACCGTCCGCGCGCTCGGCGCGACCGGACGCTCCCGGCGCAACTGGCTCCTGACCGCGGCCTCCGCCATCGGCACCGGCATCTGGACCATGCACTTCGTCGCGATGCTCGGCTTCAGCGTCACCGGCACCGAGATCCACTACAACGTGCCGCTGACCATTCTGAGCCTGCTCGTCGCCATGGCCGTGGTCGGCGCCGGGGTGTTCGCCGTCGGTTACGGCAAGGACCGCGGCCGCGCTCTCGTCCTCGGCGGCCTCACCACCGGTCTGGGCGTGGCGAGCATGCACTACCTCGGCATGGCCGCACTGCGATTGCACGGTGACATTTCATACGACCCGCTCACCGTCGGCATCTCCGTCGCCATCGCCGTCGTCGCCGCGACCGCCGCGCTCTGGGCCGCCCTCAACATCAAGTCGCCCGTGGCCGTCGCCGTCGCCTCCCTGGTCATGGGCGCCGCCGTCAGCAGCATGCACTACACCGGGATGACGGCCGTCTCGGTCACCGTGGCCCCCTCCGACGCGGCCCTCCCCGGCGCCACCGCGATGCAGTTCATCTTCCCCCTCGCCGTCGGCCTCGGCTCGTACCTCTTCCTCACCTCCGCCTTCGTCGCGCTCTCCCCGACCGCGGACGAACGCGCCGCGTCCGCCTCGGCCCAGCGGCTCGGCGCCGGGGCCCCCGCCCACTGACCACCGCAACCGCCCCGCGCCCGACCCGTGCGGTCGCCCTGCCGGGCCCCACCCCAGCGCCGACCCCCGCCCCCGTCCGCCCCCGTCCACCCGCCCGCCCCCGACCCGCCGCACCGTCATCCGGAACGAGGAGCTCATGCGCACACCCCGCAGGACCCCGGACGCAGCGGCGCCCGCCCTGTCCGCGCCCCCGGCGCGCGGCCGCCGCGCGCACGCGGGCCCCCCGGCCGAGGAACACCCCGGGGACCGCCACCCGCGCCCGGACTCCCACCCCACCCCGGCCGCGACCCCCGAGGGCCGACGCCTCAGCCTGCGCCCCCGCACCGTCCGCGCCAAGATCGTCTCGCTCCTGATGGTGCCCGTGGTCTCCCTGCTCGCCCTCTGGGCCTTCGCCACCGTCAGCACCGCCCAGGACGTGGCCCGCCTGAGCCGCCTCCAACAGGTGGACACCGAGGTCCGCACCCCCCTGGCCAAGGCGGTCACCGAACTCCAGGCGGAACGTATCGCCGCCGTACGCAACGCCGCCGTCCCCGGCCCGGACCGCGCCGCCGCCCTCGAAACCCAGGGCCGGCGCACCGACGCCGCCCTCGCCGCGCTCCGGCTCGGCGACCGGAACACCGTGGCCGACACCGGCGACCACCCCCCGAGCGTCGCCGGCCGCCTCCGCACCTTCGTCCGCGACGCGGGCGCCCTGACGGCCGCCCGCTCCGACACCGGCGCCCCCAAGGCCACACCGTCCGCGGTCTTCGACACGTACACCCGCGTGATCGACGGCGCCTTCGCCGTCGGCGGCGCTCTCGCCGGCAGCCAGGACGGCGAACGCGGCACCGGCGCCCGGGTCCTGCTCGACTTCGCCCGGGCCGCCGAACTGCTCTCCCGCGAGGACGCCCTGCTCGCCCAGCGCGACGCCAAGGGCACGCTCACCAACGAGACGCTCCGCCGCTTCACCGGCGCCGTCGCGAGCCGTCGCACCCTCGTCGCCGCGGTCGCCCCCGACCTCCCCGCCGCGGTCCGCGCGGACTGGCGGACCGCCACCAAGAGCGCCGCGTACACCGTGCTGACCCTCGCGGAGAACAAGCTCACCGGAGCCCTCGCCGCCCCCGGCAAGCAGCCCGTCCGCACCGTGCCCGCCGACTGGGAGGCCGCCCACGGCGCCGTGACCGACGCCATGCGCGAGGCCGAAGCCGCCGGGCACACCGGCAGCGCCCACCGGACCGACCCCCTCTACGGCGGACTCGTCAGCGGAGCCGGTGCCGCCGTCCTGTTCGGCCTCGCCGCCGTCGCCGCCTCCCTCGTGATCTCGGTGCGGATCGGCCGCGGCCTGGTCGTCGAGCTGGTCTCCCTGCGCAACGGCGCCCTGGAGATCGCCCACCACAAACTCCCCCGGGCCATGGACCGGCTGCGCGCCGGACAGGACATCGACGCCGCCGCCGAGGCGCCGCCCGGACACCCCGCCGAGGACGAGATCGCACAGGTCGGCGAAGCGCTCTCCACCGTCCACCGGGCCGCGCTCAGCGCCGCCGTCGAACGCGCCGAACTGGCCAGCGGCGTCTCCGGGGTCTTCGTCAACCTCGCGCGCCGCAGCCAGGTCCTCGTCCACCGCCAGCTCAGCCTGCTCGACTCCATGGAACGCCGTGCCGACGACCCCAGTGAACTCGGCGACCTCTTCCGCCTCGACCACCTCACCACGCGCATGCGCCGGCACGCCGAGAGCCTGATCATCCTCTCCGGAGCCGCTCCCGGCCGGGCCTGGCGGATGCCGGTGGCGCTCACCAACGTCGTACGCGCCGCCGTCTCCGAGATCGAGGACTACCCGCGGATCGAGGTCCGGCAGCTGGCGGAGGCCTCCGTCATCGGCGCGGCGGTCGCCGACCTCACCCACCTGCTGGCCGAACTCATCGAGAACGCCGCCACCTTCTCCCCGCCGCACACCAAGGTCCGGGTGAGCGGGGAGCCCGTCGGCAACGGGTACGTCCTCGAGGTGGAGGACCGCGGGCTGGGCATGGGACCCGAGACGCTCGCCGAGGCCAACCGGCGGATCGAGCAGTCCGAGGCCCTGGACCTGTTCGACAGCGACCGGCTCGGACTGTTCGTGGTGAGCCGGCTGGCCGCCCGGCACCAGGTGAAAGTGCACTTGCGCATGTCACCGTACGGTGGCACCACGGCGGTGGTCCTGCTCCCGACCGCGCTGCTCCAGGGCGGAATGACCATCGGTGAGGACGAGCGCCCCGGCGGCCGCCCCCGCGACGAGGAGCCCGAGCCGCTGATCTCCGTACGCGGCGCCCGTCAGGTCGAAGCCCGCCGCGCCCCCGCCGACCGGCCCGGCCCCGCCCCCGTCGAGCGGCCGGACCCCGCGCCCGTCGCACGGAGCCGCCCCCGGCCGGCCGGTCCGGCCGAGGGCGAGCAGCCCCCGGCCCCGGTGGCGGCCCTGCGCCCGCGGGGTGCCGCGGGAGCGGGCGTACGCAACGCGGCGCCCGGCACCTCCCCGCAGGCCCCGCCTGCCGAGCCGCCCCCGGCCGGCCCCCCTCCGGCCGGCGCCACCGAACTGCCCCGCCGGGTACGCCAGGCCAGCCTCGTCCCGCAGCTGCGGGAGGCCCCGGCACCCGCCCCCGCCGCCGGTTCCCGCGCGCCCGAAGACCCTCCCGGCCGCACCCCCGAGGAGGCCCGCGACCGGATGGCCGCCTACCGCGCCGGCTGGGCCCGGGGCACCGACGACGCCAAGAACGCCACCGAAGGAGACCAGTCGTGATCGAACACCACAGACCCGACATGGACACGGCCCGCCGGTCCGGCGAACTCGACTGGCTGCTGGACGACATGGTGGCCCGGGTCCGCGAGGTCCGGCACGCCGTGGTGCTGTCCAACGACGGCCTGGCCGTGGGCGCCTCCAGCGCGCTCAGCCGCGAGGACGCCGAGCACCTGGCGGCCGTGGCCTCCGGGTTCCACAGCCTCGCCAAGGGCGCGGGCCGCCACTTCCGCACCGGCGGAGTGCGCCAGACCATGGTCGAGATGGACGACGGCTTCCTGTTCGTCGCCGCGGCCGGGGACGGCTCGTGCCTCGCCGTGCTCAGCGCCGCCTCCGCCGACATCGGGCTCATCGCCTACGAGATGGCCCGCCTGGTCAAGCGGGTCGGCGAACACCTGTACACACCCCCGCGGTCCGCGGCGCGGCCGCCGGCCGCGGGCTGACGGGACGGGCCGGGCAGATGACGGGTGGACGCTGGTACGACGCCGATGCGGGCCCGCTCGTACGTCCGTACGCGATGACCGGCGGGCGCACGAAGCCGGGGCCCAGCGGGGTGCGCTTCGACTTGATCGCGCTGGTCGTCGTCGACCCCGACGGGCTGGACGCGGCGGCCGAGTCGCTCCTCGGCCCCGAACACCGGGCCCTGCTGGGCCTCTGCCGCGACGAGACCCAGTCGGTCGCGGAACTCGCGGCGGAGGCGGACCTGCCGGTCGGCGTGGTGCGCGTACTGCTCGGGGACCTCCTGGAGGCGGGCCACGTCCGGGTGAGCCGCCCCGTACCGCCGGCACAGCTGCCGGACGAGCGGATTCTGCGTGAAGTCATCGAGGGATTGCGAGCGCTGTGATGGGACATGTCGACGGCTCGGGCGGGGATCCGGCCGCCCTCGCGCTGAAGATTCTGGTGGCGGGGGGCTTCGGGGTGGGCAAGACCACCCTGGTCGGTGCGGTGAGCGAGATACGCCCGCTGCGCACCGAGGAGCTCCTCAGCGAGGCCGGCGAGCTGGTCGACGACACCGGAGGCGTCGACCAGAAGCGGACCACGACCGTGGCCATGGACTTCGGACGGATCACGATCCGCTCCGGGCTGTCGCTGTACCTGTTCGGAACGCCGGGGCAGGACCGCTTCTGGTTCCTGTGGGACGAGCTGTCGCAGGGGGCGCTGGGCGCGGTGGTGCTGGCGGACACCCGGCGGCTGGAGGACTGTTTCCCCGCCGTGGACTACTTCGAGCACCGGCACATCCCGTTCGTGGTCGCGGTCAACTGTTTCGTGGGGGCGCGGCGTTACGGGGCGCACGACGTGGCCCGCGCGCTGGACCTGGACCAGGGGACGCCGGTGGTGCTGTGTGACGCGCGGGACAAGGACTCGGGGAAGGAGGTGCTGATCAGGCTGGTCGAGTACGCGGGGCGGGTGCACACCGCGCGGCTGCTGGAGTCGGTCGGTTCGCCGCCGGGCCAGGCCTGAACGGCGCTCTTGACAGCGCTGCGGAGGTGCCGGGGGCCGGGTCCCGCGGCCCGTGGGAGGCACCGGATCGCTGCGGTGCGAGCCCCTCCCGTCTGGGAGAACGCCCGACGGGCCGGGTCAGGCCCGTGACCGGGGCCTTCCCGCCCGCCACCCCTCTTTGGTCATTCTCACCACCAACCGGGCCTGCGCCTTGCCCGAAAGCCGCTGGTGGGGTTGGCTGGCGGGACAGGTACGCGGGGACGGGGGCGACCGCGCGAACGGGGAGGGCGACGACATGGCGCTGGACAGGCAGCTCGACTGGTTGCTTGACGATCTGATGCGCAGGGTGGACCAGGTGCGGCACGCGATCGTGCTGTCCAACGACGGACTGGTCACCGGGGCGAGCAGCGGGCTGGAGCGGGCCGACGCGGAGCACCTGGCGGCGGTGTCGGCCGGGCTGCAGAGCCTGGCCAAGGGGTCCGGCATGCACTTCAGGGCCGGACAGGTGCGGCAGACGATGGTCGAGTACGACGAGGGGACGCTCTTCGTGATGGCCGCGGGGCCGGGCAGTAGTCTGTGCGTGCTGAGCGCGGCCGAGGCCGACATCGGTCAGGTGGCATACGAGATGACGCTGCTGGTCAACCGGGTCGGTGAGCACCTGGGCGTGGAGGAGCGCAGCCGCGTCGACTGAGGGCTGGCGGCCGGGGGCGGGCAAGGCGGGCGGGACGCAGAGGGCCGGCAGGGCCGGCAGGGCTGACGGGGCCCTGCGGAGTTGTCCACAGGCCCGAGCGGATGTCGTCGCTCTGAGTTACGGTCTTCACACAGAGTGGTCAACGACTCATGGAGGAGACCGACATGAGCACGATGCAGCATGCCGTAGCCCGGAACGCCCGGAACGCCCGGACCGCCCGGACCGGGCCGGACGTGATCGTCCCGGGCCCGCGCCGGGGTCCGCTGCGGACCGTGGGGTTCGCCCGGGCGGCAGAGGAACTGGGCCTGCGGCGCGCCGAGTTCGAGACGGCCCTGGAGATGGGGCTGTTACGGCCGGACGCCGGCCCGGAGCGGTTCAGCCGCACCGAGCTCGACCGGATCAGGTGCCGGGAGGGCTTCCCCGAGGCGCTGCGCGAGCGGGTGCGCACCGTGGGCACCGTCACCGGCGCCGAACTGCTGGGCACGGGTACGGAGCGGCTGCGCTCCCTCGCCCGGTGCGGGTACGTCACCCCGGCCGGCTACCGCGTGAACCGGTACCGCGCCCTGGTCTGGCTCTACCTCGCAGGGGAGCTGCGGGAGTTCGGGGAGCGGCGGCCGGAGCTGCTGGCCGGTCCGCTGCCGCCGGAGGACCGCGAGCGGCTGGTTGCGGGGGCGGACGTACGGGCCCGCAACTGGCGCGGGCGGTACACCGGGCTCCGGCTGAGACGTACCGCGGATCCCTGGGAGCGGGCCGCCGTCATCGCCGCGGTGCTGGCGGAGGAGGAGCTGGCCGGGGTGGTGCCGGATGCGGGGGAGCGGACCCTGCTGGCCGGCCTCGCACCCCCGCCGCCGTACGGGCACCCGTACGCCCCGGCCGCGGCCGCGGTGGCGGCTCCGCTGCTGCGGGCGCGGCAGCCGGACGAGGTGCTCTGGTACCGGGCCAGTCTGGAACTGGCCCTGGCCGAGGCGCGGTCCGGAGCGGGGCCCGGGGCGGGGTGCGCCGGGGCGGGGCGCGGGTCGCCGCCCCGCGGGTCAGTCGAAGACGACGGGCGAGAGCGGGCCCACGTAGACCCAGGCACCGCGCTCACGGGCGAAGGAGCTGTTCTCGTGGAGTGAGCCGGTGTGGCCGCCCTCGCGGTAGTGCGCCCGGAACTCGACCGAGCCCTCGGTGTCGAAGAGGGCGCCGCGCTCCGTGCCCAGGATCTCCAGCCGCACCCACTGCTGGTCCGGGTCGAGGTCGAGCCGGGGCGGGCGGGTCGACGGGTGCCAGGACCGCATCAGGTACGGCACGTCGCCGACGGCGAAGGCGCTGAAGCGCGAGCGCATCAGCAGCTCGGCGGTGGGCGCCTGCTGGGCGCCGGAGTGGTAGCGGCCGCAGCAGTTCGCGTAGTCGGCGGGCAGCCCGCAGGGGCAGGGGGCGGTCGGGGGCGGCGTGGGCACGCGGGTCAGCCCTTCAGAGAGGCGTAGGGGCGGAAGAGTCCCTCCTGGACCACGGAGACCAGGAGGCGTCCCTCGACGTCGTAGATCCGGCCGCGGGCCAGGCCCCGGCCGCCGTGGGCGATGGGGGACTCCTGGTCGTACAGGAACCACTCGTCGGCCCGGAAGGGGCGGTGGAACCACATGGCGTGGTCCAGGGAGGCCATGTCGAAGCCGCGGGGGCCCCAGAGCGGCTCCACGGGGATGCGCACGGCGTCGAGGAGGGTCATGTCGCTGGCGTAGGTCAGCGCGCAGGTGTGCACGAGCGGGTCGTCGCCGAGCGGTCCGACGGCGCGCATCCAGACGGCGCTGCGCGGGTCGGCGTCCTTGACCTCCTCGGAGGTCCAGCGGAGCCGGTCCACGTAGCGGATGTCGAAGGGCTGGCGGCGGGCCATCCGCTCCAGCGCCTCGGGCAGCGTGCCGAGGTGCTCGCGGATCTCGTCCGCGAGGTTCGGGAGGGTGTCCGGCGGGACGAGGTGCCGCGGGGGCAGCTGGTGCTCGATGCTGCCCTCCTCCGGCTGGTGGAAGGAGGCGGTGAGGTTGAAGATGGTGCGGCCCTGCTGCACGGCGGTGACCCGGCGGGTCGTGAAGGAGCGGCCGTCGCGCACCCGCTCGACCTGGTACACGATCGGCACGCCCGGGATGCCCGGGCGCAGGAAGTACGCGTGCAGCGAGTGGACCGGGCGGTCCCCCTCGGTGGTGCGGCCGGCCGCCACCAGGGCCTGGCCCGCGACCTGCCCGCCGAAGACCCGCTGGAGGGATTCCTGCGGGCTGCGGCCGCGGAAGATGTTGACCTCGATCTGCTCCAGGTCGAGCAGGTCCACGAGTCTTTCGGCGGGGCTGGTCATCAGGGGGCCTCCACTGCGGTCGGGTTCCGGCGGACGGGTTACCGCGCGCGGGCGGGACGGGCGGTCGGGGCGCCGTGCGTCAGAGCTGGCCGACGGAGGTGACCCGCAGCACGGCCCGGCCCTCCTCGTCGGAGGCCGCGAGATCGACCTCGGCGCTGATGCCCCAGTCATGGTCGCCGTTGGGGTCGGCGAAGGTCTGGCGGACGCGCCACAGACCGTGCGCCGGGTCCTCCTCGATCATGAGGAGCTTCGGGCCGCGGGCGTCGGGGCCGGTGCCCAGGTCGTCGTACTCGTCCCAGTAGGCGTCCATCGCCTCGCCCCAGGCGTCGGCGTCCCAGCCGGACTCCTCGTCCATCCGGCCCAGCTCGTCGACGTCGTCGAAGGCCGCCAGTTCCACGCGGCGGAACATGGCGTTGCGGACCAGGACCCGGAAGGCGCGCGCGTTGGCGGTGACCGGCTTGACCTGGTCGGCCTTCTCCTGTGCCTCCTCGGCCGTCTCCAGCTCCGGGTTGGCGAGCTGCTCCCACTCGTCGAGCAGGCTGGAGTCGACCTGGCGGACCATCTCGCCCAGCCAGGCGATGAGGTCCTCCAGGTCCTCGGACTTCAGGTCGTCCGGGATGGTGTGGTCCAGCGCCTTGTACGCGCTCGCGAGGTAGCGCAGCACGATGCCCTCGGTGCGGGCCAGTTCGTAGAAGGAGGTGAACTCGGTGAAGGAGAGCGCCCGTTCGTACATGTCGCGGATCACGGACTTGGGCGAGACGGGGTGGTCGCCCACCCACGGGTGGCTCTTGCGGTACACGTCGTAGGCGTGGACGAGGAGCTCTTCGAGGGGCTTGGGGTAGGTGATGTCCTGCAGGCGCTCCATCCGCTCCTCGTACTCGACGCCGTCCGCCTTCATGGCGCCGACGGCCTCGCCCCGGGCCTTGTTCTGCATGGCGGCCAGGATCTGGCGCGGGTCGTCGAGGGTGGACTCCACCACCGAGACCATGTCCAGGGCGTAGGAGGGCGATTCCGGGTCGAGCAGGTCGAAGGAGGCGAGCGCGAAGGTCGACAGGGGCTGGTTGAGGGCGAAGTCCTGCTGGAGGTCCACCGTCAGGCGGATGGTGCGGCCCTCGGCGTCGGGGGTGTCGAGCTGCTCGACGACCCCGCCGTCCAGCAGTGAGCGGTAGATCGCGATGGCGCGGCGGATGTGGCGGAGCTGGTTCTTGCGCGGCTCGTGGTTGTCCTCCAGCAGGTGGCGCATCGCCTCGAAGGCGTTGCCGGGCCGGGCGATCACCGAGAGCAGCATGATGTTGGTGACCTTGAAGCGGGAGGTGAGCGGCTCGGGCTCGGAGGCGATGAGCTTCTCGAAGGTGTTCTCGGTCCAGCCGACGAAGCCCTCGGGGGCCTTCTTGCGGACCACCTTGCGGCGCTTCTTCGGGTCGTCCCCGGCCTTGGCGAGTGCCTTCTCGTTCTCGATCACGTGCTCGGGGGCCTGGGCGACGACGAAGCCCGCGGTGTCGAAGCCGGCCCGGCCGGCGCGCCCGGCGATCTGGTGGAACTCGCGGGCGCGCAGCGTCCGCACCCGGTTGCCGTCGTACTTGGTGAGGGCGGTGAACAGCACGGTGCGGATGGGCACGTTGACGCCCACGCCGAGGGTGTCGGTGCCGCAGATGACCTTCAGCAGGCCGGCCTGGGCGAGCTTCTCCACCAGGCGCCGGTACTTGGGGAGCATGCCGGCGTGGTGGACGCCGATGCCGTGGCGGACGTAGCGGGAGAGGTTCTGGCCGAACTTGGTGGTGAAGCGGAAGCTGCCGATCAGCTCGGCGATCCGGTCCTTCTCCTCGCGGGAGCACATGTTGATGCTCATCAGCGACTGCGCCCGCTCGACCGCCTGGGCCTGCGTGAAGTGGACGATGTAGACCGGCGCCTGCTTGGTCTCCAGCAGCTCGGTCAGGGTGTCGGTGATGGGGGTGGTGACGTACTCGTACGACAGCGGCACGGGGCGGGTGGCGGACCGGACCACGGAGGTGGGCCGCCCGGTGCGCCGGGTCAGGTCCTCCTCGAAGCGGGACACGTCGCCGAGGGTGGCCGACATGAGGATGAACTGCGCCTGGGGGAGTTCCAGGAGCGGGATCTGCCAGGCCCAGCCGCGGTCGGGCTCCGCGTAGAAGTGGAACTCGTCCATGACGACCTGGCCGATGTCGGCGTCCTTGCCGTCGCGCAGGGCGATGGAGGCGAGCACCTCGGCGGTGCAGCAGATGACGGGCGCGTCGGCGTTCACGGAGGCGTCGCCGGTCAGCATGCCGACGTTCTCGGTGCCGAAGAGCTTGCACAGGTCGAAGAACTTCTCCGACACCAGCGCCTTGATCGGCGCGGTGTAGAAGGTGACCTTGTCCTGGGCCAGGGCGGTGAAGTGCGCGCCGGCCGCGACGAGGCTCTTACCGGAGCCGGTGGGGGTGGAGAGGATGACGTTCGCGCCCGAGACGACCTCGATCAGCGCCTCTTCCTGAGCCGGGTACAGGGAGATGCCCTGGTCCTCGGCCCACGTGGAGAAGGCCTCGAAGAGGGCATCGGGGTCGGCGGTGGGCGGCAGCTGATCAATGAGGGTCACGCCCCCATCTTGCCTGGCTTCTCCCCCGAAGAGGGAACCGGAGGGCCCCACGAAGATCGTCAACGCTACGCTGTGCCGTCGACCGGGCCCGCGCGACGCCGTCAACGGGGCCAGAACACACCACACCACTGGGGCGGGGACGAGCATGATGGGTCCGGCACACTCACTTTCCGGGGCAGCGGCCTGGCTGGGGGTGGGAGCGGCGGCAGCGGCCGCGGGCCACCCCATGCCGTGGCCGGTGCTGGTCGTCGGGGCGCTGATCTGCGCCGGGGCGGCGCTGGCCCCCGACCTCGACCACAAGTCCGCCACCATCTCGCGCGCGTTCGGCCCGCTGTCGCGCGGCCTGTGCGAGGTGGTCGACAAGATCTCGTACGCCGTCTACAAGGCCACCCGCACCCCGCGCGACCCGCGGCGCTCGGGGGGACACCGGACGCTGACCCACACCTGGCTGTGGGCGGTGCTGATCGGCGGCGGCTCCTCCGCCATCGCCGTCACCGGGGACCGCTGGGGCGTCCTCGCGATCCTCTTCGTCCACCTCGTCCTCGCGGTGGAGGGGCTGCTCTGGCGGGCCGCCCGGATGTCCAGCGACGTACTGGTCTGGCTGCTCGGCGCGACCAGCGCCTGGATCCTCGCCGGGGTCCTGGACAAGCCGGGCAACGGGGCGGACTGGCTGTTCACCGCCCCCGGCCAGGAGTACCTGTGGCTGGGCCTGCCCATCGTGCTGGGCGCCCTGGTCCACGACCTGGGTGACGCGCTGACCGTCTCCGGCTGCCCCGTGCTGTGGCCGATCCCGATCGCCGGGAAGCGCTGGTACCCCGTCGGCCCGCCGAAGGCGATGCGCTTCCGGGCCGGCAGCTGGGTGGAGCTGAAGGTGCTCATGCCGGTGTTCATGCTGCTCGGCGGCGTGGGCGGAGCGGCGGCCCTGAACTTCATCTAGGGGGCGTCCGAGCGGCCCGTAACAGCCCTGCCACGGCCGTGCGTGGCGGGGTGGGCATCCCGGGTTGAGGCGTACATGATGTCTGCCGACGAGCCGTCAGGTCCGTCGGCTCGCACATGACTGGGGGGACACGGCATGAGGACGAGCAAGGGCACGACCCGGAGAGCGGTCGGCACGGCCGCCGCGGGGACCGTACTCGCCGCCCTGGCGCTCGCGGCACCGGCACACGCAGCCGCAGGACAGGCGACGGGGCACCAGGCCACGGCGAGGGCCGCCGGCGGCACCACGGGCACCCTCACGGGCACCGGCTGCACCCCGTCGATCCGGGTGCTCGCCTCCCTGCCGGGGCCCGGCGAGGACCCGCGTCCCTGGATGGCCACCACCGAGGTCCGCGGCATCGGCCCGCTCGGCCTCTCCGTGGGCCGCTCGCAGAACCGCCCGGCCTACTGGACGGGCACCGCCGTGCACGCCGTCCCGCTGCCGTCCGGCTACACCAGCGGCGTCGTGGAGGCGGTCAACCGCTGGGGCCTGATGGTCGGTTCGGTCTCCGGGCCGGGCCTGGCCCCGCTCGCCTTCCGCTACTTCCCCGGCGCCCCGGCCGTCGGCATCCTGCCCGGCGGCACCCACGCCACCGACGTCAACGACTGGGGCCGGGCCGTCGGCCACCGCCGCACGGCGAGCGGCATGACCGGTCTGGAGTGGTCCGGCGGCAGCCTCCGCCGCGAACTGCCCCTGCCCCCGCACATCACCCGCCTCGAAGGGGTCGGCGGGATCAACAACGCCGGCCAGATCGTCGGCGACGGCTTCGGCCTGATCGGCGACGAGGGCTACTTCGCCGGCCTGCGCTGGGCCGCCGACCCGGCCACCCCGCCCGCCGAACTCCCGGACGTCCACCCCGGCGACACGTACAGCACGTACGAGCCCCGCGACATCGACGAGTCGGGCCGCATCGCCGGCACCTACGGCTTCACGCACACCCTGCTGACCAACGGCGCCCACTGGCTGCCCCCGTACACGGCCGTCACCCACGCGCCCGGCCTCGGCGACCGCACGCAGAGCACCTTCGAGGACATCAGCCCGACCACGAACGTCAGCGTCGGCACGGCCTCCGACTCCACCATCGTCGGCCCCTGGCCGCCGGAGACCGCCCCGCCCCACCAGGCCACCTACTGGAAGGGCAGCGGCCCGCTGCTCGGCCTGCCCCGGCTGGCCGCCACCCCGACCGCCCACGCCGGCGCGTTCACCGTCACCGACCACGACCAGGTCGGCGGCTTCGCGGTGGACGCCGCCGACGTGATGCACCCGGTGATCTGGACCTGCGCCTCGAAGCAGGCGACCCTGCCGCCCAGCGGGTCGTAGGCCCGTCACGTCCCCGCACGACGACGGCGGGCCCCCACCCGAAGGCGGGGGCCCGCCGTCACACGCACCGGTCACCAGAGGAACGGGACCGGGCCTCACCCGTGCCAGGACCGCCACAGCGCCGCGTACGCACCGTCCGCCGCCACCAGCTCGTCGTGACTGCCCAGCTCGCTGATCCGGCCGCCCTCGACGACCGCGATCACGTCCGCGTCGTGCGCCGTGTGCAGCCGGTGCGCGATCGCCACGACCGTACGCCCGTCCAGCACCCGCGCCAGGGACCGCTCCAGGTGCCGGGCCGCCCGCGGGTCCAGCAGCGAGGTCGCCTCGTCCAGCACCAGCGTGTGCGGATCGGCCAGCACCAGCCGCGCCAGCGCGATCTGCTGCGCCTGAGCCGGGGTCAGCGCGGTGCCCCCGGAGCCCACCTCCGTGTCGAGGCCCTGCTCCAGGGCGCGCGCCCAACCCTCCGCGTCGACGGCACCCAGCGCCGCCCACAGCTCCGCGTCCTCGGCACCCGTCCTGGCCAGCCGCAGGTTGTCCCGCAGCGTGCCGACGAAGACGTGGTGCTCCTGGTTGACCAGCGCCACGTGCTCCCGCACCCGCTCCGCGGGCATCTCCGCCAGCCGCGCCCCGCCGAGCGTCACCTCGCCCGCGCGCGGCCCGTAGATGCCCGCCAGCAGCCGGCCCAGCGTGGACTTCCCGGCGCCCGAAGGGCCGACCAGCGCCATCCGGGTGCCCGGCGGCACCGCCATGGACACCTCGTGCAGCACGTCGACGCCCTCGCGGTAGCCGAAGCGCACGTCGTCGGCCCGCACCTCGCGGCCCGCCGGCACGGTGCCCGGGTCGCCCGCGTCGGGCTCGATGTCCCGCACGCCGACCAGGCGGGCGATCGACACCTGGGCGACCTGGAGCTCGTCGTACCAGCGCAGGATCAGGCCGATCGGGTCGACCATCATCTGCGCCAGCAGCGCGCCCGTGGTCAGCTGGCCCACCGTCATCCAGCCCTGGAGCACGCACCACCCGCCGATCAGCAGCACCGCGGCCAGGATGGTCACGTACGTGACGTTGATGACCGGGAAGAGGACGGACCGCAGGAAGAGGGTGTACCTCTCCCAGGCCGTCCACTCCTTGATCCGCCGCTCCGACAGCTCGATCCGCCCGCGGCCCAGCCGGTGCGCCTCCACGGTGCGGCCGGCGTCCACGGTCTCGGCGAGCACCGCCGCCACCGCCGCGTACCCGGCCGCCTCCGAGCGGTACGCCGAGGGAGCCCGCCGGAAGTACCAGCGGCAGCCGATCACCAGCACCGGCAGGGCCACCAGCGCGGCCAGCGCCAGCGGCGGCGCGGTCACCGCGAGCGCCCCGTACAGCAGCCCGGCCCACACCACGCCGATGGACAGCTGCGGCACGGCCTCGCGCATCGCGTTGGCCAGCCGGTCGATGTCCGTGGTGATCCGGGAGAGCAGGTCGCCCGTGCCGGCCCGCTCCAGCACGCCCGGCGGCAGCCCGACCGACCGCACGAGGAAGTCCTCGCGCAGGTCGGCCAGCATCTCCTCGCCGAGCATCGCGCCGCGCAGCCGCACCATGCGGGTGAACACCGTCTGGACCGCGAGCGCGGCCGCGAACAGCAGCCCGACGCGGCCCAGATGGAGCTCCCGGGCACCGGCCGTGAGGTCGTCCACCACCCGGCCCAGCAGGTACGGGCCGACCAGCGAGGCGACCACGGCGACGGCGTTCACCGTCACCAGCGTCACGAACGCGCGGCGGTGCCGCCGCAGCAGCCCGCCGACGTACGCGCGTACCGTCGCCGGGGTGCCCACCGGCAGCGTCGCGGCCGATTCCGGGGCCGCCGGGTCGTACTCCGGTGGCGCCACGCCGATCATGCCGACTCCTCGATCTCGGAGAGTTCTTCCAGTCCGCCGACGTCCAGCGCGGTCAGGGCGCCGGGCCCGGCCGCCCCCCGCTCCTCGTCGGTCTCTCGGGTCACCACGGCCCGGTACCGGCGGTCGCGGGCCAGCAGCTCCTTGTGGCTGCCGACCGCCGCCGCCTGCCCCTCGTGGACCAGGACCACCCGGTCCGCGCGGTCCAGCAGCAGCGGCGAGGAGGCCAGCACCACGGTGGTGCGGCCCGCCCGCAGCGCGGCGACGCCCTCCGCGATCCGCGCCTCGGTGTGCGAGTCGACCGCAGACGTCGGCTCGTCCAGCACGAGCACGGCCGGGTCGGTCACCAGTGAACGCGCCAGCGCCAGCCGCTGCCGCTGCCCGCCGGACAGGGACCGGCCGCGTTCGGTGATCCGCGCGTCCATCGGGTCGGTCACCCCCTCGGGCGCCGACTGCAGCAGCGCGTCGAGCACGTCCCCGCACTGCGCCGCCGTCAGCGCCTCGCCCGCCGCCACCTGCCCGGAGGCCGGTACGTCGAACAGCTCGCGCAGCGTCCCCGACAGCAGCACCGGGTCCTTGTCCTGCACCAGCACCAGCTCCCGCGCCGTCTCCAGCGGAAGGTCGCCCAGGGCCACCCCGCCCAGCAGCACCGACGGTCCCTCCGCGGCCTCGGCGGGATGCCCGCCCAGCCGCTCCGCCAGCCGCCCGGAGAGGTCGGGGTCGCCGCACACCACGGCGGTCAGCAGCCCCTCCGGGGCCAGGACGCCGGACTCCGGGTCGTACAGGTCCCCGCCCTGCGGCGGCTCCGGCGCGTCCGCGGACCCGGCCGCGGTCCCGGGCGGCTCGCCCTCGGTGCGCGTGAGCGTCAGCACCCGGGCCGCCCGTTTCGCGGACGGCCGCGAGAAGGAGTACGCCATCGCGATCTCCTCGAAGTGCCGCAGCGGGTACAGCATCAGCGCCACCGCGCTGAAGACCGCGACGAGTTCACCGACCGCGATCCTCCCCTCCAGGGCCAGCGTGGCCCCGTACCAGACGACGGCCAGCAGCAGCAGACCCGGCAGCAGGACCTGGACCGCCGAGATCAGCGCCCACATCCGGGCGCTGCGCACGGCCGCCCTGCGGACCGCCTGCGAGGCCTCGCGGTACCGGCCCAGGAAGAGTTCCTCGCCGCCGATCCCGCGCAGCACGCGCAGTCCCGCGACGGTGTCGGAGGCCAGCTCGGTGGCCTTGCCGGCCTTCTCGCGCTGTGCGTCCGCCCGCTTCGTGGCGTGCGGCAGCAGCGGCAGCACGGCCAGGGCCAGCACGGGTACGCCGACCGCCACGACGACGCCGAGTGCGGGCGCGTACACCAGCATCCCGACGACGATCACCACGATCGAGAACACGGCGGCCAGGAAGCGGGAGACCGCCTCGACGAACCAGCCGATCTTCTCGACGTCGCCGGTGGAGACGGCCACCACCTCGCCCGCGGCGACCCGGCGGGTCAGCGCCGAGCCCAGCTCCGCGGTCTTGCGGGCCAGCAGCTGCTGCACCCGGGCCGCGGCCGTGATCCAGTTGGTGACCGCGGTGCGGTGCAGCATGGTGTCGCCGAGCGAGATCGCCACGCCGAACACCAGGAGCAGCAGGCCCACCCGGGCGAGCCGCCCGCCGTCGCGGTCGACGACCGCCTCGACGCCGAGGCCGACCGCGAACGGCAGGCCGGCGACGCCGCAGAAGTGCAGGACGCCCCAGGCGAAGCTCTTGAGCTGGCCGCCGAGCTGGTTGCGGCCCAGCCACAGCAGGAACCGGGGGCCTGACCGTGCGTCGGGTTCTCCGGGATCCGGATACGGAAGGTCGCTGATCTGCATGACGCCCCAGACACGGTGAGTGGTCCAAACCGTGCAAGGTTCGCCTTCCCGGAGGCACCGGGGCAATCGATTTTCCCGTCAGGGGCGGGTGGCCCGCTCCAGCTCCAGGAGCACCGAGCGGTACGAGCGCCCGGTGGCCCGGTCCATGCCGACCTCGCACATCCGGTTCGCCGACAGGTGCAGGTCGTAGGGGCGGGCCAGCACCTCGGCGGCCTCCTTCGCGGTGGCCGACGCGGTCAGCTCCGGGTGCAGCATCCCCCGGTCGCCGGCGAAGGCGCAGCAGCCCAGGTCGTCCGGCACCACCACCTCCTCCGCGCAGGCCCGCGCCACGGCCGCGAGGTGCGCCTCGTCGCCCAGGTGCCGCATCGAGCAGGTGGGGTGCAGCACGGCGGAGCCGGCCCGGCGCAGCACGGTCAGGTGCGGCAGTAGCTCCTCGGCGGCCCACACCACCGAGTCCACGACGGTGAGTTCGGCGTGCAGGGCCCGGTTGTCGTCCGTGAGGTACGGCACCACCTCGTGCGCGATGCCCAGGGTGCAGGAGGAGGCGTCCACGACCAGGGGCAGCCGCCCGCCGGCGGTCCAGCCCCAGGCGGCCTCCACGATCCTGTTGGCCATCAGCTCGGTGCCCGCCCGGTAGCCCTTGGAGTGCCAGATGGTGGCGCAGCAGGTGCCGGTCACGTCCTCCGGGATCCACACGGGCTTCCCGGCCCGCGCCGACACGGCGACCACGGCCTCGGCGAGCGAGGCGTCCGCCGCGTCGTCCGGCCCGCCGAAGATCCGGTTGACGCAGGCCGGGTAGTAGACGGCCGCGGCCCGGGCGCGGGGGGCCGAGGGCGGCAGGGCGCGGGCGGCGGCGCCGGGGATCTGCGGCAGCCACTCCGGGACGAGGTCGGGGCGTACGGCCTTGCGGGCGGCGCCGGTCAGGGCGCGCAGCGGGGCGTCGCCGGCCCGGCGGGTGACGGCGTCGGCGGCGGCCACGGCCAGCCGGGCGGTGTGCTCGACGGCCCCGAAGCCGCGGGCCGCCAGCTCCGCGGCGCGTTCCTCGCGGGGGGTGTGGCGGCGGTGCCGGAACTCCTTCATCAGGGCGCCGGTGTCGATGCCGACGGGGCAGGCCAGCCGGCAGGTGGAGTCGCCGGCGCAGGTGTCGACCGCGTCGTACCCGTACTCCCCGAGCAGCCCGTCGAGCACCGGTGAGCCGGGGCTCTGCCGCATCATCTCGCGGCGCAGCACGATGCGCTGGCGCGGTGTGGTCGTCAGGTCCTGGCTGGGGCAGGTCGGTTCGCAGAACCCGCACTCGATGCACGGGTCGCCGACGGCCTCCACCTCGGGGATGGTCTTCAGGCCCCGCAGGTGCGCGTCCGGGTCGCGGTCCAGCACGATGCGCGGTGCGAGTACCCCGTCCGGGTCGATGACCCGCTTGGTGCGCCACATGAGTTCGGTGGCGCGCGGGCCCCACTCCAGCTCCAGGAAGGGGGCGATGTTCCGGCCGGTGGCGTGCTCGGCCTTGAGGGAGCCGTCGAAGCGCTCGACCGTGAGGCGGCAGAAGGCGTCCATGAACGCCGCGTACCGCTCGACGTCCGCGGGCTTCGCGGCGTCGAAGGCCAGCAGGAAGTGCAGGTTGCCGTGGGCGGCGTGGCCCGCGACGGCGGCGTCGAAGCCGTGCTCGGCCTGGAGCGTGAGCAGGGCCTGGCAGGCCTCGGCCAGCCGGGCGGGCGGGACGGCGAAGTCCTCGGTGATCAGGGTGGTGCCGGAGGCGCGGGCGCCGCCGACGGCCGTGACGAACGCCTTTCGGGCCTTCCAGTAGCCGGCGACGACGGCCGGGTCGCGGGTGAAGGCGTTGGTCACCGAGGCGACCGGCGCGACCAGCTCCAGACCCGCCAGCACCTCGGCCGCCCGCCGCTCGTACTCCTCCTGGGCGCCCTCGTCGGGGGCGCGGAACTCCACGAGCAGGGCGGCGGTGTCCCCCGGCAGCGCGGCCCAGTCCGCGGGCACGCCCGCGACGGACACCGAGGCGCGCAGCGTGTTGCCGTCCATCAGCTCGACGGCGAGGGCCCCGGCCGCGTTGAACGCCGGGACCGCGGCCGCGGCGGCGGGCAGGGAGGGGAAGAACAGCAGGGCGGTGCTGAGCAGCCGGTCCAGCGGCAGGGTGTCGAAGACGGTCTCGGAGATGAAGCCGAAGGTGCCCTCGGAGCCGACCATCAGCCCGCGCAGGATCTCCACCGGAGTGGTGCCGTCGAGGTAGGCGTCCAGCCGGTAGCCGTTGGTGTTCTTGATCTCGTACTTGGCGCGGATCCGGGCGACCAGTTCCGGATCGGCCTCGATCTCCCGCTTGATCTTCATCAGCCCGGCGCACAGGGCTGGTTCGGCGCGGGCCAGTTCCTCGTCGGCGAGCGGGTCGGCGGTGTCCACCACCGTGCCGCCGGGCAGCACGAAGGTGAGCGAGGACAGGGTGCGGTACGAGTTCCTCGTGGTCCCCGCGGTCATGCCGGAGGCGTTGTTCGCCACCACCCCGCCGAGGGTGCATGCGATGGCGCTCGCGGGGTCGGGGCCCAGCACCCGGCCGTACCGGGCGAGCGCGGCGTTGGCCCGTACCACGGTGGTGCCCGGCCGGATCCGGGCGCGGCGGCCCTCCTCCAGCACTTCGACGCCCGACCAGTGGCGGCGCACGTCGACCAGGATGTCCTCGCCCTGCGCCTGGCCGTTGAGGGAGGTGCCGGCCGCCCGGAAGACCACCTCCCGGCCCCGGCCGTGGGCGTAGGAGAGCACGGCGGACACGTCGTCGACGTCCTCGGCGACGACCACCACCTGCGGTACGAAGCGGTAGGGCGAGGCGTCGGAGGCGTACCGGACCAGGTCGGAGACCTTCCACAGCACCTTGTCGGCGCCCAGCAGCGCGGTGAGGTCGTCGCGCAGCCCTTCGGGGGTGCCGTGCGCCATCCGCTCGGGCACCCGGTCGGGGGAGGGGCCGGTGACGGTACGGGGCCTCAGCGCCCCGGGCTTCGGCTCCAGCAGCGGCATCGTGCGACCCCTCGCCTTCTCAGCAGCGCGGCTCGGGCCCCTCGGCCAGAGCGGTCAGCAGACCGCCGAGCACCTCGCGCTGGCCCGCGGTCAACGGAGCCAGGATCTCCTCTGCCGCCTCCCGCCGCGCGTTGCGCAGCCGGCGCAGCGTGGCGCGGCCGGTGTCGGTGAGCTCCACGCGGACCACGCGGCGGTTGGCCGGGTCGGGGGCGCGGCGTACGCAGTCGGCCGCCTCCAGGCCGTCGACCAGGCTGGTCACCGCGCGGGGGACGACCTCCAGACGGGCGGCCAGGTCGGCCATCCGGGGCGGCGCGTCCCAGTGGGCCACGGTGCGCAGCAGCCGGGACTGGGCGGGGGTGATGCCGAGCGGCTCCAGGTGGCGCTTCTGGATGCGGTGCAGCCGGCGGGTGACCCGCAGCAACTGCTCGGCCAGCAGGCCGTCGGCGTCGGAGGCCGGGTCCGGACCGGCGGGGCGGTCGGGACCGGGCGCGGGCTCCGCTTCGGGTCCGGGCTCAGGTCCGGGTCCGGGCTCCGGAGAGGCGGCGGGCGCGGTGCTGCTCATGCGGGGAACCCTATCAGGACCATGTTCATTGTGAGTATAGGTAACAATGAGCTACGCTCCCCATGGCACTGTCGCCGCACCTCCTGAAGGAGCCCATGCACCCGCACGGACCCGACTGGACCCCCGCGTCCCGCCCCCTCGATCCCAGCCGCCCCGACCCGGACGGTCAGCCCCGCGAACTCCGCCGCATCGTGCGCCTCTTCCGCCCGTACCGCGGCCGGCTCGCGCTGGTCGGCCTGCTCGTCGCCGCGTCCTCGCTGGTCTCGGTGGCCTCGCCGTTCCTGCTGCGCGAGATCCTCGACACCGCCATCCCCGAGGGCCGCACCGGACTGCTCAGCCTGCTCGCCCTCGGAATGATCGCCACCGCGGTCGTCACCAGCGTCTTCGGCGTGCTCCAGACCCTCATCTCCACCACCGTCGGCCAGCGCGTCATGCACGACCTGCGCACCGCCGTCTACGCCCAGCTGCAGCGGATGCCGCTGGCCTTCTTCACCCGGACCCGCACCGGCGAGGTGCAGTCCCGCATCGCCAACGACATCGGCGGCATGCAGGCCACGGTCACCTCCACCGCGACCTCGCTGGTCTCCAACCTGACCGCGGTGGTCGCCTCGGTCGTCGCCATGCTCGCGCTCGACTGGCGGCTCACCCTGGTCTCGCTGCTCCTGCTGCCCGTCTTCGTGTGGATCAGCCGCCGGGTCGGCCGCGAGCGCAAGAAGATCACCACCCAGCGCCAGAAGCAGATGGCCGCCATGGCCGCCACCGTCACCGAGTCCCTCTCGGTCAGCGGCATCCTGCTCGGCCGCACCATGGGCCGTGCCGACTCCCTCACCCGGTCCTTCGCGGAGGAGTCCGAGCGGCTGGTCTCCCTGGAGGTCCGCTCCAGCATGGCGGGCCGCTGGCGCATGTCCACCATCGGCATCGTGATGGCCGCCATGCCCGCCCTGATCTACTGGGCCGCCGGCATCGCCCTCCAGTCCGGCGCCCCCTCGCTCTCCGTGGGCACCCTGGTCGCCTTCGTCACCCTCCAGCAGGGCCTCTTCCGGCCCGCCGTGAGCCTGCTGTCCACCGGCGTGCAGATGCAGACCTCCCTCGCCCTGTTCGCGAGGATCTTCGAGTACCTCGACCTGCCGGTGGACATCACCGAACGGCCCGACCCCGTCCGCCTGGAGACCGTCAAGGGCGAGCTGCGCTTCGAGGACGTGGACTTCGCCTACGACCCCCAGCACGGCCCCACCCTCACCGGCCTGGACATCACCGTCCCCGCAGGCGGCTCCCTGGCCGTGGTCGGCCCCACCGGCTCCGGCAAGAGCACCCTCAGCTACCTCGTGCCGCGGCTGTACGACGTGACGGGCGGCCGGGTCACCCTCGACGGGGTGGACGTGCGCGACCTGGACTTCGACTCCCTCGCCCGCTCGGTGGGCGTGGTCTCCCAGGAGACGTACCTCTTCCACGCCTCCGTCGCCGACAACCTCCGATTCGCCAAGCCGGACGCCACCGACGAGGAGATCGAGGAGGCCGCGCGCGCCGCGCAGATCCACGACCACATCGCGGGACTGCCCGACGGGTACGACACCCTGGTCGGCGAGCGCGGATATCGCTTCTCCGGCGGCGAGAAGCAGCGCCTGGCCATCGCCCGCACCATCCTGCGCGACCCGCCGGTGCTGATCCTCGACGAGGCCACCAGCGCCCTCGACACCCGGACCGAGCACGCCGTCCAGACGGCGATCGACTCCCTCTCGCGCGGCCGCACCACCATCACCATCGCCCACCGGCTCTCCACGGTGCGCGACGCCGACCAGATCGTGGTCCTGGACTCCGGGCGCATCGTCGAGCGGGGCACCCACCGGGAGCTGCTGGCCGCCGACGGCCGGTACGCCGCCCTGGTCCGCCGGGATGCCGAGCTGGCGCCCGCAATGCCGGAAATGTAACGGTCGGCGGGTTAGCGTGCCCGCATGCGCCGCTCCCGCCCCGGCCGCTCCCGTCCCGGCCCCCTCGGCTCCCACGACCCCCTCGGCTCCCTTGGGCCCGCCGGGCCGTCCGGTTCCTCCTGGCGCGCCGCCGGCCCCGGCCGGCCGCCGCGCCGACGCTCCCGGCTGACCCGGCGCGGCCGGCTGCTGCTGTTCCTGGCCATGCTCGCCGGCACCGGCTTCCTGGTGCTCGTACCCCGGCTGACCGGCGGCGACGCGCCGCCCGAGCAGCCGCGCCGGCTGCTCGTCCCGGAGGGCTGGCGCGCCCCGCAGGTGTACGCCGCCGTGGACCGGGCCCTGGGCCTGGCGCCCGGCACCACCCGGGCCGCCGTCCCGCGCGCGGGGCTCGCCCTGCCACCCGAGGCCAAGGGCAACCCCGAGGGGTTCCTCTTCCCGGCGACCTACCCGGTCACCTCGAAGACGACGCCGGAGGGGCTCCTCCGGTACATGGTCGACACGGCCAACGCGCGGCTGGCGGGTGCCGGGATCGCCGGAGCGGGCCGGGCCCAGGGGATGACGCCGTACCAGGTCGCGACGCTGGCCAGCGTGATCGAGGCGGAGGCGGACGCCCCCGCCGACCGCCCCCGCGTGGCGCGGGTGATCCACAACCGGCTGGCCCGCTCGATGCCGCTCCAGATGGACTCCACGCTCAACTACGCGCTGGACCGGCACACCCTCGACGTCAGCCTGGCCGAGACCCGCCTGGACAGCCCCTTCAACACCTACCGCCGCCAGGGCCTCCCGCCCACCCCGATCGGCAACCCGGGCCTCGCAGCCCTGCGCGCGGCGGTGTCCCCGGCGGCCGGCGACTGGCTGTTCTCCGTCACCGTCCGCCCGGGCGACACTCGCTTCAGCGCCACGTACGAGGAACACCGGCAGCACGTGGCGGCCTTCAACGCGGAACGCCGCGCGGCGAAGGCCGGCACGGGCTGAGAGCCGTCGGCCCTGGTGCCTCTCCCCTGCGCCCTGGAGGCCCGAAGCCCCTTCAGGGACAGGCGCCCCGGGAGCTTGAGGTCCTCGCGGGCCGGGCCACCGCCGCCCCAGGCGGGGCTCGGCCCGGGCGTGGGACCGACACCCGGGCCCACGGACGGGGGCCGCGTGCCGCCGCGTGCCCCGCGTGCCGCCTGTGGCCCACCGCCCACCGCCCACCGCCCACCGCCCGGGCCCGTCCCGTCGGGCCGGAGGCCGGAGAAGGCGCGGCCGGGAACCAGGCCGCGCCGGGTCCGCGGCCGGCGCCGCCGCGGTCGCCGAACCCGCCGCACGTACGCACGCTCGCGCGCCGCACCGCGCCGCCCTGAGCCGGGGCACCGCGCCGGTGCCGGCGCCACGAGCCGGTGCCACGAGCGGGGCCGTGGCGCGGCCGGGGGTGGGCCGGGCGTGCCGCGGCTGGGGGGCGTACCGCGGCGCTGATCCGTGTCCCGTGCCGGAGGGCGGCTCAGGCCGGCACCGGGTGTTCCGCGCGGGCCAGCAGCCGGCGGATGTCGCGGACCGCCGTGGCGCCGGCGCGGTTGGCGCCGACGGTGCTCGCCGAAGGTCCGTAGCCGACCAGGTGCACCCGTTCGTCGCGGACCGCCCTGGTGCCCTCGACGCGGATGCCGCCGCCCGGCTCGCGCAGCCGCAGCGGGGCCAGGTGGTCGACGGCCGCGCGGAAGCCGGTGGCCCAGAGGATCACGTCCGCGTCCACGCGCGTGCCGTCGGCCCAGGCCGCCCCGGTCTCGGTGAGGCGCTCGAACATCGGCCGCCGGTCCAGTACCCCGGAGTCCCGCCCCCGCCGCACCGTCTCGTTCAGCGGCAGGCCGGTCACGCTGACCACCGACTGCGGGGGCAGCCCCTGCCGCACCCGCCGGTCCACCAGCGCGACCGCCGCGCGGCCCTCCGCCTCGCCGAACGGGCCCTCGCGGAACACCGGCGGCCGCCGGGTCACCCAGGTGGTCCCCGCCGCGACCTCCGCGATCTCCAGCAGGTGCTGCACGGCGGAGGTGCCCCCGCCGACCACGATCACGCGGGCGCCCGCGAAGGCCGCCGGGCCCGGATAGCCGGCGGTGTGCAGCATGCGGCCGCGGAACAGCTCCTGACCGGGGTAGCGCGGCCAGAACGGCCGGTCCCACGTGCCGGTGGCGTTGATCAGCGCCCGTGCCGAGAACACCCCGGCCGAGCTCTCCACCCGCAGCCGTCCGCCGTCGCCCTCCCGCACCGCCGACACGTCGACCGGCCGCAGCACACCGAGGCTGAAGGTCTCCTCGTACGCGGCGAAGTAGTCGCCGATCACCTCGGCGGAGGGCCGCTCCGGATCCGCCCCCTCCAGCTCCATGCCGGGCAGCGCGTGCATGCCGTGGACCTTCCCGTACGTGAGGGTGGGCCAGCGGAACTGCCAGGCGCCGCCGGGCCGGGGCGAATGGTCCAGGACGACGAAGTCCCGCCCGGGCTCCAGCCCGGCGCGGCGCAGGTGGTACGCGCCGGACAGCCCGGCCTGGCCGGCGCCGACGACCGCCACGTCCACCTCCCGGACCGCGCCCGGGCCGGTGCGTACGGGGTCTGCCGCAAAGTCGTTCACGGTTCTACTAACTGCGGGGTGCTCCCGGATCTTCCCTGCGCGGCCTGGCCCGTACGTGCATCCGCTCGCCCTGTTTGCCGAAGAGGCTCAACACCTCCACGGGCCGGCCGTCCGCGCTCCCGAACCAGTGGGGGAGCCGGGTGTCGAACTCGGCCGCCTCGCCCGCCCCCAGCACCAGGTCGTGCTCCGCGAGGACCAGCCGCAGCCGCCCGTCCAGCACGTACAGCCACTCGTACCCCTCGTGCGTGCGCAGGTCCGGCTCGCTGCCCCGGTCCGGGATCACCAACTTGTACGCCTGGAGGGGGCTCGCGCTGCGGGTCAGGGCCACGGCGGTGCCGCCGTGGGGCATCGTGCGCGGCGACATGCGCACCCGCGGGTCCCCGACCTCGGGCGCGCCGACAAGGTCGTCCAGCGGCACCTGGTAGGCCTGGGCGAGCGGCAGCAGGAGCTCCAGGCTCGGCCGGCGCTGCCCCGACTCCAACCGGGAGAGGGTGCTCTTCGAGATGCCGGTCGCCTCGGACAGCGCGGCCAGGGTCAGACCGTGCCGGTCGCGCAGGCGGCGCAGCCGCGGGGCGACCTCGTCGAGGACCGCCTGGTACGGCGCGGGCCGGTCGGGAGTGGGTTCGTCCATGCGGGCATTCCACTCTCTTGTCCCGGAAACGGCAACAAAAGTTTGCCGGTACCGGGCCCCGGGTGCACGCTCCGGAACATGAGCCCTCACACGGACCCCACCCCGACCCCCGGCACCCACGGACACGGCCACGGCAGCCACTCTCACGGCAGCCACTTCCACCGCGGCCGCCACTCCCACGACGACCGCACCACGGACCTCGACTGGGCCGACCCCGCCGACCACCTGGAGCAGAACGCCGAGGTCCATCTTCCCGTCCTGCGGGACGTCGCGGCCCGCCTCGGGGAACTCCTCGGCCCGGCCCACGAGGTCCGCCGCGTCCTCGACGTCGGCAGCGGGCCCGGCGTCATGACCTCCGTACTCGCCGAGGCCTTTCCGGCCGCGGAGGCGGTCGCCGTGGACCCCACCCCCGCCCTCCTCGACCGCACCCTCGCCCGCGCGGAGCGCCTCGGCCTGGGCGGGCGGATCGCCGTACGCCACGCCGAACTGCCCGACGGCCTGGGCACCGGCGCCGAGGAGCCCGGCGCGGGCGGCGTCGGCACGGCCGACCTGGTCTGGAGCAGCAAGGCCGTCCACCACGTCGGCGACCAGCAGCGCGCGCTGGACGCGCTGGCCGCCGTACTGCGCCCGGGCGGCCTGCTCGCCGTCGCGGAGGGCGGACTGCCGGTGCGCTTCCTCCCGCGTGACATCGGCACCGGCCGTCCCGGCCTCCAGGCCCGGCTCGACGCGGCCCAGGAGGACTGGTTCGAGGAGATGCGCGGCGAACTCCCCGGCAGCACGGCCCTGGTGGAGGACTGGCCCGCGATGCTGGCCCGGGCCGGACTCACCGAGACCGCCAGTTTCACCCTCCTCCTCGACCTCCCGGCCCCGCTGGCCGCACCGGCCCGCGCCTTCCTGCACGCACAGCTCACCCGGATCCGGGACACGCGGGGCGACTCGCTCGCCGCGGACGACCGCAAGACCCTCGATCTGCTGCTCGACCCGGAAGCCCCGGAAGGCCTCCTGAAGCGACCCGACGCCTTCCTCCTCTCGGCCGTCACGGTCCACACCGGCCGCCGCCCCGCGGCCTGACGCGACGCACGGGACCGGGGGCGCCGCGCCCCGGGCCCCGCCCGCCCCGGGAACGGCAGGCGGATGGACGAGGATGAAGCCATGTCACCCTTCACGACGCACGTCCTCCGGATCGCCACCGGCCGCGCCGAGACCGTCACCGACCTGACCGACGCCTGCGCCGATTTCCTGTCCGGCGCCGCCGCGGGCCGGGACGGCCTGCTGAACGTCTTCGTCCCGCACGCCACCGCCGGCATCGCGGTCATCGAGACCGGCGCGGGCAGCGACGACGACCTGCTCACCGCCCTCCACCACCTCCTCCCGGCCGACGACCGCTGGCAGCACCGGCACGGCTCACCCGGCCACGGCCGGGACCACGTCCTCCCGGCCCTCGTCCCGCCCCACGCCACCCTCCCGGTCGTCAACGGCCGTCTGGCCCTGGGCACCTGGCAGTCGGTCTGCCTGGTGGACACCAACAAGGACAACCCCGACCGCGAGGTCCGCCTGAGCTTCCTGGGCTGACCGGCCCGGCGTCCGGCGCCGGGCTTAGGCTCCTGCCGAGAACGGCCGACCTGCCGATCGTCACGCTGGAGAGGCATCCGCTCCCCGACCGGATCGACCGCCGCAGTGGCATCCCGCTCGACGCGGCGAGCCCCTGGCGCAGCTCGTGTCGCAGTGCGTCACGCGGTCGGCGCGAACGTCCCGCACTGCGGCGAGGGCGACCGGCCCGGGCGAGGGTCTGTCCCGGATGGTGGTCCCGGCGGAGGTGGCCGCCGGTTCGGGGCGAACTCGACGGCTGCCGCCACGCCGCCGACAAGGCCACCGCCATCCTGCTCGACCAGGGCAGGCCCGGCGTCTCGCTGGGACTCGACTCGGCGGTTCACACGATCAGCACGGCTCTGGGCAAGGCCGACCGCCGCCTCGCCGGGTGGCAGAGCGCCCTGGACGGACTGCCCGAGGGCGGGGCCGTCGAACTCGGTACGCCGACCAAGGCGTTCCTGGGCGCCCCGTCTCCACAGTCGAAGTCGACCGCCTCCTGAGTGCGGCGCACCGGCTCCACAAGGCGGGCGGCGGCGTCGGGCTCAACGGCCGCACGACGGACGTGGCGATCGAGATCGCCCGCGACGCGGACGGCTCGGTCGTCGTGCTCCTCGTGCTCCCCGCGTAGCCGCAGCCGCACCGGCCGCCCGGAAGCCCGCCGGCCGTGCTCCCCGCCGACGGGTGGTCACAGGCCCTGGGCGGCGGCTCGGTCGGCTGCCCGGGCGAGGGTGCGGAGGGGGATGCTCGGGGAGCCGAAGGCGTCGTTGAAGCGGGGGACCGACGGTACGTCCGCGTCGAAGGTGCGGCGGATGGTGTCCAGGAGGACGTCGGCTGCGGTGCCCTCCAGGCCGGCGTCGCCGCGGGCCTCGGCGCGGAGTGCGCCGAGGAGGCAGCGCGCGCCGTCCTCGTCGACGAGGCGGCCGCTGCACCAGCCGCCGGTGGCCAGCCGGTGGTGGGCGCGCTGGAGGAGCGCGGCGACGGGGGTCGCGTACGCGTCCTCCGGGGGGTGGGGCGACGGTGCGGGGGCGAGCGTGACCACGTCGGCCAGGTCGAGCGGCTCGGTGGGGAGGTGCGCCGTGTTGACCTCGTACGCCACCGCCGCCTCGGCCAGCCGGGCGGTCATCGTCGCGTCGGCCAGGGCCAGGCGGTCCTCCAGCGTCAGTCCCGATGCCCTGGTGGACCCGGACCCGGGCGCGGGAGGACGGGCCGTGCTGGTGGAGGCCGGTGGGTGCAGGGGCATCGTGGCTCCGGGCGGGGTGGAGGTGCGTGCCGCTCGTGGGGGTGGGGCGCGTGCGGTCTGCGGGGGCGGGGCGATGCCGGGCGACCCGCGGGTGGTGGCGGCATGGGTGGTTCGTATGAGGATCGGGTGATGTGGGGCGTTGTGCCCCCTCGGGGCGCGCCGCGGGCCGCGCGTTCACCCGTACGGCTCGTCGGACGGGCGGGCGGCGGGCCGGTGGACCAGCATCGGTCCCGGTGGATGCCGACCGAGCGGAGGAGCCGCCATGGCCTTGCACGAGACGAAGCGGGACGCGACCGCCGCGTTCGCCGACATCTACGCGACCCCGATCAGCCGGGCGACCCTGCCCAGGCTGAGCATGCCCGACGGCACCGCGGACCCACGGATCATCCGCGCCCTCATCGAGGACGAGCTCGCCCTGGACGGGAACGCGGCACAGAACCTGGCGACCTTCTGCACCACCTGGAGCGAGCCCGAGGTGCACGCGCTCATGGACGCGTGCCTCAACAAGAACATGATCGACAAGGACGAGTACCCGCAGACCGCGGAGATCGAGTCCCGCTGCGTGCACATCCTCGCCGACCTGTGGCACGCCCCCGAGGGCACCAGCACCATGGGCTGCTCCACCACCGGCTCCAGCGAGGCGGCCATGCTCGGCGGCCTCGCCCTGAAGTGGCGCTGGCGCGCCCGCCGCCAGGCCGAGGGCAAGCCGACGGACCGGCCGAACCTCGTGTGCGGGCCCGTCCAGGTGTGCTGGGAGAAGTTCGCCACCTACTTCGACGTGGAGCTGCGCCAGGTGCCGCTGGAGCCCGACGCCACCGGCCTGCAGCCGCACCAGCTGCGCGAGTACGTCGACGAGAACACCATCGGCGTGGTCGCGATCCTGGGCGTCACGTACACCTGCGACTACGAGCCGGTCGAGGCCATCGCCGCCGAACTCGACGCCATCCAGGCGGAGACCGGCCTGGACGTGCCGGTGCACGTCGACGCGGCCAGCGGCGGTTTCGTCGCGCCCTTCCTCCAGCCCGACCTGCCCTGGGACTTCCGGGTGCCCCGGGTCGTCTCGATCAACGCCTCGGGGCACAAGTACGGCATGGCACCGCTCGGCGTCGGCTGGATCGTCTGGCGCTCGGCCGAGCACCTGCCGGACGAGCTGGTCTTCAAGGTCAGCTACCTCGGCGGCGACATGCCGACCTTCGCCCTCAACTTCTCCCGCCCCGGCGGCTCGGTGATCGCCCAGTACTACGTCATGCTGCGCCTCGGCCGCGAGGGCTACCGGGCGGTGTACGAGGCGGCCGCGGCCAGCGCCCGCGCGCTCGGCGAGGCGGTGGCCGGCATGGGCCCCTTCCGGCTGCTGTACGACGGCCGGGGCGGCCTGCCGGCGGTGTCGTGGACGCTGGCCGACGCGAACGCGCCGTTCACCCTGTACCAGCTCAGCGACCAGCTGCGGCTGCGCGGCTGGCAGGTCCCCTCGTACCCGCTGCCGCCCGCCCGTGACGAGACGGTGATCCAGCGCGTCCTGATCCGGCACGGCATCAGCCGCGACAAGGTGGCCCTGCTCGCGGCGGACCTGGGCGCCGCGGTGGACCGGCTCACCGCGGCCGCGGGCGGCCTCCCGCCGGCGCAGCCGAGCTTCCACCACTGAGGCACCGGTCCCGCCCGGGTCGTCGCACGGCGACGGCGCGGGCCGGACCGTCGGTGTGCCGCGTGGCGCCCGGCCGTGTGCCGCCTGCCTCCCGTCAGCGCGCCGAGGCCGCCAGCCGCAGCCCGAAGGCGATCAGCACCACGCCCGTGAGGCGGTCCAGCGCGCGCCGGACCGCGGGGCGGGACAGCTGGGCCCGGGCGCGGGACAGCAGCAGCACGTACCCGCCGAGCCAGGCCACCGTGAGCCCGGCGTGCAGCGTCACGAGCAGCGCCATCCCGGCGGACGGCGGCAGGCCTGCGGGGGCCAGCGCGGGCAGCAGCCCCGTGTAGAACACCGCGATCTTCGGGTTCAGGAGGTTGCCCACCAGCCCGGTACGCCAGGGATTGCCCCGCACCGCCGGGGCGACGGGGTCCGGGCCGGTGCCCGCGGACCGGCCGCCGCGTCGCAGCGCCCCGATGCCGAGCACCACCAGGTACGCCGCGCCCAGCACCCGTACCACCAGCGCGGCGCCCGCCGAGGCGGCCAGCAGCGCCGCGAGGCCCGCCACCGTGAGCGCGCCCCACACCAGCAGCCCGGCCGCGACGCCGCCCACGGTGCGCAGCGCGTCGCCGGGACCCGAGCCGACGGCCTGCCGGGTGACCAGTGCCAGGTCGGGCCCCGGCACCACGGTCAGGAGGGCCAGCACCCCGGCCGCCACCGGCAGTTGCCCGCCCATCACCCCGCCTCCCCGCACGCGAGCGCGCCGGAGGCGCACATCGCGCGGTCGGACGGCAGTGCGCAGAGGGGGCCGGGCGGTGCCGCGAGGGGGCCGGTCTCGGTCATGAGCCCAGGCTGGGGCATGCCCGCTCGTCCGGTCCAGCGCATTGCCCGGGCGTGCGGGGCGGTCAGCAGGGCGGCAGGGGCGACAGGGCCGGCAGGGCGTACCCGGTGGGGTCGGCGAACAGCGGATGCAGCAGCACCGTCGCGGACGCCACGGCCAGCACGTCAGGACCCGCGTGCGGGGTGACGATGCGCTCCGGGTCCTCGCACACCCGGGAGTGGGCCAGCGCCTGCCCCCGGACCTCTTCCAGGTACTCCGGATCGGCCAGGCAGGCCTGCTCGGTGACCACGGCCAGGTCCGGGTTGACCACGTCGATCAGCAGCGCCAGGGCGCGCCCCACCGCCCGGGCCCGCTCGCGCAGCAGCTCCCGGGCCCCCGCGTCGCCGTCGGTCGCGGCGGCCGTCAGTGCCGCCGCGTCCGGCCGGGGCAGGATGCCGCGGCGCACCGCCTCCGCCGCCACGGCCGTGTCCGACGCGGTGGCGCCCAGGCAGCCGGTACGCCCGCACGCACACGGGGTACGCGACCCGGGTACCGGCAGGTGGGCCACGTCGCCGGCACCCGCGCCCGGACCCTGGTGGATCACGCCGGCGATGCCGAAGGCGGCGTCCACCACGTTGCCGACGAACAGGTGCACCAGGCTGCGCCGGGCCTCCGGGCGGCCGAAGAGGATCTCCGACTGGGCCACCGCCCGGGCGTGGTTGTCCAGCCGCACCGGCAGCTCCAGCCGGCCGGCCAGCTCGGCGGCGAGCGGGCGGTCGTACCAGCCGAGCGCGTCGTGGCGGACCACCACCCCCTCGGCGGGCCGCACCCAGCGCCCGATCGCGGCGCCCGCCCCCAGGACCGGCCGGCCGCCCGCGGACCCGGCCAGCAGCTCCCGCAGGGCGGCGGCCGCCATGGCCGGGACCTCGTCCGTGCCGAGGCCGTCGTGCCGGAGGGTGTGCCGGGCGAGCACCCGCCCCCGCAGGTCGACCACGCCCAATGTGGAGCCTGGCACCCCGATGTGCAGGGCGCCGGCCACCGGCCCCGAGGTGTCGCCGGTGTGCAGGTCCAGCGGCACCTGGGGGCGGCCGGCCCCGGCCGGGGCGGCCAGGCCCGGGAGTTCGCGCAGCAGGCCCAGCCTGAGCAGTTCGGTGGACTGCCGGGAGACCGCCGCGGGGCTCAGCCCCGAGAGGCGGGCGATGGCGCCGCGGGCGACCGGGCCGCCGTCGAGCACGGTGCGCAGCACGGCCGCGGTGTTGGCCTCGCGGCGCCCGTCGCCGGCCCTGCGCGGCCCCCGTCCGGTTCCGGTGAGTGTCACGGATTTCCTCCCGTCATGTTGCGCGCCGTTGCGGCGGCGTGAAATCCCGGACGGCCCCGAGGCGTTCGGGCACCGGCGGCACGGGCGTCGGAAATCGGCCGCCCGCGGGGTCGAAAGCGCAGGTCGGAGCGGGTTGGCCGGATTCCGCCCGACCGGCGGGTACGGGGCGTCGCGCGGCCTCCCGCCGCCCCGGGAAGGCCCTTGACCGCCCTCCGCGCCGCTGCCACGCTCCCGGCCAAGGCCACACCGGTTCCGGCCACTTCCCCCTCCTCCGTCCGCACGGGCGAAGTCAACCACCCATTCCTTCCGCTGCGAAAAGAAATCAGAAGGAGCGTCCCCATGACCGCTGTCACGACCTCGGACACCACCACCGTCACCCGGATCGGCGGCCGCATCGGCGCCCTGATCGAGGGCGTCAAGCTCGGCGGCGACCTCGACGAGGGAACCGTCGCCGCGATCCGCGCCGCCCTCCTCGACCACAAGGTCGTCTTCTTCCGGGGACAGGACCACCTCGACGAGGAGGGGCACGAGGCCTTCGCCCGCCTCCTGGGCACGCCGGTCGCGCACCCCACCGTCCCCTCCGCCGACGGGCGTTACTCCCTCGGCATCGAGTCCCGTTACGGCGGCCGCGCCAACCAGTGGCACACCGACGTCACCTTCGTCCCCGCCTACCCGGCCTTCTCCATCCTGCGCGCCGTCACGATCCCGCCGTACGGCGGCGACACCCTCTGGGCCAACACCGCCACCGCCTACGCCCACCTGCCCGCCCCGCTGCGCACCCTCGCCGAGGGCCTGCGCGCCGTGCACACCAACGCCTACGACTACGCCGCGCTGGACCCGGAGGCCGCCCCCGAACTGCTGCGCCAGTTCCGCGAGGTGTTCAGCTCCACCACGTACCGGACCGAGCACCCGGTCGTCCGCGTGCACCCCGAGACCGGCGAACGCACTCTGCTGCTCGGCAACTTCGTGGACCGCATCGACGGCCTCACCGCCAGGGACTCCCGCGCGCTGCTCGACGTCTTCCAGGCCCACATCGAGCGCCCGGAGAACACCGTCCGGTGGTCGTGGCAGGAGGGCGACGTCGCGATCTGGGACAACCGCGCCACCCAGCACTACGGCGTCGACGACTCCGGATCCCACGAGCGCACCCTGCGCCGCGTGACCATCGACGGCGACGTGCCGGTCGGCGCCGACGGCGAGCCCTCCAGGCTCCTGGAGCCCGAGACCGTGCCCGCCCCGGCCTTCGGAGTGGCCTCCGGCGGCTCCACCGCGGGCGACGCCGCCCCGGCCGCCTGACCCACGGCGCGGGCCCGCCCGAGCCGGGGCGGGCGCCGCACCACCGGCGCCCGCCCGGGCACCGGCCGGGCCCCGGGCCCGCCGCCTCCCCGCGCCCGGTACCCGCCCGGGCCCGGCACCCGCCCCGGGCCCACTGCCTCCCGCGCCCGACACCCCGCCCGACGCCGGCCCGTACCAGAGGAGCCCCCGTGTCCCAGCTGCTCGCCCTGTCCGCCAGCCCGTCGGCCGCCTCGCGCACCGCGCTGGTCGCCGACCACGTCGTCGACCGCCTCTCGCTCGGTGGGTTCCCGGCCGCCCACCTGCCCCTGCGCCACCTGCCGGCGGACGAGCTCCTCGCGGCCCGCACCGACGGCGAGGCGATCAAGCGGGCGGTGGAGGCGGTGGCCGCCGCCGACGGCCTGATCGTCGCCACCCCGGTCTACAAGGCCTCGTACTCCGGCCTCCTCAAGGTCTTCCTCGACCTGCTCCCGCAGGACGCCCTGCAGGGCAAGACCGTCCTGCCCCTGGTGACCGGCGGCTCCCTCGCCCACGTCCTGGCCATCGACTACGCCCTGCGGCCGGTGCTCTCCGCGCTCGGCGCCCGCCACGTCGTAGCCGGCCGCTTCCTGCTCGACTCGCACATCGAGCGCCTGCCCGGCGGGGTCCGACTGCGGCCGGAGGCCGCGGTGGGCCTCGGCCAGGCCGTCGACGACTTCGTCGAGGCCCTCCCGTCCCGGCCCGCACTCGCCGGCGCGGCGCTCTGACCCCTGCACCCGCCACCCGCAGCCCTCCACACCGCACAGCCCTCCACACCGCACAGCCCGCCACACCCCGCCAGCCACTCCTCCCCGAAGGACCACGCACATGCATCTCGCCACGGCCCCGAACCGGCGCCAGTTCCTCGCCCTCCTCGGCATCTCGGCGGTCGCGGTCGGCTGCGGCCGGGCCGAGGCGGGCGGCGCCGGCGGCAAGGGCGGCCAGACCCGCACCCTGCGCTACCAGGGCGCCGCAGGCGCCGTCACGCTCCCCGAACTCGCCGAGGACCTGGGCTACCTGGGCGACGTCAAGCTCGAATGGGTCGGCAACACGATCAGCGGCCCCCAGGACATCCAGTCCGCCGCGACCGGCCAGACCGACTTCGGTGGCGCCTTCAACGGCGCCGTGGTCAAGCTCGCCGCCCAGGGCGCCCCCGTCAAGGCCGTGATCAGCTACTACGGATCCGACCAGTACGCGTACAACGGGTTCTACGTGCGGGAGGACAGCCCCATCCGCACCCCGCGCGACCTGATCGGCAAGAAGGTCGGCATGAACACCCTCGGCGCCCACGCCGAGGCGATGCTGGAGATCTACCTGGAGCGCAACGGCCTGAGCCGCGCCGAGATCGACAAGGTCGAGGCCCTGGTGGTGCCGCCGGTCAACACCGAGCAGTCGCTGCGGCAGAGGCAGATCCAGGTCGGCGTGCTCGGCGGCATCCTCCGCGACAAGGCCCTGGCCACGGGCGGCATCCGGCCGCTGTTCACGGACTTCCAGCTGCTCGGGGCGTTCAGCGCGGGCACGTACGTGATGACCGACCGGTTCCTGAAGGCCAACCCCGACACCGCCCGCACCTTCGTCACCGGCGTCGCCAAGGCCATCGAGTGGACCCGCACCACCCCGCGCGAGCAGGTCGTGGCCCGGATGACGGAGATCGTCCGCAAGCGCGGCCGCAACGAGGACCCGGCCGCCCTGAAGTTCTGGCGCTCCTTCGGCGTGGCCGAGACCGGCGGCCGCATCGACGACAAGGCCTTCCAGCTGTGGATCGACTGGCTCGGCAAGCGCGGTGACGTCCCCAAGGGCAAGTTCACCGCCCGCGACCTCTACACCAACGACTACAACGCCTACGGCAAGGCGGGCTGACCCATGACCTCCTCCGCAACCCCGAAGATCGTCTTCGAACGGGTCACCAAGACCTTCCCCGTGAAGGGCGGCGGCCCCGAGTTCACCGCCCTCGACGGCATCGACCTCTCCATCGCACCCGGCGAGTTCACGGTGGTCGTCGGCCCCAGCGGCTGCGGCAAGTCCACCCTCCTCGACCTCCTCGGCGGACTCACCCGGCCCTCAGCCGGCCGGGTGCTGCTCGACGGCAACCCCGTCACGGGCCCCGGCCTCGACCGCGGCATCGTCTTCCAGCAGTACGCGCTGCTGCCCTGGCGCACCGCGCTCGGCAACGTGTCCTTCGGCCTGGAGGCCACCGGCGTACCCCGCCGCGAACGTGCCGAACGCGCCCGCGCCCACCTGGAACTCGTGGGCCTCTCCGGCTTCGAGGACCGGCACCCGCACGAGCTCTCCGGCGGCATGCGCCAGCGCGTCGCGATCGCCCGCAGCCTCGCCTACGACCCCGACGTGCTGCTGATGGACGAGCCGTTCGCCGCGCTCGACGCACAGACCCGCGAATCGCTCCAGGACGAGCTGCTGCGCATCTGGGAGCGCACCGGCAAGACCATCGTGTTCATCACCCACAGCATCGACGAGGCCGTCCACCTCGGCCAGCGGGTCGCCGTCCTCACCTCCCGGCCCGGCCGGGTCAAGGAGGTCGTCCCGGTCGCCTTCGGCTCCCGCGACACCACCGAGGACGTGCGCTCCAGCCCGGAGTTCGCCGCCCACCGCCGGCGGATCTGGGAGCTGCTCCACGACGAGGTCGCCCGCGCCCAGCAGCTGGAGAAGGAGGCAGTGGCCGCATGAGCCAGACCCTGAACCCCGCGAAGACCACCGACGGGACGGCAGCGGCCGCGGAACCGGAAGCGGCTCCGGCCGCCACGGCCGGAGCCGTGCCCGAGGCCCTGCCCCGGCCCGACGCGTCTCCGCCGCACCGCCGTCCGTCCCCCACCCGCCGCGTCCTCACCACCCTGCGGAACGCCGCCCTGAAATCGGCCGCGGTCCTCGCGCTGCTCCTGCTCTGGGAGACCGCCCCGCGCCTGGGCCTGGTCGACCGGACCTTCCTGCCGCCCTTCAGCGAGGTCGCCCAGGCCTGGTGGGGGCTGGCCGCCGACGGACAGCTCGCCGAGAACACCCGCGCCAGCCTGGTCCGCTCGCTGGCCGGCTTCGGCATCGCCGTCGGGGTCGCCGTACCCCTCGGCCTGCTCATCGGCTGGTACCGGCCGGTCGCCGACCTGCTCAACCCGCTGCTGGAAGTGTTCCGCAACACGGCCGCGCTCGCCCTGCTGCCCGTCTTCGTCCTGCTCCTGGGCATCGGCGAGACCTCGAAGATCTCCATCGTCGTCTACGCCTGCACCTGGCCCGTGCTGCTGAACACCATCAGCGCCGTGCGCACCGCGGACCCGACCCTGGTCAAGCTGGCCCGGTCGATGGACCTGCCCACCCACCAGCTGTTCGCCAAGGTGATCCTGCCCTCCTCCGTGCCGGCCGTGTTCACCGGCGTACGGCTGGCCGGGGCGGTGTCCATCCTGGTGCTGGTCGCCGCCGAGATGATCGGTGCCAAGGCCGGCCTCGGCTACCTGGTCAACGCCTCGCAGTTCAACTTCGCCATCCCGCAGATGTACGCCGGGATCATCACCATCTCCGCCATCGGTCTGGGCTTCAACCAGGTCCTCGTCACCATCGAGCGCCGCCTGACCGCGTGGCGCGTCCCGCTCACCGCCTGAACCCGCGCACCGGGCCCGCGTACCGCCGTGCCCGCGCACCTCCACTCCACTCCACCCACCGACCGAGGACGGCCGGCATGCCCCGACAGCTCCACCTCAACGCCTTCCTGATGAACGCGGGACACCACGACGCCGCCTGGCGCCACCCGCGCACCCAGCCCGAACGCATCACCGACCTGCGCTACTTCCAGGAACTCGCCCGCACGGCCGAACGCGGCCTGCTCGACTCGGTCTTCCTGGCCGACGGGGTAGCCCTGTGGGGCAAGGTCCGCCACAACGCGCTCGGCGGCTTCGAGCCCCTGACCCTGCTCTCCGCCCTGGCCGCCGTCACCGAGCACGTCGGCCTGATCGCCACGGTCTCCACCACCTTCAACGAGCCGTACCACACGGCCCGCAAGTTCGCCTCGCTCGACCACCTCAGCGGCGGCCGGGCCGGCTGGAACATCGTCACCTCCGGTTCCGTCGACGAGGCCCGCAACTTCAACCGCGAGGAGCACCTCGACCACGCCCTCCGCTACGCCAGGGCCCGCGAGTTCGTCGACGTGACCACGAAGCTGTGGGACAGCTGGGAGGACGACGCGATCCTCGTCGACCGGGAGCGCGGCGTGTACGCCGACACCGACAAGGTCCGCGCCATCGGGCACAAGGGCGAGCACTTCTCCGTCCAGGGGGCCCTGAACGTGCCCCGCCCGCCCCAGGGCCACCCGCTGCTCGTGCAGGCCGGCTCCTCCGAGGACGGCAAGGAGTTCGCCGCCCAGTACGCGGAGGCCGTCTTCACCGCCCAGCAGACCCTGGCCGACGCCCAGGCCTTCGCCAAGGACCTCAGGGCCCGGCTGCCCCGGTACGGCAGGACCGACGACCAGCTGCTGATCCTCCCCGGCATCGCCCCGGTCATCGGCTCCACGGAGGCCGAGGCGCGCGCCCTGGAGCAGGAGCTCACCGACCTCCAGGTGCCCGAGTACGGGCTGGCCCAGCTGTCCGGGATGCTGGGCACCGACCTCACCGGCCTGCCGCTGGACGGCCCCCTCCCCGAACTTCCGGAGGAGAAGGACATCA
Source organism: Streptomyces sp. NPDC086023 (assembly GCF_044540325.1). Lineage (NCBI taxonomy): Bacteria > Bacillati > Actinomycetota > Actinomycetes > Kitasatosporales > Streptomycetaceae > Streptomyces > Streptomyces sp. NPDC086023. The sequence goes on from NZ_JBITRX010000009.1 coordinate 222,588, forward strand.
ACGGCAACAAGAGCCGCTTCACCCTGGTCGCCGAACTGGCCCGGCGCGACGGGCTCACCCTGCGCGAGCTGATCGCGCGGCTCGGCGGCGGCCGGGGGCACCGCGTGGTCGCGGGCACCCCCGAGCGCATCGCCGACGAGATCGAGGAGTGGTTCCGGGCGGGCGCGGCCGACGGCTTCAACATCATGCCGCCCTACCTGCCCGGGGGCCTGGAGGTCTTCGTGGACGAGGTGGTGCCCCTGCTCCAGGCCCGTGGGCTGTTCCGTACGGAGTACACCGGCCGGACGCTGCGGGACCACTACGGGCTGGCCCGCCCCGCCAACCGGCTGGCGGTCACTTCGCCAGCTTCCCCTGCGGCGTGACCGCGAACCAGGTGCCGCCGACGCCCTGGCCGTTGACCTGGCCGGGCGCGGTGTCCCCGGTGAACCAGTACAGCGGCCAGCAGTCGATGGCCAGCTGCTTGGCGCCGTCGGAGCGGGTGTAGACGGACAGCAGCTTGGGGTCCACGCCCTTGACGTCGTTGACGTCGACGGGCTTGGCGGGCTTCCACTTCTCCAGGCAGGCGCCCTGGCAGTTGGACTTCATGGGCCAGGCGGTGTCCTTGGTGAAGCGGTAGAGCGTACGGCCCTTGCCGTCCCGCAGGATGGCCCCGAGGCCCTGGTCCTCGACCGTGGAGAGGGCGGGCAGCGCGGCGGCACCCCCGGCCCCCGCGCCGCCCTGTCCGGCGCCGGCCTGGCCGGCCTTCTTGCCCTCGGGGGTGACGGCGAACCAGGTGCCGCCGACGCCCTGCCCGTTGGTCTGGCCCGGCGCGGTGTCCTTGGCGAAGCGGTACACCGGCCAGCCGCCGATGGTCAGCTGCTTCGTGCCGTCCGCCCGGTCCACGGAGCCCACGGCCGCCTTCGGGACCGCCCCCGGCAGGGTGGTGCCGGCGGGCACCGGGGGCCAGGCGGTGGCGCAGGCGCCCGCGCAGTTGGAGCGGGAGGGGGAGGCGGTGTCCTTGTCGAAGCGGTACAGGGTGAATCCGGCCGAGTCGGCCACCAGGGTGCCGAGCTTGGCGTCCTGGCGGACGGCGAGCGGGCCGGAGGCCGTACCGGCCCCCGCCCCGTCGCCGCCGCCCGCGGAGCCGTAGCCCCCGTCGCCGTACCCGCCGTCCCCGTACCCGCCGGCGGCGCCGGCCGCCTTCGCCGGCGCCTGGGCACCGGCTCCCACGGGCGTGGTCCGCTCGGTGCCGCAGGCCGTCGCGCCGCCGATCAGCAGCGCCGAGGCGGCCACGGCCAGGGTGAGCTTGCGCCGGTTCGTCATGAGAACTCCCGTGATCCTGTGGTTCGTTGTGTTCTGGTCACTCATCAACCACACGCCGGCCCCCGGGAGGGGGTTCAACGGATCACGGGATTTTCTGACCGCCGCACCGGAAAGCGCACCGGAGGCACCCGGGCGGGGTCACAGCGGCACGGTCACGAACCGCTTCCCCGCCTCGTTCTCCACGGCCACCGCCACCACGTCCGCCGGGTCCGTCGCGGCCGAGCCGTCGAGCATCACGCCCTTGCCCTCGCCGTGGGCGGCCGTACCGACCACCCAGCCGCCCGCCGAGGTCCGCGTACCGTCGCGCGCCACGACCACGATCCGGCACCGCTCGCCCGGCGGCACCCCGGTGACGGCCGCGTTGACCCGCACCCATTTCACGGCCGGCACGACCCGTACGGTCATCCGTGCCCCGGTACCGGGATCGGTGGCCGTGGCCAGCCGCGTCCCCGCGGGCGGCACCGGCGCGGTCGCCGTGGGAGCGGTCGGGGGCACGGCGACGTCCCGGGCCCCGTCGGAGGCCTGCGTGCCCAGCCAGAACACCGCCGCCAGGGAGGCCGCGGCGGCCACCCCGGTCAGCGCCCACCGCGTCCGCCGGGCCCGCGCCACCTCTCCCCGCACCTGCCGCAGGGTCCGCTGGAGCAACAGGTCCCCGTCCGGGGGCGGCCCCTCCAGGAACGCCTCGGGCGGCACCTCGCCGAGAGCCTCCTCCAGTTCCCGGAACGCCGCGACCTCCGCCGCGCAGTCCGTGCAGGAGGCCAGGTGCTCCTCGACCGCGCCGGCCTCCGCGTCGTCCAGCACGCCGAGGACGTACGGGCCGAGCTGTTCGTTCACGTGCCCGTCCTGGTACTGCTGCCGGTTCATGCCACCACCTCCTGGAGTCCGGCGGGCCGACGGGTTGGCCTGCTGGGTGTGTGCTCTGCCGTGAACGCCTCGCGCAGGGCGCGCAGGGCGTAGTGCGAACGGGACTTGACGGTGCCCGCCGGGATGCCGAGCGAGTCGGCGGCCTCCGCGACGCTGCGCTGCCGGTAGTACAACTCCTGGAGCACCGCGCGGTGTTCCGGTGACAGGTGGTCCATCGCCGCCAGCACCGCCATCGTGTCGACCACCGAGTCGGCGTGGTCGTCCTCGACCGGGTGCGTGGACGGGGAGCCCGACACCTCCCGGGGCCGCACGTTCCGCGCCCGGGTCCGGTCGATGACGATGTTCCGGGTCACGGTGAGCAGCCAGCCGCGGACCGATCCCTTCCCGTTGACCATGGCCTCGGCGTGCCGCCAGGCCCGGATGAAGGTCTCCTGCACCACGTCCTCGGCGGCGGCCCGGTCGTTCGTCAGGCGCGTCGCGTACGCCAGCAGCGCGTTGCCGTGCTCCTCGTACAGAGACCTGATCAGCGCCTCGTCGGTGGATCCCCGCCGCGCGCGGGGCCGCAGTGGTCCGGCCATCTCACCTTCTCCCTCGCTTGGTTACGTGCGGAACACGCGCGGGGAGCGCCTCCGGTTCACCGGGCTCCGGAGGAATCCCGGGAGCCGCGGCAGCTGCGGCCGGAGTTGATGCAGTCCACCACCCGGTCCATCGCCGCCGGGCCCATCACGTTCACGAACATGGCGTGGTCGGTCCGCGGGCTGTGCCGCTGCTCGGGGAAGGAGTCCAGGGCGAGGGGCGTCCCCGGCGGGACGGGCTCGTACACGAGCGACAGCCGCAGGGCGGGCACCGGGAAGGTGCCCGGCGCGCACGCCCCGTTGCCCGCGGGGAAGGTGAGGTGGGCCCGGTGGTCGGGGGCCGCCGTGTCCAGCCCGTTCCAGCAGCTGGGGAAGACCAGGGTGCGGGTGATCCGGTCGCCGTCGGGGCAGCGGGGGTACCGGACCGTGGCCAGGCCGGGCAGGCCGGCGCAGCCCCAGGCGGCGCGTACCCGGGAGGCGTCGGCGGCGGTGTGGGCCACCGCGTCGCCGGTGATCGCGCGCAGGAACCGCGGCATCGCCACCACCCGGCTCACCGGGTTGCCGCGGAACTCCACGGTCACCGCCGCCTCGCGCAGGATCCGGCCCGCGTTGCCGTGGTGGCCGGAGGCCCGCTCGTACGCCATCCGGCCCGGCCGGTCCGTACGCCGCAGCACCGGCCAGTAGTACGTGGAGCGGTCTCCGTCCCGGCAACTGGTCGCGGCCGCCGCCAGGGACGCGTCGGTGGACGCGGCGGTGGTGGACAGGTTGCCCACGTAGGCGTGGGTGTGGTGCGCGCCGGCCCGCACGCCCGGCGAGACGACCAGGTTGTCCTCGTTGTAGTGCCGCTCCGCGTTGCGCCCGCAGTCGACCACCACCCGGCCCGTCGACGCGTCCGGACCCAGCGCCACCGGCGCGTCGAGCGGCACGGCGGGCACCTCCCCCCGCCCGCCCCCGGGCGGTCCGGCCGCGCTCAGGCCCCCGCCCAGGACCAGGCACGCCAGCACCGCCGTGAGCGTGCGTTCGATCCCCATGGCGGTCACCGTCCCCGCTGCCGGCCCGGCGCGTCAACCACGGCCGGCCGATGCGGCTCGGATCCGGCCGGTGAGCAGCGGGAACCCGCCATCCGGCGCTTGCCGGAGGCAGGTACGCCCGCCGCCCGCCCGCCGGCCCGCGGACCGGCAGGTGCCCCGGGTGGACCACCCGGATGGCGGCACGGCGCCCGCCGGGTTCCGCTGGGAGGATGCGCGAACGTGAGCAGCAGTCGCCCCCGCCCTGGTGGACCGACCTCCCGCCGGCCGCGGGAGCCTTCGTCATGGCCACCGGCATCATCTCCGTCGGCCTGCACCTCACCGGCTACGAGCCGCTCTCGCTGGTCGCCTTCGCCCTCGCGGGCCTGGCCTGGGTGCTGCTGGCCGGCGAGTTCGTCTCCCGGCTGTTCGAGGACCGGCGCCGCTGGCGCTCCGAGGCGGACACCCCGCCCGCGCTCACGGCCGTCGCCGCCACCGCCGTCCTCGGGGTGCGCGCAAGCCTGTACGACTGGCCGGGCCTCGCGTACGGGCTGCTGGCCCTGGCCGCCCTGGTCTGGCCCTTCCTCCTCGTCTCCGTGATCAGGCACTGGCACCGCGGCATGCCCGGCGCCGCGTTCCTCACCTGCGTCGCCACCCAGGCCCTCGCCGTGCTCGCCGGCACCCTCTCGCTCGCCGGGCACGGGGCATGGCTCGCCCGGGCCGCCCTCGCCTTCTTCCTCCTCGGCCTGGTCCTCTACGGCGAGGCGCTGGCCCGCTTCGACTTCCGGCAGGTCCGCGAGGGCCTCGGCGACCAGTGGGTGGCCGGCGGCGCGCTCGCCATCTCGGCGCTCGCGGGCTCGAAGCTGACCGCCTCGCCCGTCTGGACCGGCACCGCACACGACGTGCTGCGCACCGCCACCCTCGTCCTGGTCGGACTCGACCTCGCCTGGTACGTGGTGCTGCTGTTCGCCGAGGCCCGCTGGCCGCGCCCCGCCTACGACATCCGCCGCTGGTCCACCGTCTTCCCCCTCGGGATGACCTCGGTGGCCTGCCTGTCCACCGCGGCGGCCACCGGGGTGGACTGGCTGGAGAGCACCGGCCGGGTGCTGCTGTGGATCGCCCTCGGCTTCTGGGTGGTGACCGCGGGCGGGCTGGTGCTCTCCGTGCGCCGCCGCAATCAGAGCCAGGGGATCTCCTCGGCCGCGTAGCGGTAGGCACGGAAGACGGCGTTCTGGGCGCCCCGTGAGGACTCCAGGCCCACGCCCTGCCCGAAGGCGCCGAACTCGGGGACCACGAACTCCCACACCACGTCCCCGTCGGGCGTCACCTCGAAGAGCCGGCCGAAGGAGCCCTCCGCGACGAAGGTGTTGCCGTTCGCCAGCCGCTGCGCACTGGACATGTAGGGGCTGTAGAAGTTCTGCGGCGGGTTGTCCTCGTACGCCCAGACCTCCGCCCCGCTGACCGGGTCGAGCTCCAGCACGCGGGAGTACGGGACCGAGGTGGTGTCGCGGTACGTGCCGTTGTCGAAGACGAGCACGTTCCCGCCGGGCAGTTCGTGCGGGTAGTGCTGCTGGGCGAGGACGTCCGGGCCGATGCGCCAGCGCACGGAGCCGTCGGCGCGGTCGACGGCCACCGTCGTGGAGGCGCTCCGGAAGCCGACGACCACTCCGCCGTCGTCGAGTTCGTTGACGGTGTTGGCCATGGGCCAGTGCTCGCGGGCGAAGTGCGGGTTGAGGGGGGTCTCCTCGGGGTCCAGGTGCTCGATCGCCGCCCAGCGCCAGACGACCTCGCCGTCCCAGGTCAGCTCGTACACCACGTCGCCCCAGATCCGCCCGTCCGGAGCCGCGGAGCCCGGGATGCCGCCGCGGATGCGGGCGGCGTCGGCGGGGGAGAGGGGCTCGACGGCGAGGACCAGCAGGTTGCCGTTGCGCAGCACCGAGGCGTCGTGGTGGTGGTACGGGTGGCGGACCTCGCGCAGCACCGTGCCGTCGGGCGCCACCTCCTGGAGGATGCCGCCGTGGTAGACGTCCCAGATCGGGAAGAGGCTCGGGCCCGAGGGGTCCTTGCCCTGGTAGAAGAGGTTGCCGTTCGGCAGCAGCCGGCCGTGGCGGCCGGGCGGGTGGGGCAGCCGCCAGGTGTGGGCGGTGCGGCCCTCGATGTCGACCAGGTGCACCTCCCCGGGGCCGGCGATGGGCGTGTAGAGGGTGTACCCGCCGAAGCTGCGGGCGGGGTCGTGCGCGCGCAGGCCGAGGCCGCGGCGGCGGAGGGTGTTCTGGTCGACGGTCACGGGTGTGGCTCCTTCAGGGAACTGGTCGGGTGGATGGGGCGGGGGCTCAGGGGAGGGTGACGGCGGCCGGTTCGGCGGCCCTCAGCGGTGCCGGGTCCAGGACCTTCCGCAGTGCGGCCTCGTCGGCGGACCCGGGCAGCCCCTGGGCGGACTTGGCCCAGACGCCCTCCTCGTGCAGCTGCCGCAGCAGCACGGGCGAGAGCGAGGCCCGGTAGGCGTAGCGTGGCTGGAAGGCGGCGGCGTAGGCCGGCTGCAACGCCCCCTTGGACTGGGCGAGTACGGCGTTCCGCGCGCCCGCCGGGTCCGCGGTCAGCTCCCCCTGTGCCCGCAGCAGGGCGCGCAGCAGGGCGGTGGTCCGGCCGGCCTCGGCGCCGGGGCCGGACACCAGGAGCGTGCGGGCGGTGTAGCCGGTGAAGCGCAGCTCGGCGTGGCGGTCGCCGAGGGCGGTGCGCGTGGCGTCGTAGAAGCTCGGGAAGGTGACCCCGGCGTCGACGTCCCCGCGGGCCAGGGCGGCGGGCACCTGGTTCGGGGCGAGGTTCACGAGCGTGACGTCGGCCGCCGTGAGCCGTCCCGCGGTGAGCATGCGGGAGAGCGCGTACTCGACGTTGGTGCCGCGCGGTACGCCGATCCGCTTGCCGCGCAGCCGGTCGAAGCCGGTGACGCCCCGGTCGGTACGGGTGAGCAGCCGCCAGTCGGTGAACGTGGACAGCTCGGCCACGACGCGGACGTCCCGGCCGCCGAGGGCCGCGGTGACGGCGGGCAGGTCGCCGACCACGCCGTACGCGGCCTGTCCGCCCAGTACGGCGTTCAGCGCGTCCCGCCCGGTCGGGAGGGTCCGTACGTCGGCCCGCAGCCCCTCGGCGGCCCAGTGGCCGCGCTCCTGGGCGACGTACACGGGAGCACCGCCGAGGTGGTCACTGGCCGCCACGGTCACGGCGGGACCCCCGGAACCGCCGGAGCCGGCGTCGGAGCAGGCGGCGGTGAGGGGAGCGAGCAGGACGGCGGTCAGCAGCCCGACGAGGGCGCGGGGTCTGAACACGGGGAGCTCCTTGGGGAGTAGGGGAATGCGGGGGAAGGCGGAAGGGACGGAACCGGAGCCCCGGGCAAACGGCCGGGCCGGCCGGGAGGGACGGACGGAGACGGACGATCGCGGGCGGACGGCAGGCAGGTGGGCGGTCAGGCGCCCAGTTGCGCTGCCACGCGGGCGCGGAGTCCGGCGTCCGGGCCGCCCGGCGGCACCTCGTGGTCGGCCAGGACGCGACCGGGGGAGCCGCCGAGCACCAGCACCCGCCGGGCCAGGGCGAGGGCTTCGTCGAGGTCGTGCGTGACGAACAGCACCGTGGTGCCGGCCCGCCGCCAGAGGTCCGCCAGCAGACCCTGCATCCGGCCCCGGGTCAGCGGGTCCAGCGCACCGAACGGCTCGTCCATCAGCAGCACTTCGGGCTCGGCGGCGAGCGCCCGGGCCAGCGCGACCCGCTGTTGCATGCCGCCGGACAGCTCGCCCGGCCGCTTCTCCGCGCCCTCGGCCAGCCCGACCTCGGCCAGCGCGTCGAGGGCCCGCCGCCGCCGCTCGGAGCGGGGCAGCCCGAGACGCTTGAGGGCGAACTCGACGTTGCCCCGGGCGCTCAGCCACGGGAACAGCGCGTACTGCTGGAAGACCACGCCCCGGTCCGGTCCGGGCCCGGTGACGGGTGCCCCGCCGACGGTGATCCCGCCCGCGGTGGGCCGTACGAACCCCGCCACCGCGTTCAGCAGCGTGGACTTCCCGCAGCCGCTGGGCCCGAGCAGGGCGGTGAACGACCCCGCGGCGAACTCGGCGTCCACCTCCGCCACCACCGGCGCCCCGCGCCCGCCCCGGCCGAAGCCGACGGACACGCCCTCCAGCCGGACCCCGAGGCTCACGACGCCTCCCAGCGGACGATCCGGCGGCCGGCCGCCGCGAGGACCAGGTCCACCGCGACGCCCACCAGACCGAGGACCAGCAGACCGGCGAACACCCGGTCCACCCGCAGGAACTGGCCGTCCACCTGCAGCCGGTACGCCAGCCCGCTCTCGGCCCCGCCCAGTTCGGCCGCCACCAGCGCGAGCAGCGCCACCGACGCCCCGTACCGCAGCGCGGCCAGCAGCGAGGGCGCCGCCGCGGGCAGCAGCACCTCGGCGAACCGGCGGTGCAGCGGCGCCCCGAGCGAGCGTGCCGCCCGCAGGTGGCTGACCGGCACGCGCGAGACGCCGTCGTGCACGTACAGCCAGACCGCCAGCAGCACGGCGTACGCGATCAGCAGCCGCTTCGCGTCCTCGCCGATGCCGAACCACGCGGTGGCCAGCGGCACGAGGGCGATCGCGGGGATCGGGCGGAGGAAGGACACCAGCGGCGTGACGAGGGCCGAGAGCCGCGGCAGGTACCCGGTGGCGAAGCCGAGCACGCTGCCCGCGGCGGCACCGAGTGCGAAGCCCTGGCCGGCTCGCGCCAGGCTCGCGGACAGGTCCTCGGCCAGGGTGCCGCCGCGGGCGGACTCGGCCAGTGCGCGGAACGTTTCGGCGGGGCCGGGCAGCAGCCCCGGCGCCACGGCCCCGGACCAGGCCAGGGCCGACCACAGGGCCAGGACGGCCGCGGCTGCCCCCAGCGGGGGCAGCGCGCGGCGGAGATCGGGGACGGACACGGGTGGCACTCCTCATCGGCGCTCATCGGCGGCTATAAGCAGGATCAATAATTGACGAGGCTTATTAAGGGAGTGTTGCGGCAGTACGAAACCTGCCGGGCCGGTGATCACCGCCGATGGCCCCTCCGGCCCGATGGGGTACGTTCACCTGCGTGTCCCGACCCGAACCCACGCCCGAAGCGCTCGTGGTGGGCCAGGTGATCCGCGACTGCCGCAAGCGTCGCGGTGTCGCGATGGCGGAGCTCGCCACCCGGTCCGGCCTGTCGCAGCCCTTCCTCAGCCAGCTCGAACGCGGCCTCACCAGTCCGAGCCTCAGCTCCATCTACCGGATCGCCGAGGCCCTGGACGTGGCGCCCGGCACCTTCCTGCGCCCCCCGGCGCGCCCGGGCGCGGTGAGCCACGAGTCCGACCCTCAGGTGATCCGGGTGGCGGAGGCCGCCGGCCAGGTGGCGCGCGTCCTGATCCCCGGCGGACGCAGCGGGCTGATGGAGGCGTACGAGCACCACTTCGAGCCCGGGCAGGGCGAGCGCGGCTGGTTCGAGCACGCCGGCGAGGACTTCCTGTACGTGCTGGAGGGCGCGGTCGTGCTGGAGGTCGAGGGCGAGGAGCCGCTGACGCTGGGGGCCGGCCAGAGCGCTCACCACCGCGGCGACGTCCCGCACCGCTGCCGCCTCGCCTCGGAGGGGGCCGCCCGCACGCTTCTGGTCATCGCGGCCGGTTGACCGGTTCCCCCCTGGTGTGCACTGGCGTTCCCCGTGACAATGGCCCGCCACGGGCGAACGGGGGAGCCATGGCACAGGAACAGCTGCCTACGGCCGCAACGGAACGTGTGGCAACGCCAGTTGAGGCGAACTTGGTCGCAACGGAGCCGCCTGGCAACGCAGTTGCGGAGCCAACGGATGCGGCAGAGCCGCAGGCCGCAACGGCCCCGGAGGCGCCGCCCGTACGGCCGGACGCTCCGGCCCCACAGGCGCCTGCCGTACCGCCGGACGCGCCGCCCGTACCGCCGGACGCGCCGCCCGTACCGCCGAACGCGCCGCCCGTACCGCCGGACGCGCCGCCCGTACCGCCGGACATGCCGGCGCAGCAGGCGGCCGACGGGCCTCCGGCGCCCCACGCCGGCGCCCCGGATCCCGCCGACCCGGCGGACGGGCCGCCCGATCCCGAGGCGTCCGACGTCACCCGCTTGCTCTGCCAGTCGGTGTACGCCCGGCCGAACCGCATCGGCGACCTCAAGCGCGCCTGGCGGAGGGCGCGCGGACGCGAGGCCCGGGAGCGCAGACCGCGGCGCAGCCACCGCCGGCGCATCCTCCTGGAGGGCAGCGACGACTGCCCGCCGCTGGGTGAGGCGGCGGCCCAGTGGGTCGTCGACCACGTCCTGCACGGGCCGGCCAGGGCCGTGCCCTCCTACGGCTTCGACCTGCCCGCGGTGGTCGCCCACAGCGTCCGGGCGCGGCGGCTGCGCCGCCTGCGCCGTGCGGCCGTCCTGGCGGCCCTGCTGTTCCTGGCCTGGCTGCGCCCCGAGGCGGCCGTCCTCTGGGGCGGCGCCGTCCTGCTCAGCCTCGGGCTCGCCTGGACCACGCGCGGGGTGGGCTTCTTCCCGCTCGCCGTGCTGGTGGTGCCCTGGATCCTGGCCGCCAACGACACGGCCGGCGCGCGGCCCGGCACCGTCGGCTGGATGCTCTGGCTGCCCCTGGCGTACCTCGGGGCGATGACCGCCGTCTGCCTCGTCGACCGGCTGGTGGTGCTCCGCTCCCTGGCCGCCCTCCAGCACGGCCGCGGCACCCCGGTGCCCCGGCCGTGGGCCGGCGTACTGGCCGCCCGGAAGATCGCCCGGCTCGCCGACGCGGACGACGCCTGGCTGCCGTACGACGAGGCCACCCAGCGCTTCATCGGCGCCGGGCGCGAGACCTGGCACGCCGCGCACTTCGCGATCCCGCTGCGCCCCAAGGAGAAGGGCGCGCAGATCACGCCCTTCACCGAGGAGGAGCTGCTGGGCCACCTGGGGCAGGCGCTGCGTCAACTCGGCCGCGGCGAGGCGGAGATCACCGACCCGCTGCCCGGCTTCGCCGTGGACCGGGTGGTCGCGCTCCAGGCCCCGCTCTGGCTGCTGCACATCCGCAAGCCCGAGCGCGGGGTGCCCGACCCCCGTGGCCAGGGACGCCGTTCACCGACCAGCCACCCCGAGCGGATCTACCTCCGCGCGCAGACCGTGAGCTGGTCGGGACAGGTGGTGGTGACGACGTTCGTGCACTGCGCTCTGGAGGCGGGCGACCTGCGGCTCACCCTCCGGCCCCACGTGATGACCCCGCTCTACAACGAGTTCCTGGTGCTGGCCAACCCGCTGCGGCTGCGCGGCCCGAGACTGGCCGGCTGGCTCGCCGCCCAGGCCGTGCCGGACGCGGTGGCCCGGACGGCAGCCGTGTGGCGGCGGGCGGCGGGCAAGGGGCCGCGCTCACGGCGGCGGGAGGAGAAGGACCCGGTCAGCCTGCGCGACCGGTACTCGTTCGAGGAGATCCTCGACATGCACCAGAGCGACGACGCGACCCGGCACGTGGTCCTGATGGAGACGTGCGCGTTCCGGACGGTCGCCGAGTTCCTCAAGGAGCGCGGGGTCGACACGGCGCTCTACGAGAAGCAGGTGGCCACCGTGATCAACACCATCCAGGTGTTCGGGGACAACACCGCGCCGATCCAGGCCGTCGCCGCCGGCCAGAGCGCCGCCGGCGTCAGCCAGCAGTGACGACGCCCACCGGACGTACGAGGTGCAGCCGTCGACCCGCCGTCCGCAAGGAGGAGCCGTTGACTCGCCAGCCCACGAGGAGGACCCCGTGACCGGACGCCGCCCCGCAGGGGAGCCCGGGGGCCCGCCGCCCGCACCGCACGGCGCGGGAGTGAGCATCGGCGGCCACAACTCCGGGCCCGTGCAGAACGTGGTGGGCCGCGACGTCGCCCACGTCACCCAGTACGCCGGCCCCGTGCCCGGCACCGTCGCGCTCACGGAGGTGCGGGAGCGGCTCGCGGAGTTCCGCACCGCCCTGGACGCGCAGGGTGCGGAACTGCCCAACGCGGCGGCGCTGCGGGCCCTCGCCGACGAGGCGGGCGAACAGCTCTCCGTACCCGATCCCCAGCCGGGCCCGCTGCGCTCCCTCGCGGGGGCCCTCGCGGCGCTGGCCGCGGGCACCGCCCTGCAGGCCGCCGCCGGGGCCTTCGCGGGGGCGATCACCGCCCTGCTCGGCGGCGGCTGACCGCGTCGCGGGCGGCGGGACCCGGACCGGGCAGGACCGGGAACCGCCGCTCGCCGGCGTCGCCGTCAGGCGTTCACTTCCTTCCCGATGGGGTCGGTGTTGAGGGTGCCGCCCGTCCGGGGGAGTTCCAGCGCGATGGCCTGCCGGAGGCTGCTCTGCAGCTGCTCCGCGGAGGTGATGCGGGTCGGCTTCGGCGCCGCGGCGGCGGTGGTGGTGCCGAGCGCGGTCAGAGCGAGACCGGCGGCGATGGCCGCGGCCGCGCCGCGCGCCGTGAGCCGGGTGTGCTTCATGGGCCCCTCCTCGGGGTGGTCGGTGGTGCAGGTCAGCGCGCGGCCGCGATCCACTCCGCCAGCTGTTCCGGCGTCGTGCTCGGATCCGCGACGAGGGTGGCCAGTTCGTCGTCCGTGTAGTTCTTCGTCGCCACGGCCGGGCAGCGGTGGCAGGCGTCCACGCCCTCCTGCCGCCACCACTGGCACTGCGTACGGAGGTGGCACCGCGGCACCGCACGCGTCTCCTCCCGCACCGGCAGCGTCAGCACCCGCTCGATGAGGGTGCAGTCGTCGCCGCGCCGGTTCACGCAGTTGGAGACGCAGTGCGAGGCGAACCGCAGGACGCGCCGCGGCTCGATGCCCTCGGGCACCGAGGGCAGCACCTCGGCCGCCGGCACCGGCTCGGCGAGGTAGGTCACCTGGCCGTCGTGTCCCGACCGCACGCCGAGGACGACGGACTCGGGCGCGTGCGCCGCGCCGCTCGGGCACCAGGTCGGTGCCGCTTCGTCGGTTGCCACGGTGCGCACCTCCATGTCAGCTGTCGGCGGTCGTGTCGGTGACGTTCTCCAGGCGGCCCGTGGTGCCGCCGATGGTGCCGGCCAGGGCCTGGGGCCGCTCCTGCTCGACCGCCTGCCGGAGGCTCTCGTGCAGCTGCTGCACGGACGTGATGCGCTCGGGGCGCGCGGCGGGTTCGGCGTTGGCCGCGCCGACCACCGTGAGGGCCAGGCCGGCCGCAATGACGGCCGCGGCGCCTCCGGCCGCCAGTCGCTTCTGATTCATCGGTCCTCTTCCGGATGCGAGGGGTGCGGGGGAGGCCGCCCGGGCCCGCCCCGCCGTGACCCGAGCACCGTACGTCCGTCGCACCGCCCCGACCGGCAGTCGGCTGCGGCAGTTCGGGGGCCCGCGGCTCGCCCGTCGGGCGGTGCGGGGCGCCTGTCGGGCGGGACGGGCGCCGCCGCGGGGACGTCCGCAGGTCCCGCGCGTCCCCTCCACCCCAACCCGCCGGCCGGCACGACCAGTTGAATCAGCCCACCCGCAGTGCTGTCACCGGCCGGTCGTACGCTCGTGCGATGACCCGCCTCGTCTTCGCCCTCTTCCTGCTGGCCGTCGCCGTGCTGCTGCACGCCCGGCTCGCGATGCACCGCCGCCGGGAGCAGCGGCTGACGGAGCGGTGGGCCGCGCTCGCCGTGGACCCGTACCACGCGGTGCACCGCAGGTGGTGGCCCGAGGACGACGTCCAGGCCGCCGCGGCGCGGCTGTTCCTGGACGGGCTGGTGACCGTCACCCGCCGCGGCAACATCTCCGTCACCCCTGCCGGCGCGGACCCGGACCGAGGCGCCGGGCACCCCCTGCCGGACGCGCTGCTCGCCGCCCTGCGCCGCCGCACCGCTCCCGCCCCGCTCGGCAACGTGCTCGCCAACGACCCGGACTTCGGCCCGGCGCGGGACGAGTTCCTCGCCGCATGCCGGACCCGCTTCCCGGAACCCGAGCCGGAGCGTGGATCCTGCTGCCTGGCCGTCCTCGGCGTGGCAGCGCTGGCCATGCAGATGGTGCTGGGCATCGCCGTGCTGTTCGACCGGATGCCGAGGGGGACGGTGGAGTGGGTCGCGGCCGCCGTCACCGCGGTGGCCCTGGCCGCCCAGTTCGTCTGGCTGGAGAGGGACGACCGGCTCCGCAGGCGGAACGAGGGGCGCGATCGGGTCGCCGAGCGCCTGGAGGCGGAAGGCCCGCACCCGGCCCTCGTGGAACTGGAGGCCCGCCACCCGGAGACCGCCGCCGCCCTCGCCGCCGGCCGCTTCCGCTTCCGCCGCGGCCGCAACCACGGCCGCCCCCGCCGCCGGAGCCGACCTCCGGTCGACTAGGGTCCGAGAACCGGATCACCGCAGGTCCGGAGGGGAGAGCGGGGGGCTCATGACGGGGCGGACGGAGTGGTACCGGCGGGCGGGGGTGCAGCTGGGGCTCCTGTCGGGGGCCGTCACCGTGGCCGACGCGGCACTCGGGGGCCCCGCCCTGTGGGCGGACGTGCCCCGCACCGACGCGGACCTGCGGCTGCGCGAAGCACAGGGCGGGCCTCCCGGCCGGCTGCTCGCGGCGGCGGCCGACCACGCCCTGGCGTCCGGTTCGGCGGAGCTGGAGCTGAGCGTGAACGACTTCCAGTACGTCCACGGCGACCGCAAGCGGGCCCCAAGCGACCTGGGGTGACGGGTCCCTGGTGCTGGAGGTCCCGTCCATGTCGCGCTGGCTCGTCAACGGCGCGGTCCGCGCGGGCTCGCCGGGCTCCACGGACGGCCAGGCGGGCTACGGGGGCGAGTGGAACCCCGAGGTGGAGTCGCACGACCGGAAGCAGTTGGTCGTGCTGCCGTGGTACCTCAACGCGCTCCGCGCGGAGGGGAAGGCCAAGAAGGTGGGGCCGGAATCCGTCCGGGGCCGAAGTCGGCGAGGCCGCTCCCCGCCCGGTAGGGCGACTCAGGGCCGCCGCCGGCCCGCCGCCTCGCGGGCCGGGGGACGCCTTCCCGGGCGTCACCAGCTGCGCTGCACCGTGGCCTTGCCGCCGGTGACCAGGGTGGCCGGGGGCACGTCGTCGGCCACCACCGAGCCGGCCGCGACCACCGCGTCACGGCCGATGCTGACACCCGGCAGGATCGTGGCTCCGGCGCCGATCCACACGTTCTCCGCGACGTCGATGGGCGCCCCGGTGAGGTACAGGCGCCGCTCCCCCGGGTCGACCGGGTGGCCGCTGGTGATGAACGTGGCCTTCTTGACGCCTGACGGCTCCCCTCCCGGCAGCCGGGATCGCCACATGGCCGATCCGGTACAGGTGCAAGACGTTCCGGGCTCCGTGGCGGGCGGTCTTGTACGTCAACATCGTGACGGTGCGCGCCCATGCCTCTTGGAGGCTGGAGCGGTTCAGGCCGGACTTCTGCCTGACGTTGGTTCCCGGGTTTTCGATGGTGCCCTTCGCGGATTTGGTCATGTTCGTGACGTGTAGGTCTTCCACCACGATCACGCCGTAGGTCTTGGCGAGGATGGTGGTGGTTTTGTGCTGCCAGTCGATGCTGCGGCGCGTGGCTTTGGCGCGCAGCGCTCGGATCTGGTCGTAGGTGCGGTGCAGGCGCCGGGAGGTCTTCTCCTTCGGCTTGCGGAAGGTCTTGCGGTGCGCGGCCCGCTGTTCCAGGCGGAGCAGCTTGGCCTTCTCGTCGGGGTGAGCCATTTGTCGCGGTCGGCGGTGCCGTCGGGGAGGCGGGGCGGTCGGCCGTGGTCGTGGTGGTTGCCGTCGGAGAGGGCGAGGGGGATGTTGACGCCCAGGTCGATGCCGACTTCCGGCCCCACATGGGGTTCGGGGGCGCGGTCCAGGGTGGTGATCCGGAAGGCGATGTGCCAGCCCAGGCCGTCCTTGACCAGCCGGGCCCCATGCCGCGATCCTCCCCGGCGACCCGCACTCCCGCGGCCGCCGACGGCCCCGCCCCGCGCACGCCCGCGGCACGCTCGGCGACGGCCGCGCCGAGCACACCGCAGCCCCCCGATCTACCCCAGCTCCGCCAGGAGTTCGCGTTCGCGGCCCGGGGAGAGGCCCGCGCGGCGCGGGCGCGAGAGGCCCTCGGCGCGTTCCCACGCCAGGGTGTCCGCCAGCAGTTCGGACCGGGGGCGGTGCACCAGCCCCGCCGCCCGTGCCGCCGCACCGGTGCGGGCCGCCCAGCCCTCCCAGCCCGGCTCGGCCGCCCACATGGCGAGGGACTCCTCACCCATGAACCACCCGACGCCCCGCTCCACCAGCCAGTCCCGGTCCGCCGCGACCAGCGGGCCGGTGTGGCCGCCCACCTCCCGGCTGAGCGCCAGCCACTCCTCGAAGGACAGGACCGGCCCCACCGCGTCGAAGGTTCCGGTGCGCCCGGCCGCCGCCGAGGCGAGCAGCCAGGCGGCCAGGTCGCGTACGTCGACCACCTGCGTCGGCACGTCCCGCACGGCCGGAACCAGCAACGGCCCCTCGGGGTCCCGCGCCGCGCGCCCCACCCAGTAGCCGGAGCGGCCGCTGTGGTCGCCCGGGCCGCCGATCAGCCCGGCCCGGGCGACCAGCAGCCGGTCCCCGATGGCGGCCGCGCTCAGCTCCTCGCAGGCCACCTTGGCTTCGCCGTACTCCTCGCGGTCCGCCTCAGCCCGCCCGGCGGCCGGGAGCAGCGGGGTGGACTCGTCGGCACCGACCCGCCCGTGGTCGGCGTACGCGCTCACCGACGAGACGTACGTCCAGTGCCGGGCCCGGCCGGCGAGCGCCTCCAGCGCCCCTCGGACGAACCCCGGCTGCCAGGACACCTCGAAGACCGCGTCGAACTCCCGGCCCACGAGCGCCTCGTAGGCGCCGGGGGCGCTCCGGTCCGCGGTGACCAGCTCGGCGCCCTCCGCCACCGGACCGCTCTCCCCGCGCGCCAGGCAGACGACCCGGTGCCCCGCGGCCACCGCCTGTTCCGCCAACTCCCGCCCCAGCCACGCGGTACCACCCAGAATCAGGATCTCCATGGCGTCAGCCCACCACCTCAGGCGCCGACACGCGAGACGGCTTCGCCGACCGCGTAAGGGTGACGAGGCTCCCGGCCGCCACGGCCACGACCAGCACACCGGCCGCGGCCAGGGTGAGCCCGTCCGGCCGGGTCAGCGCCTGCCCCCGCAGCGCCTGCCAGGTGACCAGGGCGAACAGCCCGGTCCAGCCGGCCGCACCTACCCACACCAGCCGCAGCCGGACCGCGGCGTCGCGCAGCCGAGGGACGCGCGTGGCGGCGTACACCAGGACCAGGGCGAGCAGCGGCAGGCCCTGGAGGGCGTGCATGCCGACGAAATGGGCCACCCGCAGGTCGCCGCCGGTGGCGGCCCAGCCGGTGACGGGCAGGTGGGGGCCGCCGTCGGGCACGCCCACGCTGTGCGCCCCGATCGCCGGGCTGTCCTCCACGGCCAGCTGCTCCGGCGTCGGCCGCACCATCAGGAAGCCGGCCGCGAGCCCGGCGAGCCCGACGACCGAGCCGAGCCGGATCGCCCAGGCGGTGGCCCGGTCGGCGAGCGGCTGGCGGAACAGCAGGACCGCGAGGACCAGCGTGGCCAGCCACAGCACCACGATCGTGCTGCCCATGATCTGGAACAGCATCGAGTCGAAGGCGGTCTCCTGGTTGAAGTGGCTGCGCTTGCCGCGCACCACCTGACCCACGATCACCGCCATCTCGACGATGCCTGCGGCCACGACGACGGTGCCGGCCCACCAGCTGGTCCGGCGGCCGCGGGTGAGCAGCGAGTGCATCCAGGCGAGGGTCAGCGCGTAGAGCACGAACGAGACCGAGAACTTCAGCGGCTTGTGCCAGATCGGGGCGCCCACGAGCACCCGGTCGTCCACCACGAGTCCGACGGCGCAGACCACGGCGAGCAGGCCCATGGCGGCGGTGAAGAAGAGCAGCGGACGGTGCCACGCGGCGGTGCGAGACATAGCGGTTCCCCCAGTTCCCCCGGTGAAATTATGGATAGTGGCACTGGCCACTATCTGATAGCGCCACTATCTATGATGGGGTGGGACAGGGCAAGCGATTTGGAGGGAGACGGCGCGTTGCGCATCGGTGAACTCAGCCGGACCACGGGCATCCCCGTACCGACGATCAAGTTCTACGTACGGGAGGGGCTGCTGCCCCCGGGCGAGCTGACCAGCCCCAACCAGGCCAGGTACGCCGAGGCGCACGTGCGCCGGCTGCGCCTGATCCGCGCGCTGATCGAGGTCGGGGGACTGTCGGTCGCCGCGGTCCGGCAGGTGGTCGAGGCGGTGTCCGACAGCGGGCGCCCCGTGCACGACATGCTCGGCGACGCGGCCCGCACCGTCGCCCCCGTGACCGCAGAGGGGCCCGGCCGAGAGCACCTGGACGAGGCCCGCGAGGTGGTACGCGACCTCATCGCCCGGCGCGGCTGGCAGGTGCCGCCGGAGCACCGCTGGACCGAGGCGCTCACCGCGACCGTCGCCTCGTTCATGGCCGTCGGTCACCAGGACTACCTGGACTGGATCGACGACCTGGCGGCCGCGGCCGAGGGCGTCGCGGCGGCCGACCTGGCCTACGTCGCCCGGCGCGTCGAGCGTGAGGACCTGGTGGAACGGGTGGTGGTCGGCACCGTCCTCGGCGACTCGCTGCTGGCCGCCCTGCGCCGCCTCGCGCAGGTCGACGCCTCGGCCCGCAGGTACGGCACGGAGGCGGTGGAAGCGGGGGCGGCGGCACCCGGGGCGCAGCCACGCGGGGCGGTGGAACCGGAGGCGGCGGGGCCGGAGGTGGCGGGGCCGGAGGTGGCGGCACCGGGGGCGGTGGAACCGTAAGCCCCGGCATGCGGTGGCGCGGCGCAGTGGCGGGCATCCTGCGCCGTGCCCCGGGCCCAGGTCACCCCCGCGGCGTCCCCCGCTCCCGCAGCCACGCGTACGCCGCCTCTGCCGTGAACTCCGCCTGGCCGCCCGGGAACAGCAGCCCCGCCGTGGCGAACGCCGGATCGCCGGCCGTCCCGGCCACGTACGGGACCGCCACGCACCCCATGCCGGCCGCGTGGGCCGCCCGCGCGCCCGGAGCCGCGTCCTCCATCACCACGCAGTCGCCCGGTGCCGCGCCCAGCCGCCGGGCCGCCTCCAGGAACACGTCCGGCTCCGGCTTGCCCCGACCGACCTCCTCGGCGGAGACCACCACCGGCAGCAGCGGCGCCAGGCCCGTCCCGGCCAGCACGGCGTCGATGGCCTCCCGCGACGAGCCGGAGGCCACCGCCATCGGCACGCCCTCCGCGTGCAGCCGCTCGACGAACTTCCGCATTTCCGGGTAGGCCTCGGTGGCCGCGCGCGCCAGCTCCAGATAGGCGGCGTTCTGCTCGGCCAGCAGCCGGTCCACCGGCGCGGAGAGCCCGTAGCGCGCCCGGAGGATCTCCAGGGTCTCCCGCGTCCCGATCCCGATGAAGGCCGCGTGCTCCTCCCAGGTGAACCCCTCGACCCCGTGCCGTGCCAGCGTCCGGCGCCCCGACTCGTAGTAGTTCGGCTCGCTGTCCACGAGGGTGCCGTCGAGATCGAATATGACGGAGATCATCCGCTGTGCCCGTCCTGCCGGTTCTGGTCCTGTCTCCTCAAGGATGTCAGGGTTTGCGGGCTGCCCGGCCCACGGACTCCACCAGCGGCAGCAGCCGGTGCGGCACCCGCTCCCGCAGCGCCACCTCCGTCCGGGTCCGCACCACCCCGGGGAGCCTGATCAGCCGCTGGATCACGTCTTCCAGGTGGGCGTTGTCGCGGGCCGCCACCCGGGTCAGCAGGTCCCCGCCGCCGGTGATCGAGTGCGCCTCGATGATCTCGGGTACGGCGGCCAGCGCGTCGCCCACCTCGTCCAGGTGCCCCTGCGTGACCTCGATGTGCACGAAGGCCAGCACCGGGTGGCCGAGCGCCGCGGGGGAGAGGACCGGGCCGGTGCCGGTGACGACGCCGGTCCGCTCCAGCCGGTCGAGCCGCGCCTGGAGCGTGCCGCGGGCGATCCCCAGGATCCGCGCGTACTCGCGCACGCTGGTCCGCGGCTGTTCGATGAGCAGCCGCAGGATCCGGGTGTCCAGCTCGTCGACCGCCATGGTCCGCCCGGCCTCTCTGAAGAAGATCGAAAACGCCTCGGCACCCTACCCCGCGGGCCAGGGGACCAGCGGCGACCGGTAGTAGTCGATCCCCATCGCGTCCCACCGGGGCCCCTGGGCCGCCAGCCGCGTCCGGTAGCTGCTCCAGTCGTGCGTGGCCGCCGGGGACCAGCCGATCTCCGCGATGCCGGGCAGCCTCGGGAAGGCCAGGTACTCGATCTCGTCGCTGGTGTCGATCGTCTCCGACCACAGCGGGGCCTCCACGCCGAGCACGGCCGAAGCGGGCAGCTGCCGCACCAGCGTGGCCGGGTCCCAGGCGTACGCCTTGTCCACCTCGACGTACCCGGCCCACTCCGTGCCGAACGGGGCGCCCGCCTTGTACTTCATGTCGAGGTACGCGTGGTTCGCCGGCGACATCACCACGCGCGTCCCGGCCCGCGCCGCCGCCACCAGCTTCGCCTCCGTGCCGCCCATGCCCCAGTACTGGGCCACCGCGCCCGCCACCGGGCGGGCCTCGGTGATCTGGTGCCAGGCCATCACGGTCTTGCCGCGCTTCGTCACCAGCGGCTGCGCCCTGCCCATGAAGGTGGCGTAGTCCGCCGCCGTGGTCGACTGCGCCTCGTCCCCGCCGATGTGCAGGTACCGGCCGGGAGTCATCGCCGCCAGCTCCCGCAGCACGTCGTCCAGGAAGCTGTAGGTGACCGCCTTCGGCACGCACAGCGAGCTGAAGCCGACCTGGGTGCCGGTGTAGATCGGCGGGGCCACGCCGTTGCAGTTCAGCCGGGCGTACGAGGCCAGTGCCGCGGTCGTGTGCCCGGGGGTGTCGATCTCCGGCACGACCTCCATGTGGCGCGAGGCCGCGTAGGCGACGATCTCCCGGTAGTCGGCCTTGCTGAAGTGGCCGCCGGGCCCGCCGCCCACCTCGGTCGAGCCGCCGTGCGCCGCCAGCCGCGGCCAGGAGTCGATCACGATGCGCCAGCCCTGGTCGTCGCTCAGGTGCAGGTGCAGGGTGTTGATCTTGTACAGGGCGAGCTGGTCCACGTACCGCTTGACCTGCTCCACCGTGAAGAAGTGCCGGGCCACGTCCAGCATCGCGCCGCGGTACGGGTAGCGCGGGAAGTCCCGCACAGTGCCGCCGGCGACCTGCCAGGGGCCGGACTGCCGGGTGCGCTCCTCGACGGACGGGGGCAGCAGCTGCCGCAGGGTCTGCGCCCCGTGGAAGAGGCCGGCGGGCGCGTTGGCCGTCACGGCGACCGTGCCGGGGCCGCTGACCAGCCGGTACCCCTCGGTGCCCAGCGCCTTGTCGTTCGCGCCCAGCCGGAGCTGTATGCCGTCCGTCCCGGTGCCGGCGACCACCGGCAGCGCGAGGCCGGTCGAGGGCCGCAGCAGCGCCGCCAGCCACTCGCCGACCCGCTGGGCCGCGGGTGAGCCGGCGTCGACCCGGATGACCGTCGCGTCGTCGAGGGTGTACGGGCTGCCCGCGGGCGCCACCGAGACCGGGACCGGCACGACCCGCCCCAGCGGCACCGGGGCCGCGGGTGCGGCGGCGGCAGCGGATGCCGTGCCCGCCCCGAGCACGAGGATCAGGGCGGCCAGCAGGCGGGTGAGGAGGACGGTCCTGTGCTGTCTCACTGGCGGTCCCTCCGAAGGGGTGCGCGTCCGTGGTCCGGGCGGCGGCCGGGAGGTCGGCCGCGGGCAACAGCTCCAGGGGCCATTCTCCGGCAGAAGCCACCGGGGGACCCACCCGAACGCCCCCGGCCCCCGTGGGTACCGGGATCCCCGCAGCTCCCGCGCCTGCCCGACCCGTCCGCGGGTACGGCTCGCCCGCCGGCCGCCGCCCCACGCCCCGCCGCGATCGTGGGACCGTACGGCCTCCACCGCCCCGTGCGCACCCGTCCTCCGCCTCGGGGGCGGGGCCCGTGCCAGGGACAGCCCCACCGGGACAGCCCACCGGGGGCCGGCTCCGCCTCCGGCGGGCTTTCCGCGTCGGGGCGGATCCCCGTCCCGGACGGGGATCCGCCACCGCCACCGCCACCGCCACCGCCACCGCCACCGCCACCGCCACCGCCACCGCCACCGCCGCCGCCGCCACCGCCGCCACCGCCGCCGCCGCCACCGCCGCCGCCACCGCCGCCGCCACCGCCGCCGCGGCGGGTCGGCCAGCCGGCCGGCCGCGGTGACGGCTGCGCGCGGGCCGGTACGCCGGGTCAGAGGCCGGCGTCCTTGGGGCGTCGGCCGAACTGCTCGTCCAGCACCGACAGCCGTCGCCAGTACTCGTCCTCGTCGATCTCGCCGGAGGCGAACCGCCGCCCGAGCATCGCGATCGGCGAGTGCTCGCCGTGCACTGCGCGGCCCTGCCACGGACCGCGCCTGCCTCGCCACACCGTGCGGCGCAGCACGGTCACCACGGTGATGACGACCGCTGCCCACACGAGCGGGAGGAAAAGGATCCACGGGCCGGGCCCGTCGTACGCGAGGGTGTTCACCGTCGTTCAGCTCCTCGATGGCGCCGGCGTCCGGGGCGGACGCCGTGACCCTTCGAGACTCGCCCCGCCCCACCCGTCCCGTCGTCGTCCGCCCGGCGGCACCGGCCCTGCTCCCGGGGGAGTACGGGCCCGGCGGCGGGAGCGGCCCGGTCGTACGAGCCCCAGGCCCCCGGCACCGCGTGCGCCGAGGGCACTTGCCCGGTCGCACCCGCCCGGCGATCCGGCCCAAGGGGCGCGCCCCCGGCCCCCGTCGGCCCGTACCTGCCCCCGGCACCCGGCCGAGCACACACGCCCCGGCACCCGGCCGCCGCTACCCCCCCGGCTGCCGTCGGCCCGTATCCACCCCCGCACCCGGCCGACGGCTCTCGCCCGCGGTGCTCGGGAAGGCACTCGCCCGCAGCTCCCGCCCCCCGTACCCGCTCCGCTGCCCACCCCCGCGCCCGGCCGACGCCACCCACCTCCGCCCGGCCCGGCCCCACACCCCAAGGGCACCCGGCGTCCGGCCCCACACCCCAGGCGCACCCGGCGTCGGCCCCGCCCCGAAGCGGCACCCGGCGTCCGGCCTGCCCCCGCACCCGGCACCTGGCCCGGCCCCGTGTCCCGTCAGTCCAGCCAGCCTGGTCTGACCAGGCCCGACTCGTAGGCCAGCACCACCAGTTGGGCGCGGTCGCGGGCGCCGAGCTTCACCATCGTCCGGCTCACGTGAGTCTTGGCGGTGAGCGGGCTGACCACCAGCCGGCGGGCGATCTCCTGGTTGGTCAGGCCCATCCCCACCAACGCCATCACCTCCCGCTCCCGCTCGGTCAGCGCCTCCAGCGGTGCGGTGGCCGCGGGCACTTTCGACCGCGCGGCGAACTCGGCGATCAGCCGCCGCGTCACGCCGGGCGAGAGCAGCGCGTCGCCCTCGCGAACCGCCCTGACCGCACGTACCAGTTCCTCCGGCTCGGTGTCCTTCACGAGGAACCCGGAGGCGCCCGACCTGAGCGCCTCGAAGACGTACTCGTCGAGCTCGAAGGTGGTCAGCATCACCACCTTCACCTGCGCGAGCGCGGGGTCGCCGGTGATCGCGCGGGTGGCCGCCAGGCCGTCGAGCACCGGCATCCTGATGTCCATCAGCACCACGTCGGGCCGCAGTTCGCGGGCGAGCCGGACCGCCTCGGCCCCGTCGGAGGCCTCGCCCGCCACCTCGACGTCCGGCTGTGCGGACAGCAGCGCCCGGAACCCGGCCCGCACCAGCAGCTGGTCGTCGGCCAGCAGCACCCGGATCACACCGCCCGCCCCGCCTGCGCCGCCCGTGCCATTCACCCCGCTCGTACCGCCCACCCCGCTCACCCCTCCTCCACCGGCAATACCGCCCGCACCCGGAAACCGCCCCCGGGCTCCGGCCCCGCCTCCAGGGTGCCGCCCAGCGCGGCCGCCCGCTCCCGCATGCCGACCAGCCCGGTGCCGCTGCCGCCCGCGTCCGTGCCGGCGGCCGGGCCCCCGTCGGTCACCAGCACCTCCAGCGCCCCGGGCGCGCGGGTCACCCGTACCAGGGCGGTACGCGCCCCCGAGTGCCGGATCACGTTCGTCAGCGCCTCCTGCACGATGCGGAAGGCCGCCAGCTCCGTCGCCGCCGGCGCCCCGGCCCCGGGCGCGCCGGCTTCCGGCCGATCCACCCGTACGGCCAGCCCCGCGGCGGCGGCCTGTGCCACGAGCTCCGGCAGCTGCGCCAGGCCCGGCGCCGGGGTACGCGGGGCCGCCCCCGGTGCCCGGAGGGCGTCCAGCACCTGCCGCACCTCGCCCAGGGCCTCCTTGCTGGCCGCCTTGATCGTGGTGAGCGCGGACCGGGCCTGCTCCGGGTCGCTGTCCAGCAGCGCCAGGCCCACGCCGGCCTGCACGTTGATCACCGAGATGCTGTGGGCCAGCACGTCGTGCAGCTCGCGTGCGATCCGCAGCCGCTCCTCGTCGGCCCGCCGGCGTTCCCGGGCAGCCCGCTCGGCCCGCTCCCTGACCGCCCGCTCGCGCCGGGTCCTGGCCAGTTCGGCGACGGCGAGCAGCACCAGCACCCAGGCCGTCGCCCCCAGTTCGGCGGTCCACGAGCCGGGTTCGTCCCCGGCGGGGGGCAGCCACCGGTACAGCCAGTGCGCGACCAGCAGGTGACCGGCCCAGAGCAGGCCCAGCGCCGTCCACGCCGCGTACCGGTGCCCGGCGGACACCGCCGCGAGGACGGCCACCACCACCGCGAGGAACACCGGCCCGTACGGGTACCCCGCCGCCAGGTAGGCGAGGGTGACGCCGCAGACCCCGAAGACCACCGGCACCGGATGGCGGTGGCGCCAGACCAGCAGCACGGGGCCCGCCAGGAGCAGCAGCCGGGCCCAGACGTCGACCGGCCGCGCCTCCGGCTGCGCGTGGGCGGCCCATCCCGCGCCGGCCTGCGCGACGAGCGCGACCAGCAGCGCGGCGCGCACCGGCCGCCCCCGCCGGTTCCGCCACCCGTCCCGCCGCCGGCCGTGCGCGGGCGCCTGGTCGTCCATACGACCACGCTAGGGGCGCCCGGCGCCGGGCGCGTCGGCCGGGCGTCGCGACTTCCCGTACTCCCCGGGGAGTACGGGAGTAGGGGAGCCCGGGAGTTCCGGGCACGGGAGTCCAGGGGTACGGGAGGTCGCGCGGCCGCCCCTTTGTGTGCCGCTGCCCGGCGGGAGACGATGGAGGGGACGGGGCGGGACCGGGGGCGTGCGCGGACGTGGCCGCGAGCAACGGAAGGACCACCGTCATGCTGGGAGAGAGCAGGGCGTTCAGCGGCTTCTCGGTCGACAGCATCGAGACGGCCAGGAAGTTCTACGGCGAGACGCTCGGGATCCGGGTCTCGGAGGACATGGGCATGCTCTTCCTCCACCTCGGCAGCGGAGCGGACGTCCTGGTCTACCCCAAGGACGACCACGCCCCGGCCACCTACACCGTGCTGAACTTCCGGGTGGACGACATCGACGAGGCGGTCGACGGCCTCGCCGCCCTCGGCATCGCCTTCGAGCGGTACGAGGGCTTCGGGCAGGACGACAAGGGCATCGCCCGCGAGAACCCTCCCGGGCCGGCCATCGCCTGGTTCAAGGACCCGGCGGGCAACGTGCTGTCCGTGCTCCAGGAGCCGTGACCGGGCCGGTCACCGTTCACGCCAGGCCGGCCGGAGCCGCTCCCGCGCCGCCCGGAGCCGCTCCCGCGCCGCCCGGAGCCGCTCCCGCGCCGCCCGAAGCCGCTCCCGCGCCGCCCGGGACCGCCCCGCGCCGCTCCCCGGTGCCCCGGCGCCGCGCGCCCCCCGCCCCCCGCCCGTGTCAGACGCCCGACCGCACCGCCCGGTCCGGCCGCTCCGCGTCCGCCGGGCGGACGGTCCGCATCCGGACGTACGCGTACACGGCGCCGGCGAGGGCGAGGTCGGACAGCAGCATGAAGCCGATCGAGTAGGAGTCCTTCGCGCTGTGGATCGCGCCCATCACCAACGGCGGCACGAACCCGCCCAGGCCGCCGGTGGCGCCGACGATGCCCGTCACGCTGCCCACCTGGGCCTGCGGGGTCACCTGGGAGACGAGCGCGAAGACGCTGCCGCTGGCGGTGCCGAGGCCGGCCGCCATGCAGAGCAGCGCGATCGTGCCGACCGGGTTCAGCGGTGGGTCGAAGGCCTGGACGACCGCGAGCAGCGCCACCACGCCCAGCGCCCCCGCCGTGACCCGCGCGGGGTGGATCCGGTCCGACAGCCAGCCGCCGACCGGCCGGAACACCACGGTCACCAGGGCGAAGCCGGCGGCCTTGGTGCCGGCGTCGGTCGCCGACAGCCCGTACCAGGTCTTCAGGTACGTCGGCAGGTACACGCCGAAGGCGACGATGCCGCCGAAGCCGATCGCGTACAGCGCGGCCAGCTCCCACGTCACCCGCAGCCGCCCGGCCGCGCCCAGCCGCTCCGCGAGCGAGGCGGTCGGCACGGGCCGGTCCGGCCGGTCCCGCAGCAGCAGCGCGGCCAGGACGGCGTACCCGGCGAGGGCGACGGCCACCACGGTGAACGGAAGGGCGTAGCCGTGCTCGGCCAGCCGCGGTGTGATGTACCCCGACAGGGCCACGCCGCCCATGCCCATGCCGAACACGCCGAGCGCGAAGCCGCGCCGGGCGGGCGGGAACCAGGAGTTCACCAGCGGGATCCCGATCGCGAACGTCGTGCCGCCCAGCCCCAGGAGGAACCCCACCGCCAGCATCAGCGGATAGCTGTCCCGCACGACGACCAGCAGCAGCACCGGCACGATGGTCAGCGCGGAGACCAGCGGGAACATCAGCCGCGCTCCGTAGCGGTCGGTCAGCGCGCCGACCGGGATCCGCCCGAGCGACCCGACCAGCACCGGCACCGCCACGAGCAGCGACTGCTCGAAAGAGCTCAGCCCGAGCCGGTCCTGGTAGTCCCCGGCGAGCGGGGCGATCAGGTCCCAGGCCCAGAAGGTCAGGGTGAAGCCGACCGTGGCCAGGACCAGGTTGCGGTACGCGGCGCCCGGCGGCGGCGCTGTCGACGTGGCCTCCATTCCGCCAGTCAAGGCGGCCCGGACCTGCCGGTCGCGCGGGACTGCGCCGAACGGGCGGTGCGCAGGACAGCCCTGGCCGACGATGTCCCAGGTCACCCTGCCGGCAGGGCTGCCGCCCGCACCTGGGCCGTTGGCAGCCGGATGGCCCACCTCTCGGCCACCGGACTGAGCCAATGGCCCACCCGACCGGCCGCCAGTTGAGCCAGACACCTTTGAGATGTTTATCTGTGCAGTATCCATGTACTTACGGCGCCGCAGCGCCGGACCGGCAACGAGGCCGGACCGGACCGCGGTGCCTTCGTCGTGCCTGCGGCCCCCACCACCCCCGGGAGGCCCAGGCGCGGCGTCGAGCACGACAAGGGGGGCGGCCCACCGCCGTGAAGAGGATGTTCGTGGCTCCTGACCCGGGGCACCTGAGGCTGAGGAACTCGTCCCGCGCCGTCATCGGCGTGGGCTTCGCCGTCGCCGTCGCCGAACTGGCCGGCCTCTCGCTCACCGCCTCCATCACCGGAGGCCTGGCGGCCCTGCTCGCCCTCTTCACCGTCACCGACGCCACCGTGCGCGCCCAGGCCCGGACCACCGCGCTCCTGCCGGCCGCCGGCTTCCCCGTCCTGGCCCTGGCGACCACCCTGCACGGGGTCCCGATGGCCCGCGACGCGGCCTTCGTGGCCGTCGTCTTCTGCGGGGTCTACGCCCGCCGCTGGGGGCCCCGCGGCCACGCGCTCGGGATCTTCGCGTTCATGAACTTCTTCATCACGCAGTTCCTCCACGCCGTCCCCGGCCAGCTGCCCGAGCTGTACGCGGCGGTCGGCCTGGCCCTGGCCGCCGCCGCCCTGGTCCGCTTCGTGCTCTGGCCCATCGAGCGCCGCACCCCGCCCGCCCCCGTGCCGCCGCCGCTGCCCGGCCGGGGCCTGGCGCGCACCACCACGCGGCAGGCCTTCCAGGCCACCGCCGCCTGTGCCGTCGCCCTCTCCATCGGCCAGGGCCTCTCCGAGGACCGCTGGTACTGGGCCGTGGGCACCGCCTGGTGGATCTTCGTCAACACCGCCTCGCGCGGCGAGACCCTGGTCCGCGGCTTCCGCCGGGTGCTTGGCACCCTCATCGGCATCGCCGTCGGCATGCTCGTCGCGATCCCTCTGCACGGCGCCGCCGCACCCACCGTGGTGCTGGTCGCCCTCTGCGTCTTCGGCATCTTCTACACCGCGCCGGTCTCGTACAGCTGGATGATGCTCGCGGTCACGGTGATGGCCGGACTGCTGTACGGCCTGCTCGGCGTCCTCGACCCGGCCCTGCTCGTGCTCCGGCTCGCCGAGACCGCCGTGGGTGCGGTCTGCGCCGCCCTCGCCGTGGTCCTGGTGCTGCCGGTCACCACCCACGCCACGAACGACGCCTGGATCCAGCGCGCGCTGCGCTCCGTCCACGCCGCCACCGCCGAGGCCGCCGCCCGCCTGGCAGGCTCGCCGACCGCCGACCCCGCCCCGCACGCCGCCGAACTGGAGCTGCTGCTCGGCCGGGTGCGGATGTCCCTGGCACCGCTGGTCCACCCGCTCAGCCCGTACCGCGCCCGCAAGGCCCGGGCGCGCGCCGTGATCGCGCTGCTGGACGAGTGCGCCCGCGAGGTGCGCGGGCTCGCGGCCGTGGCCGCCGACCCGGACGCCGGGCACGACGCCCGGCTGGCCGCCGCCTGCTGGCGCGTCGAGGCCGCGGTCGAGGCGCTCACCGTGCCCGGCGCCGGGCCCGGCGCGGCCGACGGCGCCGTACGGGGGCACCGCCCGGCGGCTCCCGCGGGCGAGCCGGCGCTGGCCCATCTGCACGGTCTGGAGCGGCTGCTGGCCGAACTCGACGCGCCGCTGCGCACCGCGCCCCGCGCGTCGCTGGTGCGTTCCTGACGCCCCATTACCACGTCCGCCCGCCCGGCGGGCGTGTTCCGGCATTCCTCTGCGGGTGATCCCTCGAACGGGTGAAGGATATTCACCGATCCGGGCGCGCCGTACGTCACTCTCTGACCTGCGGCATGTACAACGGGTGCTTGTTCTCAGCACATTCATCCGGCATGTACAGGGTGGATCTGGCCGGTAAGGGGGTAACCGCCCGGAATGGAAATACTGCAGCTGCGCTCGACGGCCGCTCATGTGTGGACGGCGGCCAAGGAGTTCATCCGGCTCCACCACCGGGAGAACCCGGAGGCCGGCGATCCGTACGACCGGCTCGCCGTGGTGTGGAAGGAGATCGAGGAGAGCGGCACCTACCGCCACACCCCGCAGGAACTGGTCCACGGTGCCCGCGTCGCCTGGCGGAACAGCAACCGCTGCATAGGCCGCCTCTACTGGAACTCCCTGCGCGTACGCGACCACCGCGACCTCACCGGCGCCGACGACATCGCCGCCCAGTGCGTCGAGCACCTGAGGGAGGCCACCAACGCCGGCCGGGTGCGGCCCACCATCACCGTCTTCGCGCCGGACACCCCGGACCGGCCGGGTCCGGTCATCTGGAACGAACAGCTCATCCGGTACGCGGGGTACGGCCCCGAACACGGCATGCAGGGCGACCCGCGCAACCGGGGCTTCACCGAGGGGGTCCGGCGGCTCGGCTGGCCCGGCGGCCCCGGCACCCCGTTCGACGTCCTGCCCCTGGTGGTCCAGGGCTGCGACGACAAGCCCCGGTGGTTCGAACTCCCCCCGGACGCCGTCCTCGAAGTCCCCATCGAACACCCCGAGGGCGACCACTGGCGGGACCTGGGACTGCGCTGGCACGCAGTCCCCGCGATCTCCAACATGTGCCTGGAGATCGGCGGGGTGCGCTATCCCGCCGCCCCCTTCAACGGCTGGTACATGGGCACCGAGATCGGTGCCCGCAACCTCGGCGACACCGACCGCTACAACCTGCTCCCGACCGTCGCCCGCAGGCTGGGGCTGGACACCTCCAGCGACCGCTCCCTGTGGAAGGACCGCGCCCTGGTCGAGCTGAACCGGGCCGTGCTGCACTCCTTCGACCGCGACGGGGTGACCATCACCGACCACCACACCGAGTCCCGCCGCTTCCTGACCCACCTCGACCGCGAGGAGCAGAAGGGCCGCACCGTGGGCGCGGACTGGTCCTGGATCGTCCCGCCGATCTCGGGCTCCGCCACCCCCGTCTTCCACCGCACGTACGACACCACCGAGAGCAGCCCCGCCTACGTGCAGAACCCGGGGGCCCAAGCCCGGGCCCAGGGCACCGACTTGGTCTAGACCTTCTGCTACGGTCGGCCGGGACGGGACCCACGTCGACCGGGAAGGGCACCATCGTGAACGAGGACACCGGACAGCGCGGCGCGGCCGACGGCGGCCGCCGCGCCCACATCGGCTCCTTCACCTCGGCGGGCGGCCGCGGCATCACCACCGCGGCCCTCGACCCGGCGACCGGGGAACTGACCCTCCTCGGCACGACCGGCGTCCTCGCCGACCCCTCCTACCTCGCGCTCGCCCCCGATGCGCCGGTGCTCTACGCGGTCAGCGAGGGCGAGCACGGCACGGCCGCGGCCTTCGCGCTGGGCGCGGAAGGCCCGTATCCGCTCGGCGACCCGGAACCGGTCGGCGGCGCCGGACCCACCCACCTCAGCGTCGCCGGACCCTGGCTGCTCACCGCCCACTACACCTCCGGCGGCGTCGGCGCCCTGCGCCGCACCCCCGGCGGCGGCCTCGCCGGCCCCCCTGCCGTCCTCGGTCACCACGGCAGCGGCCCCGACCCGGTCCGGCAGACCGGCCCCCACGCGCACCAGGTGCTGCCCGACCCCAGCGGCCGCTGGGCCGTCTGCGTCGACCTCGGTACGGACTCCCTGCGCGTCCTCGCGCTCGACCCCGCCGGCGACACCGCCCACCCGCCGCGCCCGCACGCCGAGACCGCCCTGCGCCCCGGCAGCGGCCCGCGGCACCTCGCCTTCCACCCCGGCGGCCGGCACCTGTACGTCCTGAACGAGCTGGCACCCACCCTGACCGTCTGCCGCTGGGACCCCGAGAAGGGCGCCGCGGAACCCGTCGCCGAGGTCCCGGTCGCCCCCGAGGAGGCCTCCGAGTACGTACGCGGCTACCCCTCCGCCCTCGTCGCGGACCCGGACGGCCGCTTCCTGTGGGCCGCGGTCCGCGGCCACGACACCGTCGCCGTGCTCGCGCTCGACGAGGACGGGGCGGGCGCCGCCCTCACGGCGAGCGTGGACTGCGGCGGCGTGTGGCCGCGCGACCTGGCCCTCGACCCCGTGGGGCGGCGCCTGTACGCGGCGAACGAGCGCTCCGGCGACGTGACCTGGTTCGACGTGGACCCGGAGACCGGCCTGCCGCGCCGCACGGGCAGCGTGGACGTACCGGCGGCCACCTGCGTGGTCTTCGCCTGACCGGCCCCCGGAACGGGCTGCCGGCCGCCAGAGCGCCTGCCGACCCCCACCGGGCGCCATTGGAGCTCCAGAGGCGGGAAACGCCGCAGGGCCCGCCTCCCGGCGCCGGGAGGCGGGCCCTGCGGGCGTCCGGGCGGGTCAGCGCACCGGGGCGCCCTGTGCGGGCTGGGCGATGCCCAGCGCCGCCGCGTACTGGGCCACGGCGAGCTTGCCCAGCGCCGGGTAGGCGCCCAGCGGCTCGGCGGTGGCGCAGTCGGCCTCCTTGCACGCGGTGTCCAGCAGGCCCTCGGCGGCCTCCGGGCCGATCAGGTACGGGGCCAGCGCCAGCTGCACCGAGCCGGAGCCCCGCAGCTGGTCGGCGACCGAGGCCACCGAACCCTCCTGGTCCAGAGCGGCCGCCATGACCGGCACCGCGAGACGGGCGGCCAGCAGCATGCCGGTGATCCCGGCGGCCTGCACGGCCTCCTCGCCGCCGACGGTGCCCAGGATGATGCCGTCGGCCGCCGTGGCCACCGTGAACAGCCGGGCGCGGTCGGCGCGGGCCAGGCCCGCCTCCGACAGGCGCACGTGCAGGGCCTCTGCCAGCAGCGGGTGCGGACCGAGCACGTCGGCCAGCTCGGCCGGCGCGGAGCTGTCCATCAGCGCCTGACGGATCCGGCGCAGCAGCGCGCTGTCCGGGCCCGCCAGCAGCGGGACCACCACGGAGGACGGGCCGTCCTGCTTCGGCACCTCCTGGCCGGCGGCACGGGCGAACTCGGCACGCGCCTCGCGCTCGGCCTCGACCGCGCCCAGCACGGCCTGCAGGGTCGGGAACTCGGAACCCTCGGCGTCATCGCCGTCGAGGTAGCCGATGCGGGCGTCGAGGCCGGGCAGCTCCGAGCGGGCGATGCTGAGGGTCTCCTCCGCCAGGGACCGCGTCGCGGCCGAGGGGACGCCGGGCACGGCGAGCACCAGCGACGGCGCGCCCTCGGGCGCCACCGCGGGCTCGGGACGACGGTGACGTCCGGTCTGGCGGGGTCGCGGCATTCGTACGGGCAGGCCACCAGGCCCAGTGGGGGAGCTCATGCGGCCGCATGCTACTGGTTTTCCCGGACCTGCTGTTCGGGAGGGGCCCAGTCGGGCGGCATCTGTCCGTATTTATCTGCTGAAGGTACAATCTCCGGCGTCCGGGCCCCTCCTGTGCGCCAGTAGAGTGATCACTCGTGGCAGCACAACCGTTGAACGAACTCGTCGAGCAGGGGTGGGCGGACGCGCTGAGCCCCGTGGCCGGGCGGATCGCGGCGATGGGAGACTTCCTGCGCGCCGAGGTCGCCGCCGGACGCACGTACCTCCCGGCCGGCCCCAACATCCTGCGGGCCTTCCAGCAGCCCTTCCACGAAGTGCGCGTCCTCATCGTGGGACAGGACCCCTACCCCACCCCCGGCCACGCCATCGGGCACAGCTTCGCGGTCGCGCCCGACGTGCGGAGGCTGCCGGGCAGCCTGGAGAACATCTTCCGGGAACTCCACACCGACCTCGGCCTGCCCAGACCCTCCAACGGCGACCTCACGCCCTGGACCCGCCAGGGCGTGCTGCTGCTGAACAGGGCCCTCACCACCGCGCCCCGCCAGCCCGGCGCCCACCGCGGCAAGGGCTGGGAAGAGGTCACGGAACAGGCCATCCGCGCCCTGGTCGCCCGCGGCACCCCGATGGTGTCCGTGCTCTGGGGCCGCGATGCCCGCAACCTCCGCCCCCACCTCGGCGACCTCCCGGCCATCGAGTCGGCCCACCCGTCGCCCATGTCCGCGGACCGCGGCTTCTTCGGCTCCCGCCCCTTCAGCCGCACCAACGACCTCCTCACCCGCCAGGGCGCCCAACCGGTCGACTGGACCCTCCCGTAGCCGATTCCCCGGGCGCCCCTCGCGGCGCGCCCGGGCTCAGGGTTCGAGTGCTGCCGCGCGGACGCAGAGGACGTCCGGGAGGTGGGAGGCGAGGAGGCGCCAGGTGTCGCCGTCGTCGGCCGAGGCGTACAACTCGCCGTTCCTGTTGCCGAAGTAGATGCCCGCGGGGTCCGCGTCGTCGGTGCAGAGCGCGTCGCGCAGCACCGTGCCGTAGTGGTCGTCGGCCGGCAGGCCCGCCGAGAGCGGCTCCCAGGTGGCGCCCGCGTCCGTGGTGCGGAAGACCCGGCAGCGGTGGCCGGCCGGGACGCGGTCGGCGTCCGCGTTCAGCGGGAAGACGTACGCCGTGTCCGCGCGGTGCGGATGGGCGGCGACGGCGAAGCCGAAGTCCGAGGGCAGCCCGCCGCCGATGTCCGTCCAGTTCGCCCCCGCGTCGTCGCTGCGGTACACGCCCCAGTGGTTCTGGAGGTAGAGGCGGTCGGGGTCCACGGCGTCCCGGTCGATCTTGTGGACGCACTGGCCGAACTCCGGGTTCGGGTCCGGCAGGGAGACCGCGGAGATCCCGGTGTTGGACGGGTCCCAGCTCCGGCCGCCGTCCCGCGACCGGAACACCCCGGCCGTCGAGACCGCCACCGTCAGCGCGCCCGGGTCGCGGGGGTCGGTCAGCACGGTGTGCAGGCCCTCGCCACCGCCGCCCGGCACCCACTTCGACCGCGTCGGGTGCTCCCACAGGGAGCGGACCAGCTCGAAGCTCTCGCCGCCGTCCTCGGAGCGGAAGAGCGCGGCTGGCTCCGTGCCCGCGTACACCACCCCCGGCTCGGCCGGACCGGCCGGGCGCAGCTGCCAGACCCGCTCCAGGGAGGCCCCCGTGTCCTTCGGGAACCGCACGGCCGGCCGGGCCGGTTCGCTCCAGGTGGCGCCCAGGTCGTCGGAGTGGAACACCGACGGGCCCCAGTGCGAGCTGTCCCCGCCCACCAGCAGCCGCGGCACCGCACCGCGCCGGTCGACGGCCACCGAGTACACGGCCTCGGCGTTGAAGTGCGGCCCCGTGAACTCCCAGCGGTCCTTCCTCCTGCGGCCGAGGAAGAGGCCCTTCCTCGTGCCCACGGCGAGCAGTACGTCGGTCATGCCCGACACCTCCGGACGTGCGGTCTCCGGTCCCGCGGCTCGGGCCCGGCCCCTGCCCACTCTGCACCCGCCCACGGACAACGGCCCCCCGACACGGCGTACGCGCCCCAGGCCCCGGCACGAGCCCGCCGCCCCCGGCACGGCCCCGGAGCGTGCCCCGCCCCCGCCCCCGGAGCACGCCCCGCCCCGCTCCCCGGCACCGGCGGCGGCCCCGCCCCCGACGCCCCCCGCGTGCACCCCCGTCACCAGTTGGGGCAAACGCGCCCCCCTCCCAACCCCCCGTCTCCTAGGCTGAGTCGGGCCAGCATCCGCCGCGAGGAGTGTGATGACAGCCCAGCACGACGATCTGATCGGCCGCCTCGAACAGGGTCCCTGCTTCCTCTTCCTGGGGCAGAAGTACCTCCTCCTGGAGAGCGGGGTCGACCCCCTCGCCGGACCGGTCTCCAGAGCCGCCGGCGGCGGCACGGAGGCCCAGGACCTCTACACCTCCCTCCTCCGCGTGCCGGCGCCGCGCCGCCAGCCGGTGCTGGCCGCCCTCGCCCGCTCCGCCGCCAACCTCGCCGAGCCGGCCTGGCTCAAGGTCGTCGCCGACCTGCCCTGGAACGGCGTGTTCAGCACCGCCATCGACTCCCTCTTCGTCCGGGCCCTGCGCAACGAGTCGCGCACCGTCCAGCCGGTGGTGTCCTCGCAGTTCCGCCCGGCCGCGCCGCGCAGCCGCACCCAGGTCCAGGCCGTCCTGCTGTTCGGCGGCGCCGACCAGCCGCCGGA
This sequence comes from Streptomyces sp. NPDC086023, assembly GCF_044540325.1. Classification (NCBI taxonomy): domain Bacteria; kingdom Bacillati; phylum Actinomycetota; class Actinomycetes; order Kitasatosporales; family Streptomycetaceae; genus Streptomyces; species Streptomyces sp. NPDC086023. The sequence continues at coordinate 257,574 of NZ_JBITRX010000009.1, forward strand.
GAGCCAGCCGCCCACCAACCGGATCGAGCTCGGCGCCCGCCGCTCCGAGGCCCGGTCCCTCGCCCAGCGCCTGCCCGACGAGCTGATCACCCCGCGCGGCGTGCTGATCATCGAGGCGTGGAGCACCGACGACTGGTTCGGCCCCGAGGACCTCTACGGCATGCTCAGCCGCCTCGGCCAGGGCCAGGCGCACCTGTTCTCCGCCACCGAGATCGAGCTGGAGGACGAGTACGTCGCAGCCGCAGTCGAGTCCGGCGTGCTCGTCCCGCACGAGGAGGACTTCGCCAGCTACGTCCAGGAGGCCAAGGAACGCGGCGCCCTCTCCGACCGGCTGCGCTTCGACTCCGGCGGCCACCAGCTGGAGCTGGTCTCCGAGCAGGGCGTCGGGCTCCACGAAGTCCCCCGCGACATCTGGAACGCCGTCTCCTCCTTCGGCCAGCCCATCGACGCCGACCTGCTCACCCCGCCCGCCAGCCAGTCCCCGGAACTGCGCTACGCCCGCTTCCGCGAGTTCCTCGGCGCCAGCGAGTCCTCCTCCATCTGGTCCGCCGTGGCCGCCGGGCTGCCGTTCCGCCGCGACTACGAGGGCGAGCTGCGCAAACGCGTCGACGGCGCCCTGTCGGGCCGCGGCCTGCTGGAACGCCCGCTCCTCCTCGTCGGCCAGACCGGCACGGGCAAGACCATCGCCCTCGCCTCGCTCGCGTACGCCATCGGCAAGCAGAAGCAGCACGCCGTCCTGCACATCCCGCGCCGTGCCAACCGCCCCTCGTACGACGCCATCGACCCGTTCTGCGAGTGGGCGGAGCGGATCACCAACGCCAGCACCCTGATCGTCTGGGACGGCATGGTCGACGCGGACGAGTACTTCCGGCTGGCCAAGTACCTCGACTCGCGCGGCCGCCGGGCCGTCGTCGTCGGCAGCTGCTACAGCACCGCCGAGGACGACGACCTCCAGCACAAGGCGAAGGCCCAGGCCAGGAAGCGCGCCGCCAAGGCCCCGGCCCAGCGGCGCCGGGTGAGCAAGTCCGACGACAAGCGGCACATCGTCCGGGCCCCCGCCGTCCTGGAGGACAAGGAGGAGATGGTCCGCTTCACGGCGCACCTGGGCTCCCTCGGGATCATCATCCCGGCCACCGACTGGTCCGTGATCCAGAAGGACCGGACCTTCCTCTCCGCCCTCTACCGCCTGCTCCCGGAGACCCGGGGCCCGGTCAGCGGGGGACTGGTGCTGGAGCTCAGGCACGCCGAGAGCGCCCTCGCCGCCGAGGTCCGCACCTCGGGCGAGTACGTGCCCCAGACCGCGATGGCCGCCGCCCTCCACAAGGCCGGCCTGGTGGACAAGCTGGAGGAGACCCTCAGCAACATCGGGGAGGACGGCGAGGGCTCCTCGTACCGGGGCCCCTACGAGCGGCTGGTCAACATCGTCCTCGTGGTCTCCCGGCACGGCCAGGCCATCCCACTGGAGCTGGCCCTGCGCGTGGTCGGCCGCGACGGCGTGCGCAACCTGCCGCAGCTCCTCGGCAAGATCGACCTGATCCGCTGGCTGGAGGACCGCAACGGCAACTACGCGCTGTCCGCACGCAACGAACTCGAGGCCGAGATCCTCGTCAAGGCGGAGCGGACCAGCGACGAGTCGGAGATCGAGGCCATCGCCGAGGCCCTCGCCGAGGTGCGCCCCGACTCGACCACGGGCGGCGGCAGCGAAGTGCAGTTCGCCGTCGACCTGCTGAACCGGATAGGCCCGCAGGGGGAGCAGGAGGAGCGCTACGCCCCCCACTTCCTCCGCATCGCCGACGCGTTCGCCCGGGCCAACGGCGCCGCCATCGTGTCCAACCCGAGGCTGGCGCTCCTGGAGACCAACCTGTGCCGCGAGTGGGTCAAGTACGCGCAGACCAAGAAGATCGCCGACGCGGAGAAGCGCACCGACGTGCTGCGCCGCGCCGAGGACGTGGTCGAGAACGCGCTGGCCGGCGGCCCGTTCTCCAGCCGCTCCGGCGTACGCGCCAACCTGATGGTGGAACAGGCCAGCGTGGTCGGCGCGCAGATCTACGAGCTGCTGCGCAGCGGCCCGGACGGCAAGGCGCCCGACCCGATGCCGGTCGAGCGCATGCGGGCGTTGCTCAAGCGCGTCCTGCGGATCACCTCCGAGTCGATGGGCATCTCGGCCGACAAGTACTACCCGGTCGACGTGGTCTGCTGGGTGACGCTGGAGATCGTCAAGAGGGAGGCCCTGCCGCCGCGTGAGCTGGACGAGCTGCTGGCCGAGTGCCTCTCCCGGCTGCTGCTCATCGAGGTGGGCGACCTGAGTCCGAAGCAGGAGGCCAAGTACAACGCCCGCTTCTCCGACATCGCCGCCGTAGCGAACGAGGAGCGCATCGCCGACGAGAAGCTCCGCGAGCTGGCCGAGCACGACGAGCCCCTCGCCGCCTACCTCTACGCCCTGCGGGTCAGCGGCCTGGTCCGCAACGACCCCGACCCGGACGGCATCCGGGTGGCCTTCGCCCACCTCCAGTCCAAGGCCGGGACCATCGACGACCGCCGCTGCCTGCGGCTGCTGGTGGACCTCTTCTGGATGGCCAAGACCGGCCACCGCTTCATGGAGGGCGAGCGGCTGACCCTCCCGCTGGGCCGTCAGGACTGGCACGAGTGCCTGGAGCTGGCCGGCAAGCTCCAGGCCCTGGACGACCTCTCGAACCTGCGGGTGGAGTTCATGCGGGCCCTGGCCCACTTCCACCTGGGCCAGCTGGGCTCCGCGTTCGACGCCTTCCGCAAGGCCGAGCGCCAGTCGCACCAGTTCCGCCGCCGCATCGTGACCATGTACGTGGCCAGCGACACCGAGGGCCACCCCCGCAGGTTCCACCCCACGGTCCGCCGGGTGGACCCGGACCAGCGCAAGGGCATGTGCTGGGTCGAGGAGCTGGCCCGCGAGATCCCCTTCCAGCCACACGACTTCGGGATCGCGGAACCGGCCCGTGGGCTGGCCCTGCCGGAGGCCTTCGTCACGTTCAACCTGCGCGGGGCGATACTGGAACCCGCCCGGCGGCCGCACTACAAACTCCCGCCGCACCTGGTCTCCGGGCTCATCCCGGGACCCGCGTCCGAGCCCGAGCCCGGCAGGCCGTCGGGGGGCTCCCGCGCCCCCGGTACGCCGTTCCCGCACCCGGAAAAGGGGTAGCCGCGTGGCCACCGAGCCGGCGAAGGCCGAGGCCCCGGTCGCGATGGTGTCCCGGCTCGACCTGCGCGGTCAGGAGCTCCAGAACCTGTGCCAGGCGCTGACGGCCCTGCCCGTCGGCGACCCGGTGACCGCGCCGCGGCCCGTCCTCGACGACGCCCAGCACGGCTTCCTCACCTCGACGATCTGGCTCAGCTCCTGGCTGCACGAGGCGTGGGCGGTCAGTTTCACGTTCCTGCTGGACCAGGCGAACCGGGTGGGGGTGGGTGTCGAGGCGGCCCAGGTGTTCCAGTCGGACCTGCAGAAGCTGCGGACCCGCTTCTCGCACAACCTGGACCCGGCGGTGCCCCGGGACCGCGAGATCCAGGAGGACTGCTACGCCTGGTTCCGGCGGGCCTGCGGCTCCCGGGTGCCCAGCGGGGCCGACTGGACCCTGTGCCTGGAGACCCTGCTGGAGGCGGCCGTCGCGTACCTGGGCGTGGCCATCGGGATTGCCCGGGCCATCGAACAGGACGTGGACGCCGAGGCGCTCCTCGAACACTGGAAGACCAGGCTCGGCCGGTCGGGCGTCCTCATCGACTACCGGCAGCACCTGGAGCGGGCCGCAGGCGACCTGGGCGTGAAGAACCTGGAACTCAGGGAGGTACGGGAGCGCCACCGCCCCCGCTGGGACCGCACCCTGTCCGTCGCCTCGGCGCGGTCGGACATCGAGACGGTGACGCAGCGGCACATGGAGCACGCCCTGCTGGCCGAGACGGGGCGCGTCCTGCCCGTCACCGCGAGCCAGGTGATGGCCAAGCTGGAGCTGAAGCCGGGCGAGCGGGTGGCCGCCGCCCTCAGGCTGGGGCAGGTGCTGTACGCGCTCAACCCCGACCAGGACAAGAACTCACTGCTCGACGCCATCGTCCGGCACTGGAGCCGCATGGAACCGGACGACTGACCACGACCCCGGCCACCCCCTCGCAGGGGCGGCCGGGGCCACGTCAGGCGCGTGCGTACTGACCGGGCGTACGGATCTCCGCCCCCAGCTCGCGGGCGGCCCGGCGCGCCCAGTACGGGTCGCGCAGCAGCTCGCGGCCCAGCAGGACGGCGTCCGCCTCCCCGTTGGCGACTATCTTCTCGGCCTGCGCCGGGTCGGTGATCAGGCCGACGGCGGCCACCGGCAGCCCGGTCTCGGCGCGCACCCGGGCCGCGAAGGGCACCTGGTAGCCGGGGGCCACGGGGATCCGCACCCCCGCGGCGTTCCCACCGGTGGAGACGTCGAGCAGGTCGACACCGTGCTCCTTGAGCAGTGCCGCGAAGCGGACCGTGTCGTCGCCGGTCCAGCCGCCCTCGTCCAGCCAGTCGGTGGCCGAGATCCGGAACAGCACCGGCAGGTCCTCGGGCCACTCGGCACGGACCGCGTCCACGACCTCCAGCGCGAAGCGCACCCGGTTCTCGAAGGAGCCGCCGTAGCCGTCGGTGCGGTGGTTGCTGTGCGGCGAGAGGAACTCGCCGATCAGGTAGCCGTGCGCACCGTGCACCTCGACGACCTTGAAGCCCGCGGCCAGCGCCCGCCGCGCCGCGGCACCGAACTGCCCGACGACCTCCCGGATCTCATCAGCCGTCAGCTCGTGGGGTACGGGGTGCCCCTCGGCGAAGGCCACCGGGCTCGGCCCGCTCGGCTGCCACCCGTGCGCCTCGGGCCCGACCGGCGCCCCACCCTTCCAGGGCCGCTCGGTCGAGGCCTTCCGCCCGGCGTGCGCGAGCTGGACACCGGGGACTCCGCCCTGTGCGCTCACGAACTCGGTGATCCTCCGCAGCGCCTCGGCCTGGGTGTCGTTCCAGATGCCGAGGTCGTACGGGGAGATCCGGCCCTCGGGGGAGACGGCGGTGGCCTCCTGGATCACCAGGGCGGTGCCACCGGTGGCGCGTGCGGCGTAGTGGGCGAAGTGCCAGTCGGTCGCGACTCCCGTGAGCGGCCCCTCGGGTGCGGCCGAGTACTGGCACATGGGTGCCATCCAGACGCGGTGGGGAAAGGTCAGGGACCGCAGGGTGAGGGGCTCGAAGAGGGCACTCATGAAGGCAGCTCCGTTTCACGCGACTGGTACGTGGATCACCGTACTACGAAGCTCACCGTACTACGACACCCATCGGACTACCAGCCTCGCAATGTCCCTAACTACGACGGTTCTCGTACCATTGGGTTCGTGACCGAGACCGAGACGACCCCCGGCCGCGCCCTGGCCCACCCCGAACGGGCGGACATCCGCCTCGACGCGGTCCTGCACGCCCTGTCCGACCCGATGCGACTGCTCGTGGTCCGCAGACTGGCCGAGGCGAACGACGAACTCGCCTGCTCCGCCTTCGAACTGCCCGTCACGAAGTCGACGAGCACGCACCACTTCCGCGTCCTCCGCGAGAGCGGCGTGATCTGCCAGCAGTACCGCGGCACCGCCAAGCTGAACACCCTCCGCGAGGGCGACCTGAACGCCCTCTTCCCGGGCCTCCTGGGCACGGTCCTCCAGGCCGCCGAGGCCGAGGCCGCCCGACTGGGCGGCTGATCCCGTGACGCGGCCGGCCGGCGAGCCCCGGGCGGCCGTCCGCCGCCGAAACGGGAGAAGTGCGTAGCGAGCCTGGGCGGCTTATGACGGGGCACAGACGGCCCGGAGGCCGCCGAGCCGGCCGGCGGGCCTACGGACGGGGACGCGTCCGCCCCGTGGGGCGGGCCCGCACCTGGGTGCGGGGAATCGCACCCGGCACGGCCAGGCCTGAGGTGTCCTCCCTGGACGCCCCCAGACCCCGCACCACCCGCAGCTCCGGGACGGCGTGGCTTCGGCTCTCACCCGCATCCACCCGCGCCCCTCACCCGCCCCCAGCGGCAGCCCCCAGCAACCCACCCCAATCCGGAATCTTCACGGACCGCCGCCCCAGCGAGCGCCCCAGTTCCTCCTCCGCCCGCTCGATCGCCAGCCACCCCCGCCACTCCACGGGCCGCAGGCCGGCCGCGCGCAGTGCGTCCAGCGGATCGCCGGTGACGTCCCGTGCCGCCAGCACCGCCGCATCCGCGAGCAGCGCCCCCGCCGTCTCCTTGGCGCAGGGCCGGTTGGTGCCGATCACCCCGGTCGGCCCGCGCTTGATCCAGCCGGCCACGTACTCACCGGGCGACGGCGCACCCTCCCGCAGCACCCGCCCCGCCGCGTGCGGGACCGTGCCGGTGCGGGCGTCGAAGGGCAGCCCGGGCAGCTCCCGCCCCAGGTAGCCGACCGACCGCAGCACCAGCTGGGCCTCGACGTCCTCGTACGCGCCGGTGCCCCGCACCCCGCCCCGGCCGTCGGGCAGCGTCCGCTCGAAGCGCACCCCCGCCACCCGCCCGTCGGGCCCGGCCAGCACCTCCACCGGCCGCAGGTAGAACCGCAGGGTGATCCGCCGCGATCCACCCGCGGGCGACGCGTCGGCCCACCCCCGCAGCACCTCCACGTTCCGGCGGTTCGCCGCGGGCAGCGCACCGGGGTCGGCGTAGTCCGGGTCCAGCGCCAGCTCCGCCGGGTCGACCACCGTGTCCACCCCGGGCAGCGTGCCCAGCTCCCGCAGCTCCTTGGTGGTGAACTTCCCCTGCGAGGGCCCCCGGCGGGCCACCATGGCCACCTCGCGCACCGCGCTCCGCGCCAGCGCGCCGAGCGCCGGCTGGGGCATGTCCGTGGGCCGCAGCTCCGCCTCGCCCCTGGCCAGGATCCGCGTCACGTCGACCGCGACGTTGCCGGCGCCGATCACCACCGCCGACCTCACGGCCCCCAGCCCGAACCCGTCGTCGGCGGCATCGGGATGAGCGCTGTACCAGGACACGAAGTCGGTCGCCGCGTACGACCCAGGCAGCCCCTCGCCGGGGATCTCCAGGTGCCGGTCCCGTGCCGCGCCGACGCAGTACACCACCGCGTGGTACATCCCCAGCAGCCGCTCGGGGGACAGCTCGGGTCCGCCGACCTCGACGTTCCCGAGGAAGCGGATCCGCTCGTCCTCCAGCACCGTGCGCAGGCTGCCCTGGAGGGACTTGATCTTCTCGTGGTCGGGGGCCACCCCGTACCTGACCAGTCCGTACGGGCAGGGCAGCCGGTCCAGTACGTCGACCCGGACGTCCGGCACGTCCCGCTGCTGTACGAGCGTCTGTGCCGTGTAGACCCCGCTCGGGCCCGAACCGACGACAGCGACACGAAGCACGGCGGCGCTCCTTCCCGCAGGGTGTCTTCAGCATGCCACCGGGCAACCGAGGCGTCAGCCCATGGCCCGCATCCGATTGATCTCGGCACTCTGCTGGGCGATCACTTCGGTCGCCATCTCCTCGACGGTCACGTTGTTCCCGCCCTGGAGGGCCTCGCCGGCCATGGTGAGCGCACCGCTGTGGTGCGCGATCATCAGCTCCAGGAACCGGCGGTCGAAGTCGGCCCCGCGCGCCGCCCGCAGCCCGGCGAGCTGCTCGGGTGTGGCCATGCCGGGCATGCCCCCGTGTTCGTGGTGGCCCGCGGCGGGCCGTCCGGCCGGGTGCGCGGCCAGCCACCCCTGCATCGCTCCGATCTCGGGCTGCTGGGCGGCGGAGATCCGCTCCGCGAGCCGCTTGACGCCGGGCGCGGAGGCGCGTTCCGGCGCCAGCGCGCTCATCACCAGGGCCTGCCGGTGGTGCTCGATCATCCCCTGGACGTAGGCGAAGTCGGCGGCGTTGGGGGAGTCGTCGGGGCGGGCCTTCGCCGCCTCCTCGGCCGTCAGCTTCCGGTTCGGCTCGCCCGGCTTCCCCGGGGCGACGACCACCGCTCCGGCACCCTTCCCCTCGGCGCGCCCGTCCCCACCGCCCGCATCACACGCGGTCAGGGCCAGGGTCAGCACCACCCCGGCGAGACCGAGACGGAGACCGAGACGGAGATGAGGGTGGATCAGCACAGCGTCCTCCTGGGGGAGTTGGCGTCGTACGGTCACGCGTACAGTCCTGGGCCGGGTCGTACGTCACTCGTATCACTCGTGTAAACGCTGTCATGCGCCATCTATTGCCATGGGCATGATAAAGAACATACTGCCGGGGTCCATGTTCCGTTCCCATCTCTGCAACAGCGGATTCCAGGGAGGAAGCAGTGACCTCGTTGCACCTCGACCGACCGAGGCGCAGACGGCTGGGTGTGGCCGCAGCGGCGGCCGGACTCCTGGCCACTTTCCTGGTGGCCGGCCCCGCGGCCGCCACCCCCGACCCCGGGGACGCGCCGGCCAAGGAGCCGGTCTCCCAGGAGGCCGCGGCCGCGGCCCGCGCCGCCATCGCGAGCGGGGAGATACCCGGCCAGGACGAGATCGTCCACAGCGACAACGTCGAGCACCTCGTCAACCTGCCCAAGGACCAGCTCAAGGGCACCAACAGCGACCTGGCCTTCCAGGGCAAGTACGCGTACGCGGGCAACTACGACGGCTTCGTGATCTACGACGTCAGCCGGCCGCACGCGCCCAAGGTCGTCAGCCAGGTGCTCTGCCCCGGCGGCCAGAACGACATCTCGGTCCAGGGCGACCTGCTCTTCCTCTCCACGGACTCCTCCCGCAGCGACGACTCCTGCAACAGCGTCTCGCAGCCCGCGTCGGAGAAGTCCTCCTGGGAGGGCATCAAGATCTTCGACATCAAGGACAAGAAGAACCCCAAGTACATCAAGTCCGTCGAGACCAACTGCGGCTCGCACACGCACACCCTGGTGCCCGCCGGCCGCGACATCTACGTCTACGTCTCCTCGTACTCGCCCAACGTGGCCTTCCCGGACTGCCAGCCCCCGCACGACGGCATCTCCGTGATCAAGGTCCCGAAGCTGGCGCCCACCCAGGCAGCCGTCGTGGCCTTCCCGGTGCTCTTCCCGGACGGCGGCAACCCGGGCGCGCCCACCAACCCGGGCGTCTCCAAGACCACCGGCTGCCACGACATCACCGTGCTGCCCTCGAAGAAGCTCGCCGCCGGCGCCTGCATGGGCGACGGCATCCTCTTCGACATCAGCAAGCCCGAGCAGCCCAAGGTGATCGACCGGGTCCAGGACAACGTCAACTTCGCGTTCTGGCACTCCGCCACCTTCAACGAGCGCGCCGACAAGGTCGTCTTCACCGACGAGCTGGGCGGCGGCGTCGGTGCCACCTGCAACGCGGCCACCGGTCCGAACCGCGGCGCCGACGGCATCTACGACATCACCGGCAAGGGCGACGCCCGCAAGCTGGTCTTCCGCAGCTACTTCAAGATCCCCCGCCACCAGGCGGACACCGAGAACTGCGTCGCCCACAACGGCTCGCTGATCCCGGTGCCCGGCCGCGACATCATGGTCCAGGCCTGGTACCAGGGCGGCGTCTCCGTCTGGGACTTCACCGACTCCGCGAACCCGCGCGAGATCGGCTACTTCGAGCGCGGGCCCCTCTCGACCAACGCCATCACCACCGGCGGCTCCTGGTCCGCGTACTACTACAACGGCCACATCTACTCGAACGACATCGCCAAGGGCTTCGACGTCCTGAAGATCAACGACGAGCTCACCGAGCCCGCCGCCGACATCTGGCTGGACCGCCTCAACGTCCAGACCCAGCCGCAGTACCAGTACTGACGCCGACGCAAGGCGCCCGCGGACCGGACTCAGTCCGCCGCGCAGCGCAGGGGGGTGCCACCGGCCGGTTCCGGCCCCGGGGGCACCCCCCGCTCCCAATCCAGCCCGTACCGCTGGAACAGCTCCGCCCGCAGCCGCTCCACCGGCATCGGAGCCCCGGGCAGCAGCACGGCGAAGACCGCCCCCATCAGCAGGGCGCGCAGCAGCGGGTAGTCGGTGTCCACCGAGGGCGAGCCGTACGCCGTGACCGTCCCCCGCAGCAGCTCGGCAAGCCGCTGCTGCTCGGGGCACTGCACGAAACCGTCGGCCGACAGGATTCCGGCCATGTGCGTGCGCATCAGCACCGGCTGCTCCAGCGCCAGGCCCAGGATCGCGTCGATGGCCCGCGCCAGCAGCTCCCGCCCGTCCTCGGTCCGGGGCTCCCGCTCCAGCGCCGCCGACAGCGTCCGGTGCATCAGCCGGTGCACCGCCGACTGCAGCAGCTGCCGCTTCCCGGGGAAGTAGTACGAGACCAGGCCGCGCGCCGCGCCCGCCCGGTCGGCGATGTCCGCGAGCGTCGTCGCCTCGTACCCGCGTTCGGCCACGAGCTCGACCGTCGCCTGCAGCAGCCGCTCGCGAGAACGTCTGCGCAACTCTTCATTGACCGACGGGCTGCGCGGGGACATGCTTACTCCTGCGTTGACTGGCTCACAGCCAATATACTCAGCGCACACCACGCCGGGGCACTTGCCGGTGCCCTGTGTCGTGGGCGGGGGCCGGTTCTGGGCGACGCGGGGGATCGTCCAGAACCGGCGCCGAAAACCCTCCCGGCGCGGCCGGGACGCCCGCCGCGGACGCAGCCCCGGGTCAGGGCCCCGACCGCCGGGCGCGCGGGCGCTCGTACGCCGCGGCCGCCAGGAGGACCAGGGCCGCGCCCAGCAGCCAGCCGCCCAGCACGTCCGTGGGCCAGTGGACGCCCAGGTAGACCCGGGTGAACCCGACACCCAGCACGGACACGGCCGCGAGGACCACCGCCCAGGGCGGCCGCCCGCAGGCCCACAGCAGCAGCCCGCACACCACCGCCGCGGTCATCGCGTGCCCGGACGGGTACGCCGCGAACTCAGCCGAGGCCACCGGGTCGGGCCAGCGCGGCCGGGCCCGGCCGACCAGCGCCTTCAGCGCGTGCTGGGCGCCGGCGCCCAGGACGGTGACCACCGCGACGTACAGAGCCCGCCTCCGGTCGCCCCGCCGCAGCAGCCACAGCACGGCCGCGGCGGCGAGCAGACGCATGGTCCACGGATCCCACACCCAGTCGCTGAGCAGCCGGTTCACCCGGGTGAAGCCGGGGTGCGCGAGGGCGTGCCGGTGCAGGGCACCGGCCGCCCGGACGTCGAAGGAGACCAGCGGCCGCCAGCGGACGGCCACCAGGACCGTCAGCAGCACCGTGAGACCGAGAACAGCCAGACCCGTCCGAAGGAACACGCGCATGCCTCCAGATCCTCGCCCATCCGGAGTGCCGATGCCGACCGCGGCACCGCCGGGCACGCCTCCGGTTGTCGTGGGGGAGGGAGAGGCGCACATCGGAGAGCGGGACTGGCGGAGGGGCACGCAGCAGGAACGACACGTGCTGTGACGGGTTCGGGCCGTGCGAGGCGCGGGGCGACGGCCCGGGCGCCAGGCACGCGACGCCCGCCCAACAGGCGACGCCCGCCCAGGCCCGGCGCCGCCCAACAGGCGACGCCCACCCCGGACGCAAGGCCGCCTACCCCAGCGCGGTGAGTCCCGGCACGAACGTGACCAGCAGCGGCACCACCGGGACCAGCGCGGCGGCCGCGGTCAGCCGCAGCCGGCGCAGGGCGGTGAGCCGGGGCGCGGCGGACAGCAGCCGGTTCACCCGCTGCGGCACGTGCGCCTGCGGCGTGGGGCAGGGCCCGAACACGCCCTTGTCCTCGTTGAGTTCGACCAGCGCCAGCGCGATCGTCAGCCGCCCGTACCGCCGCGAGGCGACGTCGTCCGCGGCCAGCTCCACCAGCCGGTGCATCTCGGCGCGGAACGCGGCGAACACCGGGACCTGCGGGAACCCGCCGGCCAGCGCCTGCCCGCAGTGCAGCAGCCAGTCGTGCCGCGCCGCCGCGTGACCCTGCTCGTGCGCCAGTACGGCGTCCAGCTGGCGTCCCTTGAGCCGGTTCAGCGCCGTCGTGGTCACCACCAGCTGCGGGGCCGCACCCGGCAGCCACCACGCCTCGGGCCGCGGCGCCTCCAGCACCACCAGGCGCCCCGGACTCGCCTCCTCGCCGGGCAGCAGCGGCGCCCGGACCAGCAGTTCGGCCTGCCGCGCCCGCCGCCTGGCCCGCGCCCGCAGCACCTCGACGGCGAGCATCGCACCGGTCCACAGCCCGCCCAGGGCCAGCAGCAGCGCCGTACCGGCGGCCCACGGACCACCCGCGCCCAGCGCGTACGCGTCCACCACCCCGTGGGGCGCGACGGCGAACACCCGGCCGCGCACCGCCTGCCACGCGGCGGCCGCGCTCAGCACCATCGACAGCCCGAAGCACAGCAGCACCGCGGCCACGACGCACTGCCACACCCAGAGCGCCACCACCGGTTCGCGATCGGTCCAGTCGGCGCGGGCCAGCAGCCGGGGGGCGACGAGAGCGGTCAGGACGCCGAGCACGAGGAGAACGGCGGGGACCATCATGTCCGCCAGCCTATGAGCGGGACCCTACCCCCGGGTATGGCCCCGGCCCCCAAGTGACGGACGCCACGCCGTCTCCGTCAGGTCGGCCCACCCAAACCCTCACAGGCCCTCACAGGCCCTCACAGGCCCTCACAGGCCCACCAGCATCGCGAACATCCCCATTCCCATGGCCAGTCGGCAGGCCTCCGCGACCTCGCCCCGCGCCGCGCCCGGAACCCGGCCGGCCCCCGGGGCGCCGCCCCCCGCGCTCGCGCCCGCACTGCCGCCCGCGCCCACGCCGACACCGGCCCCGCCCCTGGCCGTCACCGGCAGGAGCCGCAGGCCGCCGCGCAGCACGTACGCCGCGTAATAGAGGAGCAGTACGCCCGTCAGCAGCGGCACGCCGCCCGCCCCCGGCACCGCGTGGTGGGCCGCCGCGCCGGTTCCGGGCACCGCTGCCATCGCCGCGACCATGTACACCATCGCCAGCGACCCCACCGCGTGGTGCACGTGGTGGCTCCGCCGGCAGTCCGGGCGGCGCAGCCCCCACAGGGCCCACGCGCCCGCACCCAGGAACACCCCGCCCAGCACCAGCCGGCTCCACTCCGGGGACCACAGGGCCGCCACCGGCACCGCCATCGCCGCCATGCCGAAGGCCATCAGCGCCTCCGCCCCCGCCCCCGCGCGCTCGTCTGCGGTGCCGGTGCGCAGCCGCAGCAGGCAGGAGCCGCCGCTCGCCGCGCACAGCAGCACGAGCAGCCAGGCGGTCGTGGTCGTCCCGTGCACGGCGCGGCCCCCTCCCGGGTCGGCGGTGTCGTACGAGACACCCGATCCACAAGGAGAGGGATGCCCGTCCGGCCGGGGGCGCACGCGGGCGCGCGGGAGCGCCGGGGAGTGAGAAGGGGCGGGAGAGGGACGGGACGGACGGGAGCGGCAGGAGGGACGGGAGGGAGCGCGGGGGAGTACGAGCGGAACGGCAGGGAATCCGGGAGGCGGCCGCGGCCGCGGCTCGGGGCCGGGCGGAACGGCCGGATGGCCCCGTCCGGCCGCCCCCGCCGCCGGGTTAGGCTGCACGGAGCCCGGCACCACCGCACGCGAACGGAGATCCACCATGGACGCCAGCGCCACCCGTACCGAGGCCGCCCCCACCTTCCGGGACGCGGTCCCCGCCGACGTGGCGGACCTGGTGGCCCTGGTCGAGTCGGCCTACCGCGGGGACGCCAGCCGGGCCGGCTGGACCACCGAGGCGGACATCCTGGAGGGCCAACGCACCGACCCCGAGGGCGTCCGGGCGATCGTGGACGCCACCGACAGCACGCTGCTCGTCGTCGAGCGCGAGGGCCGGATCGTCGCCTGCTGCCAGCTGGAACACCGCGGGGACAGCGCGTACTTCGGCATGTTCGCGGTGCGCCCGGAACTGCAGGGGGCGGGCCTCGGCAAGCTGATCATCGCCGAGGCCGAGCGCCGGGTGCGGGACGCCTGGGGGGTGGGGGAGATGCAGATGACCGTCATCTCCGCCCGCGAGGAGCTGATCGCCTGGTACGAGCGCCGGGGCTACCGGCGCACCGGGAAGACCAGCCCCTTCCCGTACGGGGACGAGCGCTTCGGCATCCCCCAGCGTGACGACCTGGAGTTCGAGCTGCTGGTCAAGGCCCTCTGACCGGGCCACCCTCCAGGACCGCCCGCCGGGACCGCCGAGCGGCCCTCCGACTACGCCGTGAACCGGCCGGTCAGCCGGATCTCGGGGAAGTCGGTCACCGCGCCGTCGAGTTCGAGGGCGCGCACCAGCCGCAGCTGCTCCTGCGTGTTCACGGTCCAGCCGACCACCCGCAGGCCCGCCGCGTGCGCCGACTCCACGGTCTCCAGCGTCAGCCGGCGGATGTTCAGGGCGACGGTCTCGGCGCCGGCCGCCAGGGCCCGGTCCACGATGTCCTCGCCGTACCGGCTCGCGGTGAGGGTGAGGCGTACGCCCGGCACCAGCCGGGCCATCTCGCCGAGGGCCGCGTCGTGGAACGAGGAGACCTCCACCCGCGAGGTCAGGTCGCGCCGCAGCATGACCTCGGCCAGCGCCTCGGCCACGGGAACGTCCCCGATCTCGGCCTGGAGCGGGGCGCGGACCGCGTCCAGCACCTCCTCGAAGACCGGGACGCGTTCGCCCTGCCCGGCGTCGAGCTCCCGCAGCTCGGCGAGGGTCAGGTCGACGACGGCGCCCGAGCCGTCCGTGGTGCGGTCCACCTCGGCGTCGTGCATGACGACGAGGGCACCGTCCTTGCTCAGCTGCAGATCCAGTTGGACGAGGTCCATGCCCGAGCGTTCGGCGCGGACGAACGACCGGAGGGTGTTCTCGGGTTCGGCGCCCATGACCCCGCGGTGACCGATGGTGAGGAAAGTCAAGGTTCTCTCGCTTCCGTCGACGGCGGCTCCCGCGCGGCGGCCCTGACCGCCCGCGCGGTAAGGAGGCAGCGTAATGGGCCGTGCGCGGGTTGAGACCGTCCGTGCACGCACCGTCCTCATGCCCTTTGGCCAGTACCCGCCTGCCCCCTTCCGTCCGCCGGACCCCACCGGCCCCCCGCCGCGTCACCCGGGCGTGGGCGCGTCCCCGCCGCCTTGACGCGGGAGGGCCCCCGGATGCGTACGCCCCACCGCCCCGAGGCCGTCGAGGTCGGCCAGCAGGGCCTCGGCCAGCTCCAGTTCGGCCAGATGCTGACGCTCGCTCCAGCGCAGTGCCAGCTCCGGAAAGGCCCATTCGGACGTGCCGGCCGCCTGCGCGCGGGCCTCGCGCACCTCCGTGAGCCCCTCCCGGGTCCGTCCGACGTGTTCCTCGACCATCGCCCGCAGCCGTGCCGGATCGGCCAGATGGCCCAGCCACACCCGCAGCAGCACCCCGTGCTTGAGCACCGGGGGGCCGGCCTCGGCGGTGTCCGCGGCCCAGTCCGCGAGGGCCTCGCGGCCCTCGGGGGTGATGGCGTACCGGCGTTTGGTCCGCGGCTCCTCGGGCCCCGACCGCTCGGAGGCCGCGTAGCCGAGTCCCTCCAGGCGGCGCAGCTCGGCGTAGATCTGGCTGATCGCCGGGGACCAGTAGAAGAAGCGCAGCGAGGAGTCCGCCCACTTCTTCAGCTCGTAGCCGGTCCGCTCGCCCGGGAAGGACAGCAGGCCGAGCACGGCCCAGGCGGTCGGCGGCAGTTCGGGGCGCCGTGCGTCTTGCTTCCTTCGCATCTGACTACTAGTCATATGACGAATTGAAGTAAGGCCGGGCACGGGACGCAACCCCCTGGAGGACGCCGTGAAATTCTCCGTCATCTTCGAAGCGCAGCTGGCCGATCCGACGGTCGAGCGCGAGCACCAGGTCATCCGCGACTGCGTGGAACAGGCCGTGCTCGCCGAGCGGATGGGATTCGACCGGATCTGGGCCGTCGAGCACCACTCCCTCAAGTGGTACGCCCACATGTCGGCGCCCGAGGTGTTCCTCACCTGGGTGGCGGCGAAGACCAGCACCATCCGCATCGGCCACGGCGTGGTCTGCATGCCCTTCAACTTCAACCACCCCGTCCGGGTCGCCGAACGGGCCGCGATGCTCGACCTGCTCTCCGGCGGGCGGCTCGACCTGGGCGCGGGCCGCGGCGGCACGGACCAGGAGACCTCGCTGTGCGGCGTCGACCGGGACCGCACCGTCCAGGAGGTCGAGGAGGCCCTGAGGATCATCGGCCGGGCCTGGCAGGAGGAGGAGCTGGAGTACCACGGCGAGCTGATCGACATCGACCCGCACCCGATACTCCCGCGGCCCCGCCAGTCCCCCCACCCGCCGCTCTTCCTCGCGTGCAGCCGCGACGACACCCTGGTCCAGGCCGCCGAACTGGGTGTCGGGGCGCTCGTGATGGGCTTCGCGGGACCCGAGTCCATCGCCGCCATGCGGGCGGTCTACGACGGCGCCCTCGCCGCCCGGGACGGCTCGCGCGCGGTCTCCACCGTCGTCAACGACCACTTCTCCGTGCTCTGCCCGACCATCGTGCTGGACGACCCGGCCGAGGCCCGCCGGATCGGCATCCGCGGGCAGCGCTTCTTCGCTCAGGCCATCGGCCACTGGTACGGCGGGGCGGGCGTCCCCGACGAGGCGGTGGTCGAGGGGAGCGACGAGGCGGCCGAGATGCGCAGGGCGGCCGAGCAGGTGGTGGCCCGGCTGCACGAGCTGGAGATCCCGGTGCGCCCGACCTCCACCGCCACCTTCAACGCCGACCACGCGTACGGCAGTGCCGACGACGCCATCGCGTACGTGGAGCGGCTCAGGGACGCGGGCGCCGACGAGATCATGTGCCTGGTCCAGATGGGCACCGTGCCGCAGGAAGCGTGCCTGGAGACGCTCCGGCAGTGGGGCGAGAAGGTCATCCCGCACTTCCGGGGCGCGTGAGCGCGTGCGGGACGCCGAGAAGAGCTCCGTGGCCCCGGCCGAGGACCGCCTGTCCCCGCTCGCCCGGGCCTGTGCCGACGCCCTCACCGCCGCCTTCCCCGACCTCGGCGGCACCGTCACCGACGCCGCCGAGGCCCGCCGGATCCTGGCCGCCGCGCCCCGGCCGGCCGCCGCGCCGCCGGAGGTCGGCTCCGTCCGGGACACCCTGATACCGGGCCCCGGCCCCGACGGGCCGCCCCTGCCGGTACGGATCTACCGCCCCGACCCCCTGCGCTGGCCCGGCCCCCGGCCGACCGTGGTGTTCTGCCACGGCGGCGGCTGGGTGCTGTGCGACCTGGATACCCACGACGCCACCGTCCGCGGGCTGTGCCGGGCCTCCGGGGCGGTGGTCGTCTCCGTGGGCTACCGCCGCGCGCCCGAGCACCGCTTCCCGGCCGCCGTCCACGACGCGTACGCCGCCCTGTGCTGGGCGGGCCGCCGGCTCGGCTCGCTGGGCGGTCACCCGGACGCCCTGGTCGTCGCCGGGGACAGCGCCGGGGGCAACCTGGCCGCGGCCTCCCTGCTGCTCGCGCGGGAGCGCGGCTGGCCCCGGGTGGCGTTGCAGGTGCTGGTCTACCCGGTGCTGGACGCCGCCGGTCGCGGGGGCTCGTACGTGCGGAACGCGACGGGCTACTTCCTCACCGCCGCCCACGTGCGCTGGTTCTGGGAGCAGTACCTGGGCCCCGGCGGGGACGGCGGGCACCCCCTGGCCTCCCCGCTCGTGGCCGGAACCGAGCGGTTGCCGCCCGCCCTCGTGGTCACCGCCGGCTGTGATCCGCTGCGGGACGACGGGGCCGCGTACGTACGGGCGCTGCGCGCGGCCGGGACCCCGGCCCGGGAGGACGCGTACCCCGGCATGTTCCACGGGTTCCTCGCCCTGGCCGGGGTGCTTCCCGAGGCCGGGGCGGCCCTCGACGGCATCGGCGAAGCCATCGCCGGGACGGTGGCCGACGGGAAGAATTTCACCGGAGCGGGGGGTGGCGCAGGATAATTTATTGATCCTCCTCTTGAGCGGGAGAGCCTCATACGCATACGCTGCCCATACGTGAGGTTCTCCTGTGGAGGAAGTGACATGACGGAAACTCTTGTGCAGGGTGCGGGCGGTGGCGTGATAACCGCCGGTATGCGGGTGGTGGACCACCCCGCATGGCCCGTGCTCAAGGCCGCCGTGGAAGAGATCCGCCCTTGGCAGTCCAAGGACGGCTCGATCGACTTCGAGGCGGACGGCGCCCCCAGCCGCGCCACCGCCGAGGCCACGGTGGACCGTGTGATCGGCGCCGTCGAGGAGATCTCGCCGCTGCTGCCGCACACCGCCGCCTACCACCAGGCGCTCGTCTCCGACCTGCGCAAGTGGGTCGCGGGCGGCTTCCAGGTGCCGGACTTCCTCGACTCCCTGCTGGCCTTCCAGCCGGCCGCCGAGCGCGCCGACGGCCTGCAGCACCTCGTGGTCTTCCCGATGTACACGCAGAACGGCAACCCGGACCGCAACCTGGAGGCCGTCGCCCTCACCATGGTGTGGCCCGAGTGGCTGGCCGAGCTGGAGCGCACGCGCTACGACAACCCGCTCTTCCTCGGCATCACCTTCCAGGACTTCACCGCGGGCTACGACACGAACTCCGCGGTGCTCTTCCCCGAGACCATCGCCGTGCGCGAGGCCCCCGAGCGCTTCAGCTGGGGCGGCATCTTCTGCGACCGCGAAGCCGCCCGCTTCCGCCGCGTCACCGAGGCGGCCGTCGACACCCTCGGCCTGGAGCTGCCGGCCGACATCGCGACGATGCTGGGCGACCAGGACCGCTGCGAGAAGGCCTTCGTCCTGTGGGACATGGTCCACGACCGCACCCACAGCCACGGCGACCTGCCGTTCGACCCCTTCATGATCAAGCAGCGCCAGCCGTTCTGGATGTACGGCCTGGAGGAGCTGCGCTGCGACCTCACCGCCTTCAAGGAGGCCGTGAAGCTGGAGGCCGAGGGCAACGCGCACGGCCGGGACGTCCAGTACGCCGTCCTGTTCGACCGGATGTTCCGCTTCCCGCTCTCCGGCGACCGCAACCGCAACTACGACGGCCTCGGCGGCCAGCTGCTCTTCGCGTACCTGCACAAGCACGACGTGATCCGCTGGACCGACAACAAGCTGAAGATCGACTGGCAGCGCGCCCCGCAGATCACCAACCAGCTCTGCGCCGAGATCGAGAAGCTCTACCGCGACGGCATCGACCGCCCGAAGCTGGTCCACTGGTTCAAGGCGTACGAGCTGGTCTCCACCTACCTCGCCCCGCACCCGGGCTCCAAGTGGGCCAAGGGCCCCGACGCGCTCGACCTGACGCAGCCGCCGCGCAAGCTCGTGGACGACGTGCTTCCGGACGAGTTTCCGCTCAGCATGTTCTTTGAGGCGCTCTCGAAGAAGCTCAAGGACGTGATCGCCTCGACCAAGGGCATCACGGCGCAGAGCGCCGAGCGGGCCGCCGCATGAGCGCTCGCGCGGAGGAGGCTGGGATGGACGGCAACGGCAACAACGGCTCCCTTGCCGGAGCGGTGATCGCGGTGGCCGGTGCCGCCGGACCCGCCGGCCGGGCGGCGCTGCTCAGGCTCGCCGAGGCGGGCGCCACCGTGGTGGCGTCGGACGCCGACCCGGCCCGCCTGGCGGAGGCCGTCGACGCGGCGCGCTACGCGCACGGCGGCGCCACCGTCATCGGCGACACCGTGGACCTGCTGGACCTGGAGGCCACCCGCGAGTGGGCCGCCCGCACCGAGAAGGAGTTCGGGCGGATCGACGGCCTCATCCACCTCGTCGGCGGCTGGCGCGGCGCCAACTCGTTCACCGAGTCGGACCCCGAGGACTGGAACTTCCTGGAGAAGCTCCTGATCCGCACCGTCCAGCACACCTCCATGGCCTTCCACGACGGCCTGCTGCGCAGCGACAAGGGCCGCTACGTCCTGGTCAGCCAGGTCGGCGCGCACAAGCCGTTGGCCAACAACGCCGCGTACAACGCCGGCAAGGCCGCAGCCGAGGCGTGGACCCTGGCGATGGCCGACTCCTTCCGCAAGGCGGGGGGCGAGGACGGTCCGGGCGCCGCTGCTGCGATCATGGTCATCAAGGCACTGGTGCACGACGCCATGCGCGCCGAGCGCCCCAATGCGAAGTTCGCGGGCTTCACGGACGTCAAGGAACTGGCTGAGGCCATCGTCGGCGTCTGGGACCGGCCCGCCTCGGAAGTGAACGGACAGCGTCTGTGGCTCACCCCGCAACCCTGAGGACCGACGCCCGCCGGCACCATGATCCGGCGGTGCGAGGTTTCGCCAGCGACAACTACGCGGGAGCACACCCGGAGGTCCTCGAGGCGATAGCCCTCGCCAACGGGGGCCACCAGGTCTCCTACGGCGAGGACGAGTACACCGAGCACCTGCAGAAGGTCATCCGCAGCCACTTCGGCCCCTACGCCGAGGCCTTCCCGGTCTTCAACGGCACCGGCGCCAACGTCGTCGCCCTCCAGGCGATGACCGACCGCTGGGGTGCGGTGATCTGCGCCAAGACCGCCCACATCAACGTGGACGAGGGCGGCGCTCCGGAGCGGATGGCCGGCATCAAGCTGCTGGCCGTCCCCACCCCGGACGGCAAGCTCACCCCCGAGCTGATCGACCAGGAGGCCTGGGGCTTCGAGGACGAGCACCGGGCGATGCCGCAGGTCGTGTCGATCACCCAGAACACCGAGCTGGGCACGGTCTACACGCCGGACGAGATCAAGGCCATCTGCGACCACGCCCACTCCCTCGGGATGAAGGTCCACCTGGACGGGGCGCGGATAGCCAACGCCGCGGCCTCGCTCGACGTGCCGATGCGCACCTTCACCAACACGGTGGGCGTCGACGTGCTGTCGTACGGCGGCACGAAGAACGGCATGCTCTTCGGCGAGGCGGTGGTCGTGCTCAACCCGGACTCCGTCCGGCAGATGAAGCACATCCGCAAGATGTCGATGCAGCTGGCGTCCAAGATGCGCTTCGTCTCGGTCCAGCTGGAGGCGCTGCTCGCCAAGGACCTGTGGCTGCGCAACGCCCGCCACGGCAACGAGATGGCCCAGCGGCTGGCCGCCGGCGTCCGCCAGGTCGACGGGGTGGAGATCCTCTACCCGGTGCAGGCCAACGCGGTCTTCGCCAAGCTGCCGCACGAGGTCACCCGGCGCCTGCAGAAGCGTTACCGCTTCTACTTCTGGGACGAGGCCGCCGGCCACGTCCGCTGGATGTGCGGCTTCGACACCACGGAGGAGGACGTCGACGGCTTCCTCCAGGCGCTCAAGGAGGAGATGGCCCGCTGACGCGAGCCGTCGCCCCGACAGCTGAACGGATGTGCCCCGCACCGGACATGCCTTGACGTCCGGTGCGGGGCACACCCGTGCTCGCGGCCCCAGGGCCTCCGGGCCACCGGTGTGCCCCCGACGTCACGTCGCCGACGGCCGCGGCTGCTCCGGCGGGACCGAGCTCTCGGCGACCGCCATCCACTGGTCCAGATCGGCCTGGGTGAACTCCGTCCACGGCGGGACCCCGGGGAGCCGGCGGAGCAGCTCGTAGGCCTCGGGGATCCGGTCCCCGCGGATGACCGGGCAGTGGCAGCCGGCGATGACCTCGGCGTCCAGGCGCTGGAAGTCGCCGACGACCGCCCCGAACTTCTGCGCGTCCAGCAGGGCGACCCAGGGGGAGACCAGGGTCCCGCCGAAGAACTGGCCGTCGCGGAACTCGTCGGAAGAGAGCTCGGCCGTCTCGGCCATGGGGGTCGGCACGTTCGTGGCGAAGGTGTCCACGGCCCACAGCACGCGGGACTTCGCGTCGAAGAGGGCGCGGGTCGTGGGGTTGTCGTACAGGGGCGGCCGCTTGGCGACCAGGGTGCGGTCGCCCGCGTCGATCGTGTCGCCGTCGGTCATGAAGCGGCACCTGTTGATCGGGGTCTCCCACTCCTCGGCCATCCGGCCGATGGAGAACCACGTGGTCAGCAGGGTCGCGTTCGGGCATTCGGCGAGGACCGCCAGGAGGTTGCCCGCGTGGTCGCGGTCGTCGTGGGTGAGGAAGATCCACCGGACGTCCAGGGGATCCACGACGGACCAGGCCGCCTCCAGCCACTGGGACCGCACCGCGGGCGCCCCGGTGTCCACGAGGACCGGTTCGCTGCCCCGGATCACCATCGAGTTCATCGGGAAGTGACCGACCGGCGGGGCCTCCAGGGCCCACGGGATGACGAACGTCTCCTCGGCGATCTTGTAAGGCTGCAGAAGGTCGAAACTCTCCAGGGTCGTCATGGCCGCCCTCCCTGGACCGGACTCGCGGCAACTCCCATGAATCCAGTCCAGCCCCGTCCCGGCCCGCCGTCAAACGCGGCGGTCGTGCCGGGGCGGGGTCCACGGGGCGGGGGGTCGGTGGACGAAGCCGGTCAGGGGGGCCAGGGTCTTCCAGCCGAGGGTCTCGTAGAGCGCGCGGCCCTGGACGGTTGCGCCCAGGGTGGCGGTGGTTGCGCCGTGTTCGACCGCGGCGTTGGTGAGGGCGTTCATCACCAGCGTTCCCAGGCCGCGGCGCTGGTGCGCCTCCTCCGTGATGATCTGGTCGAAGACGCAGGCGCCGGCCGTGAGGCCGATCCGGCCGCGCGCGGCGAGCGTCCCGCCGGCGGCCAGGACGCGGACGCTCGTGACGCCGTCTGCGGTCTCGGTGGCGGCCGTGTAGCCGTCAGGGGCCCGGACGGTGGCCGGGCGGAGGTCGACGGCCATCAGGAAGCCGGGGTCCGTCGGCTCCCAGACGGGCGGGAACCACGGCTGCATGACGTCCGGTGCCAGGAAGGCCTTGATCCAGGTGGCCGGTTCGGTGACCGAGCCGACGAGATCCCGCGCGGTCTCGGCGTCGGTGTCCAGCAGGACGTGGCGGACCGGCTGGGCCGGCAGCCCGACCCGGATGCTCAGCCCCCACGGCATGTCCACCGGCTTCGGCGTCCGCCGCGAGACGGTCCACCCCTCGACCCACGAACGCGCTGCGTCCCACATTCGGACACCCCTCCGGGTAATGACCACGACTGGAATCCGGATATTACATAGGAGGGCCGGCGGCTGTCCGTGGCTCCGACGCAGTGCCCCGCTCCGCCGGCGGCGCCGAGGCGTTCGTGGGCGTCGGCGTGGTCCGCTTGACCCGCCGGAGGGCCGGCCGCAGAGTCGGGATGCGTGCCGAACCGGCGCCGGCACCCCTCTCCGGGCGGGCAGGCCCGCCTCGGGTGCCGTGCCGGCCTTGATCCCAGGGAGCTGCTGTGCCGATGCTCGTCGATCTGATCGTGATCGGCACGGCCATCACGTTCGGACCGCTGCACAACAGCGCCTGCATGCTGCTCCTCACCTCGCACCGGGGCGTCCGCAAGGGTCTCGTCTACCTGCTGTCCTGGCTGGCCAACCTGGTCGTCGTGATCGCCTGTGTGCTGCTGCTGACCGGCGGGACGCCGCCCCAGCGCCACAGCACCCCGTCCACCGCCGCGGTCGCCGCCAAGCTGGCGATCGGCGTGGGCCTGGTGCTGTTCGGCGGCTACCGGCTCCGGAGGCCGCCCCGTCCGCGCAGAGCACCGCGCTGGACCGCCCGCATCGACCAGGCCTCGCTGGGCACGGCCGCAGCACTCGCCTGGCTGCTCCAGCCGTGGGGCCTGGTCGCCGCCGGAGCCGCCACGGTGGTCAGCGCCGATCTCTCCTCCCTTTCCAGCTGGCTCGTCCTGACCGGCTACTGCCTGCTGGCCACCCTCAGCCTCCTGGCCATGGAGCTGTACGCCGTATGGGCACCGACCGCCGCGCGCACCCGGCTCGACGCGTTGCGGACCTGGCTCGAAGAGCACCAGGAACAGCTGATCGTCACCCTCTCCCTCCTGGCGGGCCTGTGGCTGACCGCCGGCAGCATCTACGCGCTCGTCACCTGACGCGGGACAGGGCTCAGGGCCGGTCCCGCGGCCCGGGTACGGCCCGTGGTGCCGCGGGATCCGCGGCCGCGGACCGCAGGGCGGGGGCCGCCTCGGCCGACGGGGCCGGGGTACGGGCGAGAGCCCGGTGGAGGGCGGCCGCCGCCAGCTGCACCGCGCCGATCGCCGCCAGCAGCCAGGCCGGGGGCAGCGCGGCGCCGAAGCCCGCGGCGGCGGCGCCCGCCGAAGCCGCGGTCATCTTCAGGCCGGCGCCGAGCGTGAACACCTGCTCCCGGGCACCGTCCGGCGCGTGGTCGGCCCGGATCCGCAGGGTCGCGGCCAACAGCGGCCCGTCGCACACTCCGGCCACCGCGAACAGGGCGGCCGCCACCGGAAGCGACGGCGCCCAGGACGCGGCCACCAGCGCCAGACCGGTGCCGGTCATCGCGTACTCCGCCAGCCGCCCGGCGGGCAGCGACAGGCGGGTCAGCCCCAGGGCACCCGTCAGGGCCCCCACCGCGAACGCGGTCATCAGCACGCTCCCGGAGCCGCTGCCGCCGCCCAGCCGGTCGGCGAGCAGCACCGCGGTGGTGGTCAACGCCCCCAGCCCGAGGAACGCCAGCGACGTGGCGGACGTGATCGCCCGCAGCTCCCGCACCCTCCACAGCGCGACCAGCCCGGCGGCCACGACCCCGCCCTGACCGTTCGCCCGGCCCGGCCCGCCCGCCGACCTGTCCGGACTCTCCGACTCGTCCGCGCCGCCCGGCCCGACGGGGCTTCCGGGTCCGTGTGGCCCGCCCGGTCCGGCGGTGGTGGCCGGGTCCGTGGCCCCGTCTGCTGCCAGGGATGCGGAGCCCCCGTTCCCCGCACCCTGCGCTGTCGCCGGGCCCGCTCCGCCACGCCGCCCGTACGGGAGCAGGGCCGCCAGTACGGCGCCCAGTGCGGCGGCGGACGCCAGGGCCGCCATCGACCAGGCGCCCGAGCGGGCGGCGGCGATCGTGCCGACGACGGCCGGGGCGGTGACGGAGGCCGCGTTGTACGTCGCCGCGTCCCACGCGTACGCCCGGTCCCGGACCGGGCCCGCCGGGATCAGCCGCGCCACCAGACTCGACAGCGCCCCGGTCACGACGGGCCCGCACGCGCCGCCCGCCACCGCAACCGCGGCCACCACCGCGGCGGGAGCCCGACCGACCAGCAGCGCCAGCCCCGCGAGCGCCGTGCCGAAGCCCACCAGGGCCCCGGTGTAGAACAGCCGGGGCCGCCGGGCCCGGGCCGCCACCGCCCCGGCCAGCGGGGCGGCCAGTGCGTGCGGCGCGGTCCACGCGGTGAGCACGAACGCACCGTGCGCCGCCCCGCCCGTACGCTCCACCGCCAGCAGCACCAGCGCGAGCCCGACCCCCTCGCCGGCGAACCGGGCGGCCAGTGCCGTCGCCAGATACCCCCTGAGCACCACAGGACCGCGCATCCGCATCCCCTCCCCGCGCGGGCGGCCACCCCCGGCCGGCACCGCGTAACGGCTTGATGCAACAAGACATTACACTCGGCGGTGTGAAGGGATTCGACCCCGCCCAACGCCTCGTCGACCTCGCCAACGAGGTCCGCGTCAGGCCCGAAGCCTCCCGCGAGGCACTCGCCGCCCTCCTGGCCCGGCACGGCGAGCACGCCGACGACCTGACGCCCGAGGCCTTCTCGGCGGCGGACGCGGCCGAACTGCGCGCCGCCGCCCGCAGGATGGGCGAGGTCCTGGCCGAGACCGACGCCGACCGCGCCGCGGCGGCCCTCAACGCGCTCTTCGAGGCGTGCGGGGCCCGCCCCCGCCTCACCCGTCACGACGGCCACGCCTGGCACCTCCACGCGGACCGCGAGGAGGCGGGGTGGGGCGACTGGTTCCTCGCCGCCGGCGCACTCGCGCTCGCCTCGGTCCTCACCGAGTACGGCCGCGTCACCTGGGGCGCCTGCGCCGCCGCCCGGTGCGGCGCGTACTTCCTCGGCACCGGCCCGGGCAGCGCCCGCCGCTACTGCTCCGCCGCCTGCGCGTCCCGGGAACGCGTCGCGGCCCACCGCCGGCGCCAACGCGCCGGACAGTGAGCCGCGTACGTACGTTCTGCCGGGGAACCCCCGGTCTCGACCGGGAGGTCGGCCCGGCGGGACCGTCAGCCCGCCTCGCGCACCTCCGCCGCCGTGGGCGCGGAGCCGCCCAGGTGGGCCGGGAGCCACCAGGCGCCCTGCGCGTCCGCCGGGCGCACCGGGTACGCCCGCTGCGCGGCGTCCAGCAGCTCCTGCACGCGCTCGCGCAGACGGCGGGTCAGCGCGCCCGCGAACTGGTCCGTGGGCGCCTCCATCGGCTCGCCCACCCGCATCGTCACGGGGATGTGACTGCGCTTCAGGTCCTTCGGGCGGCCCTTGGTCCACAGCCGCTGCGTGCCCCACAGCGCCACCGGGATCACCGGAACGCCGGCCTCCTGCGCCATGCGCACGGCACCGGACTTGAAGCTCTTCAGCGTGAACGACTGCGAGATCGTGGCCTCGGGGAAGACCCCGATGATCTCGCCGGACCGCAGCGCCGCGAGGGCCTGCTGGTACGCCTCCTCGCCCTGCTTGCGGTCCACCGGGATGTGCTTCATCGCGCGCATCAGCGGTCCGGACACCTTGTGCCGGAACACCGACTCCTTCGCCATGAAGCGCACCAGCCGCTTCGACGGACGCGCGGTCAGCCCGGTGAAGATGAAGTCCAGATAACCGATGTGGTTCGAGACCAGCACCGCACCGCCCTTGCGCGGGATGTTCTCGGTGCCCTTCATGTCGATCCGGATGTCCAGCGCACGGAACAGGGTGTGCGCCGCACCGATCACCGGGGGGTAGACCAGCTCTGCCATCGTGGGGAGACCCCTCTTTCTGCCTGGGGCGGTGCTCCCGGCGGGAAGTTACGCCAGCGTAGGTACCGGCAAGGGGATCGTGCCCCATGGGAGCGCCGCTGACCAGTCCAGACGCCCCTGGCCGGCGAGATTCTCGTCACGCTGCGAAACCTGCCGGGAATCACGCGGTCACCGGGCGCGCTGAAGCCACCGTACGGAACGGGGGACAATCGTCCCTGCGGAAGGCCATGGGGGCCCCTGAACGAGCGAAGGAGCACGGTGCGCGTGGACGCGACGACCGCGGGCGGTGCGCGACGGCTGGGAGCGGCCGAACTCGGCGCGGAGCCGGGCCGGCGCGCCACCCTCGTGCAGTTCTCCAGCGCTTTCTGCCAGCCGTGCCGGGCCACCCGCCGGATCCTCGCCGAGGTCGCCGGGCTGGTCCCGGGCGTCGCCCACGTCGAGATCGACGCCGAGGCGCGCCTCTCGCTGGTCCGCGAACTGGGGATAGCGAAGACGCCGACCGTCCTGGTCCTCGACGCGTCGGGCACGGAGGTGCGGCGGGCCGCCGGGATGCCGCGCAAGGCCGACGTCATCGCCGCGCTGGGCGCCGCCATCTGACCGGGCGTACGACCGGCAGCCCGGCCACGCGCAGGACCACGGCCCCGACCGCATGCGCGACCAGGCGCCGACCGCGCGCGACCAGGCGCGTCACCCGGTGAAGGCTCGTACGTTCGTACGGGTAACCGGTGCTCACTCCTGGACGCTCCGTGACGCCGCTCGCATCTCGCCGAAGCGGCTTGACTGCACCTGCCAACGATCGACAGGCTGACCGCATGCGGTCAGAACTCCTTTTCCACCGACGGGTCCACATCGACCTGCTCCGGTACGCGAGCGCCTCCTGTCCGGGCTGCTGAACGCCCCCGGACCCGCTCGCAGCCACCAGCAGAAGGACCCGACATGACCGCTCCGTCCGTACTCGCCGCCGCCACCGCCGGCGGCCCCGCCGCCGACGCCGGCCTCCCCGGCTCGCCCGATCTGCTGCGCTCGGTCTTCCGCCGGCACGCCGCCGGCGTCGCGGTGATCACCGCGGCCGACGGGGAGCGGCCGTTCGGCTTCACGGCCACCTCGCTCAGTTCCGTGGCCGCCGAGCCGCCCCTCCTGTCCTTCTCGGTCGGGACCGGCTCCTCCAGCTGGCCCGCGATAGCCGGGGCCGGTCACATCGGCGTCCACATACTCGGCGAGCACCAGCGCGAGCTGGCCGCCACCTTCGCCACCAGCGGCGCCGACCGCTTCGGTCCCGGCACGGACTGGCGCACCGGGCCCGAGGGAGTCCCGCTGCTCGACGGGGTGCTGGCCTGGCTGGTGTGCCGGGTGGTGGCCCGGGTACCGGCGGGCGCGCACCGTGTCGTACTCGCCGAGGTCGTCGCGGGCGACCCGGCGGGGGAGGGTCGTCCGCTGCTGTATCACCAGGGCCGTTTCAACGGTCTGCGCGACTGAGTCGTCCCTGCACAGGGCCGGTTTTCCGGGGTGTCGGGCGGCGTTGGCAAGGTCACAGTTCGGTGAGCTTGCTTCCTGGGGAAAGCCAGGGTGTACTGACGAGTAACATTTCGATCGGAGCGCGGGCCGCCCCGACCGGGATCCGCCCAGTAAGGCGCCTATGCTGCCTGCACAGGGCAGCAGCCAGAAAAGACGATGCAGTAGGAGAGCCGGCGTGAGCTTGAGGATCGTTGTCTGTGTGAAGTACGTGCCCGACGCCACCGGCGACCGGCACTTCGCCGATGACCTGACCGTCGACCGCGACGACGTCGACGGCCTGCTGTCGGAGCTCGACGAGTACGCCGTCGAGCAGGCGCTGCAGATCTCCGAGGAGTCCGACGACGACGTGGAGATCACCGTCCTGACGGTCGGCCCCGAGGACGCCAAGGACGCGCTCCGCAAGGCGCTGTCGATGGGTGCCGACAAGGCCATCCACGTCGAGGACGACGACCTGCACGGCAGCGACGTCATGGGCACCTCGCTGGTGCTCGCCAAGGCGATCGAGAAGGCCGGCTACGACCTGGTCGTCACCGGCATGGCCTCCACCGACGGCACCATGGGTGTCCTCCCGGCGATCCTGGCCGAGCGCCTGGGCGTCCCGCAGGTCACCCTGCTCTCCGAGGTCAAGGTCGAGGACGGCACCGTCACCGGCCGCCGCGACGGCGACGCCGCCAGCGAGCAGCTGGAGGCCTCCCTCCCGGCGCTCGTCTCCGTGACGGACCAGTCGGGCGAGGCCCGCTACCCCTCCTTCAAGGGCATCATGGCCGCCAAGAAGAAGCCGGTCGAGTCCTGGGACCTCTCCGACCTGGAGATCGAGGCGGACGAGGTCGGCCTCGAGGGCTCCTGGACCGCGGTCGACTCGGCGGCCCAGCGTCCGGCGCGCACGGCCGGCACGATCGTCAAGGACGAGGGCGAGGGCGGCAAGCAGCTCGCGGAGTTCCTCGCGGGCCAGAAGTTCATCTAAGGACTTCGGTCACCCCAACCGCCCCCTCATACTTCGCAATCGCAGGAGAGCAGTCCCATGGCTGAAGTTCTCGTCTACGTCGACCACGTGGACGGTGCCGTCCGCAAGCCCACCCTTGAGCTGCTGACGCTGGCCCGCCGCATCGGCGAGCCCGTCGCCGTCGCCCTGGGTGCCGGCGCCGAGGCCACCGCCCCGGCCCTGGCCGAGCACGGTGCCGTCAAGGTCCTGACCGCCGACGCCCCCGAGTTCGCCGACTACCTCGTCGTCCCGAAGGTCGACGCGCTGCAGGCCGCGTACGAGGCCGTCTCCCCGGCCGCCGTGCTCGTCCCGTCCTCCGCCGAGGGCAAGGAGATCGCGGCCCGCCTCGCGGTCCGCATCGGCTCCGGCATCATCACCGACGCCGTCGACCTGGAGGCGGGTGAGGAGGGTCCGGTCGCCACGCAGTCCGCGTTCGCCGCGTCCTTCACCACCAAGTCCCGTGTCTCCAAGGGCACCCCGGTCATCACCGTCAAGCCGAACTCGGCTCCGGTCGAGGCCGCCCCGGCCGCCGGCACCGTCGAGGCGCTCGCCGTCTCCTTCGGCGCCCTGGCCACCGGCACCAAGGTCGTCTCCCGCACCCCGCGCGAGTCCACCGGCCGCCCCGAGCTGACCGAGGCCGCGATCGTGGTCTCCGGCGGCCGCGGCGTCAACGGTGCCGAGAACTTCTCGATCATCGAGGCGCTGGCCGACTCGCTCGGTGCCGCCGTCGGCGCCTCCCGCGCCGCCGTCGACGCCGGCTGGTACCCGCACTCCAACCAGGTCGGCCAGACCGGCAAGTCCGTCTCGCCGCAGCTGTACATCGCGTCCGGCATCTCCGGTGCCATCCAGCACCGCGCCGGCATGCAGACCTCGAAGACCATCGTGGCCATCAACAAGGACGCCGAGGCCCCGATCTTCGACCTCGTCGACTACGGCGTGGTCGGCGACCTCTTCCAGGTCGTCCCGCAGCTGACCGAGGAGATCCAGTCCCGCAAGGGCTGATCCGCCGGCTCCGCCGGACTTCTTGACCTGCCTGACCTGCGCGGCCTGACCTGCGCAGACGCTGAGCCCCGGGGCCGCGTGGTGAACGTCACCGCGCGGCCCCGCGGCTTTTGCGCGGTACGCCCGGACCGCCCGTGGGCAAGCATTGACGGAGCGGAACGCCCTGACTAAATTCTGCTATGCGGATCAATGCTTCCGTGAAGCGGAAAATAGGAGTGTGCAGGATGGGTCAGCAGGAGAAGGTGGCAACGAGCCTCGCAGGCGCGGTCAGCGAGCGCGTCAGCGCCTCGCTCGCGCCGGTGGACGCGGAGCTCGCGCGCCGCTACCCCGGGGACCCCGGCACCCGCCAGCCGATCCACACCGTCTACGTGCCCGGCGACGTCTTCACCGCCGACACCATCCGCTCCTGGGGCGACCAGGCCCTCGCCGCCCTCGACGAGCACGCCCCGGACGCCACCACCTTCGCACGCGTCCTCGGCATCTCCGACGAACTCGCCGGCCCGGTCTACGAGCGCGTCCGCGCCAAGCTCCGCCGCGAGCCCGTCGAGGACCTCCGCGTGGACTTCGAGGACGGCTTCGGCGTCCGCTCCGACGAGGAGGAGGACCAGGCCGCGGCCCGCGCCGCCCGCCTGGTGTCGGAGGCCTTCGCGAACGGCACCAACGCCCCGTACATGGGCATCCGCATGAAGTGCATGGAGTCCAACGTCCGGGACCGCGGCATCCGCACCACCGACGTCTTCCTCTCCGGCCTGCTGGAGCACGGCGGCCTGCCCGAGGGCCTGGTGCTCACCCTCCCGAAGGTCACCTACGCCGAGCAGGTCTCCGCCTTCGTCGAGCTGCTGGAGGCCTTCGAGACCGCCCGCGGCCTGCGCCCCGGCCGCATCGGCTTCGAGATCCAGATCGAGACCAGCCAGTCCATCCTGGCCTCGGACGGCACCGCCACCGTCGCCCGCATGATCGACGCCGCCAAGGGCCGCGCCACCGGGCTGCACTACGGCACCTTCGACTACAGCGCCTGCGTCGGCGTCTCCGCCGCCTACCAGTCCAGCGACCACCCGGCCGCCGACCACGCGAAGGCCATCATGCAGGTGGCGGCCGCCGGCACCGGCGTACGCGTCTCCGACGGCTCGACCAACGTCCTGCCCATCGGCACCACCGAGCACGTCCACGAGGCCTGGAAGCTGCACTACGGCCTGACCCGCCGCGCCCTGGCCCGTGCCTACTACCAGGGCTGGGACATGCACCCGGGCCACCTGCCCACCCGCTACGCGGCCGTCTTCGCCTTCTACCGCGAGGGCCTCGACGCCGCCGCGGCGCGCCTCAAGGCGTACGTCGCGAAGATCGAGGGCGACGTGATGGACGAGCCGGCCACCGCCAAGGCCCTCGCCGGCTACCTGGTCCGCGGCCTGGACTGCGGCGCCGTCGGCGCCGACGAGGTCACCGCCCGCACCGGCCTGACCCGCGCGGAACTGGACGCCTTCGCCATCCCGCGCCGCTCGGCCACCCTGAAGTAACCCCCGCCCCGGGCCCGGCCCGGGACGCCTCGAACCGGCGGGGCCGGCCGGTGCACGCACACCGCCCGGCCCCGCCGTCGTACCGGCCGGGAGCCCGGCGCGGGGCGGCGTGCACGCGGACGGTCAGGCGACCGGGGGGAGTTCGCCCGAGCCGCGGGGGACGAGGCGGGTCGGCAGTTCGATGCGTTCCGTCGGGAGGCGGGTGCCGGCGAGGCGGCGGAAGAGGCGGTCCGTGGCCACCCGGCCCAGGGCCGCCGGGTCCTGGGCCACCACCGTCACGCCCGGGCGCAGCAGATCGGCCAGTTCGAAGTCGTCGAAGCCCACCAGCGCCACGGCGCGGTCCAGACCCGCCAGGACCCGCACCAGCGTCACGGTCACCCGGTTGTTGCCCGCGAACAGGGCGGTGACCGGCTCCCTTCCGGCCAGCATGGCGCGGGCCGCCGCCGTCACCGTCCGCGGATCGGTCGGGCCCAGCGCCACCAGGTCCGCCGGCACCGGCAACCCGGCGTCCGCCATCGCCGCCCGGTAACCCCGCAGCCGTTCCTGGGCGGTGTGGATGTGCGGCTGGTCGCCGATGAACCCGATCCTCCGGTGGCCGTGCGCGACCAGGTGGGCCACGCCGTCCCGCGCGCCGCCGAAGCTGTCCGACAGCACCACGTCCGCGTCGATCCGGCCCGCCGGCCGGTCCACGAACACCGTCGCCACCCCGGCCCGCATCTCCGGCTCCAGGTACCGGTGGTCGTCCCCGGCCGGGATCACCACCAGCCCGTCCACCCGGCGCGCGCACAGCGCCAGGGCCAACTCCCGCTCGCGCTCCGGGTCCTCCGCGCTGGACCCGTTGATCAGCAGGGCGCCGTGGGCCCGGGCCACCTCCTCCACCGCGCGGTTGAGCGGCCCGTAGAACGGGTCCGCCAGGTCCTCCAGGACCAGGCCCACCGTCGCCGTACGCCCCTTGCGCAGCACCCGGGCGCTGTCGTTGCGCCGGAAGCCCAGCTCCTCGATGGCCTCCCGGACCCTCCGCTCGGTGTCCTGGGTGACCCCCGGCTCGCCGTTGACCACCCGCGAGACCGTCTTGAGCCCGACCCCGGCCCGGGTCGCGACGTCCTTCATCGTCGGCCGGTTCCCGTAGCGGGACTCCTGGGGGTTCTGGGGCACGCGGGTCCTCCGGTCGATGCTGGCGCCGATCTTCGAGGATAGTGCCCGGCCGACACGCCCCGCGCGTGCCCGGATACCGTCGGTGCCGTGAGCTCCGGCCCGGTCCCGGGTTTCCGCGACAGGGTGTTGCGGGCAAGCCACAGGGGGCTTCGGATGAGGGGGACTCGTGATCGTCTGGATCAACGGCACGTTCAGCGCCGGGAAGACCAGTACCGCCCGCGAACTGACCGGGCTGCTCCCGGACAGCACCCTGTACGACCCCGAGGTGATCGGCGGCGTCCTGAAGTACCTGCTGCCGCCCAAACACCTCGACGAGGTGACGGACTACCAGGACCTGCCCATCTGGCGGCGCCTGGTCGTCGACGGGGCCGCGGCCGTGCTCGCCGAGGTCGGCGGCACCCTCGTCGTCCCCATGACCCTGCTGCGCCAGGAGTACCGCGACGAGATCTTCGGCGGCCTCGCCGCCCGCCGGATCGAGGTCCGGCACTTCCTGCTCACCCCAGAGGAAACGATCCTTCGGGACCGGATCGCCCACCGCGAGGATCCGGACGTCCCGGACGCCGACGTACAACTCCGCGTACGCCAGTGGGCGTACGACCACATCCCGGCCTACCGGGAGGCGCTGGGCGGCTGGCTCCGGGCCGACGCCCACGCGGTCGACAACAGCACGCTCAGCCCCCGCGAGACCGCCGAGGCCATCGCCGCCGCCGTACGCGGCGGCACCTCCGGCTGCTGCGAGATCGTCCAGACCCCCGAACCGACCGGCGAGACCGTCGCCGCCGGCGTGCTGCTCTTCGACGACCAGGACCGCGTGCTGCTGGTCGACCCCACGTACAAGCCGGGCTGGGAGTTCCCCGGCGGGATCGTCGAGCCGGGCGAGGCACCGGCCCGCGCCGGGATCCGGGAGGTCGCCGAGGAGGTCGGCATCACCCTCGACCGCCCGCCCCGGCTGCTGGTCGTCGACTGGGAGCCGCCGCGACCCCCGGCGTACGGCGGCCTGCGCATGCTCTTCGACGGCGGCCGCCTCCCGGCCGAACAGGCCCGCGCGGTACGGCTGCCCGGGCCGGAGCTGCGCGCCTGGCGGTTCGTCACCGAGAGCGAAGCCGCCGGGCTGCTCCCGCAGAACCGTTTCGACCGGCTGCGCTGGGCCCTGCGCGCCCGCGAGCGCGCCACCGTGCTCAACCTGGAGGCGGGCGTCCCGGTCGGCTGACGGGCCCGGCCCGTCACGGTCCGCCCCGTCAGGGTCCGCCCGCCTGCCCCGGTCGGCCCCAGCCCGTGCTCGTACAGCGGCAACTCCCGGTCGAGCAGCACCGGTTCCGGCACCGGCTGCGCACCCCGGATCACCGGGGCCTCCAGCCGGTGGGCCACCACCTCCGCGCCGTACCGCCCGGCCGGCTCGCCGGCCGAACCGATGTGGTCGCGGTGGCAGTGGGTCAGCACGATGCGGCGCAGCCCCGCGGGATCCAGACCGAGGGAACGTATCCCCTGCTCGAACTCCGCCGCCGACATGACGTTGCCGGAGTCGACCAGGGTGAGCTCGGTCCCGTCGCGCCACAGGTACGCCTGGCCGATCGGGAAACGGAACATGTGCAGCCGCGGAACCACTTCCACGAGATCCATGCCGCGACCGTACGGAGCCGCGGCGGCTCCGCACGGCCGACTACGCCGGGCGCGGACCACGCTCAGAGCACACCCCGCGGAGCAGGCCCCTCCGCATCAACCTCCGTACGGTGGCGGCCCGCCCCGGCGCGGCGGGTTCAGGCCTTCTTCGACTGCGCGTAGTTCACGAGGAACAGCGCCTCGGCCACCGACAGGCGCTCCAGCTCCTCCGGGGAGACGCTCTCGTTGACCGCGTGGATCTGCGCCTCCGGCTCGCTCAGGCCGATCAGCAGGATCTCGGCCTCCGGGTACAGGTTCTGGAGGGTGTTGCACAGCGGAATCGATCCGCCCATGCCGGCCGCCTGCATCTCCTGGCCCGGGTACGCCGCCCGCAGCGCCTCGGCCATCGACGCGTACGCCGGGCTCGCCGTGTCCGCCTGGAACGCCTGGCCGGAACCGACCTGCTCCACCTGCACCCGCGCGTTCCACGGCGTACGGGCCTCCAGGTGGGCCATCAGCAGCTTGTTCGCGACGGTGGTGTCCATGCCCGGCGGCACCCGCAGGCTGATCAGCGCACGGGCGCTCGCGTGCACCGACGGCGTGGCGCCGACGACCGGCGGGCAGTCGATGCCCAGCACCGTCACCGCGGGCCGCGCCCACAGCCGGTCGGAGACCGAGCCGTCACCGATCAGGTCCACGCCGTCCAGCACCTTCGCGTCGGCGCGGAAGTCGCCCTCCGGGTACTGCAGGCCCTCCCAGACGCCCGCCGCGTCCAGCCCGTCCACCGTGGTCGAACCGTCCTCGGCGCGCAGCGAGTCCAGTACGCGGATCAGCGCGGCCAGCGCGTCCGGCGCGGCTCCGCCGAACATGCCGGAGTGCAGGTTGCCCTCCAGCGTGTCCACCTGCACGCGCACCAGCGTCATGCCGCGCAGCGTGGCCGTCACGGTCGGCAGGCCCAGACGGAAGTTGCCCGCGTCGCCGATCACGATGGCGTCCGAGACCAGCAGCTCGGGGTGCGCCTCGGCGTACATCTGGAGGCCGCCGGTGCCCTGCTCCTCGGAACCCTCGACGATCACCTTCACACCCACCGGCACACCGCCGTTGGCCTTCAGCGCGCGCAGCGCGAGCAGGTGCATGATGAACCCGCCCTTGCAGTCCGCGGCACCGCGGCCGTACCAGCGGCCGTCGCGCTCGGTCAGCTCGAAGGCCGGCGAGATCCAGGCCGCGTCGTCCAGCGGCGGCTGCACGTCGTAGTGCGCGTACAGCAGCACCGTCGGCGCGCCCTCGGGACCGGGCAGGTGGCCGTAGACCGACTGCGTGCCGTCCGGGGTGTCCAGCAGCGCGACGTCCTCGAAGCCCTCGGCGCGCAGCGCGTCCGCGACCCAGTTCGCGGCGCCCTCGCTCTCGCTCTTCGGGAACTGCGCCCAGTCCGCCACCGACTGGAACCTCACCAGTTCCGCCAGCTCCTGCTGCGCGCGCGGCATCAGGGAAGCGACGGTCTCGGCGATCGGATGGGACGGCATGGGCACGCTCCTCGTGGGTGCGACGTTGTAGTTCGTGAATGCCGGATAGGCACAGCCGATCTTCCCACAGAGGGGCTCGGACCAGCCCCGCCGTAGGATTCCCTCGGCACCGGAGCAACCTCAGGGATCGGGAGCAGCAACACATCGTGAGCAGCGAGCACGGGGACAACGGCGGCGCGGAGCACGTGGACGCGGAGGGTTCGGGCGCAGGAGGTCCGGGAGCGGAGGCCCCGGGCGCGGGGGGAGCCGGCGCGGAGCGCCCCGGCGCCGGGGACGGGAACGCGGGCGGGCACGGGGACGCGTACGCCGATGCGTCCGCGGACGCGACGGAGGCGGGCACCGGGGACCAGGGACCGGCCGAGGAGATCACCCCGGACGCGGGTGCGCCGGAGACGGCCCGCGAGGTCTGGGACGTGGTGGTCGTCGGGGCCGGCCCGGCCGGCGCCTCGGCCGCGCACGCCGCGGCGGTGGCGGGACGGCGGGTGCTCCTGCTGGAGAAGGCGGAGCTGCCGCGCTACAAGACCTGCGGCGGAGGCATCATCGGGCCCTCGCGCGACGCGCTGCCCCCCGGTTTCGTCCTGCCCTTCAAGGACCGCATCAGCGCGGTCACCTTCTCGCTGAACGGGAAGCTCACCCGTACCCGCCGCTCCCGGCACATGCTCTTCGGACTGGTCAACAGGCCCGAGTTCGACGCCGGCCTGGTGGCCGCAGCCGAGAAGGCCGGCGCCCAGGTGCGCACCGGCTGCGCGGTGGCCCGGGTGGAGCAGCACGGCCCCGACGTACCGGACCGCCGCACCGTCGCCGTGCACCTCGCCGACGGCGAGATCGTGTTGGCCCGGTCGGTGGTCGGCGCGGACGGCAGCGCCAGCCGGATCGGCGCCCACGTGGGCGTCAAGACCGTGCAGGTGGACCTGGGTCTGGAGGCGGAGATCCCGGTGCCGCCGACGGTGGCGGAGGACTGGAAGGGCAGGGTGCTCATCGACTGGGGCCCGCTGCCCGGCAGTTACGGCTGGGTCTTCCCCAAGGGCGACACCCTCACGGTCGGCGTGATCTCCGCGCGGGGCGACGGCGCCGCCACCAAGCAGTACCTGGAGGACTTCGTCGCCCGGCTGGGGCTCGCGGGCTTCGAGCCCGAGATCTCGTCCGGGCACCTGACGCGGTGCCGCGCGGACGACTCCCCGCTGTCGCGCGGGCGGGTGCTGGTGGCCGGTGACGCGGCGGGCCTGCTGGAGCCGTGGACGCGCGAGGGCATCTCCTTCGCGCTGCGCTCGGGCCGGCTGGCGGGGGAGTGGGCGGTACGGATCGCGGAGTCGCAGGACGCCGTCGACGCCCGCCGCCAGGCGCTCAACTACGCCTTCGCCGTCAAGGCCGGGCTCGGCGTCGAGATGGCGGTGGGCCGGCGGATGCTGGCCGTCTTCGAGTCGCGGCCGGGGCTGCTGCACGCGGCCATCACCGGCTTCCGGCCCGCGTGGCGGGCGTTCGCGCGGATCACCCGTGGCTCGACGTCGCTGGGCGAGATGGTCCGTACGTCTCCGCTGGCGGGGAAGGCGCTGCACGCGCTGGACCGCCGGCAGCAGGAGCAGCGGGACAGGGCGGAGAAGCCGGAGCAGCGTGAGGAGTAGGACCCGGCGGGTCAGTCCGACACCGTGATGCGGAAGACAGGGTGGTCGCCGGCGGCCGCGAGGAGCTCGTCGTCGGTGGACCCGGCGGTCACCCCTTGGAAGAACCGGTCGACCTCCCAGCCCCAGCGCTTGAGGTAGCTGCGGAGCACTTCCGGGCGCTCGGCCAGGGGGATCTCGACGGCCGTGAAGGGGCGGACCTTGCGGCCGACCCGCAGTTCGCCGCCGCCCGCGGCCCGCATGTTGCGCACCCACTGCGAGTGGCCGCGGGCGGAGACGAGGTACCGGACGCCGTCGTGGGTGTGGGGGTTGACGGGGATGCGCTGGGGCTTGCCCGAGACCCGGCCGCGGACGCTGAGCTCGGCGGTGCCGGCCAGGCTCAGGCCGAGCCGGGCGAGCCTGCCGATCAGGCGGTTGAGGCGGGCCTCCATGCCCTGGGCGGGAACGTAGTACGGCTGCGGCTGAGCACTCATCGGGGCCTCCCCGGCCATTTTGGAGAGCGGCGCTCTCGCTTGAGATCAGTGTGCACGCATCTGTGTGGCACTGCAAGAGCGCTGCTCTCGAAATTGAGCGGAGATCTCATCCGTGAACGCCGCACTTGTTATTGAGCACCGCTCTCACTCATGGCAGACTGCCCACATGAGCACAGCGCGAGGGGTCAGGGAACGGGCCCGCATCGAACTCACCGCCGCCATCAAGGACGAGGCGCGCAGGCAGCTCGCGGCCGAGGGCGCAGCGAAACTCTCCCTGCGCGCGGTCGCCCGCGAACTGGGCATGGTCTCGTCGGCCCTGTACCGCTACTTCCCCAGCCGTGACGACCTGCTCACGGCGCTGATCGTCGACGCGTACGACGCCGTGGGGGCCGCCGCCGAGGCCACAGCCGCCGGCTCGGCCGGGGCGGACCCGGTGGAGCGCTGGACCCGGCTCTGCGGCGCGGTGCGCGACTGGGCGCTGGCGCACCCGCACGAGTACGCCCTGATCTACGGCTCGCCCGTACCCGGCTACGAGGCGCCCCAGGACACCGTCGCCCCCGCCTCCCGGGTGGGCAACGCGATGATCGGCATCCTGAGGGAGGCCCACGCAACCCGAGGACTGGCGCTGCCCCCGCTGCCCGCGCCCCTGCGCCCCGAGGCCGACCGGATGACCGCGGACTTCGCCGAGGGCCTGCCCCCGGAGGTGGTCGCCGCACTGGTGGCGGCCTGGGCCCAGCTCGTGGGGCTGGTCTCCTTCGAACTCTTCGGCCAGTTCAACCGCGTGGTGGAGGACCGGGACGCCTTCTTCGCCCACGCGGTCCGCCGCCTGGCGGACTCCGTGGGCCTGCTCCCCACACCGGGCGCCTGACGGCCAGCGGTACGACCGGGTGCACGGGGCGTGAGCCTGACGGGGCACTCCGTTCACGAGTGCTGGCGTCCCTTCAGGACGAGGAATCGGTACGTGGCGCAGCGGACGGCCGTGGCGTTCTGCGTGACGGGGGCGCTGATGGGGCCGGGCACGGTGTCGGTCGTCGACCTCGGCACAGGGACCGACCGGCGTGGCAGCGCGGCGCGGGGGAAGCGGGGCTGATCCGGTGGGCTCTCGGCGCGCGGTGGTGCCCGCGTCCGGTGCCGGGGTGCCGGAGCGTTGGTGCACGACGATCGTGCCGGGCGTCCCGCGGCGTTCGCCGGATCGGCAGTCGCTCAGGCGGCCAGGGAACGGGGCCGGTCCACGGCGCATGCTCTGCAGCCCGCGGAGGCCGAAGGAGGCGTGGTTGCTGCCCGGGGGCGCTCCCCTACCTCCGCTCGCCGGAGACCGCGTTCCCGTCTCGTCGTGGCCGGCCTTCTGTGGTTGCGGTCCGATCCGGGTGACTTCTTCTGCCCCCTCTTGAGGCTCAGCGACAGGAAGCCGGCCACGACGAAGGCAAGCGCCGCAGGGCGGCCGAGGCCTTCTGCGCTTGCGCTCGGAGCGGGGTGGCCTCTTCTCGCCCCTTTTGAGGCTTGGTGACAGGAAGCGGGCCACGACGAAAGTAGGCGCCGGGGGGCGGCGGGGCCTTCTGGGGTTGCGTTCCGAGCGGGGTGACTTCTTCTCGCCCCTCTTGAGGCTCAGCCACAGAAAGTCGGCCACGACGAAAGAGAGTGCCGAAGGGCGGCGAGCGGAGGCACCTGAGCGCCCCCGGACAGCAACCACGCCTCTTCCACCTGAACCGGCTGCCGGGGGGAAAGGCAGTGCGGCCGGCGCCCTACCCGCCTGAACGACTGCCGATCCGGCGGACGCCCCGGGACGCCCGGCACGATCGTCGCCCACCGAAGGCACCCGGCCCCGGTCCGCCGAAGCGGGCGGGTCCGGTTGGTCCCGCCCGCCGAGGCGTCGTAACCCGGCGCGTGGAGCCACCAGGCGATCCGGCCGCACGGTCCGTCGGGTCCGGGCCGCGCGCAGGCGGTGCGCCCGCCGAGCACACCCGGCCCCCGCCCGCCGAGCACACCCGGCCCCCGCCCGTCAGGCACGGCCCCCGCCCGTCAGGCATGATCCGCCAGCCGCCAGCCGCCAGCCGCCAGCCGCCAGCCGCCAGCCGCCAGCCGCCAGCCGCCCGCCGTCAGCTGTCTGCCGCCGCGCCGTCCGAGGCGGTCCCGTCCGTCCCGTCTGTCCCGCGTCGCCCGAAGCGCCACAGGACGTGCGTGATCCGCAGGACGAAGACGGTCGCGGCCAGGGCGCCCCCCGCGAGCGGCAGGGCGCGCTCCGCCCACCGCGGCAGCGTGAAGAAGAAGGCGGGGCCCGCCACCGCGCCGAAGACCAGCGCGGCGGCGAAGGCACCGCTGAAGAGGGCGTAGCCGATCTCGACCGTGATCGCGTCCCGGTCCGCCTGCGTCCGCCGCCGCCCTTGCCCGGGACCGGGTGCCGAACCGCCCGCGGAGCCTTGGTCCGCCCCCGGGCCCGATGCCGAACCGCCCGTCGCGCGCCGGTGCGGCTCCCGCCCCGGAGTCCCTGCCGCCCCGCTTCCGGGAATCCCGCCCGCCCCCGGCCCCGCCCCCTGATGCTCCATGCCGTCCAGTGTCGCAGCCGGACGTCAGATGACGGCCGTCTCCACCCAGAGCCGCGCCAGCGACGCGTCGCCGGTCACCACGGCCTCCTCCAGCGGCAGCCGGTTCCACAGGGCCGGGTACAGCCACTCGGCGGGCGCGGCGAGTTCGCAGTCCGCCGGGCCCTCGTCCGTACGCGTGACCGCCAGCGGGCCCGACGACACGGTGGCCGTCCACACCGCGCCCGTGTCCGTGGCCCGGACCCGGAGCACCCGTGGCGCGCCCTCCGTCCGCACGCGCGACCAGGGCCGTACGTGGAAGCGCGTCAGCAGCTCGTCCACCCCGTCCTCGGCCAGCGCGGCGCCCGCCGGCGAGAACGCCTCGCCCAGCGCGGACTCCGCGTCCATGCGGTGGATCGCGGTCTCGTGCGCCTGCCGCCGCGCCCAGAACGCCAGCGGCGCGTCGCCTTCCAGGAAAGCCCAGCAGTCCAGGTCCGCGGGGGCCGCGGACAGTACGTCCAGCAGCCGCGCGTGACCCTCGCGGAACCACGTGATCAGCTCCCCGCCCGACAGGTCCGGGGCCTCCTCCGTCCGCAGCGGCTGCCGCACCGGCTCGGACACGATCCGCGCCGCCCACCGGTGCACGGCACCCGTGTGCCGCAGCAGGTCGGCGACCTGCCACTCCGGGCAGGTGGGGACGGGGGCGTCGGTACCGGCCCGCTCGGCGGCGTCGGCCATCCAACGCCCGTCCCGCTCAAGGTGCTTGATGTGCTCAGCGATCTCCATGCGGCCGAGTCTGCCATCCCCGCGTCACCCGGGCGCCAGCCCCGTCGTGCGCAGCGTCACGTTGATCCGCCCGCCGGCCATCCCGGTCACCGCCGGGTCGCCCGTGCCCGGCAGCACCCGCACCACCCCGTGGTACGCGAAGCGCGAGGGCCCGCCGAAGACGAACAGGTCGCCCGAGGCCAGCTCGACGTCCGTGTACGGGCGTCCGCGCCCTTCCGGGTTGCCGAACCGGAACACGCACGTGTCGCCCACGCTCAGCGAGACCACCGGCGCCGAGGACCGCTCGTCCCTGTCCTGGTGCATGCCCATCCGGGCGGTCCCGTCGTAGAAGTTCACCAGCGCCGTGTCCGGGTCGTACCCGTCCCCGGCCGCCGGGTCCTCGTACGCGTCCCGCAGCGCCTCCCGCCCCAGCTCCGCCAGCCAGCCGGGGAAGGCGGCCACCCGCGCGCCGTTCACGTCGTCCGCCGTGCGGGAGTACCGGTACGGGAGCCAGTGCCAGCCCACGCAGACCGTACGGACCGACATGACCCCGCCCCCGGGCAGCCGGGTGTGCCGCATCGGGACCGGGCCGCGGGCCCACTCCCGGCACGCCGCGACCAGCTCCCGCTGCCGCTCCTCGTCCAGCCAGCCCGGCACGTGGACCGCGCCCGGGGCGAGCGTCAGCCGCGGCCGGGGAAACAGCGCCGACATCCAGCCACACCTCCACCGACGACGGTAGTACGGGTCCGCGGCGACGGGAGCGGGTGCGGACCCGGTCCGTGGATCATGCGAGGATCGGCGTCATGAACGGCGAAGCGGACGGGCGGCGAGCGGGAGACGTGTCCACGCGTACCAAGCTGGAGAGGGGGCGCGGCGCACTGGGGCCGGCCCTGGAGCTCGTCCACACCGGACGCGCCCCCACGCGGGCCGTGCTCACCGCGGAGCTGGGCGTCACCCGGGCCACCGCGGGCGCCGTCGCCGCCGAGCTGGAGGCCCTCGGCCTGATCCGCGTCGACTCCCGGCCCGGCGTCGCCGGAGGCTCCCAGGGCCGCCCCTCGCACCGGCTCTCCGTGGACGAGAACGGCCCCGTGGCCCTCGCCGCACAGGTCCACCCCGACGGCTTCCGCGCCGCCCTGGTCGGCCTCGGCGGCCGCATCGTGGACACCGCACCCGGCTGCATCACGGTCTCCGAGGACCCGGCCCAGGTCCTGGGCGCGGTCGTGGACGCGGGCGCCGCGCTGCTCGCCAAGAGCGGCCGCCGCTGCGTCGGCGCGGGCCTGGCCGTACCCTCCGCCGTCGCCGAGCCCGAGGGCACGGCCCTCAACCCGCTGCACCTGGCCTGGCAGGCCGGCGCCCCGGTACGGGAGATCTTCACCCGGTGTGTACGGGCCGCCGGCATCGAGGGCCCGGTCCTCACCGGCAACGACGTCAACCTCGCCGCGCTCGCCGAGCACCGGCACGGCGCCGGGCGCAGTGCCCAGCACCTGCTGTGCGTGGCC
Organism: Streptomyces sp. NPDC086023; assembly: GCF_044540325.1. NCBI lineage: Bacteria > Bacillati > Actinomycetota > Actinomycetes > Kitasatosporales > Streptomycetaceae > Streptomyces > Streptomyces sp. NPDC086023. The sequence continues at coordinate 300,375 of NZ_JBITRX010000009.1, forward strand.
ACCGGGCACCGCGGCGTCGGCGGCGCCCTGGTCCTCGACGGCCGCCTGCACTCGGGCAGTTCCGGCCTGGCGCTGGAGGTCGGTCACCTGACGGTGAACCCCGAGGGCCGGGCCTGCCACTGCGGCGGGCGCGGCTGCCTGGACGTGGAGGCCGATCCGCTGGCCTTCCTCACGGCGGCCGGCCGGACCCCGGGCCCGGAGGTCTCGCTGCTCCAGCAGGCCAGGGAGCTGCTCCGCGACGAGCACGCCGACCCGGCGGTGCGCAACGCCACCGAAGAGCTGATCGACCGCCTGGGCCTGGGCCTCGCCGGGCTGGTCAACATCCTCAACCCGGACCGCATCATCCTGGGCGGACTGCACCGGGAGCTGCTGAACGCGGACCCGGAACGGCTGCGCGCGGTGGTCGCCGACCGCAGCCTGTGGGGCCGCAGCGGCGGTGTGCCGATCCTGCCGTGCACCCTGGACCACAACAGCCTGGTCGGCGCCGCCGAACTGGCCTGGCAGCCGGTACTCGACGACCCCCTGGGCACCCTGGGCGCGCCGGTCTAGACGGACGCCCCGGCGTCCCCTACCCGCCCACGGTCACCGGCTCGGCCGGCACGGGCAGCGCCGCGGGCGCGGTGGTCCGTACGGGCAGGTCCACCAGCGGGACGCCCAGCGGCACCGGGCGCAGGATGCGGACCGGCCGCAGCGCCACGGGAGCCTGCTCGGCGGCGGGGAGGACGAACCAGACCACCTTGCCGGAACGGCCGTCGGCGGCCTCGTCCAGCGGCCGGGCGCCCCAGCTCTCGCTGAGGGCCTCCACCAGCGCCAGCCCCCGCCCGCAGGTCTCCAGCGGGTCGGCGGCGCGCACCACCGGGAGGCGGGGGTCGCCGTCGTGCACGGAGACGGTCAGCCGCTCGAAGCGGAGCTCGATCTCGACGGTGCACGTCTTGTCCGGTTCGGCGTGCCGGTGGACGTTGCTCAGCAGTTCCGTGACGCCGAGCGCGGCCCGGTCTATCAACGGGTCCAGCTGCCAGTAGCGCAGTTGTGCAGAAACGATTCTGCGCACCTGGCCGATGCGTGCGGGCAGAGCCTGTAGCTCCACCGTGCAGTGCCTGCTTCGATGACTGATCACGGCTGCGACTCCCCGAAATGAGGTCCGGAAGAAGACGGCGATGCGATCCAGCACGTGCTGACGGCCCCGTGGGTCCGGCGCGCGGCGCGGGCGTCCGCCCGTACCGCGTTGTCACCGAGAGTGCACCCTGAGTGACACCCGTCCAGCGTCACCCACCCCCGCCGCCCCCGCAACTCGCGGCGGCTTGCGGTGCGACGCCGGCCCCCCGGCGGTACGGTCAGCCGCGCGCGGCCCGGGCCCGGCGCACGGCCTCGACGAACCGGCCCGCGGGCATCCGCAGCCGGTACCGCCTGCCGTTGACGCGCGCCACCGCGTCGCCCCGCCCCGGCAGCCACGAGCGCGCGGCGCTCACGGCGCCGAGCGGCGCGCTGTCGATCTCGCGGTCCCGGCTGGTCAGCAGGTGCAGCCTGCCGTCGCGGATCAGCACCTTGCCGGCCCGGGTCAGGGCGCGCGGCCACCGCTCGATCCGTACACCGGTCGCGGTGAACTCGGGTTCTCCCATGGTCGGTCTCCCCCTTCGACACAGGCAGTCTGCCCCCGTCCGGGCTCCGGCACCAGGGGGCGGACAGTCCTCGTCCGAAGCCCGTCCGGCCGTACTCAAAGCGATTCCGATGGATCCCCAAAGTAAGCGTTTGCGCAGGTGGGAGGGGTACATTGCGAAGCAGGGGGACCGAACAAACGGAGGAGCAGGGCACATGAGTACGACCGGACAGTCCGGGGTCAGCACCCCGCTCGCGACCGTGGACGTGGACCGGAGCGACGCCGACTACCGGGCGTGGCTGAAGGAGGCCGTCCGCAAGGTCCAGGCCGACGCCAACCGCTCGGCCGACACCCACCTGCTGCGCTTCCCGCTGCCCGAGGAGTGGGGGATCGACCTGTACCTGAAGGACGAGTCGACCCACCCGACCGGCTCGCTCAAGCACCGGCTGGCCCGGTCCCTCTTCCTGTACGGCCTGTGCAACGGCTGGATCCGGCCGGGCCGGCCGGTCATCGAGGCCTCCAGCGGCTCGACCGCGGTCTCCGAGGCGTACTTCGCCAAGCTGATCGGGGTGCCGTTCATCGCCGTGATGCCCCGCACGACCAGCCCGGAGAAGTGCCGGCTGATCGAATTCCACGGCGGCCAGTGCCACTTCGTCGACGACCCGATGAAGATGTACGACGAGTCCGCCTCGCTGGCCGCGGAGACCGGCGGCCACTACATGGACCAGTTCACGTACGCCGAGCGGGCCACCGACTGGCGCGGCAACAACAACATCGCCGAGTCGATGTTCCAGCAACTCCGCCTGGAGCGCTTCCCGGAGCCGGCCTGGATCGTCGCGACCGCGGGCACCGGCGGCACCTCGGCGACCATCGCCCGATACGTGCACTACATGCAGTACGACACCCGCATCTGCGTGCCGGACCCGGAGAACTCCTGCTTCTTCGACGGCTGGACCGACAACGACCCGCTCGCGCAGAGCGACTGCGGCTCCCGGATCGAGGGCATCGGCCGGCCGCGCATGGAGCCGAGCTTCGTGCCGGGCGCGATCGACCGGATGATGAAGGTGCCGGACGCGGCGAGCGTGGCCGCCTGCCGCGCCCTGGAGCAGGTCATCGGCCGCAAGGCGGGCGGCTCGACGGGCACCGGCCTGTGGAGCGCGCTGCGGATCGTCTCGGAGATGGTGGCGGAGGGACGCCGGGGCAGCGTGGTGACGCTGCTGTGCGACCCGGGCGACCGCTACCTGGACAAGTACTACTCGGACGCCTGGGTGGCCGCCCAGGGCCTGGACCTCGCCCCGTACGCCAAGACCATCGACACGCTGCTGACGACGGGCGTCTGGCGCGAACCGGCCGCCTGAGCGGCGGGCCCACCCTCAGGCCGGCTCGGGCCGGCCCAGCAGGCGGCGCACCTCGGCGAGCAGGACGTCCGGTTCGCAGGGGTGCGACAGGTACGCGGCGGCACCGGCCTCCAGGGCCGTCCGCCGGCCGCGGATGCCGGGCCACGGGGTGATCACCAGTACGGGCGGCGGGGCGGAGCGGGCCGAGCGGACGGCCGCGAGCCCGGACCAGTCCTCGGGGCCCTCGTCGGAGGGAACCCACACCACCAGCGCGATGTCGTCGGCCCGGCCGAGGGTCTCCCGTGCCTCCGCCTCGTCGACCGCCCACAGGATGCCCACATCGAGCGGCGTGAGGGCCTGGATCAGCCTGACCCCCAGGCCGATCCCGGCGCTGACGAACAGCACCGTCTCCCCGGCCGGCCGGTCCGCCCCCGCGGGATGCGCCGGCCCGCCGGTACGGGGCTCGGCTCCCGGTACGGCCACCGGCCCGCCCGCGACCAGCGGGAGGTAGAGGGTGAACACCGAGCCCCGGCCCTTCTCGCTGGCCGCGTGGATCTCGCCGCCCATCAGCCGGGCGATCTCCCGGCTGACCGTCAGCCCGAGCCCGGAACCGGACGGCGCGTGGGCCGGGCCGGGCGACCCGTGCTGGAAGGCCTCGAACACCAGCTGGAGCCGGCCGTCCGGGATGCCCACCCCGGTGTCGGTGACCGTGAAGGCGATCAGCTCCGCGCACCCGTCCCAGCCCTCCTCCAGGAGCCGCTCCCGCACCGGACGCGGCACCGCGGTCCCGGCCGCCGTCACGTCCAGCCGTACCGTTCCCCGCTCCGTGAACCGTATGGCGTTGGTCAGCAGGCTGCGCAGGATCTGCAGCAGCCGCCGCTCGTCGGCGCGCAGCGTGTCCGGCAGGCCGGGGTCGATCCGGACGCTGAACTCCAGTCCGGCGCCCCGGGCGGCCGGCAGGTAGAGCGCCTCCAGATGGTCGGCGACCTGGAGCAGCGGCACCGGACCGGGGACGATCTCCAGCTGGCCGGTTTCGGCGTGGGAGAAGTCGAGGATGTCGTTGAGCAGGTTCAGCAGCCCGGTGCCGGCGGTGTGGATCTCGCGCGCGTAGCCGACCTGGCGGTCGGTGAGGGTCTCCTCCGGGTTGTCCTCCAGCAGCCGTGCGTACATGAGGAGGGACGACAGGGGGCTGCGCAACTCGTGCGACATCGTGGTCAGGAACTCGCTCTTGTCGCGGATCGAGACGGCCAGCAGCTCCAGGTGCTCCTCCAGCATCGCGGACCGCTCCCGCAACTGCTCGGTCATCTCCTGGGACTTGGTCAGCTCGACCTCGGTGCGCTGCTGCATGAGGATGGCGGTGGCGCTGCGGTCGACGAACTCGGTCACGGCCGCCGTGACGTCCGGTCCCCGCTCGCCCAGCCAGCGCATGGCCTCCTGGACGCGGGTGGCGGAGAGCAGGTCGCCGTCGGCGGCGCGCTCCTCCATCACGGCGAGCCACTGCTGGAAGTCGGCGTCCTCGTCGACCCATTCGGCCAGCCTGGCCCACTCGCGGATCAGGGCCTCGTGGGCGATCTCGGCGGTGTCGGGGCCGGTGGTGCCGAGCACCACGAGCCGGCGGTCGGGCTCGGCGAGCAGCTGGGCGATGTGCCAGTCGCGGTCGAGCTGTTCGCGCAGGGCGGTCACCCGCACGGCGCTGCTGGCCCCGCCGCGGGCCCGGACCATCGCGAGCAGCACCCGGCGGATCCGGGCCTCCTCGACACGTCCGGCGAGGAACCGGAAGGCCTTCTCCGCATGCCGGTTGAGGGCGCCGGAAACACCGCCGAGGGCGTGGTATCCGTCGAACGTGATCCGCCGGTCCTGCTGCATCGGCCACAGCTCGGTCAGCGCGAACTCCAGCAGCGGCAGGCTGCCCGGAGACTTGGTGGCCTCGGCCGCGATGGCCTCGGCGACGCCGGGGCTGTAGGTGACGCCCGCAAGCTCGGCCGGTTCCACGACCACCCGGGTGAGCGCGGTGCCGTCGAGCGGCGAGACGTTCAGCTGCCGGTCCTGGAGGCGCGGCCCCACGGCGGGCAGCTCCAGCAGGTCGGGCAGGAAGTCGGCGCGCAGGGTGCACACCAGCCGTACGGGAGAGTCCTCCAGGGTGTCCGGGTGGGGCAGCATGCGCTCCAGGAAGGCGGCGCGGCGCTCGGGTCCGCTGCCGCTGAGCACCTCCTCGAACTGGTCGCCGATCAGGGCCAGTCGGCGGCGGGTCAGCACGGCGATGCGGGTGGCGACGGGCCAGAGGCCCTGCTCCTTCAGTGTGCGGGTGCGGCGGTCGAGCCGCTCCAGCGAGTGGTCGCCGCCGGGGTCCTCCAGTTCGAGGAGGGCGCGGGCGACGGCCTCGTACGGTGCCGGGCCCGGCCGGAAGGCCGCCACGGTCCAGCCGTCGGCGGCCAGGGCGGGCTGCAGTCCGGCCGCGACCAGCGAGGACTTGCCGACCCCGGAGGGGCCGGTGACCAGGATGAACGGCTGGCTCTTGACCATCTCGCGCAGCCGTTCGACCTCGCGCTCGCGGCCGACGAACACTCCGTCGCGGGCGTCGGCCGCGGTGAAGGCCTGGAGACCGCGGTACGGGCAGGGCGGCAGCACGCTGCGCTCCAGCACCTCGGGCCAGACCGCGGCGACCTCGGACACGGGCACGGCGTACGCGTCCTCGAACTCGCCGCCGCGGCCGGCGACGGCCAGCATCCCGATGACCGCGTCGCCCCACCGGTCCGCGGTGATCGCGGGGGAGCCGCTGTAGCCGGGCTGGGCGCGCAGCGCCGACTCGCCGGAGGTGTCGAGCTGAACGAGGCCCCCGCCGACGGCACCGCGGAGCACGTGGTTGCTCCACGCGCCGTTGACCGTGCGGGGCGGGTTGCCGGGGTAGCCGAAGACGGCCACCTGCGCGCCGTCCAGGCCGCCGCGGGCGTCGACCAGCCGCGCCGGGCCCGCGCCGACGGGCAGCGTGTCCCCGCCGACCAGCACCAGCCCGGCCACGTCCCGGCCGGGCCCGTGCTCCCCGGGCGGCGGGTCCCAGGCGGCGATCCGGCAGTTGCGCAGCGGTGCGCCCTCGGCGTCGCCGAGCAGCACGAACTCGACCTGCACCCGGGCCTCTTCGGCGGGACGGGCCGGGTGTGCCTTGGCGCGGTCCAGCGCCACGTTGACGACGTGGGCGCAGGTGACGATGTGCTTCTCGCCCACCACGAAGCCGACGCCGACGGCGGCGCCGGTGGCGCCGTGGCGCACCTTGACGATGAAGCCCTCGCGACGGGCGGCCACGCGGCTCAGACGCGCTTCCCGCGGCACCGGACGCGCGAACCCCTGCCCGGACACCGGTCCGCCGCGGCGCCCCGGCCCGGTCCGCCCACGGCTCCCGTTGCCCCACGGGTCATTGTTGCGAGCTGTCCCACCAACACGCCCCCACGCCCCCGGGACCGCGCACGGCCCCCCTCGCACCTGACACCGGACATCCTGCGACAGTGGAGGCCCGACGCGCAGGCGTATGAGCCGAGTTGCCGCAGGACGGGGGAGGGGTCGGGCCCGCTCGCCCTCGCCCGCGCCGCCGCGCCCCGCGCCCGGGTGGTGCTTCGGACGTCCGCCGGACGCGTCCGCCGGTGGGCTGCGAGGATGCGGGCATGGAGCAGGTACTGAGCCGGCAGGAAGCCTCGGAGGCCGTGCACGACCAGGGCTGGCGTTTCCTGTTGGGCGCCTTGTGGACGTCGGTCCCGACCGGACGGCTGGCCCAGGCCGTCGGCGTGGCGGCGCAGGCCGTCGCGGTGTGCGGCAGCGACGCCGACCGGCACCTCCGGGTCGACGCCCGCCCTGCTCGGGTCGTGCTCACACTGCAGTCGACCGACCATGCGGCGGTCACCACCCGGGACGTCGAGCTCGCGCGCCGGATCACCGCCGCGGTCGGCAAGGGTGGGCTGCTGACGGAGCCCGAGATCGGGACGGGGGCACCGAGGTCGGTCCAACAGCTGGAGATCGCGATCGATGCGCTGGACATCGCAGCGATCAGGCCGTTCTGGAAGGCGGTGCTGGGTTACGCCGACGAGGCGGGCGCCGAAGGGCCGCAGGGTCCGCTCGTCGACCCTGCCGGACAGGGCCCGGCGCTCTGGTTCCAGCAGATGGACCGGGCGCGCCCCCAGCGCAATCGCATCCACTTCGACCTCTGCGTACCCCATGACGAGGCACCCCTGCGGATCGCGGCCGCGCTGGCGGCCGGGGGCCGACTCGTGTCCGCGGCCCGCGCCCCCGCGTTCTGGGTGCTCGCCGATGCGGAGGGGAACGAGGCCTGCGTGACCACATGGCAGGGCCGGGACGACTGAGGTGCACGCCTGAACCGCGCCCGGGCGCCGCGCCGGCCGGCCGGGGCAGGGGCCCGCGAGTCGGCCGGCCGGGGCAGGGGCCCGCGAGTCGGCCGGCCGGGGCACGGCGCCTCGGCCGGGCCCAGGGGGCAGGCGGCCCGGTGCGGCGCCGGGTTACGGCGTCGGGGTCGTCGTGAGGTGGCGGTCCAGGGTGCGCAGGGCGTCGCGGAAGCTGTGGCCGAGGCCCGGGCGGGCGGCGGTGAGGGCCAGGCGGAACGGGGACGGGCCGGCTGCGGCGAAGGTCCACTGGACCCGGGTGCCCGCGCCCTCCGGAGCCAGCCGCCACTCCTCCAGCAGCGCGTGCACGCCGGGGACGTTCGTCTCGTCCACCCGGTACGCGTACCGGAGTTCCGGGTCGGCGGCCATGATCGTCTCCTGGAAGCGGACGCCGCCCATCAGGCGGACCTCCCGGCCCGCGCCGCCGTGCGTCGGCCGGGCCAGCGTCACCGCCCGGAACCAGCGGGGCCAGCCCGTCACGTCCTCGGCCAGCGCGCGGTACACCGCCTCGGGCGGTGCGGCCGTACCGGCCGAGAAGACCAGCCGCACCGGCGCGGTCTCGATGAAGTCGACCCCGACGGGCCGCAGTCGGCGTGCCATGAGTCCCACACCCCCGGAGAAGAGAAACGGTTCGTCCGCACCCTAGCTGTCGGAGCGTCAGATGTCTGCGCGCCCCCTGAACCGGGCATCACCGGACCGGACCGGGATCCTGGTCCCCCCACCCAGAACCGCCCCCGGACCGCCCCGGAACGCCCCGGGCCACCCCGGAACGCGCCGGAACGCGCCGGAACAGGAGGCGCCGCCGTGCCCCAGGAACCCGCCCACCCCGTCGGCCCCTCGCTCGAACTGCTCGTGCACGGCGTCGGCGGCGCCGCCCCCGAAGGCCTGCTCGCCGACCCGCGCACGGTACGGATCACCGGCGACGCCACCGCCGCCGTGTTCCGCCGTACCGAGGACGCCGACGCCGAAGAACACCCCGAGCGCCACGCCGGCCGGCCGGTGACCGAGGCGTACGTCTGGTCCCGCCTCACCTCCGGCAACGGAGCCCGCGCCCTCTGGCTGCTCCTCGTGCCGTTCATGGTGGTCAACCTGGCCCACTGGGCCCGCCCCGGAGCACCCGGCGGCGGCCGCACGGTCCGGACGTACGGCGTCCTGGTCCGCCTGGTCGCCCTCACCCTCACCGTGCTGCTCGTCGCAGCCGCCTGCGAAGTCGCCCTCGACCTGCTCGCCTGGCAGTGCGCCGGCACCCCCGCCTGCGCCGCGGAACGCTCCTGGCTCGGCCCCCTCGCACCCGAAGGGCATGGCTGGTGGTCCCAGCCCGGCCGCCGAGTGGCGCTCTGCGCCCTCGTGCCCGCCGCCCTGACCGGCCTGCTCTGGTACCTCTCCAACCGGACCTGGAGCGCGTACGAGTCCCAGCGCCCCCCGGACCACGAGCCCGGCCGGCAGCCCGGTCACGACCCCCGCCGCGAGCAGGACCCCGAGCCCGGCCGGCAGCCCGGTCACGACCCCCGCCGCGAGCAGGACCCCGAGCCCGGCCGGCAGCCCGGTCACGATCCCGGCCGCGAGCCGTCCCCCGGAAGGATCACCCCGGCCGCGGCCGAACCAGGAGCCGGCCCCGCCCTCGGCCGCCCCGGCTTCTGGTTCGGCCGCCGGCTCGTCGCCCGGCTGCGTGCCGCGCACACCGCCGCCGGCCTCCTCACCGTCGCCGCGGCCGTCACCGGCGCCGCCGCCCGCCACGACCGCGCCCGCGGGCACGTGCCGACGGCCGTGGCCGGCACGGTGCTGGAGGCGTTCATCGCGCTCGGCGCCCTCTTCGTGGTCGGGGTGGTCTGCCGAAGGGGCCGAGCCGAGGGCCACGCCGACGAGCGCCTCGACCGGGCCGTGATCTCCCTGCTGCCCGGCTGCGCCCTGGCCCTGCTGGTCCTCGGCCTCTGCTACGCGGCCTGGTCCCGGCCCGGCTGGCGGTCGCACGGCCGGCTGCCCGGCGACCTCACCTTCGGCCTGCTGATGCTCGCCCAGGGGCTGCTGGTGCTCGCCCTCGCCTGTGTCGCCCACCGGCTGCACCGCCGCCACCCCGTCCCCGGGTCCGCCCTGCGGGGCCTCGGCGGACCCGCCGTGGCGATGCTCGCCTGCGCGCTCGGCGGCGTGATGTCCGGCGGCGTCGCCCAGCGCGTCGCCGACTGGCTCGACGGCGGCGCCACCCCGGGTACCCCCGGCACCCCGCTCGCCGGACCGCCCGTCCTGCTCTCCTGGCAGGCCGCGGTGCTGCCGCCGCTCCTCCTCGTCCTGCTCCTCCTCGCCGGCTGGTTCGGCGCCCGCGGCGCGCTCCTGCGCCGCAGGCTGGCCGCCACCGTCGCCGCCGAATACCCCGGCGAACGTCCCGACACCGACCGCAGCAGGGCCATCGCCGGAGCCCGGGCCGCCGCCTCCCTCACCGACACGACGCCCTGGTTCATCGCCGCCGTCTCCGGCGTCACCCTCGTGCTGGGCGCCGCGGCCCTCGCCGGGGCCTGGCTCAGCCGCGACGTGCCGGGGGAGGCCGCCAGGGGCGCGTACCCGCCGCTCGCGGCCGCCGTCGAGGGCGCGCAGGCGCTCGGCTCCTGGCTGATCGGCTTCGGCTTCCTGCTCTTCGTCACCTGGGGCCGCCGCGCGTACCGCGACGCCTCCGCCCGCCGCACCATCGGCATCCTGTGGGACGTCGGGACGTTCTGGCCGCGCGCCGCGCACCCCTTCGCCCCGCCCTGCTACGCCGAGCGCGCCGTCCCCGACCTGGTCTGGCGGATGACCGCGTGGACCGACCGCACCCGGGAGGCCGGGGGCCGACTGGTCGTCTCCGGCCACTCGCAGGGCAGCGTCCTCGCGGCCGCCGCCGTCTGGCAGCTGCCGCCCGCGGTGCGCGACCGGGTCGCCCTCCTCACGTACGGGTCACCGCTGCGCAGGCTGTACGGGCGCTGGTTCCCCGCCCACTTCGGCCCCGGCCCCCTGACCGACCTGCACGGTGCGATCGGCCGCTGGCGCAACCTGTGGCGGGCCACCGACCCCATCGGCGGGCCGGTCCGGTACGACGGCTCGGGGCCGGAGCACGTGGACCGGGGGCCGCTCAAGGACCCGCTGGCGTACGGGCGTACGCCGGAACACCCGCTTCCCGCACCGCTCCTGGGCCACTCCGACTACCCGGCCGACCCCGCCTTCGCCGCCGAACGCGACGCGCTGCTCGCCCGGATCGGCCCGGTCCGGCCCGCGCCGGCCGAGGGCACCGCCGCCGTGCCCGTGGGCGGGCCGGCCGCCCTGGTCGTCACGGTGTCCACCGCCCTGCCCGGAACCCTGCCCGCGGCCAGGGAACCGCTCGTGGAGATCCCGGGCGGGGAGCCTCCGCCCAGGGAGAGCCCGATCACGGAGCCCCCGGACACGTACGGCCCGGCCGCGGCGAACCCCGTCAGGGAGTCCCCGGCAGATCCTCCGGGAAGAGCAGGGTGAGTTCGTCGGTGCTCGGCTCGGCCAGCTGCGCCACGCGCCCCGCGTGCCGCTCCACCATCGCCTCGAAGGTCTGCCGGGCAGTGCGGCCGTTGCCGAAGGCCGGCCCCTTGGGCAGCCGGGTGAAGTAGTCGAGCAGCGCCTCCGGCGTGCCCCCGCCGAGCCGGTACTCGTGCTCGTCGGCCTGCTGCTCCACGATCCGCAGCAGCTCCGCCGGCTCGTAGTCGCCGAAGGTGATGGTCCGTGAGAAACGCGACGCCACACCGGGGTTGACCGTCAGGAACCGTTCCATCTCGGCCGTGTACCCGGCGACGATCACCACCACCTCGTCGCGGTGGTCCTCCATCAGCTTCACCAGCGTGTCGATGGCCTCGCGGCCGAAGTCCCGCCCGGAGTCCTCCGGCGCCAGCGCGTACGCCTCGTCGATGAAGAGCACCCCGCCGCGCGCCCGGTCGAAGGCCTCCTGGGTGCGGATCGCCGTCGAGCCGATGTGCTCGCCGACCAGGTCCACCCGGGACACCTCCACCAGGTGGCCGCGCTCCAGCACCCCGAGCGAGGCCAGGATCTCCCCGTACAGACGGGCCACGGTGGTCTTGCCCGTGCCGGGAGAACCGGTGAAGACGAGATGGCGGCGGACCGAGGCGGCCTTCAACCCGGCCTGCTGCCGGCGCCGGCCCACCTCGATCATGTCGGTGAGGGCCCGCACCTCCTTCTTGACGCTGTCCAGTCCCACCAGGGCGTCCAGCGCGCCCAGCACCTCGCCGGAGCCGCGGTCCGGGGTCCCGGCGGGCTCGGCCCGCGGGGCGGGTACGACGGCCACGGCCTCCGGCGCGAAGGCCCGCGCGGCCTGCGCCCGCACGGCGCCGCCCGGTACCGCGGTGCGCTCCGTCCCGGCCGGTCCGACTGCCCCGGCCACCCCCGTCACCCCGGCCGGTCCGGCGACCCCGGCCACTCCTGCCGCGCCGCCCGCCCGCAGCCCGCTCTCGTCGCTGGTGCACTCCTCGGCCCGGGGCCCCTCCTCGGCGAACTCGTAGCCGCCGCGTCCGCAGCGCTCCGTACGGCACCGGGTCAGCAGCGTGCGGCAGCCGTCGAGCACGTGGAAGCCGAAGCCGCCGCTGTCCGTGACCTTGCAGGCGTGGAAGGTGCCCCGGCCCCCGGCGGACACGTAGAAGCCGGCCTCGGCGGGGGAGGTGACGGTGCACCGCTCGACCGCCGGGTCGGCGCCCTTCGTGACGATGACGCCGGTCTGCACCGTGTCGACGGTGCAGCCGGCCAGGGTGCCGCCGCTGCCGTGGTCCCGGAACCAGGCGCCGGTGGTGGCCTCCCGGATCCGGCAGTCGTCGAGCTGTGCGGTGGCGCCGTCGCTGACGGAGACCGCGGTGTTGCGCACCTGCCACAGGTCGCTGTCCACCACGTCCGCGCGCGAGCCCCGGTCCAGGACGAACACGGCGTCCGGCACGTCGTGCACCCGGCAGGAGGTGAGCGAGGCGGTGGCACCGTCGCTGATCCACACCGCGGGGTAGTCGCCCGTGCTGTCGTGGATCTCGCACTGCTCGGCGTCGGCGCGGGTGCCCGGGTCCCACACCGACAGGCCGTTGCGGCCGAAGCGGCGCACGGTCGTGCGGCTGAGGGTGAGGACGGAGCGCGAGCGCAGGTCCACGGCGTTCTCGGGCACGTCGTGGATGTCGCACCCGGCCAGCGCCAGCACCGCGTCCGTGTCCAGGGTGACCCCGTCCCCGGTGGTCCGGTGCACCGAGCAGTCGGTGAGCCGGGCCGTGGCGCGGCCGGCGACCTGCACCCCGGTGCCCTTGATCTCGTACACCTCGCAGCCCAGCGCCTCCAGCGCCGAGCCCTCGCCGGTCACGCTCAGGCCCGCCCCGGCGGCGTGGTGCACCCGGACGCGCTCCAGGCGCGGGTGGCCGCCGCGTACGGAGACCCCGGCCTGACCGGCGGAGACCACCTCACAGTCCTCGAACACCCCGCCCCCGCCGTCGAGTACGGCGATCCCGACGCCGGCCGGATTCTCGACCGTGCAGCGGCGGGCCACCGGGCGGGCGCCGCCCCGCACCTCGATGCCGGCCGCCGACCTGGTGGTCACCCGCAGGTCCGTCAGCTCCGGAGCGCCGTCCTCGACCAGCAGGGCGGGCGCGGCAGCGTCCTGGCCCTCCAGGCGCAGGTCCTGGACGACCGCGGAGGCCCGGATGGTGAGCGCGACGCCGTCCACGGGCGCGATCCGCACCGAGCCGACCGCGCCCTCCGGCCCGCGCAGGGTGACGGCGTGGCGCAGCACCAGGTTCTCGCGGTACGTGCCGGGTGCGACGGTCAGGACGTCGCCGTCGCCCGCGGCGTCGAGGGCCGCGGCCAGAGTCGGGTACTCACCGGTGCGGCGCCGCCACCGAGAGGTACCGCCGTGCGTGACCTGGACCGTGCCCTGTGCCATGGCGATGCTGTGCCCCCACCTGGTTGTCGTTCGATGCCGTGCGCGTTCCGGGCCGCGGGACCGCCGCGGTGTTCACCCGCGTCCCGCGCACCCGCGCGAACACGCCGGCCGGTCCACGGTAGCGCGCGCGGGGCCGGGGAGTTGACAGGTCAGCCGCCCGCGTCCGTCCGGCCCCAGTCGGGTCCGGCGGCGGCCCACGCACGGTCCAGGCGTGCGTACCGCCGGTGCGTGAGCCTGCGTACGATCAGCCGCCGCACGGTGGCCACCAGCGCGGCCGCCGTCGCCGCGGCCGCGAGGCCGGCCAGCGCGGAGTGCGTCGCGGCGGTCGTGGTGTCGAGCGGGCGGCTGACGAGCCGGCCCCGGTCGTCGGTCCACACGGGCACCGCCTGGCCGGGCCCGGGTACGTTCGTGCCGGTCGCGACGGTGCCGGTGTGGCGGCTGCCGTCGGGGCCGGTCCAGGACGCGACCACGTGCGGGTCGGCGGGGGCGTGGCGCCGGGCGCCCGGGTCGGCGGAGTCCGCCGCACGGCCGGACGCGGCGGCCCCCGCGGCGGAGCTGCCGGCGGTCACCACCGCGTTGATCAGCGTGCGTTCCGCGTGCTGGCGGCGCACGGCCTGCTGGAGCACGTCGTCCACGCGGGTGCCGGCGAGGGTGCCCACGGCGGGCACGAGAAGGAGGAAGCAGGCGAGGGCGGCGAGCGCGACCCAGGCCTCGATCAGGTCGGTCGTCCTGCGCAGCGGATTGTGCCGCCAGCGCCAGACGCCCATTGCGGTACGCACGGTCCAGCACCCCCTTCGCCCTCCGTCGTCCCAGCCTCCCCCACACCGGGCACTCGCGCATCCGGGGCGGGCGGGCCGCACGTCACGGGTCCCAACGTCCCCGCGCGCCACGGGGTTCCCGCCGGGCGGCGGGAAACACGGAAGGGTGGGACGGGGGTGGCGCCGGCCCGGGGGCGGGGCGGGCGAGAGGGCGGTACGGGGGACCCGCGGGCGGCGAGGCCGGGCAGCGGGCAGCGGGCAGCGGGCAGCAGGCAGCAGGCAGCAGGCGGGCGGGGCGTGGGGCGCCCGGGGGTCGCTAGCCCGTCACCCGTACCTCGTCGCCCACGCGCAGCGTGCCCAGCGTGACCGGGACCAGCAGCTGGCCGAAGATCAGCCGCTTGCCGTCGCGGCGGTGCCGGGCCAGGGTCCGCAGCGGCTCCTTGCCGCGCTCGGCCGTCCGCTGGTCGGTGGTGGTGACCACGCACCGTCCGCAGTTCCTGGCCACGCGGAACTCGACGTCGCCGATCGTGAGGCGGCCCCAGGCGTCCTCGGCCCAGGGCTCGGCACCGGAGACCACGACGTTGGGACGGAAGCGGTCCATCGGCAGCGGGCCCTCCTCGGCCCGGTCGCCCGCGGCTATCAGCTCGTTCAGCGCCTCCAGGGAGGCGAGGGTCGCGATCAGCAGCGGATAGCCGTCCGCGAGGCTGACCGTCTCGCCGGGCAGGGCGAACTCGGGATCCACCGGCCGCCGGTGGGACGGCTCGTCGAGGTGCACCAGCCGGGCGGGCGTGCCGAGGTGGTCGCTGAACCACGCGTGGGCCGCGGCGGGGCCGAGCACGCCCTCGACCTTCTTGCCGAAGAGCGTGAAGGGCGTCAGGCCGTCCGCTTCCGGCACCTCGACCGCGAGCGTCGCGCGGCCGGGTGCCGACACGCTGAATCCGCCGCCCCCCAGCGGCGTCGCGTGTGCCAACGCCAGCCGCGGCTGCTCGCGTTGGGTGATGACCTTGTCGTCATCGTCGATCAGGGCCCACCGTCGGTCCCCGGACAGGCCCCAGGGCTCCACGGCCACCTCGTCGGGGGCAGTCCCCGCAACCGATTTGACGGGATGGACGTGCAGCGCCTGGACCTTCATGACCGAATCGTTGGGCATGGGTGCATCCTGCCAGGTGGTCGTCCCCGGCAGGACCGCACCCTGCGTATGACCGTTGACCGTCGTTCCGCGCGGGACGGTCTAGTAGCCGCGCGACTGGTACGGGCGCCCGTACGGGTCCTCGTACGCACCCTGCGCGGGCACCGGGGCCTGCATCGGGCGGGGCGCCGCGGGGCGCATCGCCTCGTACCCCGTGGTGGCCACCGGGCGGGGCGGCTGCTGCGGGGCGTAGGCGCGCGGGGCCGGCGCCTGCTGCGGGATGTAGGGGGCCGGGGCGTGCTGGAGCGGCACCGGCTGCGGGGCCTGCTGCTGG
Organism: Streptomyces sp. NPDC086023; assembly: GCF_044540325.1. Classification (NCBI taxonomy): domain Bacteria; kingdom Bacillati; phylum Actinomycetota; class Actinomycetes; order Kitasatosporales; family Streptomycetaceae; genus Streptomyces; species Streptomyces sp. NPDC086023. Next base: position 315,829 of record NZ_JBITRX010000009.1, read on the forward strand.
TAGGGGTAGCCGTACCCGCCGGTGCCCTGGTGGGACGGGGCGGCCGGGAGCGCCGGGAGGGCCGAGGGCAGCGCGGGCAGGTAACTGCTGCTGCTCGGCTGGTCGTAGGCGGCAGGGACCCGGATCGGAGCGATCTGGGGAGTGCCCCGCTCTGCGACCAGGGAGTCGTAGATGGGGGTGTCCGGGAAGGACGGCGCGGAGTAGTAACCGCCGCCGTAAGAGGCGCGGGGGGAGGTCATGGGACATAAGTTAAGCCCACTGGTTCACCCGGTCCATAGGCTGACGCCGGGAACACCGCTCTGACCTGCATATCCGCAGGTAACCACCACACCGTTCACGCCCTGCACGCGGGATCGATTCGTCACCTGGAGACCCTTCTGTCCGATCTCGTACCCCCCGTTGGGGACATGATTTTGACAGATTGTCAAATCGGGGTCGCCGTCGGTGATGTTCGTGGCCGGGCCACGCGTCACCGGTTCTTCACCCACCCGTCATCGCGCAGGGGCGGACGAGGGGGGCGCGAGGCTCCTCGGCGGGCGCCGGCGCCGCCCGCCGGCCCGGGTCAGGCGTCGCTCGGCCGGGGGTAGGTGCGGCCCTTCCACGTGGCGCCCCGCCCCCGGTAGTGCTGCACCGCCGAGTCGACCGTCATCCCCAGGTACAGCAGGGCCGTGAAGGGCAGCAGCGGGGCGAGCGCGGCGGACTGGCGGTAGTAGCGGAGCATCGGCAGATAGCTGCCGGCCATCAGCAGCCAGGCCAGGCCACCGGCGTACGCGGCCGCGGTGTCCCCGGAGAGCAGCCCGGCGGCCAGTGCGACGGGCGGCACCAGGTAGACCACCGCGAGGCCCGCGACCGTACCCGCCAGCAGCAGCGGGCTGTGGCGGAGCTGCGCGTACGCGCTGCGGGAGACCATCTTCCACAGGTCGCCGAGGGCCGGGTACGGGCGGACGCTGTCCACCCGGTCCGCGAGGCCCAGCCAGATCCGGCCGCCGCCGCGCTTCACCGCGCGGGCGAGGGACACGTCGTCGATGACCGCCTGCCGGATCGAGTCCGGCACCCCGGCGCGCACGGCCGCCTCCGTCCGCAGCAGCACGCAGCCTCCGGCGGCCGCCGCGGTCCGGGCGCGCGGGCGGTTGATCCGGCGGAACGGGTACAGCTGGGCGAAGAAGTAGACGAACGCCGGCACGACGAGGCGCTCCCAGGTGGTGGCCACGCGGAGCCGGGCCATCTGGGAGACCAGGTCGAGGTCCGCGGAGACGGCGGCGGCCACCAGCTCGCGCAGACTGTCCGGTTCGTGCGCGATGTCGGCATCGGTGAGCAGCAGGTACTCGGGCGCACCCGCCGGACGGCTCCGGGCCAGCGCGATGCCGTGGCGCAGGGCCCACAGCTTGCCGGTCCAGCCCGGCTCGGGCTCGCCGGGAGAGGTCACGGTCAGCGGCAGCCCGGGGGCGCGCTCCGCCAGCTGCCGGGCGAGGGACCCCGTACCGTCCGTGCTCCCGTCGTCCACCAGCACCACCTCGGCCTCGCCCGGATAGCACTGGGAGAGGATCGACGGCAGGCTGTCGGGCAGTACGGCGGCCTCGTCGCGGGCCGGCACGACCACCGCGACCGAGGGCCAGCGCGCGGGATCGCGGCGCGGCGGCAGCCGGACGTCCGTGCGCCAGAACATCCCCTGGCACAGCAGCAGCCACACCCAGGCGGCCAGTGAGAGCAGCGCGGTCACGGTGAGGACGCTCATCCGCCGCAGTCTGCCGCACCACGCCCCGGCCGTACGGCAGGACAGGCCGTCCCGCGACCCCCGCCTCCCCGGCGGGACCGGGTCGTCGGCACGGGCCGTCGGCACGGGCCGGAGGAGGCCGTCGATTAAAGTGACCGGGTGAAGATCGCGCTCATGGACTCCGGAATCGGCCTGCTGCCGGCCGCCGCCGCCGTACGCCGGCTGCGGCCCGACGCGGATCTGGTCCTCTCGTCCGACCCGGACGGCATGCCCTGGGGGCCGCGTACCCCCGAGGACCTCACGGAGCGCGCCCTCCAGGTGGCCCGGGCCGCCGCCGCCCACGCGCCGGAAGCGCTGATCGTGGGCTGCAACACCGCCACGGTCCACGCGCTCCCGGCCCTCCGCGCGGCGCTGGAGCCCGGCATCCCGGTCATCGGCACGGTACCGGCGATCAAGCCGGCCGCCGCCCGCGGCGGCAAGGTCGCCATCTGGGCCACCCCCGCCACCACCGGCAGCCCCTACCAGCGCGCCCTGATCCGCGACTTCGCCGAGGGCGTCCACGTGACCGAGGTGCCCTGCCCGGGCCTCGCCGACGCGGTCCAGTGGGCCGACGAGGAGGCCATCGCCCGCACCGTGGCCGCGGCGGCAGCACTGACCCCGGCCGACGTCACGGACGTGGTCCTCGGCTGCACGCACTACGAGCTGGTCGAGGACGCCGTACGGGACGCCCTGCGCCCGCGCACCGGCGGCGCGCCGCTCACCTTCCACGGCTCCGCCGACGCGGTGGCCACCCAGGCCCTGCGCCGCCTCGGCATCGAGGCCGACCCGGAGGCGCCGACGACCGGCAGCCTGACGGTCCTGCTCAGCTCAAGGCCGTCGGCCCTCCCGGCGGAAGCCCTGACGTACGCGGAAGGCCGCTTCCTGACCCCGCAACCGGCCCGGACCGCCTGAGACGATCCCGCGGCGGGGCGGCCGGACGGACGGACGGGTGCGGTGGCGGGGTGGGTGCGGGTGATGCCCGGCCTGGCGGCCGGGGCGGTGGCGGGGTGGGTGCGGGCCGTGCCCGGCCTGGCGGCCGGGGGCGGTGGTCAACGGTGATCCCGTGGACATGTCTTCTGGATTGCGCCTCCCCGAAGCGCTGCCAAGGCTGCCCGGCAATGCGGCTACAGGCCTTCAGACGCCTCGCCGCACCATCCCTTTGCAGCCGGCTCATGCGTTCAGAGAAGCGTGGTTGCTGATGGTGGGTGGCTGAGGGAGGCTCCCGTGCGCCGGTGATCGCCCGCGCCTTTCGCGTGGGCGCACCTTCTGTGGCTGAGGTCCGAGACGGGGGATGGCCATGGAAATCCGGTAGTCGTGAACATCAGCCACAGAAGGTGCGCCCAAACGAGACGGTCACGCGGTATCCGGTGCACGGGAGCCTCCATCAGCCCACCAGCCAGCTCAGCCACGCTTCTCTGAACGCCTGGGCCGGCTACAGAAGGTGGGACCGGGAGGCGTATGAAGGCCTGTAGCCGCCATTCCGGTTGAAGCAGTGGGCATGCCGGGAGGCGCAATCCAGAAGGCATATCCACGGGCCCACAATTGCTGCGGCTAATCCACCCCCGGACCCGCACTCATCCCGGGACCCGCACTCACCCCCGGTTCCGCGCCCACCCCCAGACCCACCTCAGCCAGCCGCCTCCCGAGCCCCACCACATCCGCAGCCCGCAGCACCTGCCCCGGCCAGCCAGGCAGCGGGACGTGCAGGGCCCGGCTCCACTCCTCGGGCACGGCCCCGAGCCCGTACACCGCTCCGGCCAGCGTCCCGGTGACCGCGGCGACCGTGTCCGTGTCCCCGCCGACGTCCACCGCCGCGCGGACCGCCGGGGCGAAGTCTTCGGTGGTCCGCAGCGCCCACACCGCCGACCCCAGGCACGGCCAGACCGCCCCGTTGAACTCCGTGGCCCGCTCCGGGTGCCAGTCCGGGGCCAGCACCACGGCGTACCGCTCACGGTGGGCCGGGTGTACGAGGGCCAGCACCTCCGGCAGGCCTGCCAGCGGGTCCGCCCCTCCGAGCGCGAGCCGCACCAACTCGTGCAGGATCGCCGTTCCCTCCCAGGCGGCCCGGTCGCCGTGCGTCAGGGCTGCGATCCGCCGGCCCGCGTCCATCGTGGTCTCGCGGCCCGCCGCGGCGAAGTACACGGCCGGGGTCGAGGCACGCATCAGCGAGCCGTTGCCCGCCGCGCGCAGGTTCACCTGGAAGTGCAGGGCGGCGGCCAGGTCCCAAGGCGCGCCGTTCGTCAGTACGTCCTCGGTCTGGAGGCCGATGTCCTTGGGATCGCCCGCCGCCCAGCGCTGGAACCGGGCGAAGACGTCGGGCAGGTCGAGCCCGCCCCGCTCCAGCAGCGATTCGCCGACCAGCACGGCCATCTGGGTGTCGTCCGTCGCCTCGCCGGGGTCCCAGCCGCCGCCCGCGGCCATCTCGGCCGCGCCCGCCGCCAGCACCCCCGGCGGCCCGAACTCGAAGGGCGCGCCCAGCGCGTCGCCCACCGCTGAGCCCAGCACCGCTCCCGCGGCCCGGTCCGACCATTCCGGCACCGTCATCGTGTTCCTCCCCCGACCCCGTGCGGGGTCCGTCGCACCGTACCTCCGGTGGCCGCCGGAGTCGGTGTACGGGGGGCCGAGTGGGGGCGGACGGCGCATGATGGCCCCCATGGACATCAAGCTGGAGCTCGTGGCCGTGCCCGTCAGCGATGTGGACCGGGCCAAGGCCTTCTACGAACAGGTCGGGTTCCGGACCGACCACGACCACACCGTGAGCGACGACGTCCGCTTCGTGCAGCTCACCCCGCCCGGGTCGGCGTGTTCCATCGCGGTCGGCAAGGGGCTGACGGGGATGGCCCCGGGCTCGCTCGACAACATGCAGGTGGTCGTCGCGGACATCGAGGCCGCGCACGCCGACCTCACCGCCCGCGGGATCGACGTCACCCCGATCGACGACCAGCCCTGGGGCTCCTTCGTCTACTTCGCCGACCCCGACGGCAACCGCTGGGCCGTGCAGCAGACCACGCCCCGCACGGCGGCGGGCTGAGGGACCGGGGCGGGGCCACGGACGGCCGCGTGGCCACTGCCGGGTGTGCGAAAGGTGAGTACGCTGCCACCATGAGGGACCACCCCACCGGACCGCTGTGGACCGGCCGCGCGACCAACCGCGTGCAGTGGCTGCTCGCCGCCGCCGGGGCCGCCTTCCTGGCCCTCGGCATCGAGCTGGCCGTCGAGCCGGCCTGGACCAGCAGCCTCGCCCCGCTCGTCATGTCCGTCGTCGGCTGCGTCGCCGCCGGACTGCTCATCCTCGGCGGCACCCTGGCCTTCGTCCACGTCGCCGTCACCGTCGACGACGAGGGCCTGGAGGTGCGCTGCGGCCACATCGGCGTACCGCGCCGCCGCATCCGCCTCGCCGAGATCACGTCCGCGGAGTTCGCGCCCCGCGTCACCCCGCGCCAGTGGGGCGGCTGGGGCTACCGCTGGCGCCCCGAGAAGGGCACCGCGGTCGTGGTCCGCCGTGGCGAGGGCGTCGTCCTGAGACTGGGCGACGGCCGGCTCTTCACCGTCACCGTGGACGACGCCGAGACCGCGGTACGGATCATCCGCTCCCGCCTCCACACCCCCGGCTGACCGGCGGACGCATCCCCTCCGCCCGTGCCGGGGGCCCGGCCGCGTCCCTCAGGCAGGCGTCGTACACTCCGGCAATGAGCAGCGCCATCCGCACCACCGACACCGCGCCGGCCCCCGCCGCGCCCTCCGGCGCCCGCCGCCGCGGCGCCTGGCTGATCGACACGGGGCTGGCCGCCGCGTCCGGAGCGCTGCTCTACCTGAGCTTCCCGCCCCGGCCCCTCTGGTGGCTGGCGCTGCCCGCCTTCGCCCTCCTCGGGCACTGCCTGTACTGGCGGCGTCCCCGGGCCGGCTTCGGCCTGGGCCTGGCCGCCGGGCTCGGCTTCATGCTGCCGCTGCTGGTGTGGACCGGGGAGGAGGTCGGCCCGGTCCCGTGGTTGGCCCTGGCCCTCGCGGAGGCCCTGATCCTGGCCCTCGGCTGCCTCGGCATCGCCGTCGTCACCCGCCTCCCGCTGTGGCCCGTCTGGGCCGCGGCGGTGTGGGTCGCGGCCGAAGCCGTACGCGCCCGGGCGCCCTTTGGAGGCTTCCCCTGGGGCAAGATCGCCTTCGGCCAGGCGGACGGCGTCTTCCTCCCGCTGGCCGCCGTCGGCGGCACCCCGCTGCTCGGCTTCGCCGTCGCCCTGTGCGGCTTCGGGCTGTATGCCGTCCTGCGCCAGCTGCGCGACGGCCGGCGCAGGCCGCTCGTCGCGGCCCTGACCGTGCTGGTCCCGCTGACCGGCGCCCTGGCCGCCCGCCCCCTCGTCGACGACGCCCCCGAGGACGGCACGGCCACTGCCGCCGTCATCCAGGGCAACGTGCCCCGCGCCGGCCTGGACTTCAACTCCCAGCGCCGGGCCGTGCTCGACAACCACGCCCGCCGCACCGTGCAGCTCGCCGAGGACGTCAAGGCGGGCCGGGAGCCGCGCCCCGACTTCGTGCTCTGGCCGGAGAACTCCTCCGACCTCGACCCCTACGCCGAGGCCGACGCCTACGCCGTGATCGACGACGCGGTGAAGGCCGTCGGCGTGCCCGTCTCCATCGGCTCGGTGCTGGCCCCGGCGACCGGCCCGCTGCGCAACACCCAGATCCTCTGGGACCCGGTGCTCGGCCCCACGGCCACGTACGACAAGCGGCACATCCAGCCGTTCGGCGAGTACATCCCGATGCGCGGCGTCGCCCGCATCTTCAGCTCCGACGTGGACCGGGTGCGCCGCGACTTCGGCCCCGGCAAGGTGCCCGGCGTGTTCACCATGTCCGGCTCCCGCGTGGGCCTGGTGACCTGCTACGAGGCCGCCTTCGACGACGCCGTCCGCGACACCGTGCGGGCCGGGGCCCAGCTGATCTCGGTCCCCAGCAACAACGCGACCTTCGGCCGCACCGAGATGACCTACCAGCAGCTGGCGATGTCCCGGGTGCGCGCGGTGGAGCACGGCCGGTCCGTGCTGGTGCCCGTCACGAGCGGGGTCAGCGCCGTGATCCGCCCGGACGGCACGGTGGCGGAGCGGACCGAGATGTTCACACCGGCCGCGCTCGTCGCGGAGGTGCCGCTGCGCTCCACGCAGACGCCGGCCACCCGGCTCGGCGCCTGGCCGGAGTACGCGCTGCTCGCTGTGGCGGCCGGCGGCCTGGGCGGCGCGCTCACCCTCGCGGTGCGGGCCCGCCGGCGGCGTACCGCCTGACCGGCCGCGGGCCCGGTTAGGGTCGGGGGATGAGCACCCCTGAGTTCATCCGCCGTATCCGGGCCTCCGCGGGCCACCAGCTGCTGTTCCTGCCGGGCGTCACGGCGGTCGTCTTCGACGACGCGGGCCGCGTGCTGCTCGGGCGCCGCGCGGACACCGGGGGCTGGTCGGTGATCGGCGGCATCGCGGAGCCGGGCGAGCAGCCCGCCGAGACCGCGGTGCGCGAGGTGTACGAGGAGACGGCCGTCCGCTGCGTCGCCGAGCGCGTGGTGCTCGTCCAGGGTCTGCAGCCGGTGACGTACACCAATGGCGACAAGTGCCAGTACATGGACATCACCTTCCGCTGCCGCGCGGTCGGCGGCGAGGCGCGGGTCAACGACGACGAGTCGCTGGAGGTGGGCTGGTTCGAGGTGGACGGGCTCCCGCCGCTGGAGCAGTTCGCGCTGGACCGAATCCACCGCGCGGTCAAGGACGAGCCGACCTGGTTCGAGCCCGCCGGCATGTGAGGGCCGTGGGGGGTTCGGGGTGCTGCCGGTCGCTGGAGTTTTGGGGTGCTGCCGGTCGCCGGAGTTTTGGGGTGCCGCTGTGTTCCGCTGGGCCGCCGGAGCCTGCTTTGGGTGGTGGGTCGTGTGGTGTGTGGGTCCCCTCGGTGCTTGACCCGTCGTGGCCTGCAGGCCCAGCGGCAGGCCCACCCCTGGGGCAAGGGGCTTCGCCCTGGCCTTCGGCCACCCCAGGCCCGGGCCTGCCTCCGGTCCAGCCTGCCACGACGCCTCAAGCACCTTCCCCACACACCACACGACCCACCAGGGCAGCCAAGGGTTGTGCGGGGGAGTGGGGTGCGGCCACGCCGGTATCGGCCGCCGGGTGGCTGGAGCGCTTCGCCCCCCAGGCCCGGGTCCACCTCCGGTCAGGCCTGCCACGACGCGTCACGCACCACACGGTCCACCGCCGGGCGTCGGGCCGTGCCGTCTGCCGGGCCGCGGGCCGTCCCGCGCTCCCTCACCCGCCCGGCATCGCCGCCTCGCGGTACAGCGCTCGGGCGGTCCGGCCCAGGACCGCGCTGTACGAGACGTCCGGTGCGGTCCCGCCGCCCTCGTACCCGCCCAGTACGCCCGCCAGGGCGCCCCGCGCCGTCAGCCAGGGGCTGCCGCTGGTGCCGCCGCTGTAGTCGGGGCACTCGACGCGCCGCTGGGTCTCGCCGAACAGCGTGGTCGTATTGGTGCAGCGCAGCGGCACCGCGTCCGTGCGCGGGTACCCGATCACCGTGACCGCCACGTCGCCGGGCTGCTCGGCGGCGACCGGGAAGCCGCCCAGCACGTCCTCGACCTGCCGGCCGTCCAGCGGTGCCACGGTCGCGAAGGCCACGTCCGCGTCCGGGTCCTCGTCCTCGGTCCAGCTGTCGGCGACGTACGCGGCGGTGAGCCGCCAGGCCCCGTACGGCGCCTCGCCCTCGCGGTAGCCGGGCACGAAGACGGTGTCGGCCACCTCGCCGTCGAGGCAGTGCGCGGCGGTGGCGATCAGGTTCCGGTCGGCGCTGCGCACCACCGACGCCGTACAGAAGTGCCCGCCGTCGAGGCCGCCCGTGAAGAGGGCGCCGACGCGGTCGCTGTCCTCCGTCGCCGCCGCCCGCACGGTCGTGCCCAGCGGGAGGTGCGTGCCGTGCGCGGCGCCTCCCGTGGTGAGCAGGGCGACGAGCGGGGTCATCGCCGCGAGCACGCGCACGGCGGTGCGGGCGCGCCCGGCCTGACGGATGAGCATGCGGCGGATCATGCCCCGAGCCTGTGCCGGAAGGCTATGACCGGAGGCTGGCATTCCATAAGAATCGCCTGTGAATTCGACTGACCGGCCGTACGGAACCGGACAATCCGCGCCGAACCTCCCGCGTCTATCGACGCGACGGCGGGATGCCGGGCTCCGCTTTGTGCAACCTGTCGGGCGAGCCCGCCGCCCGCGCCCGCCTAGCCTCGCCGCAGGAGCACGAACGAGGGGCGGTACTGGTGAACTGGCTGATCCACGACTACCGCGAGAGCGATCTCGCCGCGGTGGTCCATCTCATCGACACCACGGCCGAACTCGGGCAGGAGTCCGTCTTCTCGCTCGCCGAGTGCATCAGCGCGCTGACCGACCGGCAACCCGCCGTGGTCGCCGTCCACCAGGGCGTGCCCATCGGCGCGGCCCTCGCCTGCGTCGCGGGGGAGCGGGCCTGGGTGATGCGGATCGCCATCAACTCCAACTGGCGCGGCCGGGGTCTGGCCAGCGCCCTCCTCGTCGAGCTGGAGCGGCGCCTGATCGCGGCCCGGGTGGGCAGGATCGCGTACGTCCTGCCCGAGGAGGACCTGCTGGGCGAGGGACTCCTCAATGCCGGCTACACCCGGCAGCCTGCGGTCGCGTACTTCGAGAAGACCGAGCCCCTGCACGGGCCCGCCGCGGGCCTCCTCGACGACCTCGGGGGCCGCTTCCTGCCGAACGACCTGTGGACCGCGGTCGCCGGGATGGAGAAGGAGAAGGACCTCATCGAGCGCCGGGTCGTCCTGCCCCTGGCCGAGCCCGAGCGGGCCGCGCAGCACGGCGTACGGCCGCCCCGCGCGATCACGCTCTTCGGCCCGCCCGGCACCGGCAAGACCACCTTCGCCCGCGCCATCGCCTCCCGGCTCGGCTGGCCCTTCGTCGAGCTCTTCCCGTCCCGGCTGGCCGACGAGGGCAACCTGGCCACCGCGCTGCGCGACGCCTTCGCCCGGGTCGCCGAGCTGGAGCGGGTGCTGGTCTTCATCGACGAGGTCGAGGAGATCGCCCCGGTGCGCACCGAGCCGGTCCAGCCGGGCGGCATGCACGGGGTGACGAACGAGCTGCTCAAGCTCATCCCGGGCTTCCGCGAGGGCGACGAGCGGCTGCTGGTGTGCGCCACCAATTCCATCCGCTCGCTGGATCCGGCGTTCCTGCGGCCGGGCCGCTTCGACTACCTGATCCCGATCGGCACCCCGGACGCCGGGGCGCGGGCCGCGATCTGGTCCCGCTACACGGCCGGGCGGCCGGACGTCGACGTGGCGGCGCTGGTGGCGGAGACGGAGCTGTTCACACCGGCGGACATCGAGCACGCGGCGCGGATCGCGGCGCAGGTGTCGTTCGAGCGGGACCTGGAGGCGGTCGGGAGCAGGTCCGGCGCGCTGCTGCCGCCGCCCGGCGCGAGCACCGAGGACTACCTGGCGGCCGTGGCGCAGTGCCGGCCGACGGTGACCCCGGCGATGACGGGGGAGTTCGAGGCGGACATCACCGCCCACGCGCGGTTCTGAGCAGAACATCACCGCCCACGCCCGCTCCTGAGGAGGAGGCCCCGACTCGCGGGCGTGGGTGCGGCGACGACCCGTGGTGGCCCGCAGCGCTCCCCAAAGCACTGCGGGCCTTCCGCGCGTGGTGCGCGCGGAACGGCCGCGTTCCCTTGGGGGTGTGTCGCCGGCTGGAACGCGGCACGCGTGGTGCCCACGGAACGGTTCCGGTCGCCCGCGGAAGGGGGTGCTCCGCGGAGCGGGCCGGTGTCCCGTGCGGTTTCGAGTCAATCAGCGGGGGCCTGCCCGCCGCCTCGGCCATCCGGGCAGACCGGCCCGGCCGAAAGCACGAGTCCGGTGCCCTGCCGGCCGGCCGTGAGCATGGGTTACGGTCGATCCGAGGGCCCGCCGTACGGTGTGCCAAGCGGGCGCGTCGTACGGGTGCGCCAAGGAGGCGCGGCGCGGCGCGCGGGCAGGTCGTCCGGGCGTGCCGCGCGGGCCGGAACGCGGGCGGAGGAGTGGGATGGGGTTCGTCGTCTTCATGACGCTGCCGGGGCTCGCCGTGCTGCTCACCGCCATGGCCTTCGTCGACCTGGCGCTCGTGCGCGCCGGCCGCGCCGGGCTGCTGCCCTGGCGGTGGAACGGGCGGCAGGGCCAGGTGGCGTCCACCGGCTTCGAGCAGCTGCACGCCGGCTTCTCGCCGGGCAAGCAGAACGAACTCAAGGAACGCCAGAGCGCGTTGGTCATGCGCGACGACGAAGAGGACGGCGCTCCGCCCCGCACCCGGGTCGACCTCGACGGCGGCAAGGCCGTCATCCGCCTCCCGCACGCCTGAACCCTGGCGCAGGGCCGCTCAGACCGTCAGGGCCGCCCGTACCATCGCGTCCGCCAGGACCCGCAGTTCCTCCCGGGTGGGGGCGGGGCGGGTGTGGGCGAGGGCGCCGGCCAGCCGGTCGTACAGCACCCCGTCCGTCCACGCGACCAGCGCCTCCGCCGCCTCCCGCGGCCGCCGCGCGCCCAGCGCGGCCAGCAGCGCCGCCGCGCCGTCCCGGGCGCCCCGGCCCGCCTCGTGGAGCCGCGCCCCGAGCTCGGGGTTCCGCGCCGCCTCCAGGCTCAGCTCGTAGCGGGCCAGCTGCCGCTCACGGCCCGTGGTCAGCCACCGGTGCAACACGTCCGCCATCAGGTCCGCGGCCTCCACCGGCCCCGCCGGCACGGCCGGGGGCGGTGCGCCGTCGCGGGCGTCGAAGTCCGAGAGGTCCAGCTCCGCCAGCCGCTCGAAGCAGGCCCCGAGCAGGGCCGTTCGCGTCCGGAAGTAGTACGAGGTGCTCCCGGCCGGCAGCCCCGCGGCGGTGTCCACCGCGCGGTGCGTCAGCCCCCGCAGCCCCGCGGCCGCCACCGTGGCGATCGCGGTGTCGGCGATGAGCGTGCGGCGGTCGGTGCCGGACCGGGCGGGGGCGGGGCCGTCGGCGGAGCCCCGGGCGGAGGTGGTGGACATGCCCTCACTCTACAGCTGTAGAGTGAGGGCGCCGACCTCTACGGATGTAGAGGATCCGGCGGACTTCCGTGCAACGAGAGGGGAACGACCATGACGCGGCGGCACGCGGTGGTGGCGGGGGCGGGCATCGGCGGGCTGACCGCCGCGGTGGCCCTGTCCCGAAGGGGCTGGCGGGTCACCGTCCTGGAGCGGGCGGCGGAGCTCTCCGCCGCCGGGGCCGGCATCGTCCTCGCCCCGAACGGCCTGCGCGCCCTGGAGGCCATCGGCGCGCCAGCCGCGGACTGGGCCGGCGAGGCGGCCGTCGCCGACATGGGCATCAGGCGGCCCGACGGCCGCTGGCTGAACCGCGGCGACTCCGCCGCACTCGTCGCCCGCTACGGCCGTGCCCCGCTCGCCGTCCACCGGCCCGCCCTCGCCGAGGCGCTCGCCGGCGCTCTGCCCGCGGGCACCGTCCGGTTCGGCGCCGCCGTCACGGAGGTCGCCGGGACCGCCACCGCACACCCCCTGGTCCGCACCCCGGACGGCGAACTCGCCGCCGACCTGGTCGTGGCCGCCGACGGCATCCACAGCGCGCTGCGCCGCCGGCACTTCCCCGGCCACCCGGGGCTGCACCACAGCGGGGAGGCCGCCTGGCGGACGGTCGTGCCCGGCACCGGCCTCCCCGGCCTGGCCGTCGCCGAGACGTGGGGCCGCGGCGAGCGCTTCGGCGTCGTCCCGCTCGCCGACGGCCAGGTGTACGTGTACGGCACGGCGCTGGCCCCCGAGGGCAGTTCGTACGCCGACCACCGCGCCGAACTGCTCCGCCGCTTCGGCGCCTGGCACGACCCGATCCCCGCCCTCCTGGAGCGGATCGATCCGGCGAAGGTGCTCCACCACGACCTGCACGACCTGGCCGCGCCGCTGCCCCGCTTCCACGAGGGACGGCTGGCCTGGCTCGGCGACGCCGCCCACGCCATGACGCCCAACCTGGGCCAGGGCGGCTGCCAGGCCATCGAGGACGCCGTGGTGCTCGCCCGGCTCGTCGGCGACGGTGACGCGCGCTCGGACGTGCCGGCCGCGCTGGCCGCGTACACCCGGGCCCGCCACCGGCGCACCAACGCCATCGCCCTGCGCGCCCGTCGCGCCGGCCGGGCGGTCCGGCTGACCCATCCACTGGCGGCCGCCGCCCGCGACCTGCTGGTCCGCGTGACGCCCGTACGCGTGGCCCACCGCGCGCTCGACGACCTGTTCACCGGCGTCACCTTCGTCTGACCGGCGGTCCCGCTGCGGCTTCCGAGTGATCACACTCGTGCCGCGCGTGAGTTGCGGAACCCGGCGTCCTTAACTAGTGGGGGCTTCCCGCCCAACCGGCCGACCGCGCCAGACGGCTGCGCGCCGGTTCACTCACGCACGCAGAGGAACGCTCTTGTCTGCTGCCCGCTCCACGTCCGCCGCACTGGTCGTCGCGGCCGTGACCGCGACGTGTCTGCTGCCGGCCGCGCCGGCCCTCGCCGATTCCGAGAACATCCGCTTCTCCCAGCCGTACGTGCCCTCGATCGCACCGGGCAAGACCGGCCGGGTCGTCATCGTGGCCTCCAACGGGGCCGATCCCGCGTACAGCTCCTCCTTCCGGATCACCGCCCCCGAGCACGTGACCTTCCCCGAGTCGGGCATCACCTGGGGCGGGCAGCGCGCGACGGTGCCGTGCGACCGCTCGGCGGACCTGCGCCAGCTCCTCTGCAACGCGGTCACCCGCGCCGGATTCGTCTTCCCGGAGCGCGAGCAGACCCGGCTCGCGGTGGCGGTGAAGGTCGACGCGGACGCACCGGAGGGCACGACGCTCGACGGCGGGCAGTGGTCCGTCGGCTCCGGCGACGAGGTGCCGTACGCGGTTGCCACCCCGGTCACCGGCCCCGAGGGTCCGAAGGGCCCCAAGGGTGACAAGGGCGACAAGGGTGACAAGGGCGAGCACGGCAAGGACGGTAAGCACGGCAAGCACGGGGACAAGGGCAAGCCCGGGCCCCCCGGACCGCAGGGTCCCAAGGGCGACAAGGGCGACAAGGGCGACAAGGGCGACCAGGGTCCGGCGGGTCCGAAGGGCGATCAGGGTCCGGCTGGTCCGCAGGGTGCCGGTGGCCCCCAGGGTCCGCAGGGTCCGGCCGGTCCGCAGGGTCCGTCGGGTCCGGCGGGTGGTCCGCAGGGTCCGGCCGGTCCGGCCGGACCGCAGGGTCCCGCCGGGCCGAAGGGTGAGCCCGGCCTCCAGGGCCCGCAGGGTCCCGCCGGCCCGGCCGGTCCGCAGGGACCGCAGGGTCCGTCGGGCCCGGCGGGCGGTCCGCAGGGTCCGGCCGGCCCCCAGGGTCCGGCTGGTCCGCAGGGCCCCGCCGGTCCCGCCGGTCCGGTTGGCCCGCAGGGCCCCAAGGGCGACAAGGGCGACAAGGGCAAGGACGGCTACCGCGGCCCGCGCGGCGAGAACGGCCAGCAGGGTCCCGCGGGTCCGAAGGGTCCGCAGGGCAACCCCGGCCCCGCCGGACCGCAGGGCAAGCCCGGACCGCAGGGCCCGAAGGGCGACAAGGGCGACTGCAAGTGCAAGGGCAAGCACGGCAAGGGCAAGGACAAGGGCAAGGACAAGGGCAAGGACAAGGGCAAGGGCAAGACGCCCAAGACCAACAAGCTGTCGGCCCGGATCGTGTCCTCTGACGGCTCGCTGAACATCCGCTCCGGCCCGAGCACCGCCCACGCCAAGAACGGCCGGATCGCCAACGGCACGACGGTCGGCGTCCAGTGCAAGACCAAGAACGGCCAGAGCGTGGACGGCAACAAGGTCTGGTACAAGCTCGCCGACGGCCGTGGCTGGATCTCGGCCCGGTACGCGGAGAACCTCAACAGCATCCCCGTCTGCTGAGTCTCCGCACCCGGCCCCGGCGCGACCCCCGTCGCGCCGGGGCCGGCCCCTGCCCGCCCCGCCCTCAGCCGCCGCAGCGGTAGACGAACTCCCCGGCCGCCGTGCGGTGTTCCGGCGTGAGCAGCACCAGCTCCGCCCGCGCCCGGTACACGCCCTCGCCGCGGAACGTCCACAGCAGGTGCAGCCGGGCCTCGCGCTGCCCGCGCGCCACCCGCTCCTCCAGCACGTCCGAGCGCGACCCGTCGTTCCTGACCCAGCGGTACGTGAGCGTCCCCGGCCGCCCGTCGGTCCGTACGACCGCCACCACGTCGGCAGCCGAGTCGCAGCCGGGCCCCTCCGCGGCCGTCTGTACCGCCACCGACCGGACGCCGACCGTGGGCCCGTACCGCTGCCAGCCCAGGTACACCAGCACCGCCAGCAGCACCACGGCGGCGAGGGTGTACCGGCGCAGCCCCGCCCACCGGGACGGGCGCGGCGGCGGTTGGCCGCCGAGCGTCCCGCCGTGCCACACCTGGGTGGTGCCGACGCCGGGTGACCGCTGTCCCGCCCCGGCCGTCACCCCGGGCCCGAAGCGCAGCACCGAGCCCTCCACCCGGTCCGGGAGCACCTCCGGCACCGGCAGGGGCACCGTCACGTCCCCGTCGCCGTCCCCGGGCCCGACCGCGGCCGTGCCACCGGGCACCCGGGGCTCCCGTAGCGTCGTCGCGTGCCCGTCCGGCACCGGGCCGTCGAACCAGTGGCTGCCCAGCACCGTCGCGCTGTACTCCGCCCCGGCCGCCGGCTCCGGCTCGGGCGCGTAGGGAATCCGCGGATCGCTCATGTGATCGTGCACCGCCTGATGAAGACCTGCTGGACGGAGGAGCCGTTGTCGGCGGCCGGCCGGGTCGTGGCGCGCACGCCCCAATAGCAGCCGCCGCCGGTGAAGGTGTGCGTGACGGTCAGTGCGGACCCCTCGTACGGGAAGGACTGGGAGCCCTCGGAGACACCCAGGTGACCCTGCTCGTCGCTGGTGAACCACTCGACGGTGACGGTCACCGCCCCCGCGCCCTCGGTCTTGACGGCCACCTTCGCCTCGCCGGTGCTCACCCCGGTCTGCCGGAAGGAGGAGACCCCCACCGCCCGGACGTACACCGTGGGCGCGGGCGGCTCGGTGGTGGGCGGCGGCGTGGTGGGCGGGGGGTCCGTCCACGTCGGGGTCGGCGTCGTGGTCGGCCAGGCCGTGGCCGTGGTCGGGGTGACCGTGGGCCAGGTGGTGGCGGTGGCCGTGGGGTACGGGGCCGGCGAGGTCGTGGTCGCCGTGGGCGACGCGCTCGGTGAGACCTCGGCCGAGGGGGACGGGGAGGGCGAGGGCCCCGGCGAGCCGGTCGGCCCGGGGGCCGTCGTGCCCGGGGAGGCACTGGTCGTCGCGAACACGCTGACCGCCTCGCGGCCGTGGGGCTCGCCGCCGGCCGCCTGCGAGGCGAACACCAGCACCGCGCCCGTCACCAGCGACAGCCCGGCCGCAAGCCAGCCGCGCCGTCCCGGCGCCCACGCCCCCACCGAACTCCCGTCGCCGCCCAGCGAGGTCTCGGCCAGTGCCGTCGTGCCGACCGCCGGCGGACCGCCAGCCGAGGGGAACAGCAGCGGCAGCAGCGCCGCCACCGCGGCGAGCCTGCGCTGTCCGCGCCGCTCCCAGTCCGGCCCGTACGCGGCCCCGGCGACCGCCTCCAGCTCGGCGACGAACTCCTCGGCGTCCCCGGGCCGTTCCCCGGGCGCCTTGGCCAGGCCCCGCCGGATCAGCGGGCGCACCGGCTCGGGAGCCTCCTCCTCGGGCACGGGCGCCTCGATGTGCTGGAGGGCCAGTTCCGCGAAGTTCTCCCCGCGGTACGGCTTGCGCCCGGTCAGGCACTCGAAGAAGACGGCCGTGGCCGCGTACACGTCCGCCGCGGGGGAGGCCGGCTGCCCCTGCCACTGCTCGGGCGCCATGTACGCGGGCGTGCCCGCCACCCCGGGGGTGCTGCCCCGGCCCGCCGCGATGCCGAAGTCCACCAGCTTCGACGAGCCGTCGGCCGCGACCAGCACGTTCTCCGGCTTGTAGTCGCGGTGCACCACACCGGCCCGGTGCGCGGCCGCCAGGCCCAGCAGCGAACCCTTCAGCACCACCAGCGCGGGCTCAGGGTCGGTCCGGCCCTCCTGGGCCAGCAGGGCGCGCAGCGCGATCCCGTCGACCAGCTCCATCACGATGGCGGCGCCGCCGGGCGCCTCCACGTACTCGTACAGGCCCACCACGTACGGCGAGCGCAGGTCGCCCAGCAACCGCGCCTCCGCCCGGAACTCCCGTACGAAGGCGGGATCCCGCCGGAACCGCTCGCTGAGGTACTTCACCGCGACCGGGGTGCCGGTCGTGTCGTGCACGGCCAGCACCACGCGGCCGCTGCCGCCGGAACCCAGCTCCCTGGTCTCCGTGTACCCGGGGACCGTCCACCCGTCCATCGCGCCCCCTGCCGTGGCGTCTGCCGTGTCGGACACCTCACCAGACACGATTTCCGCCACGGCCGGTTCCAACCCGTGACCGGCCCGCGGCGGGAGCGCACGCGCACCGCCCCGCCGCGGGCCCGGGTGAGTCAGCCGGAGGCGGGCGCCACCCGGTCGTGGGTCCCGATCATCGCGTGCAGCCGGTCCGCCGCCGCCCGGCCGAACGCGGGATCGTTGATGTGCGTGTCGTAGTCGAAGCACTCGGCCGCACTGTCGCGCAGCCCCTCCCGCAGCGCCCCGAACAGCGCCTGGTCGGCGCGCGGATCGTGGTACGGGCCGCCCGGCGCGCCCAGCGTCGACAGCCCCCGCAGCGGCACGCACACCGCCGTGGGCCCGGTCGCCGCGCGCAGCTTCGCCGCCACCCGGCGGCCCAGCTCCGCGCATTCCGCCTCGGTGGTCCTGATCACGGTGATCGACGGGTTGTGCACCCGCACCCGCCGGTAGCGCACCCGCTCCGGCAGCGAGTCCAGGGGCCCGAACTTCACCATGTCCAGCGCCCCCAGGCTCACCACCTGCGGGGTGCCGCACCGCCCGGCCGCGCTGAGCCGGTCGGGGCCGGCCGTCAGCACCCCGCCGCACAGGTCGTCGGCGAGTTCGCTGAGCGTCAGGTCCAGCACCCCGGCGAACAGGCCCTGGCCGGCGAGGTGCTCCAGCGTGCGGCCGCCCGCGCCGCTGGTGTGGAAGACCAGCACCTCGTAACCCAGTTCGGTCAGCCGCTCGCGGGCCGCGTCCACGCCGGGGGTGGTCACCCCCGCCATGCTCGCCGCGACCAGCGGCCGGCCGTCGCCCAGATCGGCCGTGTCCACCGCGCGGGAGGACTCGGCGAAGCCGCGCGCCATCCCGGCGATCGCGTCCGCCGCGTTCGCCAGCACCGGGGCCGAGACCGAATTGATGCCCGCGATGTCCACGACGCTGTACATCATCGTGATGTCCGTGGCTCCGACGTACGCCGAGACGTCCCCCGACGCCATCGACGACACCATCAGCTTCGGCACCCCGAGGGGCAGCGCCCGCATCGCCCGTGAGGCGATGGAGGTGCCCCCGCTGCCGCCGATGGCCAGCACCCCGTGCAGCCGGCCCTCGGCGTGCAGCCGCAGGACCGTCGCGGCGGCGCCGCGGGCCATGGCGGTCACGGCCTCCCCCCGGTCACCGGCCGCCCGCAGCTCCGCCAGGTCCACTCCCGCGGCCCGGGCCACCTCGGCCCGGGGCACGTCCGCCGGCACCCGGGGTTCCCCCATCACCCCCGTGTCGACCACTACCGTCTCCACGCCGGTGCGCCGCAGCCGCTCGCGCAACCAGCCGTACTCCACGCCCTTGGTGTCCAGTGTTCCCACCAGCACGACGATCGTCATATTTGTAATGTTCACGAAGGTGTGCTTGTTGACACGTCACGGTCGGGTCACCGAACGGTCAATCCTCTGCCAGGTGGGTGAGGGTTTCAGCCAGTCGGTCGAGGAACGCCCCCTGGGCCGCGACGAGCTTCCCGCGGGCCTCCTCGCGCGGGAACCAGGCCGCCCGGTCGATCTCCGGGAAGTCCTCGTACCGGCCCGAGAAGGGCGGCCACTCCATCCGGAAGGTGCCCGGCCGCACGGCCGCCGGGTCCAGCTCGGCCTCCACCGCCCAGACCGTCACGATCTTGCGGTTGGCCTGGGTCACCTCGCCGAGCTCCAGGTACTCGCCCTCCGGCGGGGCCAGCCCCAGCTCCTCCTCGAACTCCCGGCGGGCGGCGTCCCAGGCGGTCTCCTCCGGGCCGTACTCGCCCTTCGGGATCGACCAGGCGCGCGCGTCCCGGTCGGCGTAGTAGGGGCCGCCCATGTGCCCGAGCAGTACGTCGAATGCGGTCGGGTCCCCGCCGGTCCTGCGGAAGAGCAGCAGTCCGGCACTGCGTTTCGGCGTCATGGCCCCATGGTGCCCGGCATCAGTGCCCGTGCGGGCCCTCGCGGTGGACCGGACCGTGCGGTGCGGCGCAGTGCGGGTCGCCGTCCGCCGCGCCGGCGAGCCCGACGCTGAGCAGCTCCTCCGCAGCGTGGTCCACCTGGAGGGTGGTGTGGCCGATTCCGTACTCCTCGCGGAGCAGCCGCTCCAGGTCGCGGCGTACGGCGTGGCAGTCGCCCGCGGGCTCGACGAGTATGTGCGCGGACAGCGCGGCCTGGCCGGAGGTGATCGTCCAGATGTGCAGGTCGTGCACCTCGGTGACCGGTGCCAGCCCGACCAGCCGGTCGCCGACCGCATCCGGGTCGAGGTGCGCCGGGGCGGCCTCCAGGAAGATCCGCCCGGACTCGCGCACCAGCCCGTACCCGGCCTTGACCATCAGCGCCACCACCACGAGCGTGGCGATCGCGTCGGCCTGCACGAAGCCGGTGAGCAGCACGACCAGGCCGGCCACGGCCGTGCCGATGAAGGCGAACAGGTCGTTCAGGATGTGCTGGTAGGCGCCCTCGACGTTGAGCGAGGTGCGGTTCGCCTTCGAGATGCACCAGGCCGCCGCCACGTTCACGGCGATGCCCGCGAGGGCCGTCACCAGGACCAGACCGCCGTGCACCTCGGGCGGGTCGAGCAGCCGCCGTACGGCCTCGTAGCCGAGCCAGGCCGCGAGCAGCAGCAGGGTCAGCCCGTTGGCCTGCGCGGAGAGTATCTCCGCGCGCTTCAGCCCGTACGTGAACCCGCCGCGGGCCGGCCGGGCCGCCAGCCGCATCGCGATCAGCGCGAGCACGATCGAGGCGGCGTCGGTGAGCATGTGCGCGGCGTCGGACAGCAGGGCCAGCGAGCGGGCGAACACGGCCACGACGACCTCGACGGCCATGAACGTGCCGATGAGGGTCAGCGCCAGGGTGAGCCAGCGCCGGTCGGCGTTCTCGGCCACCCCGTGGGAGTGCCCGGCGTGGCCGTGCCCTCCGTGACCGTGTCCGGCGTGACCGTCCGCGCGGCCGTCGGCTTCGTCGCGTGCCTGGTCGTGCCCGTGTGCCTGCGCGTGGTCGTGCGCGTGGTCGTGTGCGCCCATGAGGTCCCCCGGTTCGGTTCTCGTACCCGTGTGCGTCTGCCCTCGACCCGTGCAGTGAAGCGCACCGCCGCCACGAAGGCAAAGGCTGCACCGGTGACCGTTGTCATTACCTATAAGAGCCCCCTGACCTGCGACGATGCCAGCCCGAAAGGATCGTGGGAAAATCCAGTCATGGTTGAGCGTCCCGGCGCGCCGACTGCGCCCGAGCTCGTTCTCGAGACCGACGGGGGCTCCACCGTCATGAGCCCCGGCCGGACCTATCACGTCGGCAGGGACCCGCTCAGCGAGATCTTCCTCGACGACGCGCGCGTCTCCTGGCACCACGCGGTCCTGCGCCCCGACGGCGACCACTGGACCCTGGAGGACGAGCACAGCACCAACGGCACCTACGCCGACGGCCGCCGCGTCCACGAGTGGGGCGTCGGCCCCGGCAGCGTCATCCGCTTCGGCAGCGCCGAGGACGGTCCCCGCGCCGTGCTGTCCGCCGCCCCGCCCCCCGCACCCGGCCGGGGCCCCGCACTCTCGTCCGTCGCCAACCCGCGGATGACCGGCACCTTCCGCGCCCCCAGCTCCGTCCGCCCGCTGCCGCAGGCCACCGTCCGGATCGGCCGCGCCCCCGACAACGACCTGCTCATCGACGACCTCGTGGTCTCCCGGCACCACGCCGAACTGCGCGCCCTGCCCGAGGGCGGCCACGAGATCATCGACCTCGGCAGCCACAACGGCACCTTCCTCAACGGCGCCCTCGTCCACCGCGCCGTCGTCGGCCCCGGCGACATCGTCGGCATCGGCCACTCCGCCTTCTGCCTGGTCGACGGCCAGCTCCAGGAGTACGTCGACACCGGCGAGGTCTCCCTCGACGTCCAGGACCTCGCAGTCGCCGTCGACAACGGCCGCAAGGTCCTCCTCGACCACGTGTCCTTCCCGGTCGGCGAGAAGTGCCTGCTCGCCGTGGTCGGCCCCAGCGGCGCCGGCAAGTCCACGCTGCTCGGCGCCCTCACCGGGCTCCGCCCCGCCGACCAGGGCACCGTCCTCTACGACGGCCGCGACCTGTACCGCGACTACGCCGAACTGCGCAGCCGCATCGGCCTGGTGCCCCAGGACGACATCCTGCACGCCCAGCTCACCGTCCGCCGGGCCCTGGCCTACGCCGCCGAGCTCCGCTTCCCGCAGGACACCGCCCCCGCCGAACGCGAGGCCCGGGTCACCGAGGTCATCCACGAACTCGGCCTCACCCAGCGCGCCGACCAGCCCATCCACAGCCTCTCCGGCGGCCAGCGCAAGCGCGTCTCCGTCGCGCTGGAACTGCTGACCAAGCCCTCCCTGCTCTTCCTCGACGAGCCCACCTCCGGCCTCGACCCCGGCATGGACCGCTCCGTGATGCACATGCTGCGCGGACTCGCGGACGACGGCCGCACCGTCATCGTCGTCACCCACAGCGTGCTCAGCCTCGACGTGTGCGACCGGCTGCTCGTCCTCGCGCCGGGGGGCCGCATCGCGTACTACGGGCCGCCCGGGGACACCCTGGACTTCTTCGGCTTCACCCAGTGGCCCGAGGCCTTCGAAGCCTTCGAGACCCAGCAGGACCGCGACTGGGCGGGGGAGTACCGCGCCTCGTCCCACCACCGCCAGTACGTCGCCGACGCCGGCGGCCAGCCCCGGCAGCCCCGCCGGGCGGGCCTCCCCGGCCCCGACGGCACCCCCGGCACCCCGGCGGCGCCCGCCGCGCCCCCGCCCAAGGCCCAGAGCTGGGGCTCCCAGCTCGGCACCCTGGTCCGGCGCTACGCCGCTGCCCTCAGCGCCGACCGCACCTTCCTGATCATCATGATCGCCCTGCCGTTCGTGATGGGCGCCATGGCCCGCGCCCTCGCCGGCAGCGCCCTCACCCAGGAGACGGCACTGAACGCGCTGCTCATCCTGTGCGTGGGCGGCGTCCTCACCGGCGCCGCCAACGCCGTACGGGAACTGGTCAAGGAACGCACCATCTACCAGCGAGAGAGAGCCGTCGGCCTGTCCCGATCCGCCTACCTGATGTCCAAAGTGGTGGTCCTCGGCACCATCACCGTCGTCCAGGCCGTGGTGCTCACCCTCGTGGCCCTGCTCGGCGTGAACCTCAACGCCCCAGGCGGCCGGGGCGTCCTGCTGCCCCCGCTGCCCGAGATCGCCTTCGCCGTCGCCCTGCTCTCCTTCACCGCCATGATGCTCGGCCTCCTCGTCTCCGCCCTCGTGCGCAAGGAGGAGGTCACCATGCCGCTGCTGGTGCTGCTGGCCATCGTGCAGGTGGTCTTCTGCGGGGCCCTGCTCAAACTCCACGGCGTGCCCGGCATCGAACAGCTCGCCTGGCTCGTCCCCTCCCGGTGGGCGCTCGGCGCGATGGCCGGCACCATCGAGCTGGAGCGGATCGTGCCCGGCCCGATCAGCACAGACCCCCTCTTCGACCACGAGACGGGCACCTGGCTGCTCTCCGCCGGGATGCTCGTGGCCCTGTCCGTGCTCTTCGGCGTCCTGGTCGCGCGGCTGCTGCGCCGCCACGAGCCCGCCATCATGCGGAAGTAGCCCTCCATGACCGGATACGACGACGCGTACGCCCCGGACTTCCGCCCCACGCACGTGGTCCCCCAGGAGGGACTGCCCGCCTGGGAGGCCCCGGACGTCTCCCGGCCCACCGAACCGCTCGACCCGTTCCTTCCGGTGCAGCTCCTCGCCCGGCGCGGCGAATGGGGGCAGATCCTCTGCGCGAACGGCTGGAGCGCCTGGGTCGACGGCCGGCTCCTGGTCGCCGTACCGCAGGCACCGCCGACCGGCGGCCGCCCCCTCTCCCGCACCGAGAACCCCCAGCCGCTGCTCGACCGCACCGCCGAGGCCCTCGAACGCTACCGGCGCGCCGCCGCCGACCTCGCCGCCGGCCGCACCGACAGCGAGGGCTTCCGGCGCGCCACCCGCGGCCTGCGCACCGGGGTCGTCGTCGACGGCGAGGACGTGTGGGTGTACGACGACTCGGCCGGCCGGTGGATGTACGGCGAGGGCAGCCGGCTGACCACCTACGCCGCCGCCGGACCCGGGGAGCGGCTCTCGGGAGCCACCCCGGCGGCCCCGCCCGCGCCCGGAGCCCCGCCCGCCGCCACCCCGGCACCGGAGCGGGCCGGCTCCGAGGACGAGACCCGCCCCGCCCCCTCCCTCGGCCACGAGCCCACCCGGGTGACCGGCGTGCCCGACGGCCCCGGTGACCGGTGATGGCGCAGGACCCCGACCCCGGACTCCCCAGCGGCCGGGCCTCCGACCTGCGCGGCCGGCAGATCGCCGGCTACCGCGTCGAGGCGGAGATCGGCCGCGGCGGCATGGCCGTGGTCTACCGGGCCCGGGACCTGCGCCTGGAACGCACGGTCGCCCTCAAGCTGCTCGCCCCCGAACTGGCCCGCAACGACACCTTCCGGCAGCGCTTCGCCCACGAGTCACGGGTCGCGGCCGCCATCGACCACCCGCACATCGTGCCCGTCTTCGAGGCGGGCGAGACCGAGGGCGTGCTGTTCATCGCCATGCGCTTCGTCTCCGGGCAGGACCTGCGCCACCTGCTGGACGGCACGGGCCCGCTGCCCCTCAAGACCGCGACCCGCATCGCCGCCCAGGTGGCCTCCGCCCTCGACGCCGCCCACGACCACGACCTGGTCCACCGCGACGTCAAACCCGGCAACATCCTGGTCGCCGAGGGCACCGACAGCGACCACCCCGAGCACGTCTACCTCACCGACTTCGGCCTGACGAAGAAGTCCCTCTCCCTGACCGGCTTCACCAGCGTCGGACAGTTCGTCGGCACCCTCGACTACGTCGCCCCCGAGCAGATCTCGGGCAAGCCGACGGACGGGCGCTGCGACGTCTACAGCCTGGCCTGCGTGGTGTACGAGACCCTGACCGGCGGCCCGCCCTTCCAGCGCGACGACGACCTCGCCCTGCTGTGGGCCCACCAGTACGACCCCCCGCCGCCGGTCTCGTCCCACCGCTCGGACCTCCCGCACGCCGTGGACGAGGTCCTCGCCAAGGCCCTCGCCAAGTCGCCCGAGGACCGCTACGACACCTGCCTGGGCTTCATCACCGCCCTGCGGCTGGCCGGCGCCGCGGTCGAGACCGCGGCGCCCCCGCCGTCCGCCGAGCCCCCGGCCGCCGACGAGAGGGCCCCCGAACCGCCGCAGCCGCCCCCGCCCTGGGCACTCCCGGTCTTCCGGGCTCCGGCGCGCTCCTAGCCAGGACCCTGTCCCGGGGGCCTGGCCGGGGCCTCGCCGTGGTGGCGGAGGCGGGGGGCGAGCAGGCCGGCGAGAAAACCGGCGGCCGCGCCCCACAGCAGGGCCACGCCGACGTTCCGCCAGAGCAGCGGGCTCAGCTCCACCCGGCCGCCGAGGCCGTCCACGTCACCGATGCCGAGCAGCGAGAGACCGAAGCGGGCCTCGACGTTCCCCAGCAGCGACACGGCCAGCGCGGCCAGGGCCAGCGCCACGCCGAGGCGCACGGCGTGCTGCCAGGGGCGGACGCGGGCGGAGGAGCGTACGGCCGTCAGCACGGCTGCGCCCAGCACCAGTACCGCGGCGACCACCAGCAGCCACCAGGCCCGGCCGTCGTACGCGGTGAGCGTGCCGAGGTCGACCCGTGAGACGTCCGGGGTGCGCAGCACGTCGTCCAGGACCTGCGGCATCGGCAGACCGAACGGACCCTGCACCTGGCCCTCCCAGGCGCCGCCCAGCCCGACGGTGAACCCGAGCCAGGCGATGTTCGGCAGGCCCAGCAGGATCACGGCGAAGGTCTCGGCGACGTGCCCCCGGGTGGCGGCGACCACCAGCCCGATGGCCAGCGCGACCAGCACGTACGCGAGGAGCAGGAGGACCGTGGCGGAGGCGGCCGGCCGCACGGCTTCCTGGAACCGCACCAGCCGGGCCGGCAGCGGCGCCCGCGGGGACACCAGCAGCGCCAGCACCAGCAGGCCCAGGATCCACAGCAGCCCGAAGCCGAGGGTCGCGCCCATGTCGGCCCGGAAGCCCACGGAGGGGGAGGCGTCCAGCAGTTCGCCCAGCTCGCCCAGGGGGTTGTCTCCCACGTCGATGCCGAAGGTCTGCCGGGCCAGGGCCGCGCATCCGGCGAGGGCCAGCAGCCACAGCAGGACCAGCTGGGCGCCGCGCAGCCCCAGTTCGCCGGCGGTGGCCACGGCGCGGTGCCGCAGCGGGCGGACGAAGCAGTACCCGGCGGCGAGTGCGCCGGCCAGGGTGACGGAGAGGGGGAGTACGACGATCGAGGCGTCGGCGTCGGCGAGGAACCCGGCACCGCCGGACACCTCCACGGAGCCGCCGGCCGCCATCACGACCACCGCCGCGACCACCCGGGGGAAGGCACCCTCGGGGAGGTCGGCGGCACCGGCCGCCCAGAGGCCGAGGGAAGCGGTCACGATCATCGCGGCGAAGCCGGCGACCACCGCCAGCAGCGCGTCGCGCCAGCCGTGCACGGCGGCCGCGCGGGTGGCGGCCCCCTGGGAGTTCGCTGCCGTCCGGCTCACCCTGCCACCGTAAGCACCCGAGGGTCGCCCCGCCCGTTGAGGCGGGGCGCGCAGCGCCGCGCGCCGAGCACGAAACCCGGCACCCCGGCGCCCCGCACCAGGCTCCCGGTTCACGGGTGCCCGCACCTGCGGGGCCGTGAGGTCCGCTGAGCGGGATTGTGGGGGGCATGTGCGGGCCAGGACGCCGGGAGGGCTCGGATCCGGCACGAATCGGCTATCGGCAAGGGGGGAAGGGCGCCGCTGCCTCCCGGCACGACCGACTCGGCACCTACCGGGCCGAGAGGTCCGCTGGGCGGAACTGTCGACAGGTGATCTGCGGGTGCAGACGCCGGCAGGGCTCGGACCGGTATGAAACGCCCTCCGCATGACGAAAAGGACGCCGCGGCCTCCCGGCACAAGGGAATCGGCACCTGCCGGGCCGTGAGGTCCGCTGAGCGGAACTGTCGACAGGTGATCTGCGGGCCCAGACGCCGGGAGGGCTCGGACCCGGCCTGAACCGGCCGCCCGCATGACGAAAAGCACGCCGCAACCTCCCGGCATGAGCGACTCGGCGCCTGCTCGGCCGTGGGGTCCGCTGGGCGGAATTGTCGACAGGTGATCTGCGGGTGCAGACGCCGGGAGGGTTCGGACCGGCCGCTTTGGGAGCGCCTGTGGCCTGTTCAGCCCCGGGCGGTCTGTCGGCCGCTGAGACGGCGGGAGCGCGTAGCGATCTGTGGCGGCTTATGAAGGGGCCCTGGCGGCCCGGAGGCCGCCGGGCCGGCCGGTGGGCCTACGGACGCTGACGCGTCCGCCCCGTCGGGGCGCACCCGCACCTTGGTGCGGGGATTCGCACCCGGCACCGCCGGTCCTGAGGTGTCCCCCTGGGCGTCTTTCCTGGGGGTGTCCGCCGAGGGCTTTTGCTTCCGGGCCGGGGTGGCCTGTCAAGGGTGACCCGAAGGGTCATCGCGCAGC
>NZ_JBITRX010000010.1:0-45713 GCF_044540325.1 Streptomyces sp. NPDC086023
TCGAAAGCGAGGGCCCTGGAGCCGCATACGCGGCAGACCTCATCCGCCGCTGAGCATCCATTCCGCACGTTCTGACAACGCGGGTTACCAATACGCTGGGACACGAAGGGCTCCAAGAAAGTGAGGTGCGGAAGAGAAAGAGGGGGAGTTCAGCGGTGGCGGGCGGGCGATGCCGGTGGGGCGGCGTGCGGCGTGCGGGTGGTGAGGCGGATGCCGGTCTGCCCGGCCCGCACAGTGGCTGCGTGGATCTCCAAGACGGCACGCCCGTGGGTGAGCCAGTCGACCAGGGCTTCGGACGCGTGCCGGTTGCGGGCGGCGGCTGCTGCGACGAGGTCCTCGGGGCTCGTGGACGGATCGGCCACCAGCCGCTCGTACTCGGTGTGGGCGGTGTCGACCCGGTCGAGGGCCCCGCGCAGATGGGCGAGCTGCCAGCTCCAGCGGGCCTGGCCGGACTTGCCGGCGAGGTGGCCGGCGGATGTCTCGGCCGCGTCCAGCAGGGCGGCGGCTTGCCCTCGCAGGGGAGAGAAGCGGCGCCAGAGGGAGGCGTCCTTCTCGGCCTGCCGGGCGTCGTAGGTGTCCTGGTCGTACGGCCAGCCGTCGAGGTCGGTGTGCTCGTCGTCGTACCGCTCCCAAGCGGCCATCACGGCGTCGCCCTGCAGCAGGAAGAACGAGAGCTGGGCGATCGGCGCCGCGCGATCCGATGAAAGCGGTCTGGGAAAGGAAGAGTTGGACACGAGGGGTCCTTCGGACATCAGCGGAGGGAGACGGAGGTCGGGGCTGCCGGAGCCGCCGGTGCCGGCAGCGAGGCCGTTGGGCGGGTGCGGCGATGGGCCAGGGCCCGTCTGCCGATCGCATCGACTCGGGCGAAGTGCGCGTCGACCACCTGCTCGGGCGAGAGGCCGCTCGGCTCCTGCCGGGCGCCGTTGCTCTCGGGGTCGTACATGCCGCGTACGACGGGCGTGGTGGTGACGAGCTGCTGGGCCAGGCCGTCCAGCAGACGCTCCGGGACGGCACCGCTGATCCAGATGCGCCAGGCCGGCGGGCCGTCGTACTCAGACGTGGCTTCGATCCTCCAGGTCATCCGCTCGGGTGCTTCGTCGTAGAAATCGATCAGCTCGGCGCAGAGTTGGCGGGATCCAGAGGAGCGGGCTTCGCCGGTGCCGTCGGGCCGCCGCTCGACGGCCCAGCCCGCCTTCTCCATCCGCGCCCACGGGCCGACGTCGCTGCGCCGGGGGCCGTCGAGGAGGCGGTCGGTGAATCCGGCGACGATTTCGGCGGGCACCATCCGGCCGAAGGCCGCGTTCCACGTCCAGTCGGCGGCTTCGATCTGCCAGTAGGAGGTCGAGAGCGGGTCGAGGATCAGGCGGTGGCGGGCCTGGTCGGGGCCGGTCAGAACGGTGCGGGGATCGCCCGGGGCCGAGGTGACGCTCCAGCCGGCGGCGAGCAGGGGGTGAGTGACGTGACGCGGGTCGCCAGGGCCGGCGAGGTGACGGGGAGCGGAGAAGAACGGGATCTTCGAGTTGCGGTCGGCGATGTAGGAGGCCCGCTGGGCAGGGCTCAGAGCCACGCGACCGCCTGCGTGAACTCGGTGGCGCCGGTCCCGGCCGGATTCCGGGCGGTGGGACGTGAGAGAGGGGAAGGCACGGGGCTCCTGGGGGTCAGTGGGGGACGTGCTGGCGGTTCTTCGTGCGGGGCTGTGCGGCACGGACGGAGTTGCGGGCCCAGGTGGCTGCGCGGGCGGCGGTGATGCGGGCCTGCTGCCAGCCCCTGAGGTGTTCGGGCAGTACGGACACGGAGGTGACCCGGATGCGCTTGCTCGGCGGCACGTGCCCGCGCGGTCGCATCACCGGTTCGGGGGAGGACAGAGCCTCGGTCAGGCCCTGCAGCAGGTGCAAGGGGGTGGTGGGGGTGGCCTGCAGGTTCCAGACCGCTCCGTGTTCGTTGCGGGCGCCGATCCACCAGTGCTGATGGGGTCCGGCGCCGACGTACTGGACGAAGGCGTCCCGGGTGGGGCTGACGGCGGTGTACTCCTGGCCTGTGTCGGTGGACCAGCCGTGCTCGGACAGCGGCGCCCACACGTTGGGGGCGTGTGCGGAGCGTTCCTTGGTCAGTGCGTCGGTGAGGCCGGCGACGATCTCCACCGGGGCCTGCGCGGTGAACGTGACCTGCCAGGCCGGCTGGTGTCCTTGGGCGGCGCCGTGGATCTGCCAGCCGCCCGGCGGCTGGTAAGCGACACGGACGGCCCCGTCGGGGGAGCCGAACACGAGGGCGGCGGACGACCGGGGGGTGGTGTCCTTCCATCCGGAGGCGCGCAGGTACTCGGTGATGTGCCGCAGGTCTCCGCCGCCGGCCAGGTAGCGGGGTTCGATGAGGTAGTGCTGCTGGGCGGCGGACTGCTGGTCGCCCCAACCGGACCACTTCTGTCGCTGTCTGCTCACCGGTGCCGCCCCCGGGCGACGAACGCGGTGGCCTTCGGCGGCGCGGAAGCGGGTGCCTGTCTGCCGATCTGCTCGAAGACGTTCCGGTGCTGGTCGAGGTTGCCGGTGAGATTGGCCAGCGTGTTGCCGGCCCGCCCGAAGGCCAGCCACGCCTCTGGAGGGAACAGTCCGTCCGCGGCGTGGTTCCGGGACGCCCGGCTGCAGTCGGTGACGAGGTCAGTCAGCTTGCGGAGGACACCGCCCTCCAGATCCACGACCCGCGCCAGGATCTGTGCGGCTTGCCGGGCGTCTGCCTGTAGTAGGTGGTCGGCGAGCTGGTCGAGGTGCTGGGCGATGGCGTCGAGGAGGGCGTCGTCGGTGGCGGACGGGTTCATGGCGTTCCAAGGGGATTGGCCGGTGAAGCTGGTCAGCGGGCGTGGCGGGAGGCGGGAACAGCCGGACCGGAGGGCGGCGCCGGATGGGCAGGAAGGTGGCTGGTCCCGCCCGCCTTGACCACCGCCGCGCGCAGGTAGCGACGAAGGACGAAGACGGCAAGGCGAGGCCGGCGGACCGGATCGAGCGGAGGGACAGGCGGGCGTGAGGTACGGGCCTGCGTCACCGGTTGCGGGCAGTCGCTCGGCCACCGGGCTGGGACGCCGGAAGGGCGACTTCAGCCGCGGGCCGGGGGGCCGTTCGCAGTGCGGTACCGATGCCGAGGCGGGCGAGGCGGGCGCCGGCGGCCTGGACCGCGTGGCCCTGGGCGCGGGTGTCGTCGCCGGCCAGTACGTATGCGTTCGAGGCGGTCTCCCACACGAAGCCCTCGGCGAGCAGTACCTCGGACGCGGGCCGGGCGGTGGTCGTCGCCGCGAGGGAGCCGTCCTCCCGCCAGGTCATCACGACCGTCGTGTCGGGGCGGGCTGCGGGCTGCGGGGGGTTCATGGCGGCGTGGCGTACCTGGGCGAGTGCGATTTCGTAGCGGGGCAGGAGGACGGCGGTGACGGCGTGAGCGGCCCGCTCGGGGTCGGCCGGCACGGCGATTCCGTCGGGCTCGCGAACTCCTTCGAATGCTGCGGCGGCGATCGATCCGGTCGGGGCGATGGCCGCCACCAGGAACTCGTCGTCGTGCAGCGGGCGGATCGTGACGTACAGGCGGGTGCCGTCCTGCCGGATCAGGTGGGCGTCCTCGCGCAGGACGAACTCGGCGATGGCGCCGCTGACCAGGTTGAGGTCCCAGACGTCTTCGGCGTGCTGGAACTGCTCCTCGTAGTGCTGGTGCGGGTGGTACTCGACCGCCCAGTTGCCGGGCAGGTTCTCGGCGAGGACGGTGGCGAACGATTCCAGGTCGCGGTCGTCGGGGAGGGTGCGGGGGAGGGACATGGGCTCCTCGATGAGGGGGCAGGGGGGAAGGTCATCGGGTCCGTCCGAAGGCGGTAGACGTTGGTGGAGCCGGCGGCGGGGGGTGAGGCCCGCGACGGCCCGGCGGCGCGCTGCGGTCCGCGAGGGTGGCGCGTACGCTCCGCAACTCCGTTGCAAGGAGGCGAAGTTCGTGGTCTGCCTCACTGCGCAGGCGGGTGCCCCAGCGTGGATCTTCCGGTCTGCTGAACCGGTCGTAGGCGTCGGCGAGCGCGTGCAGGACCAGACCGAGCGAGGCGACGATGCCGTCGTGCGTCGCGGTGAGTTCCGCGACCTCGAAGGTGAGGTCGTCCACGGAGGCGGCCTCGCGGATCCGGCCGGCGAGGTTCTCGATCTCCCGGCCCGTCGTCACGTAGCGTGCCTCGGTGCCCTCCCAGGCGAACTCCGGAGAGGCGAGGACCCGGTACCCGGCGGCCTGGAGACGCGCCACGGCCATACGGGCGACGGCCTGCTCCTCCTCCGGCGTGACCGTGGGGGACATCCGGTGCCAGGTGACCCCGTGCGTCTCCCTCAGGAAGAAGGAGCGCTCCAGGATGCCGTGGGCCAGACCGTCCCCGCCGCTCGCGGTGATCACGTCGGTCGCCAGATCGCGCACGATGACCACCGTCTGCTCGGCCCTTGTGTCTTCCGCGGTCACCGCTGCGCCGCCGGGGACGGTGCAGCGGTGTGCGGGGGCGTGAGCGCCGGGCCTGGGGCAGGCGGGGCGGGCGTGAGGCGGGCGGCGATCTGGCCGAGTTGATCCTGCACCCCGTGGAGGCGGCGGGCCGCCCAGAACAGGTCCCGGCCGGCGGCGGCGGTCTCGTGGCCGGGCAGGGCGGCGGCCTGGCGGCCGACCTGCTCGACGAGCTGCCGCACCGCCGCGATCGGCCCGGCCTGCTCGGCGGCAAGCTGGGTCAGGATGCCCGCGAGCGGACTCGTCGCAGCCGGAGTGCGGGCCGGTGCGGCGGCGGTCGGCCGGGCTGCCGCGGGCGCTTTCTCCTGGACGGACGGGGGTCCGGTGTGAAGAAGCAGGTCGGCTTCGATCCGTCGGGCCTCCGCCTCCAGGGCTTCGGCCAGGCGGCGGGGTGTCGTGGCCCAGGAGCCGTCGAGGCGGATGAGGTTGCCGATCAGGTCCATGCGGTTGGCCTTGTCCCGTACGGCGACCCAGCGGCAGGCCCGGTCGTCGCCGGGCGGAGCCAGCCCGGCCGTGCGCGCCAGCCGGTGGCCGACCTCGGACCACTCGGCCGGAGAAAGCTCCCGGTCCAGCGGATGCAGGCGCACGTACAGGTGGAGGATCGCGCGTCGGGAGCCGTCCGGGGCGGCGGCGAAGGGGTGCTCGACCAGCGGATCGTCGAGATGCTGGGCCCACTCCGGGGTCGTCCAGTACCGGCTCTCGTCGGTGTACCGGTCGAGCTGGTCCCAGTAGGCCACCACGGTGCCGCCGGGCTCGGTCGTGAGCCCTTCGTTTGCGCTGAGGGGACGACCGAGCGCGTCGGCCAGGGCATCGGCGGCTTCGAAACCGTTCCGGTGCAGATGAATGATCATGTTCTCGCTCGCTGTCGGACAGACAGGTAGGGGAAGGCGGAGGGGACGCGGTCCTGCCGGCTATCGCCCCGCGTGGCCGGCATCGGCGACGTGGACCAGTTGGTTCAGCGCGGTCACGGAGTACCAGCGGCAGTCGACCGGCTCCTCGCCGGTTCCGACGCGCGGCACCAGGTACTTGTGCAGGGCCTGCTGGTGCACGAGGCATTCGGGGCACCGGGTGGACAGGTGCACCATGTAGCGGGGGTGGGCGGTGACGTAGGAACGGTGACCGCCGTTCGGGTCGAGCAGCCGCCACCCGTTCTCGTCGGTTGGCGTGTGCCACGAGTCGGTGACGACTTTCATCGCGTCGCCCCACAGTCGGCCGTCGGCGGCCCCCTTGAAGACCACCACGTGCTCGCCGGGGCGGAAGTGGGCGTGGGTGATGTCCCGCTTCGGGGTGAGCGGGTCGTGCGGCAGGTACACGGGGCGGAACTCAGGCACGGACGGTCCTTCCACGAGGTCGCGGGGCGGCGGTGGAAGACAAAGGGTCCGGAGAATCCCCGGTTTCGGAAACCGGGGATCCGCCGCTATATTGCGCGCTGCGCGGCTACCGGAACGGGTTCTCCGTGGGCCGGTCCGCGTCTGTTGCCGCGTCCAGAAGTTCGGGAAGATCGGCTCCGTCCGCGTCCCGCTGATCGACCCACCAGCCGGCCCGGGTCAGCAGCCGGATTTGCTCCTCCAGCTGTGCCCAGTCGGCTTCGTTCCAGGTCCCCTCGGTGACGAGGGCCTCGTACGCGCTGGTCACGAGCTGGTGCCGGCAGCGCTCGCCCCAGCCGAGGATCTTCTCGGGCCCCTCCAGCTCGGGCATGTCGAACTGGGTGGCCCACGCCGCCGCGGCGGCCTGTTCCTCGGCGCGCTTGGCGGCCAGCCACTCTGCGGTGCTCGCGGCATCGGCCCGGTGCTCGGCTCGCCAGCATTCGCTGCACTTTCGTTCCGCGAGCCACCGGGCATATCCGGCTCGCTGGTCGGCCGACCGGGTCGACAGGTCGTGGGCGACGGTGTGTCCACAGCTGTGGACGACCTCGAAGGACGTGGGCACGGCCATGAGGATCTCCTTGAGTTCGTAAAGGGGAAGGGGAAAGGGGTGTCAGGCGGGACGGGCCGAAGCCCTCCGCGAGCGGTGCGCGGGTACCCGGCGGTGCCGACCACGGTGTGCGCGGGCGCCGGGCACGTAGATCCAGCTCCACGCCGCGGCGAGCACAGCGACGGTGAGCGCCGCTCCGGCGGCGGGGAGACCGGCACCAAGCTGAGGGTGAGCGGCGAGCTGGCCGGCGAAGGCCGTCCCCACGGCCTGGCCGACGCCGATGGCGGCGATCAGCCACGCGTACGCCTCGGTGACGGTGCCGGCCGGGGCGAGCGCGTCCACGGTGAGGAAGGCGCTGGTCACCAGCGCGGGCAGCGCGAGACCCGGCAGGGCGGACACGGCAACGGCCGCTGCCGAACCCGGGCTCAGAAGCAGGGGAAGCCAGCACGCGCCGAAGGCGACGGCAGCGACGACGAGTTGGGCGGTGAGGCTGCCCGGCCACGCCCGTCGGCTGTAGAGCACGCCGCCGAGGAGGCTGCCGACGGACAGCGCCGCCGGCAGGAGCCCCAACAGCAGAGCACTCTCGCTCCGCTCGGCAAGCGCGACAGCCCAGACCGTGTGGGCACCGAGCGCGACGCCGGTCCCGGTCATGCCGACGAGCAGAGCGACCAGCCCGAGCGAACGCAGAGGGCCGAGGAGACCGGACGACACAGCCGCACTGGGGCGCCAGCTCCGGGACGGGGCGGCGGTCAGGACGACCGTCGCCCCGACCAGGCCGAGCGCGGCTGACGTGGCCATGGCGGTGGCCGGTCCCGCGCACGTGGTGATGGCGGCAACGAGCGGTGGCCCCACGATGAAGATCAGCCCCTGAGAGCCGGTGTCCAGGGCGAGCGCAGCGCGCCGCTGCTGAGGATCAGGCAGCACGCTCGGCCACAGAGCTCGAAGGTTGGCCTCGGCTGGCGGGGTGGAGAGGCCGGCGAGAACGACCAGGGCGATGAACAGCGGCGTCTTCGTGGCCGAGTTGATGCGGAGCATGGCCAGCATCGCCAGGCTGGTGACGCAGGTAGCCGTCCAGGTCACGGCCGTTTGCCCGTACCGGTCCACGACCCGGCCGAGTGCCGGCTGCCCGAGCGCGGAGGCCAGCCCGTACGCCGCGCACATCAGGGCGGCCATGGACGCGGCCCCGCCCTGGTCGGCGACCAGGAGGAGGAGAACGACCGGCACCATGCCCGTCGGGAGCCGCGCGACCATGGTGCCGGCCAGAAGCCGGGCCACGTACGGCTCCCTCAGCACCGGCCCCGACGTCCGCGACGCGGCCGTCACCTGCTCATCCCCGGCCGACGCCCCTGACGCGGCGGCCCGGGCGGGAGGGAAGCGGATCCCGGCAGTATGGCCGAGGGGGCGGTGAAGTCCGCGTCGAGGGACTGCACCAGGTCGACGAGCCGTGTGCCCTGCTGCAGCCAGTGCTCCAGCAACTGGACTGCGCCTTCCTCGTCCTGCGCGCTGCCTCCGGACAGGGCTACATCGGCCCTGCGGAGGAGACCGCCCAGAGGCTCGGGCAGGGGGTCGTACAGTCCTCGCAGGTGGTGGTCGAGGCCGTACCAGTGTCGGCAGAGGTCCTCGTTCAACGCCCCAAGGCGGGGCAGGGCGCCGGTCGTCCGGGCCGCCCGTAGCTGATCGAGAACACCTCCCAGGAGCCGGAAGTGCGCTTGAGCCAGAGCGTGTTCGTAGGACGGCAGGAGTGCCTCTGTAACCTTCTTCAGGACGCTGGCGACGTCGGGAGCGACGACGCTGACCGGCGCCACCGCCCCCAGCGAGGCGAACTGCGCTTCCGGAGCGAGGGCACCGACGACGATCTGACCGTCCCACGGGCGCCGCAGCACAGCCAGTTCGAGGCCGGTTTCCGAGCAGAGGAAGGCCACTGCCGATACCTGCTCCGCGTACGACTGCATGACGTAGGACAGCGATCCCCCCAAGGAGTCCCAGAGGAAGTTCAGGCGGCTACGTGAATCCGAGGGCGAGAGCGCGCAGTTGCCGGTTTCTACCGTCCAGGAGTCATCCAGGCGGGCAGCGATGCTTCGCCCGATGTCGCCGATGAACGTCTGGTGGGTGGCGGTCACCGTGATGCCGAGCCGGTGTGCGTTGGCGTAGAGCGTGTCGAGAGCCTGCTGCACACGGTCAAGGTCGGACATCGGCAGGACATGGAGTCCCTCGCCGGCCGACTCGAATCGTGCGAGGTCAAGCGCGATGACGGCCCAGTCGGCGCCTCGCCCGCCAGGCAGGGCGACGATGCCGTCGTCAGGGCTTGAGTACAGGGTGATGTGGGCGGTAGGGGACACGGGTGTTCTCCGGAAGGCGGCGCGTCAGCGGCGTCGCGACGGAGCCGCGCGCAGGGCGGGAGCGCGGCGATGGGGCGGGGCGGGGGGAGGAGCGGAGCTGAGGCTGGAGTCGAGGAGGATGGGGTACCGCGCGGTGCGGAGCATGTCGGCGGCCCACTGGGCGCGGTCGTTCTCCCAGGTCTCGCCCATGTCGAACGGGAGGCGGATCCAGGGGCCTCTCAGTGTCGGCTGGGCCAGGAAGCCGGCCCTCAGGAGCAGTTCCATAGCGAGCGGATCGACAGGGCCGGTGACTTCCACTTCGCCGCCGCGCTCACGGACGATGCGAATTGAGGCGTCGTCCACGGGTCACCGACCCCGCGAGACAGCAGCGCGAACCGGTCCGGCGGCGGGGATGGGCGCCGTTGTCGAGGGCGCGGTCGTGAGGGGGCGCTGAGGGGAGCGGCTGGCTGCCGCCGCTGCGATGCGGGCTCGGCGCTCGGTCAGCCCGTTGCCTCGTGCCGGAGCGGGCGGGGCGGACTGGGCGGGATCGAGGCTGTAGTCGGCCTGGACGGCAAATCCGGCTTGGCGGAGATCGTGCACGGCTTGCCGGCCTCGTCGCCAAGGATCGTGGTCCTGCCGGGTGAGCCGGTACAGATCCGCGGTGCCGGGAACGAGCTCGAACTGCTCACGCACCAGGTACCAGTTGGCCAGATGCGGCGTGACCTCTGTTGTCGGTCGGGCTACGACACCGAGGTCGGGGTCGAGGCCGAAGTGGAAATGGGGGACATGGGGCATGTACGTCCTCGGAGTGGGAGGGGAGGAAGGAGAGCGGGCTCACCGGCCGCGACCTGAGGCGGTCGGGGCTGCGAGGGCTCGGGGGGTCGAGGCGAGCGCCCTGCGGGAGTCGGCCGCGGACGGGGGCGGCAGGGTGGCCCGGGCGTGCTTCAGGAGTACGGGGGCGTCGGCGAGCCATCGGCGCACGTCGTCGGCCGACGCAGAGGGCAGCGGGGCCGGCGCCCTGAATACAGAGGGCCGCTCGCCTCGCCCCGGCCGGAGCAGAGCGTCCAGCCGGTCCAACGCCTCGGCATCCGCCCGGTCCGGGGTGGTGGCCCACCAGACTCGGTCGAGGAGGTGCGCCGCGTGGGGGCGAAGCCGGCGGAGCACGGCCGTCGAGCTCTCGGCGTGGCCGTCACCGGCAGAGCGCCGCAGGTCTTCCAGACGTCCGTGCCCGCTCTCGACCTCCGCCAACAGGCGCTTGTGCACCGCGTGCTCATAGCGGGGAAGAAAGCTGGTCGTCACCTGGGCGGCGGCGAGTTTCGGGTATTTGGGCAACCCGATGGCCGGCGGAGCGAACGGATTGTCGTAGTTGTCGTCGAAGGTGCTGCTCGCGCACGCGCCGAGCAGGTAGCGACCTGCGGCGCCGGGCTGTTCGATCAGGAGCAGTTCCGCGCCGGTTGAGCTGGTGAGGACAGCGCCGTACGGGACGCGGCAGCGCTCCATTGCCTCGGTGAGCTGACCGCTGTCCCACAGCAGAGGGAGCCAGTCCTCCTGCCACACAGGGTGGGCGTAGACCTCGACCGTCGCTGTCCAGTCGCCGGGCAGGCAGCGCGCCAGCTTCTGGGCGTAGTCCCCCAGATACGGGTTGGAGCTGGTGGTCAGTGCGACTCGATAGAGCTTGGCGGCCTGGGCCAGCGCGGGCATCACGTCGCGCATCGTGCTGAGGTCGCGCAGGACGTGGAAGCCCGCCTTCTGTTTCTCGAAGGCGCCCGTCGAGCGGAGGGCGGTGTGCCCGTGGGAATACTTCTCGCCTACGGGGATGGCGACCAGGCCCTCCTTGGCGCTGACGCAGAGGATGATCTCGGCGTCCGGCCGTGCCTGCGGCAGTGCGGTGCCGGCCATGTTCATGCTGCCCGGGCGGCGACGAAGGCGTTGCGCAGGGCGTGGCCGTAGGCGTGGGCGTGCTGTCGAGCGGCGAGCTCCAGCTCGTCGTACTGCTCGCCCTGTGTCATCTGCCCTTCGTGCTTGCGGTACTTGTAGACGGGCAGGGGCAGCAGGACGCCGGGGGCCAGGTTGGTGACGCCGACGGCGGCCATGTAGTCCTCGCCCTGGACGAGGCCGCCCATGCCGCCGGCCGCGCGTACGAGGCGGGTGCGGGCCAGGATCGTCGTGGGCCCGATCGGGATGGTGTCCTGCGGGAGCGGCCAGTACGTGACCACGTCGCCGGCGGCGTGGAAACCGGGCGGCGTGGGGCACTCCCACACGCGGGTGGTGCCGTCCGGCAGCCAGTCCGCGCTGTACCCGGCGACCCACCCGAGACGGTCGGTGACTGCAGCCAGCCGTACGCCCAGGCTCCAGTCGGGGAAGACGTCATCGTCGTCGGCCCAGTTCACGAACTCGGTGTTCACGAGGTTCAGGCCGAGGTTGCGGGCGCAGGCGGCGCCGACTGAACGGGGCAGGGCGAGAACCCGTACCCGCGGGTCGGCGGCGATCGAGGCAGGCACGTTTTCGGGCGGAGCGCCGTCGAGGACGAGCACGGCCTCCCACGGAACGGTCTGCCGGGTGAGGCTCGCGTGCATCTCCTGCAGGTAGGACAGGCGGTCGGGGCGGAGCTGGGTGGCGATGACGACGGTGATCTGCGGGGTGGACAGGGATGGGCTCCTGGAGTCGGGGTCAGCGGGTGACGCGGGTCTTGGCCGGGGCCGGCAGGGGACTGACCGGCGGGACGGCCTTCAGCGCGGGGCGGGCTGGCCGGACGGGCACGGGCTGGTCGCGGCCCCACAGCGACGGGGTGCCCTGGAAGCGTGCGAGCGGGGACGTGTCCCAGCTCACGATCGGGCCTCCGCGGTCGTCCCAGGTCAGGGCGATGACCTCGATGCCGTGGTCGTGCAGGACGTAGCCCCATTCGAGGCCGCCGGCGTTGGCCTGCGTGATGGTGATGGGCTCGGCCGGCTCGCCCGAGAGGGTGACGATGTCGTCGAGGGGGCGGCTGGGGAAGCGCTCCGCGTGCGGATCGATCTGGTTCAGCACGTGCTCGGGGGCGCCTTCCAGCAGGTCCATGCCGAGCCCCGACCAATCGTGCGGGGCGTCGATGAGGTGGCGGCGAAGGGCTTCGAGGTCTCCGGCGAAGCGGTACTGCAGAGCACCGAGCAGCAGGGGGAGCTGGTTCTCGGGGTAGCCGTCGAAGTGGCAGTAACGGCCGGCGTACCGGCTTCCGGTCGAGGGGGCGGTGGGGCGAGCGATGAAGGAACGGGTCGACAAGTTCAGCCTCCGGAAGGGGGTTAGCGGCTGGGCTTAGGGCCGGAGGACGGCGCCTCGGGCGGGGCAGGTGGGAGGCCCGGTGCGGGCTTCGACCCCGGTCCTGTAGGGGCGGGGTCGTACGTCGCCCGGAGCGCGGCGAGGTCGGCTGCCTCGGCGTCCCAGAGGGTGGACACGAGGCGGTTGGCCGCCTCCATCACCTTCCGGGACGGGGAGTCGGCTTCCGACTTCCCATACCGGCCGTTCCAGTCGGCGATGTCCGACAGGACCTGGCCCATCGACTCCAGCACGGGCCTGCAGGCTTCTATCAGGTGTCTGGTCACCGCACTGACCTCGGCGATGGTCCGGGCCTCGTTGAGTGCGGCGCGATACGCGGCGGTGTCGAGAGGGGCAGGCGAGCCAGTCGGCAGAGAACGCTCGGCGAGGTACGCCTTTGCGTCACGACGAGCCCATCGCAGGAGGTCGCCTTCCGTCGCCATGCCGGAGGGCGCGGCGATGATCTGTTCGGTGCTGCGGCCGATGTTGTCGTAGTGCTCGTAATCGGGGTGCAGGGGAACTCCAGGAGAAGGGGTCAATGCATACGGGAATCGGTGTCGAACAGGTCCAACTCGGCTGCGTGCAGCTGATGTTGGACGACGAAGCTGCGTCCGGCGACCTTCCATAGGCCGCGGCCCCGGCTGAGGTGGGACAGGGCTCCGGCTTCTACGGAGGTCAGGCCGAGGAGGCTGGAGGCGGCGGCGAGCTGGTCGGTCTCCTGGCGGTAGATCACACGCGTGCTGCAGTCGGCGAGCAGGCCCTCGGCCAGGGCGCGGCTCTGGCTGCCGGCGTCGCCGGCGGAGAGCAGGTCGGACAGGCGGTGGATCACCATCAGGTTCGCGATGCCCAGGCCGCGGGAGAGCTTCCACTGGCCCTGCATGCGCATGAGGAGGGCAGGGTGGCGCAGCACGCGCCACGCCTCGTCGTAGACCACCCAGCGCCGTCCGCCGCCGGGGTCGGTGAGGGCGGCTTCCATCCATGCGGAGGCGCAGGTCATGGCGAGGACGAGCGCGGTGTCGTCGCTGCCGCCGAGGCGGGAGAGGTCGACGGTGAGCATCGGCCGGTAGGGGTCGAAGACCGTGGTCGACGGGGCGTCGAACATGCCCGCCAGGTCGCCGAAGACCAGGCGGCGCATGGCGTGGGCGAGGTCGCGGGCGGCGTCGCCGAGGCGTCCGGAGAGCAGGCCGCCGGCCAGTTCGAGGCCGGGGCCGTCGGCCAGGGCGTGGGCGATGTCGCCGAGGAGAGGCTCGCGGCCGGTGGCGGCGGCCCGGGCGACGGCGCTGTCGAGCGCGATGTCGAGGGCCGTGTGCTCCATGGGCAGCAGATCGCGGCCCAGGACGGTGCGGGCCAGGGAAGCAAGCAGGAGCAGACGGCGAGTGCGGACCTCTCCCGCCCATTCCGACTCCGGGATGGTTGAGGGCCGGGGCGCGGCGTCGAGGGGGTTGAGGCGGCCGGGCAGGCCCGGGCCGAGCGCGATGGACTCGCCGCCCAAGGCCCGGGCGACGTCCGACCATTCACCCTTGGGGTCGCAC
Source organism: Streptomyces sp. NPDC086023 (assembly GCF_044540325.1). Classification (NCBI taxonomy): domain Bacteria; kingdom Bacillati; phylum Actinomycetota; class Actinomycetes; order Kitasatosporales; family Streptomycetaceae; genus Streptomyces; species Streptomyces sp. NPDC086023. The sequence continues at coordinate 13,559 of NZ_JBITRX010000010.1, forward strand.
GGGACGTAGACGCGGTAGCCGAAGGCGATGCTGCGCAGGGCCAGGCTCTTGGCCAGGGCGGACTTGCCCTGACCGATCACCCCGGCGAGCAGCACGTTGGGGTTGGTGAAGCCCTCGACGCGCCCGTACAGGGAGAACGGGTCGAAGGTGAAGCTGCCTTCGGCGTGGAGGTCCTTGCCGATGTAGATGCCGTCGGCGCCCAGGCCGCCTTCGGCGAGGAAGGGGTAGGCGGCGCTGGCGACGGCGGTGGTCATGCGGTGGGCGGGGAGCTTGAGGCGGTTGCCGCGGGCGGAGGCGGGACCGGGACGTCCGGTGGGTGGGTAGAACGGCGAGGGGAAGGCTGCTTCCCCGGACTGCTGGTCGGGTCCGGTGCCGGCGGCGGTGCGGGCCCGGGCTTCTGCGCGGGCGGTCTGCTTGCGCAGAGCCCGGCGCTGGGCGCGGTCGATGCCATGCGGGGTGAACAGGGGAGTGGCGCTGGCGCGGCGGTGGGACAAGGGACGCTTCCAGTAGGACGGTTCAGGACGCGAGGTCGGCGGCGGTGGTCTTGCGCCGGATCGCGTGGACGGCGGCGAGGTGCCGCTGGCAGATGGTGAGGAAGGGCGGTCCCTCGGGAAGCCGGTCGGGCTGGCACTTCTCGTCCTCCGTGGCCGCAGGGACCAGGTGGAAGGCCGCGTGGACGGAGTCGGCGGCCTGCCACACGCGGGCGTGGGCCGTGGCCAGGTGACGTCCGGCTGCCGGGCGCTCGGGGCGGGTCTGCTCGGCGGCCTGGTCGATGAGGCGGTGCAGGGCGGTGAGGTGGGCGTGGAGCGCGTCAAGTTGGGGCCGGTCGCTGGGCTGGGCCTGGCCGGTCGCGCTCTGGGCGCGGGTGTGGTGGCGCAGCCCGGCGGTGGCGGCCCGCAGGTAGGGGTACGCGTCACCGTCGAAGGCGTCGCGGCGGTCATCAGGGGACATGGGCTTCTCGCGGGGAAGGAGGACGCCGTCGGGCGGCAGGGCGGGCTACAGGGTGCTGCGGGCGAGCGGGAGGGCCGCGGTGATGAAGGCGTCGGCCTGCTGGTAGATCAGGCGCCGCAGGTCGACCTGGGCGTCGGCGGCGGCCGTCTCGATCTGGGTGCAGGCGGCGTCGAGGTCCTGGTCGGTGTCGGCGGAGACGGTGAGCAGTCCGGTGAGGGCGACGTCGGCGTGGCCGGAGATGAGCTGCTTCTCGCGGGTCTTCACGTCGGCGTACTCGACGCTGTCGGCTTCGGAATCGACCTGTCCACGACGCTGGCGCTCGGAGGCGTCCGCGATGATCGCGGCCTTGCGGCGCTGGACGTCCCGCAGCGCGGAGTCGATGCCCTGGGGCGCGTAGATAAGGGAGAAGGTGCGGCGGACGCCGGCGCTGAACATCAGGCTGTGCAGGAAGCCCGGGCTCGTCTCGGTCCTCGGCCAGTTCTCGATCCAGAAGGTGGCATGCCGGGCGCTGTCGGTGACCAGCCGGTCGGCCTCCTCGACCTGGGCGACAGGCCCGGCGGCGGCAGGGTCGGCCTCTGCCTGGCCGGTCTCGGACCACCGCTGCAGGTGCGCGGTGGACGCCGGGTCGTACGCGGTGCGCAGCACGGCGGCGATCTCCTGGGGCCCCAGCCACCCGGAGACGGTCAGGCCCGCGTTGCGGGCGGCCTGGGCGACCGAGGACGTGGTCTGCTCCATGACGGTGAAGGCGCCGGCGAGGCCGCCGCCGGCCTGGTTGATCAGGCGCTTGGCGGCCTTCAGGTCCAGGGTGATGGCGAGGTACGCCTCGTGCGGGGCGGCGGCAGGTCCGGCCGAAGCGAGGAGTTCGGTGTAGATCTGGCCGGCGATCGGGGCATGGGGGTTGCCGTGCTCGGTCCAGTGGCGGGCGAGGCTGTCGCCGGAGTTCGGCACGGTCCGTTCCAGGACCTGCACGGTCGAGATGCGTCCGGTGCGTGCGATGCCGGCGAGCGCTCGGCCCCACGCGGATACGTTGGCGGTCTGGGTGGCCGGGTCGAGCAGCGCGAAGGCGCGGGAGCTGACGCGGGCGACGGCGGTCAGGGTCTGGTTATGAGGGTCGTGGACGGCGGCGGCCCCGGAGTCGGCGATGGCGACGCGCAGGGATGCGGCGGTGCCGGGAAGATGCAGCAGGCCCTCCACCCGGGGTCGGGAGACGGGGCGGGCGCGCCACAGGGTCTGGCCGGTCCGTCGGCGGTGGGCGAAGCGTCCGGCGAGCGGCGCCCAGTCGATCAGGGAGCGGCCGTCGCGTCGCACGCCGACCAGGACGGCGGTGGTGAGCCACAGCGGAGCCAGGACGACGGCGCCGAGCAGGCCCGCGGTCACCACGGTGGCCAGCAGCACGGCGAGGGTCGAGGAGACCAGGACGAGCTGGGGGAGGGTCAGGCCGAGGAGGATGCCGCGGCGCGACCGGGTAGGGAATTTGACGGTGAGAACGGAGGACACGATCGCTTCCGGGAGGGAGGAGCCGGGGGCAGGGCGGGGAGGGTCCCCTGCCCCCGGCGGCGGGTGTACGGGAGGGGCGGCTACGGGCCCGGCGGCGGGCCGGCGGCCGCGGAGTCGCTGCTCGCGGCCCCGTGAGCGGGCGGCATCGCAGCCGAGCTGCTGCCGAGCTCACCGCTCTGCTGTCCCGCGGGGGCGGTTTCGCTGCCGGCCCAGTTCCCGCTCCAGCTCGGAGGGGTGCCCTCCTGGCTGTCGGGCGTGCCGCCGCCCTGGGGCTGCGGCGAGATCGTCTGCTGGAGCAGGTCCTGCAGACGGCTCTCGGAGTCGCCCTTGGAGCCTTCGCTTTGCATGTCGGTGCCGGTCGCGGGGTTGGCGGCGATGTCACCGGGGAACCCGCCACCGCCAGCCTGGGCCCCTCCTGCCGCGCCGGCTCCGGCGGCGGCGCCGCCCGTGCCGGCGGTTGCCGCTGCGGCTGCTGCCTTACGGCCGACGTTCTCGGCGTGCTGGCGGGCCACTGAGGCTCCTGCGCCACCGGCGCGGTGGATGGATTCGCCGTCGGTGCCCTCAGACGCCCAATGGACGAACTTGAAGACCATGTACGGGCACAGCAGCACGAGCAGCATGATCACCATGCCTGCCGCGACGTCCGCCAGGGCGGCGAGGCCGTCCTTGCTGTCGGCTTCGCCGAGCGCGGAGATGCCGAGGACGAAGACGATCGTCATCAGGAGCTTGGAGACGACCAGGGTGGCGGTGGCCTCGATCCAGCCGCGGCGCCACCGGCGGGCGACCTCCCAGCCGCCGCCCGCTCCCGCGAACACGGCCAAGGTGACGAGGATCAGGATGCCGACCTTCCGGACCATCATCACGCACCAGAACAGGAACGCTCCTGCGGCTGAGGCGAGCGCGGCGATGACCGCGACGAGCCAGCCCAGTCCGGCGACGGCACCGATGGCCGAGACCTTCACGATCCGGCGCACGGCGGAGGCGATGTCCGTGCCAGCCGCCGCGAACAGTCCGGCGGACAGCGCGTCGACGACTTCGATGGCCACGGTGGTGAAGGTGATCGCACAGAATGCGAAGAGAACGCCGCTCGCTGTTCCGGTGAGGGCCTGGACGAGGGCTTGGCCGTCTCGCTTGACGGCGGCTCTGACGAGCTGGGCGCAGAAGGTGGCGACCAGCACGATGAGGCCGATGGGCAAGATCGTCTCGTAGTTGTCGCGGAACCAGCTCGCGCCGAGGTCGATGGCGGTGGTGCGGTCGATGGCCTTGGCAGCCAGGTCGGCCGCCGCGGCGGCGAGGTCACCGGCGCTCTGCACCATCCAGTTCCCGATCGCGCCGACGGGATCGGAGGCGAACTCGATCGCGTCGCCGATGTCGCAGATTGAACCGGCGACGGGCAGGTCACAGAAGCCCACGTCGGGCGTCCTTTCGGGTCAGGAAGTACGGGAGAGGGCTACGGGGCGACGCGCGGGGCGACGGCGACCAGGCGGCAGTCCGCGCTGGGCCGGCACTGGACGGCCAGGGTGATCTGGCGGTCCTCGGCTCCCGACCCGCCTCCGGTCCAGGCCAGCTGGGTCTTGCCGCGCACGGTGACGGCGTAGATGTACGCCTCGGTGATCGCGGCGGGATCGTCGGCGATGGCCTGCTTGAAGGCACTGGGGAAGTGCGCCTCGGAGACGGCTGCGGTGGCGTGCTGGCCGTTGTCCTTCAGCCGCGACCACAGCACCGGGTCGGGGATCTGGGCCTGCACGGAGTCCCAGTCCGCGTATGCGGATTCGGACGTCATCCAGGACTTCATCCTGGCGAGCTGCTCGGCGTGGCTGGTGGTCCGGGCGTCGAAGGACCACAGCATCGTCGCTGCTGCCCGGGCGAAGACGAGCGGGTCAGAGACCGGAGGCGGCCCAGCTACCGGCGCTGCCGATTCGCCGTCCGGAGGAGGAGCCGAACCGGCGGCGCCGGCAGGGGGCGAGGTCGTGGCGTGCGGCTGTGGCGAGGCGTCGGCCGTCTTGCTGCTGCCGGTCCACCAGGCGACCACGCCGGCCACGAGCAGCAGCATGATCAGCGCGCCGGCGGCGATGACGACCCGTCGCGACGGCCTCCAGCCGACACGGGGGGAGAGGGAACGTTTCCCCATTACTGGACCTGGGACCCGAGGGCGGAGAAGAAGGCCACGATTCCGTTGGCGGCGCCGAGACCGAGGGCGGCGCCGGCGGCGACCACGGCGCCCTTCTTGCCGTTGGCCTCGGCCTGGTGGCCGCCGGTGTGGTGACCCCAGGCCCACACGCCGAGGCTGACGGCGAGCGCGCCGACCACGGCCACGATGCCGAACAAATTGATGCTGTTCACGACGGTGCGCAGGACTTCGAGGCCCGGCAGGCCGCCGCCTTTCGGGGAAACGCCGGGGTCGAAGGCGAGCAGGAGATGGTCGTACGGGAGGGCGGTGAGGGTGGCGGGGGAGATGGTGGTGCGCTCCTTGTGCGGGCAGGGCTCAGCGGCCCGTGCCGGGGAACGGGAGAAGAAGGAAGGAGAGGGGGGAGAAGCGCTCGGCGGCGCGAAGTTGGCCCGGCCCGCCCGGCGCCTCGAAAGGGCGGGCCGGGCGGGGCCGGTGTCAGAGGACCCGGCGCGCGCTGTGGGCGGCGTAGTCCGCGAGGGTGCTGAACCGGACGTTGCGGCCGGTGCGCGGGGCCTCGATGACGAGCCCGTGGCCCGCGTACAGACCGACGTGCTCAGGGGCGGCTTTGGTCCCGCGGCTGAACAGCAGATCGCCCGGGCGGAGCTGGGTGAGAGAGACGGCTCGCCCTTCGTGCGCCTGGGTCTGGGAGACCCGGGTGAGAGCGATGCCGGCTTCCTTGTACGACTGCTGGGTCAGGGAGCTGCAGTCGCAGCGCTTAAGGGGGTCTTGGCCGTGCGCGTCCGTGCAGGACCCGCCCCACTGATAGGGCGTACCGAGCTGGTGCATGGCCCAGTCGAGAGCGGTCTTCGCGCGAGGATCGGCGTCCGCGGGGATCGTGTATCCCTTCGGGACCGTGCCTTCGGGGATCGGACCGGTGGCGGCACCGCCGGTCTGCGGCTCGCACGAGTCGGCCGGCTGCTGGGCCGGTGTTCCGCCTGCGGAACCGTCGGGCGCGTGGAGTGCGGTCACCAGTGCCTGCTGCAGGGCGCGGGCGAGGGGCTCCCACTGGGCGTAGGCGTCCGGGAAGCCGGAGCGCTGTACGGCCTGCGCGGCCTGAGTGATGGTCATCTGCTGCCAGCCGGAGACCTTCAGCAGGCCCTCGTAGAACTTCTTGCTGGCGTAGGCGGGGTCGCGGATCTGCGCGGGAGTTCCCCATCCCTGGCTCGGGCGCTGCTGGAACAGGCCGAGCGAGTCACGGTCGCCGTACGACAAGTTGCGCAGGCGGGACTCCTGGATCGCGGTGGCCAGCGCGACGACCTGGCCGCGTTCGGGAACGCCCAGGTCGATGCCGGTGGCAACGATGGTGCGGGCGTGGGGGATCTGTTCGTCGGGCAGTTCGAGGCCCTCGATACGTGAGCCCTTGGCGCCGGAACCAGCGAGGACGGCGGCGACCTGCTGCTGTACAGCGGCGGTGTCGACCGGGGCGGTGGTGCAGGACGGCACTGTCACGGCCGAGGATCCGCCGGCGGCGGCGACAACGGCCGTGCCGGCGAGGAGAAGAGGGGGAAGGCAGAGCGCGCCGATCGCGGCGGCGATGCCCTTCACTCGCGAGCGGTCTCCGGACGGCGCTCAGCGAAGCGGTCGCGTGGGGAGGTGGAGGGACGGGACAGGGACACGGCGAGTCCTTCGGGGCGGGCTCCGGCCGCACGGTGTGCGAGAGGAAGGGCCGTGCGGCCGGAGCGGTGGTGCGAGAGCGGGCCGGCCGGGGTGCGTGTTGGCTCACGCGCCCCGCCGGGCGGGGAGGGGTCTTACGGGCGGAACATCAGCGGACCTCCTGGGGCGAGAGCAGAACGGGTCTGCTTGAACAGCGACTTGGGGCGGGGAGTGCTACGGGCGGAACATCAGCAGAACCTCCATGGAGCGGCGAGAGAACAAGGAGAGGGGCAGGGCATCAGGGGCGGTACATCGGTGGCCTCCGTGTCGGGTCGGCGGTGCGGGGAGGGAAAGGCGTTCGGGGCGGCGCGGAGCGCGTGCGGGGTCACGGACGGAACACAAGGACCTCCTGGGCAGGAGTGGGCAGAGGGGGAGGGGCGCCATCAGCGGTGTCCGCCGGGCAATGACACGACAGTAAACCCGGATCCCCGGTCACCGAAATCGCCAGCCGGAATCGGAGCACTTTTCTTGGCTCTTCGACGGTGATGCTTCTCAACCGGGGATCGTGCCTTACTGTTTCGGCCTCCCCCCTTTGCGCCCGACGGAGCTTGGCCTCCGTAGCTTTGGCGCGCTCTCAGGGGCTCCTCCTGTTTCCTCCTCCGAATTGGGGCACCCTCATGTCTTTTTCCCTGCACCAGGGGGACGCGCTGAGCGTCCTGGCGAACCTGCCCGACGGCTGTGCCGACTCCGTCATCACCGACCCCCCGTACAACTCGGGCGGCCGGACCGCGCAGGAACGCACCAGCCGCTCGGCCCGGCAGAAGTACGTCTCGGCCGACGCCAAGCACGCCCTGCCGGACTTCGTGGGCGAGAACATGGACCAGAGGAGCTACACGCTCTGGCTGACGCAGATCATGACCGAGGCGCACCGGGCCACGAAGACCGGCGGAACCGCGCTGCTGTTCACCGACTGGCGCCAGCTCCCGGCGACCACCGACGCCCTCCAGGCCGCCGGCTGGCTGTGGCTGGGCGTCCTGACCTGGCATAAGCCCCAGGCCAGGCCCCAGAAGGGCAAGTTCCGGCAGGACTGCGAGTTCATCGTCTGGGGAGCGAAGGGCCGGGTCAACGCCGCCGCGAACCCGGTCTACCTGCCCGGCCTGTACAGCGCCTCGCAGCCCTCGGGCAAGGACCGCAAGCACATCACCCAGAAGCCCGTCTCGGTGATGCGCGAGCTCGTCAAGATCGCCCCGCCGGGCGGCACGGTGATCGACTTCTGCGCCGGATCCGGTTCCACCGGCGTGGCCGCGCTGCTCGAAGGGCGGCAGTTCATCGGCATCGAGAAGACCGAGGAGTACGCGGCCGTCGCCACCGAGCGCCTGTCGCAGACCCTGCGGGAGACCGCGTCCCAGGAGGACTTCGTCCTCGGAGCCTGATCTGAAGGGCGCAATATAGCGGCCGATCCCCGGTTTCCGAAACCGGGGATTCTCCGGACCATCGGAGCCGTTGAGTCACCGGCTCCGGCTGCAAGGAGATCCTTTTCGTGTCCGAATTCACCGAGTCCCCCGACGGCGGGGAATTGGAGCCCGTCCGTGTCCCGGAGCTGGACCTCGAATCGATTGAGGTGTCCGTCCGGAAACTCCTCGATCGCTCGGCCGAGCAGGCGCGGGTCATCGACCGGCTCGCAGCCACCCCGCCGGTCGACCCGCGGTCGGCGGGCATGCCGTTCGCCGGCTTCCCCGGCATGCCGGCCTTCACCCCGCCACCGGAGCCCAAGCCGATCCTGGAGCTGGAGGGCAACGAGTTCGAGGACGAGCTGGCCTCCCTGACGGACTGGGTCGACGACGTCCTGATGGACGTCTACGGCGCCGAGATCACCACCGCCGCGCCCTGGTGCCCCCAGTGGCAGGAGCACCTCGACGTCGTGGCGTGGCTGCACGCCCTGTGGATGGCCTACCAGCAGCACAAGGAGCCGGACGCCGGCGCATCCGGGATGTTCATCTGGCACCGCGACTTCCTCACCCACGCCATGGCCCACGTCCGCTCGCCCGGCGGCTCGCTCAGCGCCTGCCAGACGGACCCGGAACGTCCCGAGCACCGTCTCCTTCGCGGACCCGGCCCGTCGACCAGGACCCTCGCCCGCGACGCCCGATCGCGGCAGGAGAACGGTGACGCGCCCTCGACCGAAGCCGGTTCCGCGTCATGACGGCCGAACACCGCCCGGCTGCCTACGGGTTGTCGTTCAACCCGGGGGCCCTCAGGGACCTACGTGTCCTGCCGCAGGACATCCGGGACCGGGCACTCGACCTGATCGACGGCGTCGTCCGGGCCCGGATCACCGGCCCCGAACTCGCCTACGAGCTGAGCGAGTACCGCAAGCTCTACCTCGGTCCGGGGGCCCAATGGCGGATCGTCTACCGCCTGCAGAAGGCCCCGCCCAGCTCCCAGCACACCGTCGAGGCGCACATCGTCGCCGTCCGGCCCCGCGCCCGGCACGAGGTATACGACGTCGTCCGCGCCCGCGTGAACCGGCCACGCCCACCAGCCGGGCCCCGCGTCCACGCGGCGCGCACCATCCCGCCCCAGCTGCAGAGCAACGCCCCGCAGTCCGCGACCAGGCCGGTCACGACCACTTCGCTGGCGCCGCCGTGGCGGCCGGCGGACCTGTTCACCTCACCCACGCCTCCCACCGATCCCAAAGGACCTCAGCGTTGACCACCCGCAGCCCGATCCTCCGCTTCCTCGACGCCTTCCTGGACGACGAACTCGCCCGCGTTCCCGCGCCCGCGCCGCACCCGCACCATCAGGCCCTCCTGAACGCGAAGACCCGCCAGGACCACCTCGAAGACGAGCTGCGCGACATCATCGACGGCCCGAGGGCAACCACCGACACTCAGGCCGACGGGGAGTTCGCGGCCACCGTGGCCGTCCTCACGGACCTGATCGCCGCGAGGCGGGAGGTGAACCGGCTGCTGGGCGACCACTCTTGCTCGGTACCGGCTGCGCCGGCCGAGGCCGAACGGGACCAGGCTGCTCCTCAGATGGACCCGTGCTGCTTCCCCCGTCGCCCTCTCGGCGGAGAGTGCATCGCGGCTGCCTGCCTGGCCGTCTTCTCCGCGTACGGTTCCCCGGACGCCCTCGCCTCCGCCGACCTTGTCGACGGCCTCCGAACCCTGCCGGGCGTGGCCGAGGGACGCTGGCCGTACGCGTCCCTCACACAGGCCAGGCTGGCCACGCTGCTGCGCCCGTACGAGGTCTCCAGCCGCGACATCACCCTCCCCGACGGCCGACGCCGCAAGTCGTACCGGCGCACGGCCCTCCTCGCTGCCTGCCCGGACTGCGCGGGCTTCTGGGAGGCCCGGTGACCGCTGCGTCCCGGGCGGCGCCGACAGCTCTGGACGGGCAGATCGAGCAAGCCGTAGGAGACCTGGCCGGCCTGCATCACGATCACCACGCTGGGCTGCTCTCGGAGGACCGCGCCGCCCTGGCGACCGCGCACCGCGACCTCGGGACTGCCGAGACCGCGGTCGCCTACCACTGCAACGTGCTGATGCAGCTCTCCTCCGGCACGCACCTCGTCGACGCCGCCCTGCTCGACCGGATGAGCCGGACCCTGCGGGATCTCGCCCAGGCCGTTGCCGACCGGGACGAGAAGCAACTGCGTGCTGCCGCTGCCCTGGAGAGGGTCCGGGCCTCCGCTCCGCCTAGGCCCCCGATCAGCGCCGAACTCACCGCGCACGACCTGGCCGCCCTGCTCTCGCTCGCCGCCGGCGGAACCGTCCGCGAGCACCTGCACACTCACCGGGTCTCCGTACGGACGCCCCAGGGCCGCCTCGTGGACTACATGGCCTTCCAGCGACTCGAACACCACGGCCTTGTCGCGAGGGACACGTCCCGCGACCTGATCGTCGGCCAGCCCGTCACCCTCACCGGCGCCGGCCGCTCCACCCTCATCGGCTCCCGCCACCGCACACAGCCGAATCCTGCCGCCCTCGCCCGCCCTGCCGGCGCCTGGCCCGTCCCGGCACACAGTCGCTGAATCACCGTCCGCCGGCCAACGGCGGACGGCCCCGAGGCCCCAGCCTCGCCACAGGCGGACGCCCTGCCCACCCGGCAGCCCGCCTTCCCCATCCCCAGATCCCCCAAGGAGATCCCTCCGTGCGTTTCACCCGCGCCGCCCTCACTGCCGTCGCCCTCGCCGCCGTCGCCGTCCCGGCCGCAGCCTCCGCCGCCACCGCCGCGACCACCACGGCACTCGCGACCGCCCCCCTCGTACGCGCCTGCGACCTCCCCGGCCCGTGGACCATCGGCACCAGCGCCGTCAAGATCCGCAAGAGCCCCACGACCAGCTCCACCGCCGTCGGCGTCCTCTACAAGGGCCACCGCTTCACCGTCCACTCCTCCCGGAGCGGCTGGCACTACATCACCGACCTCACCACCGGCGTGAAGGGTTGGGTTTCCGGCACCTACGTCTACCGCGAGGTCCGCATGTGCCTGGACTGATCCTCCACCGCGTGCCGCCGGATCTCCCGGCCGCCCGCGCCCAGCACCCGCGTGATCCGTCGCGCCGCGTCGTGTCCCCGATCCCGCAGCGGGGACACGACGGCGCGGCCACCCTCCCTGCGACCGAAAGCCCCATCCGTACGTGACTGACGACAACCCCGACTACGACCTCGACGGCTTCGAGCCCGCCGCCCCCTGCCACCAGGACCTCCTCGAAGCCGTGGAGAGCTCGTCGTACAAGGTCCTCGGAGAGCAACGCACGGGGACCGATGCCTACTTCGTCCTGTACGACGAGGGCGCTGCCTGGGGCATCCCCGGCGAACCCCAGCTCGCAGCAGTACACGTCGCCCGGGACATGAAAGCCCGCACCTTCACGATCGACAGCACAGACTTTCCACTGGTCGCGATGGCCGAGTCGTGGCTGATCGCACGGGGCTGCCCGGGCGCCGTGGTCGGCCCCGACCGCTACCGGCCGGCCGACACCATCACGCACACCCTGGAAGGTCGCATCCGACGCGACGGTGACCGCTTCGCCCTGCTCACCAGCTACTCCGACGATGAGCGCGACGCACCGGAGACCGCGGTGATGCTGCGCTCCCTCACCCCCCAGGCCGGGCTGGAGTTCAGGATCCTGCTGGAGCGCGTCGACATGACTGCCGGCACGCACACTCTGCGCGAGGGCGGTTTCGCCACCTACGACCAGGCCACCCAGTGGTGGGACGCCTGGCGGGACGGAGACGCCCCGCCCCTCAAGCCGGCCGCGCCCGCCTCGTCCGGCACGGCGCCGACGACCGCGCCCGTCACCCCGGCACCGACAGCGGCCAGGCCGCCAGGGCGCTGAGCTGACCGGTCCACGCCGCCTGGGCCGCCCCTCCCGGACAGGCACCGCCAGTACCAAAAGTGCGCAATATAGCGGCGAATCCCCGGTTTCCGAAACCGGGGATTCTCCGGACCCTTGCCTTCTACAGCGGCCCTCTCGCAGGGCTGCGATTTCCCTGTTCCCGCTGGTCCGGAGCCTGCCATGTGCTACTCGCCCGCTTCCATCGAAGCCACCGTCCTTCCGAGCCATCCCCTCGCGTCACGGCCTCATCCGCCGCGGACGGCCAGCCGCCCGGCTCCGGCCGGTGGAGAGCGTCACGTCGCAGCCGCAAGTGTCCCCGGCCCGGCCGCCGCCGGACACAACTGCCGCGATGACCGCGTCCGCGCCTGACCTTCCCCACCCTTCATCCTCTTCTGGAGCACCATCCGTGTCCGAGACCCCCGACTTCCTCGACGGCGAGATCGTCGCCGTGCTGGCCGGTCGCATCGAAGCCCGATTCGGGACGCCGCTCGACGAACTGATCCGGTCCGCGGACCAGCCGTCCGCCACGGCCGGCCTCACCAGCGTCGTCCACGCCTACGGCCTGCTCACCCAGGCGCAGTCGGCGCTGGAGGAAGCTGAGGACGCGCTCGTCGCCGCCCTGGAGACGGCCACGGACGAGGTCCTGGACGACCCGGTGATGAACCTGGCCCACCAGGTGAACCGGGCGGTCGAAGAGCGGGACCTGTACGCCCAGTGGGTCCGCGCGCTGGTGGAGGTCCCGGCCGGACCACAGCGCGCGCGAACCAGCCCGGCGCCCCGGCTGACCACCACGCTCCCTGTCGCCGCCCCGGCCCGGCCCGCGCAGATCGGAATCGCACGATGAGCGTCGCCGACAAGATGAGCAGCCGTGACGAGGCACTGGAGGACGCGTTCGGTGCGCCGCTCGCCGACCTGTACGCGCAGGCCGTGCGGTCCGGAGCGTCTCCCGCTCTCACCCGGGCCCTGGAGGTGCGGGCGATGCTCGCTCTGTCCGAGGAGCAGGTCGCCCTGGTCCGTGACCGCGTCCACGCGAGCATGGCCCCCACCGGCGACTTGGACGGGCTGTCCGCGGAGAGTCTCCAGACCGACGTGTACTGGCTCGACGCCGCGCTCTCCGGCCGCCGTGCTTACCTCAAAACGCTGGACGCGCTCCTGACCGCCATGCCGCCGCCCCCCACGCGCGCCGCCACCCTGACCAGCAGACTTCCTCCCGCGCAGCCCGCCTCTTCGGCGCCGGTACGGCCAGCGGTGCGGGGACGCTGAGTGCCCGATCCGTACGCCGCCTCCCGTGCGGCGGGGGACCGGATCGAATCCCTCTACGGCCGGCCGGTCACCGAACTCGCCGCCGGGGCCGAACCGGGCACCATGCGCTACGCCCTGCTCAACGCCTTCGACGCCCTGCGGCACGCCGACCACGGCGTCGTCTTCTACGCCGAGCAGCTGCATCGCCTGACCGCCGCGGGGCGCACCTTCGAGGCCGCGGACGCCGGGCACATCCTCGACGCCGCCCGCCGCCTGGCCCACGCCGTCACCGCCCGCGACGCACACAACAAGGTCCTCGGCGACGTCCTGCAGAGCCTCCACCGCGTACCCGAACCCGCGCCGGCCACCCCACCGGCCCTCCCCGAGACCGCCGTCGACCTGCCGCCGGCCCTGGTCCCCCCTGCCGCCCGCGCGCGGTAACCCGCTTCCCACCCCTGTTCCTCTTCTTCCGCTGGAGTCCGTTGTGGCCGCTGCCCGAGCCCTTTCCCCCGACCTGCGTCGCGTCGCCGAGACGCTGGAGATGATCGCGCCGCGCTGGAGCGTCTGGATGCTCATGACCCTCGCCTCCGAGCCGAAGGGCCTGCGTTACACCGAGATCCAGTCCCGCCTCCCCTGGCTCATTGCCAGTCAGATCACCCCGCGCGTTCGCGCCCTGTGCGAGACCGGGCTGCTGGAGCGCACCGCGGTGACCCACCGGCACGTCACCTACAGCCTCACCGACCGAGGCCGTGCGCTTCTTCCGACGCTTCACGCCCTGGCGGAGTACGGCGATCAGCACCTCGACAAGCAGCTCGTCGACACGACGATCGTCATGGAGGGCAAGCCGCAGGTGATGCAGCTGCCCGAGCGGATCCCGGCCGCCCAGAACGCCGAGGACGCCCTTGCCCTGATCTCCTACCGGCACGCCACGCCCCTTCTGTGGGCCCTCAGGGAACGCGGGCCGTCCAGCATCGTGTCCCTGCGCAAGACGCTGCTCCCCGGCTACAGCCCCAGCGCCGTGTACCCGCCCGTGCACCGGCTCATAGACGACCGCTTGGTCTCTGCCCGCCAGCCCGTCTGGCCCACCGGCGCCGAGGACGAGGGAATGGAGCTGCGCCTCACCGACGCCGCCCACGCCCTGGCCCCCGTCTACCGGGCGGCATCCGCCTGGGCGAGCGGCCGGCCCCACAGGGACGCCGACAGTCACCCGCTGTGGGGCGCCTCCCGCCTTCCGGCCGCCGCGCGCACGGGGCAGTGGGCCGCCCACCAGGCCCGCCAGAGCACGCGCCCTGCCCTGCCCGTCGCCCAGCCGCCTGCTCCTGCCCCGGCGAAGACCTGGCGTCCGGCCGACCTGTTCTCCTCCCCGACGACCGGCCCCTGCCGGTGACCCGGACACCTCGGCCGGCGCCCCGGCTCGGCGAAGCAACCGTCCGCTCCCTGCTCGGCGGGATGCCCGCCCGGGATCCCGCGGGCAGCCAGGCGGCAGCCCTCCTCGGCCGCCTCATCCGCGAAGAGGCCGACGTGCTCGACGGCATCGCCGAGCAACTCCAGCGGCAGACCGAGTACGCCATCGACCAGCTCAGCCGCGTCGCCGACGGCCGCGACCAGTACCGCCACCGTTCCACCGACGGTGTCCTGCAGCTCACCGGCCCGCAGATCGACATGCTCCTCGCCCGCCGCGGCGACGCTGTACGCCACCTGACCGGCCTGTGCACCGCCTTCAAGGCCCTCTCCCAGGCCACCGCCGCGCCCGCACCGGCCGTGAGCCGCGCCCCGGCTCGCCGCCCCAACGGCCGCTGAACCTACGTACCTTCCACTGGAAACGTTCGATGCCCCGCACGCACTCCACATCCCGGCCACCCGCCGGCCGTCACGCCCGTATTCCGGCCTTCGGCCCCGTGCGCGGTGTCTACGTCCCCCGTACCGCGGACGCCGGCGCGTTCGCGATGAGCACCTACGGCATCCCCCTGCTCGTCCTTGCCGTCACCAACTCCGCCGCCCTCACCGGCCTGGCGTTCGTCCTCGAATGGCTCCCCAGGCTCTCGGCCTTCGCGCTCGCGGGTGCCGCAGTCGACAGGGTCGGCAGCACGCGGGTGCTGCGCACCGCCTCGGTGCTGCGGGCCGTGGTCGTCCTGGCCGTCGCCGGCACCCTGCCTGCGATGGGCGATGGCCTGGGCGCCGTCGTCACCGTCATGGTGCTCGCCGCCGCGACGGGCGTCCTCAGCGAGTTCGCGTACATCGCGGCCGAGACCGCCGGCGGCGCCGCGAGCCGGGACGCGGGCGACCACGCCCACCGGGTCCAGGCCGTCCTGCTCGGGATCGATCAGTGCGCCACGCTCGCCGGTCCGGCCCTGGCCGGCGTCCTGCTGCAGTACGTCGGCGCGACCGGCATGCTCCTGACGATCGCCGCCTGCTCCCTGCTCGGCGCCGCGCTCGCCCCGCGCCAGCGCCCCATCTGGCCGCAGAAGGCACCCGCCCCGGTCGTCCAGGGCATCAAGACCGGCTGGAAGACGCTCCGGTCGCTGCCCGCCCTGGGGTGGCTGTGCGTCGGCCTGCTCCTCTCCAACTGCGCGATCGGCCTGGTCCAGGCCGCCGGCCCCGTCCTGGTCATCCAGCAGCTCGGCGGCACCAGCAGCCAGGTCGGACTGGTCTGGTCCGCCGCCGCCGTCGCCTCCCTGGCCATGGTCGCCCTCGCCCGCCTCGCCATCGACCGTCTCGGCTTGTGGCCGGTCGGCGCCGCAGCCGCCGCCCTCGCCTCCGCCACCTGCCTCGCCCTCGCCGCCGCCCACACCTACACCGTCTTCCTGGTCCTCGTGGCCCTCCTCATGGCCGGCGAGGCAGGCATGACCGTCGTCCTGCGCACCCTGCGCGCCCGCCTGGTCCCCGCCGAGGTCTTCGGCGCCACCCTCTCCCTGATCATCCTGCTGCTCCTGGCGCCCTTCCCGATCGCCGGAGCCCTGGTCGCCCTCACCCCGCCCGACCTGCTGGGCCACGCCATCACCGTCTGCGCCGTCCTGCAGGCCCTCGGACTCGGCGTGTCCTTCGCCAAGCTCCGCAGCCACCCCGCCGCCCGGCGTCCCGCGACCGCGTGACACCTACCCGTACAAGGAACCGCCCCGCCATGACCCAGCCGACCGACGACACCCGGCATGAGCAGCGTCTGCGCCTGCACGAGGTCGCCTCCCTCGACGACCACGCCTTCGACCTCTATATAGAGGAGCGGTTCGACCAGCTGGTCACGGCCGCGATCGCCGACGCCGACGGATGGCTCCGCCCCGAACAGCATGAGGCCCTCCACACCCCCGGACGCCTCCTCCAGCTGCACGACGCCCTCACCTTCGCCGAGGGCGACCTCCAGGTCGCCGCCGAGCGGATGACCTACCACGGCGACGCCCGCGCAGCGCGGACCACCCGCCTCCTGCGACGCGTCCGCACCGCCCTGCACGAGGTCACCCGGGAGACCACCGCCGTACGGCGCGAGGAGGGACGACAGCGGGAAGCCAAAGCCGCGCCGCCCTCCACCGACATGATCGCCATGGCCCGAAACTGGCTCGTGGACGCCCTTCCCGACCACTTCAACCGGCTGCTCACCAGGACGTTCGCCGAGGCCGGATTCCCTCTCCGCCCTGCCGCTGCCGACGTCTTCGGCACGGTCGAGGAAGGATGGGACGACGGTCTCCTCACCGAGCCGCGTACCCCGCAGGTGGACGAGCTGCTCGCCAAGGGCGCGGTCGCCTTCTGCGGGCTGGTCGCCGACGACGTCCGGGCCCAGAACGCCCGCACCACGGCCCTGCGCCACCCGCTCCTCCAACGGCGCTGGGCCCAGGCCCTGGACGAACTCGCCGAGCTGACCGTCCCCGTGGCCCGGGCTTCCAGCTCCTCGGCCCTCGGCCCACTGCCCGCAGATGTCTACGACCTGCCGGAGACCGACGCGTACAAGGTCTTCAACGGGCGCCGCTTCCTCACTGCCGTCTGGCAGCGTCAGGCCGAGCACAAGCACCTCCTCCGCCAGTACACCGCCACCGTCACCGAACGCCGCCGCTCGTCACCGGAACACCAGCTGCGCCGCCAGGCCGTCGAGGCGGCCATCGACCGCCTCGTCAACCAGCAGCCGGCCGCTGCTTCCCGTCTCGTCACCGGCCTGCTCCCGCACATCACCGGCGACGGCCTGATCGAACTTCCTCCCGGCGAACGCGTCAGCCTCAAACGCCAGCTCGTCACCGAGGCCCGCGCCGCCGCCGTGCCGACGCGGACACCGGACACGGCGCCGCCCCCGCCCGCCCCGCGTCCAGCCCCAGCCACGTCCGCCATGCGCTGACCCAGCCCCTCCTCGCACACCCCGGAGCCACCCCTGCCCGCGCCCCAGCCCGTGGACGGCGACGTCTACGTCACCCCCCGATACCTGGCCGGATCCTCCGGCCACGGCGACGCCGGCTTCGCGCCCGTCACCCACTGGCCCCACCACCACCTCGACGACGGCCCCCACCAACTCGTCGTCACCAGCCCGGACCACCGCATCCGGATCGGCTGGGCCGGAGACGACTACGACCTGTGGACCATCAGCGCCGCACCCGACGCGATGTCCTCACCGCAGTGGACGGCCATCGCCAACCAGAACACGCCCGCCGAACTCGTCGGCGCCCTGACCACCGCGCTCGCGCACGACTGGGCGGAGGACAGCGACCGCTTCCTCCACGCCGCCGGACCCCGGTCCCACGCCGTCGCACCGCTCATCGCCGCCGGCTGGACACTCAGCGGCCCGGACCGCGGATGGCTGCACGTCACCGCTCCCGACGGGCAGGCCGGGGCGAGCATCGACATCGTCAACCGGCACCCCGACGAGGCGATCACGCTGTGGGCCGGACCCGCTGGGTGGGGAACTCGCGCCGGGATCGCCTTCAGCTCCCGGACACCACCCCACCTGATCGCCGCCACCGCGAAAGCGTTCACCAACCCCGCTCCTCTGCCTCGCTGGCAGGACACCCTCCACCCGCGCCTGGCGGCCCACGCCACACTCACCCCGGTCGTGCCGCCCCGGGCACCCGCCCCGACGCCGCGCGACATCCGACCCCGGATCGCCGCCCGCCCGCCGGCCCCCACCGGCAGCGTCCCGCGCTGGAGCACCACCACCCCCTCGGCGCTACTGCCCGCCCGCCCCGCCATCCGCCGCTGACCACCAGGAGCCCCGCGCTTGCCCCTGTTCGCCGAGCAGTTCTTCGACGACCACCTCACCCTCCCGTATCCGGAGGCGGCCGTCGTCGGGGACACCTACTACGCCAGACCCGCCCCCGCCCTTCCCCTCCGACTGCGGATCAGCTTCACCGACACCCGCATGCACCAGCGCTACGACGGCCTGCGCCTCGAAGTCGTGCACCTGGAACGCGGGTTGATCGATGCCCAGTGGCTCAGCTTCGCCGACCACCATGCCTTCGCCGCCCGCGACCAGCGACTGGGCACCAGGCCCGGAGAAGGGAACTACGGCACCTTCACCGACTGGCGCCACGCGGACACCCCGCCCTGGCAGGGCATCGGCACCGCCGGCCTCCGCAAGGCGATCGACCGCTACGTCCAGCTCTGGTTCCCCGGCGCTCCGCCGGTTCGTACGGGATCGAAACCCTCTGCGGCCCTGCCCGGCCGGACCGCCGTCCCGGCTGCTCGCAGCCGGTAACTCCGCCTCGCCGCTGCCCTCACCACTGACACCTACTCCGACAGGACTTCACCATCTCCATGCGTCTTCGCTCCGCTCGATCCGTACACCTGGCCGTCGCGGTCGCCGCCTGCACGGCAGGCACTGTCCTGGCCACCCCGGCCCTGGCGGCGCCTTCGGCCGGCGAGATCCTCGGTCCCGGCTACACCATCCCGGACTCCGAAGGGAACGCCGGCTCCAGCCACATCGGCGCCTACGGACCGCCCGGCCCGGCCGTCCACGGCGACGCCGAGACCTACTGCGCCGACCCCGAACGCAAGGGCCCGGCCGACGCCGGTGGCTACGGCGCCCCGCGCCCGGTGACGTCCTGGACGTCGTCGGTGACCGGCAAGACCGTGCCGAAGGAGCGTCTCGCCCAGGCGGCGTACGTGATCGGGCGGTACGGTCAGACCCGCGACAACGCGCGGGCGGCGGCAGTGGACGCGGTCGTGTACGAGTACCTGGCCGGCGGCACGTACGCGCTCGACGGTCCCCGCGGCAAGCAGCGCCTGGCCTACCCGGTCGTCTCGCCGACCGCCCGCACCCTCGCCCAGGGCTACATCGCCGAGGCCAAGCGGCTCGCCGGCCCCTACACCCTCACGATCACCCCGTCAGTGACGACCACCACCGCCGGGACGAAGGTCACCGTCGCGGTGAAGGTCGCCACGAGCGCGGGCGCCCCCGTGCCGAAGGTGACCGTCTCGCTGGCCGAGTCCGGCTCCGGCACCGCCTCCGGGAAGGTCACCACGAGCGCGAGCGGCACCGCCCAGTGGGAATTCGCCGCAAAGACCGCAGGCACCGCCAGCGTCACCGCGAAGGCCGACGGCCTGCCCGCCACCGACCTGCAGGTCCTCACCCCGAAGAACCCCGCCGCTCAGCGCATGCTCCTCGCCGGCGGCACCACCAGTGTCAAGGACTCGACCGCCGTCACCGTGGACGAGCCGACCGGCGGCGTCACCATCCGCAAGAAGGACCCTCAGGGCAGCCGCCTGGTCGGCGCCGCCTTCGAACTCCTGGACAAGGACGGGAAGAAGGTCGCCGCGGGCAAGACCGACGAGCACGGCGTCCTCGCCTTCGACCAGCTCCGGGCCGGCACCTACCGCCTGCGCGAAACGTCCTCCGGCAGCCCCGTACACGACCTCGTTGCCGATCAGACCATCACGATCACCGCCGGACGCACGGCCCAGGCCAACCCGATCGACCTGATCGACCCGTTCAAGAAGGCCGATCTGTCGGTGAAGAAGATCGACAAGAACACCGGCAAGCTGCTCGCGGGCGCGGTCATCGCCATCCGGGCCGACGAGACGGACAAGACCGGCAAGCACATCCCCGGCAAGGTCGTCACCACGCTGACCACCGGCACGAACGGCACCGCCGAGGCCGACCTCGACGTCACCCTCAAGACCGGCACCCGCTACTGGGCCGCCGAGACCAAGGCCCCCGACGGCTACCAGCTCGACACCACCCCCGTCCCCTTCACCGCGAAGCCCGACGCCGACGTCACGGTCACCCTCGCCGACCAGCCCGTCCCGACCACCCCGCCGCCGAGCCCGAGCACCACGCCCCCGGCTCCGCCGACCACTCCGCCGTCCCCGCCCACGACGCCCCCGGTCGCGCCGACCACGCCCCCGGCTCCGCCGTCCGGCTCCCTCGCCCACACCGGCGCGGACACCACACCGTGGCTGATCGCCGGCGCGACCGCTCTGCTCGCCAGCGGCTCGGGCCTCTACCTGTTCAGCCGCCGCCGGCGCACGAGCGACACGGCCAGCTGACCAGGAGCCTCGGGTCCCGCTCCACCGGTCCCGAACCCGACAACCCGCAGCGTGTAGATGGACAGGCAGCACGCCCTTGTCCTAGCCGCCACCCGACGGCACGCGGCCACTTCTCCTTCGGACGAGCCCGCCTCCCGCACGCCCCGCCCCGGCATCCGTCCCAACGCCGGCTACCCGCTCTCGCTGACTTCCGCCCTCAAGGCGTTCCGCCCACCACCTGACCGAGGAGAACTCCTTCTTCATGCGTGCCCCCCGCCGCACCGCGGCCACCGTCGCCGTGACCACCCTGGCAACCAGCTCTCTGATCTGGGTCCCGACCGCCTTCGCCAGCGCCCCCGAGATCCCGCCGGGCGCCGTCGAGATCACCAAGAAGGACCCGGACGGCACCCTGCTCGCCGGCGCCGCGTTCGCCCTGCTCGACACCCTCAACGGCACCAAGGCCCTGACCGGCAAGACGAACGCCGACGGAAAGCTGCTCTTCGAGGACGTCCACCCCGGCACCTACCGCCTCAAGGAGACCGCGACCGGCAGCCCCCTCCACGACCTGGCCCCCGACCAGGAAGTCATCGTCGCCCCCGAGCACACCGCGAAGCTCACGATCATCGACACCTTCAAGCCCGCCGAGCTGCTCGTGAAGAAGACCGACAGGAAGACCGGCAAGCCCCTGGCCGGCGCCGTCATCAACATCACCCCCGCCATCGGCACCGGCAAGACGATCACGCTGACCACCGGCAAGGACGGCACCGCCACCACCTCGCTTCCCGTCTCCTCCCGCAAGGGCACCGCCTACACCGGCACCGAGACCACGGCCCCCACCGGCTACGAACTCGACACCACTCCCGTCAAGATCACCGCCAAGCCCGCCGCGAAGACCACCGCCACCTTCACCAACACCAAGAAGAACAAGCCCACCCCGCCGACCACACCGCCCACCACGACCCCGCCGACCGCCCCGCCGGTCACCCCGCCCACCACACCGGCGACGACCCCGCCGACCACCCCGACCCCGACCCGGTCCACCTCCACCGCACCGGTGCCCCCGACCGACACCCCGAGCACCCCGCCCTCCAAGGGCTCCCTCGCGCACACCGGCGCCGACTCCAACGCGTGGCTCCTTGCGGCCGGCGGCCTGCTGATCGCGGCCGGCGGCGGGGCGCTGATCGCGGCACGACGGAAGAAGACGCAGGACGAGGCGGAGACTCCGACCACCGGCTGATCAGAGGGACCTGCCAGGAGCCGAGGCGCGAGCACTCGGCACAGGCAAGCCCCTTTCAGCCCGAAGGCCCCGGGAACCACCATGGTTCCCGGGGCCTTCGCTATGTCTGCGGAGACCGATACCGCTCCGCTACAGCGTCAGACGCGCATGACGGCCACCGACGCGAGGGCGCCGGCCGCCCATGCGAGGAGCAGGCCCTGCTCCCTGCTGAGGCCGTTCGCGTCGGCCCACCGCTTCGCGAGGGAACGCACGATCATTCCGGTCACCGCCGCTGCCGTATTCCTGGACATGGACAAGTCCTCTCGAGGTGGGAGCAGCGCCCGAGTTGGCGCCGCGGACCCACAGAAGCAGCGCAAACCTGCTGGTGGCAACGGGGGTCGGCCCGTTTGCAAGTTAGACCGGCCTGGAGTGGGAGTACTCGGCTCGCGCGGCGTGCCGCAGCGCCCCTACGCTGCCCGGCATGGCAGTCGAACCCCGTCTCCTACAGCGCGCCGACCTTCTGCGCGCCGCCACATCCGCCGGCTTCAGCACCATGACCGCGAGGAAGCTGGAGAGTTTCATCAGCAACGGCCTGATGCCCCATCCCACCCGAGCTGGCAACGACGGACGCCGCCCGGTCTGGATCTACCCGCCTGACAGCGACCGTCAGCTGGTCCAGCTCCTACGCTGGCGCGAGCGCACACGGGACGTGAACCTGCTGCGCGTCGTGCTGTGGGTAGAGGGCTTCCCTTTCGACCTCGACGCCGTCCGTACCTCCGCGACCATCGTGGTAGACGACCTGTCGCATGAGCTGGAGCAGCTCCTTCACGCCGAGGCATCCCGCCAGGGCCTCGACCCGGTCGACGACCAGGACACGGTCGTGGGCGCCCTCGCCGCGACCATGGCCGCGATGCGAGGCAAGAACGCGCTGCCCCGCCCGATCCGTGTCCCGGCTGGCGACCGGGCAACGGCTGTCGCGCACATGCTCCAGATCTTCGCCCTGGGCACGCGGCCCGAGGTGACGGAAGACGAGGCGGGAACGATCGAGAAGGTCCTTGGCATCTCGCCGGGCAGACGGCAGCGGGTGGAAGGCGCCGAGCCGTGGCTGACCGGTCCGGCGAGCCTGCTCGTCGGCGCTGCCGACTTCGTGTCCCTGCCGCGGATGAGCGAAGCGCTCGCCGAAGCCACCGACCCAGAATGGGAAGAAGCCCGCTCGGTGGCCACGGCCCTCTTCCTCCAGCTCCCGGTTGTCGCGCGGGCTGTCGCCACCCACACCGGCAAGGAGAACCCCGCAGGGCTCGGGTTGCTCGCCGGTTTCGACAGCGAACCCCTCTTCGCCGTCCTCCTGCTCGCCTTCGCCCTGGGAGCACGCCAGGCCGAGTGGTCCGGCAACGTTGAGGAACTGACCGACTCGCTTGCGCCATGGCCCGCCCTCATCGGAGAGATGAAGCCGGTGCTTGACATGCAGCAGTACGAACTCGACCACAACCTCGCCGGCCACGGACCCGAGACGCGTGCCCGCACCGAGAGGATCATCCAGGCCCTTGTGGACGGCGAGCTGGACCCAGGCCCCAGACCTGACCGCTAGCTAGGCGTGGATCGGGGGCAGGTCGTAGCGGCTGACGGCCAGGTACGTTTCCGGGGTCGCCGCTTCGAGGAGCCCTTCGGCACTCGCCAGGTCGAGTTCTGGTTCCTCGGGACGGTGCAGCAGGTCGCTCCAGTCGCTCGTCTCTCCACGCTCATAGGCTTCCCGGAGCAGGGAACGCAGCCGGGGGCGGGCTTCCTCCTGCTGCTCGTGGAAAATCCGCCGCTGCTTGAGCCGCTGCTCTTCCTGAGCCTCTTCGCTGCCCCGCTCGTCGACGGCCAGCTGGTCCTCGGCGCGCAGTCCCGGGGTGCGCCGGGCGATGGCGAGATCTTCCTCGTGGAGGCGCGCGCAGACGGCGAACAGCTTCCGGGACATGCCGAGATGGACTTCGGTGCCGGGGATGCGGCAGGTGAGGAAGTCGTCGATCCCCCAGGAGCGGATCTGGGAACGCGTGAGGTCCGGATTGAGATGAAGTGCCGCTCCGCGGAGGTCGGCTCGCATGGCGCGGGTGCGGTCGTCGTCTTCCAGCGGTGTGGTCAGTCCGTGGCGTCGATGGCGCGAAGTGCGGTCGGCCGGCACCGGGACGGTGCGCAACTGCGAGGGGGGAGCGGAGCGCAGTGCCTGGTAGACGAGCATCTGGGCGCGGGCCGCGCCGATGAGCGCGTCGTCGTTGTCGCCGAGGTGGTCTTCGAGGTTGCCCTTGCCCGCGGCTTCCTTGCCGTCGGGGTCGGATCCGGCAGGGGGGAGGGGCGGCTGGCCGGGGTGCAGGGCATGATCGATGGTCAGGAACAGGTCGTCCCCGGGCCGCACGGCGGCTCCGACCAGGACGCTGCGGTGCGCGTACGAGCCGAGGACCTTGCTCCCGGACTCCAGCTGCGCCCACCCCTTGCGGAGGGTGCCGACGTCGCAGATACCGCCCTTGGCCTCGATCAGCCAGTACACCTTCTCCGCCTCGTGCCGTCCCCACAGGTCCGGCAGCTTCCTCTTGGGGTCCTTGAAGGTGGCGCTGAGGGCGGGGATGGGGCCGCCGAGTTCGAGGTGCTCGGTCTGCCCCAGACCCAGCAGCGAGCGGCAGGCCCACTCGGTCATCGTCATGCCCAGCCGGTAGGCGGCAGCGTTCTTCGCGGTGCGCTCGGTGCCGTACGCGTAGACCGGGTTCAGCGTCAGGCGCCGGCCCCTAGCGCCCGGCACGGGGGGCTGGTGCTTGAAGGGGTGCGCACCGAGGTAGGCATACAGCGGGGCGACGCGGGCGACGAGCTCCCCGTGTGCGTACCGCGGCTGGTTCTGCAGGTGCGGGGTGATGTCGCGGCCGACCTCGGTGGCCGCCTTGATGATCTCCCGCCACGTGGTGGTCGGGGCGTACCAGCCGTCCGCCTTCGGGAACCCGTCCGTCGCGCTCCACTCCTTGTGCTTGGCCGTCCGCCACTGCTTCCAGGGCTTGTCCGCAGGACCGTTACGGAACAGGACCGGTATGTCGAAGCTGTCGGCGTAGGTGAGCGGCGGCTCGTCGGGGACGTGCGCGGGGATCATCGGCGTCATGGAGGCAACCCTGGCACGAGCCTGGACGCTCCCAGGACCGGGCCGCGGGCCTCCGGCCGTCGCCCGACGGCTGCCCGCCTCCGTCTCCGGGCTGCTGCGTGTGGCTAGGCTTCAGGAGTGACCGAACTGTTCACCCTGCCCGGAGACCCCTCCGAGCTGCGCCTGCGTATTTCCTACATCGATGACCTCGCCGACACCCCACAGGCCGACACCTTGGAGCGGTGGGACGTGGCCGTCCTCCACGGCGACAGGACGGTGGGTTCGATCACCTTCTATCGGGTGCATCTCGACCGGGGCATGAATGCGGTCCGGGTCATGGAGGAGGAATCCGAAGAACTCGGCGAGATCGCTCAGGCCGTGCTGGATCCGAGCACGGGGAGCTTCAGCGAGGACGCCAGCAGCTCGCTTCCGTACGTGGGGTCCTCCCTGCTCGTCATGGACAAGGTGACCCTGGACGAGCCGTGGCGTGGGCACGGCCTCGGCGCCATCCTCGCCACTGAGGCGATCCACCGGCTCATGGCCGGCTGCCGCGCCATCGCATGCTCGCCGGGCGTCACCGACCTCAGCAGCGACCGCCTGAGGAACCAGACGGAGTTCGACCGGGTGACCACCAAGATCGCCAGAGGATGGGAACTCATCGGGTTCCGGCGCTACCAGGGGAACGTCTACCTCCTCTCCCCGGCCTCGCTGGAGCTGGAGGAGCAGCGAGGGGCCATGAGAGGGCGACTCGCAGACCTGGGCATTGTCTGGCGCCGTATCCAAGGCAGCCACACATCACCCTGACCTGGGGCTGGGTCCGAGCTGCCGACGGGGGCAGCTCTCCTGCCGGACCTGAAGACCGAACTGCTTTCCCCTGGGGCGGTGCCGCACGCCGCGGTGGGGTGCACCGCAGGGCTCGGCGCAGCAGAGTGTCAGGAACGGCCGCCCAAGGTGTTCTGGTCGCCCTAGGGTGTGGGCATGATTCCTGATTTTGTGTCAGATCTGCGGCGGGCGGTCGGTCCCGATTGCTTGCTGTGGCTGCCCGGGGTGGTCGCGGTCGTCCGCGACGAGCACCGGCAGGTGCTGCTGCAGCGCCGGTCCGCCGCCGGCCTGTGGACCCCGCTCAGCGGGATCGTGAAGCCGGGCGAGGCCCCGGCCGCCGCAGTGGCGCGGGAGGTCGAGGAGGAGACCGGAGTCCGGGTCGTGGTGGAGCGCCTGGCGGCAGTGACGCACTCCCCGCCGGTGCAGCACGCCAACGGGGACCGGGCTCAGTACTTGGAGATCGTTTTCGCCTGCCGACCCGCGGCCCCGGGCTCCTCGCCCCGGGTGTGCGACGACGAGTCGGTGGAGGTCGGCTGGCACTCGCTGGACGCGCTGCCGCCCATGAGTGACCGGATGCGGGAGGTCATCGCGACGGTCGAGAAGGACGAGGCTGCGGCGGCGTTCGCCCCGGCGCCGTGACCGCGCGCCGCCCCCGCGTGTAGCGGCCGGGGGGCCGTGCTGCTCAGGCGGGCACGGCTCCCGTACGGACGGCGAAGTCCCGAACTCCCTGCACCCAGGCCGGGCCGTACAGGAGGCTCGCTGTCAGCGCTCGCAGCGCGGGACGGCGGACTTCCTGATCCGCCTCCTGCTCGACGCGGCGCAGGGCGGCGAAAGTCTGCTGCCCGTCGCCGAGCGCATGCCACATCCGGGCCGTGTCGGTCCAGGCCCGCGCACGCCGTTCGGCATGAGGCTCACGTTCAGACCGCCACCGTCTCCGCCACCTGCACCGACGTACAGCCGCAGCTGACGCCTTCCTCACCCAGGCCCCCGGCGTCTCGCGGATCGAGGAGCGGATCTACACCGCCCGCGACAGCCACGTCCGCCCGCTGCGCGACTTCAGCGCCAGCGTCACCTCCGACGGCCCGGCCATCACCGTCCACGGGCCGTCCCGACTCACCGCGACCCGCGTGGCCGGACAGGACATCCGGGCCGTCGCAGCCCTGCTGATCGCGGCCCTCGCAGCCGAAGGCGTCTTGACCATTGAAGGCATCTATCACTTGCAACGCGGCTACGGCACGCTGCTGCCCACGCTCTCGGCGCTGGGCGCCGAGCTGGAAGTCGTGCAGGAGTAGGAGCCCTGAAACGCCGACAGCGCGACCCTTCTGTGCGGTCGCGCTGCCGGCGATCGTTCGTTACGGGCAGGGGCGCACCGTCAGTTCGCCTCTGGCAGACAGGAAAGATCGCGAAAGGACTGGTACACGCTTCAAGGGCATGTCAACCTAGACGACCCTTTCCGGGAACCCCGGAAAATAGCAGGTCAGAGAGGTGATGCCGTGACAGTGGAGCTGAGTTCCGCCGGATTCCGGACCACGACCCAGCGCCTGAGGCTGCACGACTGGCTCCTGGGGCCGGGACAGGCGACCGAGGTCATTGACACCTTCCCCGCCGCGAACGGCGACTTCCACTTCATCGTCGACGACCGGGCCGACACCCATATCGCCTCCGCCGACGGCCGCTTCTACCTCGGCCACTTTCCCGCCGGCCGCCCCGGCGCCGAGCATGAGGGCTGGGTACTCGCGGTCACCGGCACCGCTCGGACTCCCGGCTACAGGATCGTCTTTGATCCCCACACGCCGGCCCACCTGGTCGCGAGGACCGTCTCCGAGGTTCTGGCTACGGCCAAGCGTCTCTGACGGTGGCACCGCCCCGGCGTTCCTGTTGTCCCCGCGCCTCTGCTTTCCCCGCCTTGCAAGGAGTGCACATGCCCGCATCTGCATCGGACATGACCGTCCGCCACCTGATCGACCGCCTTGCCGCCCTGGATCCCGACACCTCCGTCCGCCTCGCCATCAATCCCTTCTTCCCCATGGCCCACCGTCTCGCTGACGTCCTCGTCGGGGAGGACCTGGACGGACAGCCGGTGGTGTACCTCGCCGAAGACGCCGAGGCCGTGCAGTACGGCTACCTGCCCCGGCCGGTCGCCGAGGCGCTGACCTGGATGCCGCCGGTCGACCCGCCGACGAGTTCGCGCCGCAGACTGCGCGCCGTCTCCCCCTGATCGCCCGTACGACAAGGAGCACTTCTGCGCCCGTCCACGCCTTCCGATCCGTCCGACGTTCCGGCCCTTCCCGCCTGGTGGGTCACCCCGCGCCACCTTGCCGGTGACGACGGAGCACTCGCAGACCACGTCGCCTCCCACCTCTCCGCCGCCGGCTGGACTTCCCTGACACTCGCTCGCGGCCGTCGTGAACCTGTTGATCCGGACGATCCGGACGCGGTCCAGCAGGTGGTTCGCAGCACCGTGCTGTACGTCGCTCCCGACGGACTCCGCTGGGCCCAGTGGGTGCTTGCCGACGAACCGATCATCCTCGGAGACCTGCCGGTCGCGTGGACCGTCTCCGCCCGCCCGACCGCGGACGGGCTGGCTGAGTGGACTGCCTACTTCACCACCGGCGTCCCGCCCGAAGCCGTCGCCGACTTCCTGCTCGCCCTGGAGGCCCGTCCGGATCCGGCGCACGGATATGCAGGCCCGCACGTGGTCTTCGAGTCGCTCGCGGAGCGCGGCTGGGTCCGCGACATCGACAACCCGACTGCCTTCTCCGATCCGCAGCTGGCCGCGGGCATGGCACTGAGCCTCCTCCCGGAGTACCTCCAGGACGGAGACCCCCTCTGCCTCGACCCCACCGCCGAGCAAACCGGCTGGCTAGCCTGGTGTGAGCCCCGGATCGGGCGGGGGTATCTCTGGGCCACGGGGTTCTCCGCGAGCACTCCGCATGACCTCGTCGCCGCCTTTGCCGCCTCCCTCGCCTCTCCCGACCCCGTACTCCGGCACACCCTGCCCGGCGACAGCGAGGGGCAACTCTCCCTGCGCCCCACCGTCTGACCCCCGGCGGCCAGCCACCAGCACGGCCTCGTACCTCCTCGGGTCCAACAGCCGTCCCTCAGCACGTACAGCAGCACAAACAGGGCCCGGTGCCAGGTCATTCGACCTGGCACCGGGCTCTTTGGCGAGCGTCCTTGGATCGGTGACTCTTTCGGGAGGCCGGGGCGGCTGAGCAGGGCGCGGAACCGAGTCACCGGTTCAGAGGCCGAAGTCGTCCAGGCCCTCGTCCAGGGAGCCGTACGTCGAGCTGGTCGGGCCGGCGTTCCGGTTGAACCATTCGAGACTCAGGCGCGGCTCCTGCGTCACATGCTTGGCAGGGCACCGGAGCCAGATCTGGCCCTCGACCGCGAGGATGGCCCAGTCGCGGTACGCCGCGCACTGCGGGCAGGAGCGGACTTCGCCCTCCAGGACCAGCGGCCGGCGCCATACCAGGAAGCGCTTCGTGCTCAGATCGAGCCGGAGGTCCTCCGGGAGGAAGTCCTCGCCCGCCGGCGCGGCCGGAGCCTCCTCGACGGGTGCGGCCTCCTGCGGCCATGCCGGCGCTGGGTAGTCCAGCCACGGCGCGCCCGCCGGCCCCAGCTCGCCCTCGCTCTTCCGCGCCTTCCTGCGCCCGAACATACGGCCTCCCCTCGCATTCGGCTGCCTCGCCCCGGCAGCGGACGACGAGAGTGCCCCACGGACGGGACGTCGGGCAACTCTCGAATCCGTGAATGGAGGAGCCGGCTACCGGCGCCGTCGGCGGTCCCGGTCGCGAGGCGGAGTCGAGGCTGCGCCAGGCATGCGCTGAGGAACGGGAGCGCTCGCGGCGTCAGCCGGAAGGTCTGCGGCCCGGCGCAGTCGCCAGACCAGGACGTCGCTGATCGATTCGGCGGTGCCCAGTTCGCGGTGTTCGGCTGCTTCGGAGAGCAGGGGGACGGGGTCGTGGCCGGCGGCCTCGGCTTCGGCGAGCGTGGCGGCGAGGGCCGGCCAGCCGGGCTCGGCCAGGACCTGCTCGGCCAGCTCGGGGATCGCCGCGTGCACCGCCTCGGCCTGGCGCCGCAGCAGAGGGCGGGCGAGGCGACGGCCACGCTGGTGGAGGACGGCGAGCGGGTACTCGGCGGCGGCCTGGTAGGCGGTTCGCAGGTGCTCGGCTGCTCGTTGGGCTGCTTCGGCCTGCTGGGCGTGGCCCTTCCTGGCGTGCCAGTGCGCGGCAGCGGTGATGAGGAAGAACAGCATGTCGATCGCCATGGCCGTGGTCGCGCCCTCCTCGCCGCGGCCGAGGGCCGACCCGCCATGGACGAGGTCACGGGCAGCCTGCCGCAGGGCCCGGTCGTGGCCGCGTACGGCGCGGACGTGGGACCGGGAGGCTCGCTCGAACGCCCAGGCGGCTTCTCGCAGTTCTTGCCTAGTGTGGGCGGCGGAGGTTTTGGCGAGCGCGTCGAGGACTTCGCCGGCGGCGGCGATGTACGCGGCGGCGAGGCCGTCCTCGCCGTGCTCGACGACCAGGACAGCCTGCCAGGCGGCAGCCGCCGTGCGCCGCCGCGCGGCGGCCGGCGCCCCGGCCATTCCCGGAGCCTCGAGGCCGGTCCTGTCCTGGAGGCCACCGCCGGCCCAGCGTTCGCGGATGCGGGGCAGAGAGAGGTCGGGGGCGAGACGCGCGCCGGGATAGAACACCGGCTCGCCGTCCTTGTTCCGGTCCTCGGGCAGGGCGACCTTGTAGCCGAGCAGGTCCCCGGAGGGCGCGGCACGCTTCTTCACCAGGAGGCCCGCGGCGGACAGACGGCTGAAGAACTCCTCCTCACTCTGAGCGCCGGCCGCAGCCCGCCGTACGGCTTCGCGGAGTTCCTCGCGGGCGGTCCGCTCGCGTCCCTGCCGTTCGGCCTTGTGCCGTTCCGCACTCGTGGGACGCTGGGCGGCGGTGCCGTCGCCGGGCGCGACCCGGTGCAGGCCGAGCTCCTTCTCGATGAGCCGGGCCTCGGCCTGGGCGCGTTTGCCGGAGCGGAAGTCGTCGGGCCGAGAGCCGTCCTCGCATACGAGGGTGGCGACGATGTGGATGTGGTCGTCCGCGTGCCGTACGGCGGCCCAGCGGCAGCCGGGCTGCCCTTCGCCCGGGTCGATGCCGGTGGCGACGACGATCCGGCGGGCCACCTCGGCCCACTCCTCGTCGGACAGAATCCGGTCGCCGGGCGCGGTGCGGACGGAAGTGTGCCAGACGTGCTTGGCGGGACGGGCATGCTCCGGCAGTGCCTGAACGGGCTGGTCCAGGAGCTGTTGGAGGGCCTTCAGCGTGGCGCTCGGGTCGCGGCCGGGGTCGGGGGCCATGCCGTCGAACGAGGCGACGAGGTGCGGGTCGACGTGCTCCTCGCGCTTGCCGGGGCCGTAGAGGTAGGCGAGCAGGCCGATGGTCCGGTCACCGGGCGGGTTGATGCTGGGGATCATGCCGCCTGCTGTCGTTCGAGAACGGAGGTCGCGGCGGCGTGCACGGCGTCGGCGGCCCGCCGCACGGCCGCGAGGCTTGCCTCCAGCTGGGGGACGGCGGCATCGGCACCGGCGTTGAGCGCCTTCGTCACCTGGTTGAGGTTGCTGCCGGCCCAGCCGAGCTTGCGCCGGCTGTCGAACAGCGCGGTGAGCATGTCGCGCTCGGTGGCGATCTCGGCGCTGGTGCGGTCGAGGTCGCGGGCTGCGGCCAGGGCGGAGCGGGCGAGGAAGCCGGCGACGGTCAGATGGCACTGGGCGGCGGCGGCGACGACGAGCGCGTACTCGTCGTCGTTGAAACGCGTCGAGGGCTGGTGGCGGCGCTTCTTCGCGGGCGGCTGACGCGGACGCTGACGGACAGGACGCTCGCGACGGCGAGGCTTCGGCTTCTCCTCGTTCCCCGGCTCCGATCCGCCCCCGGTCGAAGCCTCCCGGACCTGCGCCCCCTGGTGCAGGTCCTCTCCCGCCCCTTCGGGGGCGGGTGCGGCGGAAGCTTTGCTTCCGCCCCAACTTGCTCCGTCGGAGACCGAGTTGTCGTCAGCCGCACCGTGCGGGGGAAGTGAGGACACGGCCGTCGGGAGTGGACGGCCAGCACCGGAATCGGGGCAGGAAGAGGTGGCGGGCACGGAGTTCCTTCGGAGCGGGAGAGCTTGGGCGAACGGGGCGGTGGCCCGGCAAGGCCGGGCCACCGTCGGGAAAGTCTGGGTTCAGCAGCAGAGCCTGCACCGGGAGTAGTGGCGAGCGAGCATCCGCCCCATGTTCAGCTTTACGCCCTTGGCGATTCGGCTGCTCGCCTTCGCCGGGTTGCTCCCCTCGTGCTGGGCAGCGTGGCTGTTCAGGATGGCGAGGTCATTCTCGAAACCGGCCTTTATCCGGTTGAAGCGGTCGCAGGTCTTCATCGAGCAGCTCCTTTGGAGGAAGTAGAAACCGGGGCGGCGGCCCGTACGAGGGCCAGGACCGGGGTCAGGTGTTCGTTGCTGAGCGGGATCTCGTGGCTGCGCATGATCTTCCGGAGCTGGGCTCGGGTGATCTGAGCGTTGCCGTCCTCTCTCAGCACGTCGGGCACGTGGGGGAGGACCAGCTCGACCACCTGCTCGTGCGACAAGCGCTTGGGCCCGGATCGGGACTGCCGGCTCGCCTGCACCCGAGCGTGCACCGTCCCCGGGCGAGCCGGACCGTTCCGCGTCCGCCGGCGGACAGGTCTCGGGGTCGGTCCGGGTTCGGTCTCCGGTCCGGGTTCGGTCTCCGGGTTCGGGCGGTGGTCCGGGGCTGGTCCGGGTTCCGGG
>NZ_JBITRX010000010.1:45809-339940 GCF_044540325.1 Streptomyces sp. NPDC086023
CGGGGTCGGTCCGGGTTCGGCCTCCGGTCCGGGTTCGGTCTCCGGGTTCGGGCGGTGGTCCGGGGCTGGTCCGGGTTCCGGGGTCGGTCCGGGTTCGGCTTCCGGTCCGGGTTCGGTCTCCGGGTTCGGGCGGTGGTCCGGGGCTGGTCCGGGTTCCGGGGTCGGTCCGGGTTCGGTCTCTGGTCCGGGTTCGGTCTCCGGGTTCGGGTGGTGGTCCGGGGTTGGTCCGGGTTCCGGGGTCGGTCCGGGTTGGGCTTCCGGTCCGGGTTCGGGGACCCGGACCTGCTCCTCGTTCGGCAGGGGGCGGGCGACGCGCTGGTGGATCTGCCGCATCAGCACCCCGAAGGCGAGCATGCTGGCCGTGGGCGGGACTGCGGCGACGACGTAGTCCAGGTGCGGCACTGGGCCGGGGGTCGCGCCGCTGACGCCGAGGACGTTGAGGGCGATCGATCCGATGGATCCGGTGGCGGTCACGCCGATCGCCCACCAGTCCGTCCGCCGGCGCAGGCCCGCGCGGAACATCAGCAGCTCACCCGCCACGATGAAGGCGTCGAGGGTGGCCGGCCAGGCCCACTGCCGGATGGGCGAGCTGTCGAGGCCGTGTCGTGCGGCGACTTCCGCCAGGTGGGCGTAGGAGAGCCAGAAGCCGGACCCTGTCAGCACCGCGATCACCATCACGGCTGCGGTCAGGGCGTATCGGTCCGCGGTCTCCTCGGTCAACAGGTACCTTCCGGTCGGCATGGATGGAGGCGAAGTTCGTGGGGCTGCGACGGCTCATGCGGCCTTCCGCAGGGCGTCGATCAGGTCATCCGTCTGGACCTGCCGGGGGACAGGGCAAAACGTTTCGTCCATGGCGTCGGCCTCGTCGTCGTCCGGGTCCGCCGGCGTCCAGTAGCGGTCGCGGTCCGCGATGGCGTGGCCCGCGTCTCGCAGAAGGTCGCGGGCATGGTCGAGATCGACGGCGAGGACGTACGAGAGGCGCTCCGGGGTCCACTTGCGGACGTAGGCGTGGCGGGCGACGGCGTCTCGCTCGGCGGCGGTGAGGAACACGTCCCGCCCCATGATCGCGGCACGCACTCGGGCGTAGTCGAGACGCTTGGCGACCTTGGCGTGCCAGGGCCGGCGCTCCTCTCGGGTCAGTCCGCCCCACATGCCCCACCGGATGTCGTTGTCGAGGGCGTGGGTGAAGCAGTCCTGCCGCACGGGGCACGTGTGGCAGAACGACTTCGCCTCGGCGATGTCGGCTAGGGCACGCGGCGCCGAGAAGAACAGCCGGTCGGCCTCGTGGGCTTCCAGGCCCCGGCAGGCTCCGCGGGCGTGCCAGGAAATGTCGGCGATGCCTCGCACGGGCGGGGCCGGGGTGCTGCTGTTGGTGGTGATGTGGCGCATGGGTGTCTCCAGGGGATGCCGCCGGGCAGGCAGGAGCGGCGCGGCACGCGAAGGGGGCGGTCGGCGCGGCTGGGGCCGGCGGTGAAAGCAGGTGGTGAGAGGGGCGCGGGGCCGTCAGGCGGCGACGCGGAAGCGGCGGTCTGGGCCGCCGAGGTGGACCGGGGTGCACATGCCGGACAGGCGGGAGAGGACGCGGTCGCCGATCTTGTCGCGCAGGACGGGCTGGCGAGGGTCCATGTGCTCGGTGCGGACCGGCGGCAGGTTGGTCGTGATGATCGTCGGCCGGCGGTGCTCCGAGCGCCAGTTGAGCAGGCGGAAGGTGATCTCCTCGGTCCACTCGGTGCTCTTGGCGGCGCCGAGGTCGTCCAGCAGCAGCAGCGGCACGCGGACGATCCGGCGCAGCAGGTACTCGGGATCGAGTCCGTTCCGGGCTCGCATCGCGCCGTAGAGGTCCGCCGCGGTCGTCGCCTCCCACCGAACCCCGCACCCGGCGGCGGTCAGCGCGCGGATCGCCCCGTACGCCTCGTGGGTCTTGCCGGCGCCCGTGGGCCCCCACAGCAGCAGGCTGCGGCCGTGGGTGATCTCGCGCTGGCCGGTCCGGCCGATGTGGGGCGCGAGGGCGTTGGCGGCGTGCCCGACCGCAGCGTCGGCGATGGAGCGTACCCAGCGGGCGACGTCCGGATGCTCGGTCTGAGCGGCGCGGTACTCGTACGGGATGCGCTCCTGGGCGGCGTCCAGGGCCGGGGTCGGCTCCGGGCGGTCGGCGAGCGGCGCAGTGGCGTTCGGGTCGATGCCCCGCTCGGCGAGCTTGCGCTGAATCCAGGCCATCGCCGGGTTGTCGGCGGCCGTCTGAGGGTCGTCGAGGCGAGAGCGGATCACAGGGCGACTCCGAAGGTCCCGGTCGGGGCGGTGGGATTGAGGTACGGGGTGTAGGCGGGGGCGGCGGCTGCCCAAGGGCCCGCGCCGGAGGCGGAGGACGGCGCCGAGTTGACCACCTCGTTGACGAGGCTCGCCAGGACGCTCGGGTGCAGGCCCTTGGCCCGCAGGCGGTCGAGCGCGGGTCGCAGCGCGTCGGGCTCGAAGCCCTCGTCCAGCATCTGGCGGATCTCCTTGCCCAGGTGCCCGAGGAACGTCTTCGGCGGACGGCGGCTGCATCCGCGGAGGTATTCCGCCATCAGCCGCTTCGCCGACCATTCGCCCGCCTCGGCGGACTCCAGCACCTGCTCCGAGGAGGGGACCGGCGCGGGCGCCTCGCGCCCCCTACGGGAAGATCCAGGATCCAAGATCCTAGATCCAGTACCGGAACCCTCAGTGAATGTGGCCTCCGCCACGTCCTCGGACCCAGCGATATCGCTCTGACCTGCGGCTTCTTCAGATCCCCGCCAGATGGCAGGCTCTTCCGGCGAAGTGACCCCCATCACGCGGGAGGCTGAGGGAGCGACGGGGACCTCTTCGATGCCCAGGGGCGGCGGATCAGTCGGCATGAGGTCTTCGTGAGGGCTCACGAAGACAGGCGCCGCCAGGTCGCCCTCGCGGCGGCCGAGGTGGCCCTGCGCCGGGCACGCGCGGGTGCCGCATTCGCCGCACGGCTTCTTGGCCTCGTGGAGCGGACAGCGCGGCAGACGGGACACCGAAGGGCGGTTGATCTTCTGGTGACGGTCCCACGTGACGATGTGCAGCCACGTCTTTCCGTCACAGCCGGTATAACGGCAGATCAGGCCACGCTCGGCCAGCTGCTCCAGGTCCTGGGCGACGTGTGCCGGGGTGTGGTCGGGACGCAGGGCCCACAGTCGCCCGGCGATCACGGCTGGCAGGTCGCGGTGCCGGCCCGCGTCATCGGCCTGAGTGAGCAGACCGATGAAGGTCAGTACGGCTGTCACAGGGACGGAGGCGAGATCCTCCGACTCCCAAGCCTCCGGCTTGATCGTGCGGATGCGGGCCATCAGACCTCACCGCCGTGCCGGCGTGCCGGACGGTCCGTGACAGCCGTGGCCGCAGTGGGCTCCACGGGCCCGGTCCCAGAAGACGGGGTTCCGCGCAGGGCCGTGCTCATGCAAGACTCTCCTTGTAGTACAAGCCGCTCCGGTGTTGCCCCGTAGGAAGGGCCGGTGCGGTGGTGACGGGTCGCCTGTCCGCCGTTGGCTCGGCGGAAAGGTAAGACTCTTCGCATTCCGGCGCCCGGGAGTTGGCTCTCCTGGGCGCCGCGGCGTTTCTAGGTGCTTACTCGGATCCTCATATCGCTCTTTCGCCGGTCGCCGGGCTGCCCGGCGGGGGACGACGAACATACGCAGAGCACCGGCGCAAGTCCATACTTTGCACTAGTTTTCGTCACTGTCCGTGTGGGGCGCGATGCCCCCAGGTGAGGGGTCGGGGCCGTAGGTGCCTGCCTCCGTCTACCGCTCAACGGAAATGATCTTCTTTCTCCTTTCCTCGACGGCGGGGCGATCACGCCGCCGACCTGGTGATGTCCAGGATTTAAACCCGCCCTGGATTCATCGTCAACGCCATCTCAAGACGCGTTTACGCGCGTAGAAACTGGTGATGCCGGAAGGTCCTGGGGAGCTGCCTGGGCCCCAACTTGGCTTTTCCGTAAGGGGGGATGGCGGGAGGGGAGTCGTCGAGAGTTGGTCGTGAAGAGGCCGTGAAGGCGCAGAGGGTGCACAGAGAGAAAAAACCGGCAATTAATTGCCGGTTTCGGAACCGGAAAATCCTTGCCGGTTTATTGTCCGATTCGAGCGGATCGCGTCTCTATTGCCCCTCGGCCTCTTACCTACGGGAACGTAGGTAGGTGTGGGGCGCGTCACCCTGTGGAAGAAGGTGATCCTGGCCACCGAAAATGATCTCGTACTCTGGAGTAGAGGCAGGGGAGGGCCGGCGCGTATCGCGCAAGGTCCCCCCTCTTTTTGTTGCCTCCGCTCGGGGAAGGTAGCCCTCAATGCGAGGGGAAGCACACGACGATCGAGGAGAGCGGATGGGCGCGACTGAGCCCCTCCACCCGGGCCCCGGGAGCGGCGGGGAAGGCGCGGAGCGGACGGCTGGCAGGGAGCGCGAAGGGCAGGAGACCCCGTGGGCCGGACAGGTCATGGGCTTCGCTGGCCAGCTCAAGACCTGGCGCAAGGCAGCCGGGCACCGTCGAGGCCGGAGAGTGACCCAAGAAGAGTGCGCGACCGCGGTCGGCAGGTCGGAGAGGTGGTGGCGAGCCCTCGAACGCGGCGACGGCCGCAATCGCCTCGACCGCGCCCAGTGCGACAGCCTCGCGGAACTGCTCCAGCTGGATCGGGACGAGTACATCGCCCTGCTGCTCTACAACAACCTGACCATTGCCGCTGCTGACAGCGGGGCCACGGCAGATCCGCGAGTTCGCAGTGGCCTGCGCCTGCTAATCGACAAGCAGATGCCGGCTCCCACCTATCTGTGCGACGCCCACTGGAACATCATCGGATTCAACCCGGCGATGGCGCAGTGGTGGCCCTGGGTCCTTGAGCCTGGCGCCAATCTCATGAGGTGGGCGCTCACGTCAGGCGAGGCGCGCGTCCAGTATCACGACTGGGAACGTCATGCTCGCGAGTACGTCCGCATGCTGAAGTTCGCCCTCGCCCGCGGGACCGACTCGGCCGAACTGATCGAACTGATCGGCGACGTCTGCAAGGACGCGGATGTGCGGGGCATCTGGGAGGCGACGAACGAGCTGACGGAGAATCGGGACGGGCACATCTTCCGGATGTCGATTCCGGCGATGGATTGGGAGCCGATCGACGTCGTCTCGCACGTCTTGTATCCGGCAGCACTTCCCGACTGTCGCATGGTCGTAATCACCTGGTGGACAAACGAGGACGGCGAGGAGGAGGCGCGCGACGTGGACACCGCACTCGGCGCTGCAGGAGAAGAGTCGCAGGTTCAGCCGCCGGCTCCGCCGGCTGCCGCGGCTCGACGTCGGATCGCTCACGCGATTACTGGACGGATATCCGTTCCCACGGCAGAAGAAGCAGCCGCGCTGGCCGGGGCTGACGCCGTTCCCCTCCCGGTGCTCAGCCGGCTCATGGGAGACGGGTGCCAGCTCACCCTGTCCCCCTCTGCCCAGTCGGTCATCTGGGCGGTGAAGGAGGAGGACGGAGCCTGGAGCGTCTCGGAGGTCTCGGTCTACACCGCGATCGTGAAGCTTCCTCACGCTGCCACCGAACCCGAAGCCCGGGCGGAGATGAAGACCTTGGTCAGGGCCAATCTGCCGGCCGACCCCAAGGAGGCGTCGGGACGGATCCAGGAGCTGCTGCCCCAACTCCGGCACAGGATTCACTTCCTGGAGCAGATTGGGCGGGACCTGTACGAGCAGGACCCGACACTCCCGTACATCTGGGATCCGACCGACGAGATCTGAGCGGATCTTTCTAAAAGGTCGGTGCGTGTTCGCGGTTGAACGGCGATCGCGCGAGGGTGGGGTGATCCAGTCCGCTGCGATCATGGTCAACCAGAACATTCTCGCGCATCGCTGATACTCCTGGCCGAGCGCGGAGGCGCGACGCCCGACCCCCTGCCTGCGCCCTGACGGACGTGTTCGCCTATGTCCAGGCTTGGGGGATCAAGCTGCGGCAGGATGCCACCGTGATCCAGGTCTGGCTTTGCTCACGAGTCGTGAGCAAAGCCAGACCCACGTGGTGACCTGGAGCGTTTACAGAGAGAGAGCCTCGGCGTAGACGCTCTGCAGACGCTGCTGAAGCTCGGGGTGGGGGACGAGGGCGAGCGCCTTCGTGTGATCGGCCGTAGTGGTCGCGAGCAGCCGGCGCTGCTGATCGAGGTAGCCGGCCAGGAAGCGGTGGAGGCCACCACTGGTTTCGGTGAGCACGCGGGCGGTGTAGATCATGGTCAGGGGGAATGCCCAGCAGGCGTGGAGGAAGCCGAAAGCGGGCCTCGGTGAGTTTCGCCAGGGGGAGTGGAACGTCTCCGCCTCGTCGAGCGTGCAGCCGATCGAGGCCAGGGCGTCGTTGAGCCAGTTGTGGCCGGCTTCGTGGACCAGGTCGCGGCCGAGTACGGGCGGGGCGCCGACGTGGTCGGTGTATACGGTTCCCGGAAGCCGGGTGATGGCCCAGCTGATGAGGGTGTCGCCGAGCGCTTTGCGCCGGAGCAGGCAGGTGACGACTGCGTGGTCCGCCAGCAGATCGCCGAACCCGTGCCGAGCTGCCGCGTCGAAGGCGGATGCGGTGAGGGCGAGTTCGTCCGCCGAGGCGGCTGTGGTGTCGGGGCCGAGGACGTAGTACGCGGTGTCGGAGATCGAGGACCGCAGCATGAGGTCCGGGTCGGGCGAGACGATGACACGGGGGCCGACGGCCGTCGGCGTGGCGAGGGCGATCCCGTTCGCGTCGGGGTGGTCCTGGTACCAGTCGAAGGTGGTGGTGTCCCCGGTGCGGGCGGAGGCTTCGGCGCCTTCGAGGGCGTGATGGGCCAGGCAGTAGGTGTCGGCCGGCCGCTCGGTCCGGCCCGCGTCGGCCCGGAAGAGGCTGTGGATCCGCTGCGTGCGGTCCCGGCGCAGGCCCTGGATGGGGGAGAACGCGAAGTCGAGAGGTGCGGGCATAAGGGTTCCTTCCCGGAGCTGGGCTGGGGCCGGCCCGTCGGGCCGGCCCCAAGGTGACTACCGGCGGGTCGCCGCCGGCGTCAGAGGGTGTCTCAGGCGTCGGTACCCTCGGCGGCGGCCGGCTCAGTGGCCGTCCATCCGTCGGCGGAGACGCTGGAGGTGTGGGCGGTGGCACGGACGGCGCCCTCGTCGGCGCGGAGGGTGTCCACGGCGGCGAGGAAGGACTCGGGGGTCGTCTGGTTCTCGGTCATGGTTGGTCTTGCCCTCTCATGGGTTGGGATGTGGGTGTCGTGTGCTCGGGCAGAGCGGGGGTGCTCGGGCGGAGCGCACCGCAGGCCCTCCTTCCGGAGGTGTGCTTAGTGCCCGCGGCGCGGCTGCGGCGCGGAAGTCGGGTCGGCCGCCTGCCGGAGACCGTCGTGCAGGTCCGCCATCGTGGGGCGGTCCCTGGGGTCCGGTGCGAGTGCTCCGGTGAGCAGCGGGCGCAGCGGGGCTGGCGCGGAGTCCAGGCGGTGGGTGCCGTGGCGGGGGATGTCGCCGCATGCGAAGCGGTGGACCAGGACGGCGAGGCTGAACACGTCGGCGGCCGGGGTGGCGGTGTTGTACGAGGAGGCGTATTCCGGGGGCCAGTGGACTTCCGGGCCGCGCCCGGCAGGGCCTCGGGCGGCGGTGGTGAGCCGGGCGGCGCCGAGGTCGGTGATCAGGCCGTGGCCGTCGTGGACGAGGACGTTCTCCTGGTAGACGTCGCGGTGCACGATGCCGCGCTCGTGCAGGTGGGTGAGGCCGGCTGCGACGTCGGCCAGGATGCCCAGCCCGGCGGCCGTGGTCTTCTCGTCGCGTGGGGCCGTGAGCCAGGAGCGGAAGGAGCCGCCGGGGCAGTAGGGCATCGTGTACCAGTCGAACCGGTCGGTGGCGCCTTCCTCCAGGAGCGGGACGACGTGTCCGGCGCCGGTGGCGGCGCGGGCGACGGAGATCTCGTGGCGGAAGTCCTCGCGGGCGAGGGCACGTTCGGCCGGGGTCATCTCGGCGTACCAGTAGAAGCCGTACGCGGCCGGGCGGTCCTTCTCGTCGAGTTCGGCGAGGACGTGGTTGCTGCCGAACCCGGCCTTGAGGACCACG
The DNA here is from genome assembly GCF_044540325.1 of Streptomyces sp. NPDC086023. Classification (NCBI taxonomy): domain Bacteria; kingdom Bacillati; phylum Actinomycetota; class Actinomycetes; order Kitasatosporales; family Streptomycetaceae; genus Streptomyces; species Streptomyces sp. NPDC086023. The sequence goes on from NZ_JBITRX010000010.1 coordinate 53,881, forward strand.
GGCGCCATCTCGTTCTGGCTGACGAGGGCCAGGGTGCTGGCGCGGGTGAAGGAGAGCAGGTTGTGGACCTGCCATCCGTCGGTGCCGAGCTGGTCGAGGACCCAGGCGGCCGGGTGCATCGGATGCAGACGCATGTCGGGGGCACTCCTCCTATACGCGCGCGGTGGGCGCGGGGGCTTGACGTAAGGCGCTCAGGCACATAGCGGTCAGGGTGTCGAGGTCGGTGCCGGTGCTGCAGGGGTGGCGCAGGACGGGTAGCCCGGTCACCTCGGTCCAGGCCGTGGTCGCCTGGTCGTACAGGTCGGTAAGGCGTGCCGCGGTGTCGGGGTCCTCGCCGAAGCGGCGTTGCGTGGCCCGGCGCGAGAGCCGCTCAAGGCACAGGCCGGCCGGTGTGGTCAGCAGGATGGTCAGCTTCGCGCGTGCGGCGGGCGCGTGGGCGAGCTGCCGGACGCAGTCGGTCACGGGCAGACCGTGGACCAGGGCGAGCTGGCACGCGGTTGACAGGGTGAGTCGGTCGGCGACGACGTGCCCGCGGGCAAGGGCAGGGGCCAGATTGTGGCGGCCGTGCAGGTCCAGGTCGAGGCGGGCGGCGGAGATCGCTTCCGTGCTGTCGGCGGCGCGGAGACCAGAGCGCAGGCGGACGATCGTCCGGGTGGCGGGGAGCGACAGCCAGGAGAACTGGCCGATGTGCCCCAGCGGCAGGCCCTCGGCGCGGGCGGCGGCGAGGAGCCGGTCGCGCAGGGTGCTCTTGCCCGCCCCGGAGATGCCCTCGATGGCCAGCAGCATCCCCTTCACCGCTCGCCGGCTTCGGCGGTCAGCCAGCTGATGAACTTCGCGCACCGCCCACGGACCACCGGCTCCGTGCCGTGGGCGAGCTGGGAGCCGTAGAGCAGGGCGGTGCCCTGGGCGGGGCTCACGGTCCAGCGGGTACGGGGCATCTGCGTGAACCAGCCGGCGGAGTGGTCGGCGCCGTCGTGCGCCAGCCACATGCCGGGCGCGTAGCCGCTGCCGGGGGAGTGGTCGAGGCGGGTGTTCCACAGGCGGCTGTCGGAGGAGGTCTCGACGTAGAACCCGCCGCCGGCCTCCGCCTCGCTGATCACCACGCTGATGCCGGCGATCTGCCGGGGCCAGGCGAGCGGGTCGGGGGCGATGCCGTCGAGGTGAGAGGTGATGTGCTGGCCGGGCCCGTACTCGACGTACGTCCACGGACGGCACGTCGTGATCGACGGCATGACGCGGGACAAGGCGGGGCGGGCCCGGTCGAAGGCGTCCTGGAGCAGTTGCTCGGCCTGCTCGGGGATCTTCGGGATCTCCACTCGCCCGGCCGGCTCGTACACGGCCATCGCCTGCTCCGGGGTGTGGCCGGGGATCTCGTGGATGGAGCTGCTGCGCTGCTCGCCGAAGTGGCTTCGGCGCTCGGAGGTGAGGAAGGCGCGCATCAGGGCGGCGAGCTGGTCCCGCTCGTCGGCGGTGAGGAAGCCTTCGACGCTTCCGATGGCGACGGTCTCGGCGATGTGGATCACGACGGGTTCCTCCTTGATTCGAGCACACGGCGGACGTCGCCCAGGCCGCCGGTGCAGTGGTTGAGCCAACTGACCACGGGCGCCTGGGTGGTGGCGGCCGGGTCCGCCCACAGGGCCAGCAGCTCGCCGGTCAGCGGCAGTTCGTCCACACCCGGCAGGGCTTCGGGGGCTGGCGGTTCGGCGGTGAGCCGGTCCAGGGCCGCGCACGCGGTGGTGTGCCGGGCGGCGAAGACCCGCCCCACCCGGCTGGCCGCTGCACGTCCGCAGGCATCCAGGAGCCCCGGCGCCGGAGAATGCTGGTGGTAGGCCCGGTACTCGGCCGCAGCCCAGCCGCTCCCTACCGCCGCCGCGGCCGAGGTGACACGACAGGCCGCACAGCACGTGCCGGACGTGCGCGGGCACGGCCGGTGGTGGCCGGGCAGCTCGGCCGCGACCTCCAGGAGCGCTCCCCACGCGGAGCCCGCCAGCACCGTCTCCGGCGACCGGGAGACGGGAGTCCGGTGGCGGCAGCAGGCCGGTCCGGATACCGGCGCCCGATCGGCTGCCGGCAGATCGGGGGCGATGAGCAGGACGTGGAAGTACGCGATGCGCCCGAGCAGCTGGTGGACGGTCAGTTCGTCGAGGACCCATTCCCCGCTCACGCTGGCACTCCCTCACGAAGGGACACATCCGGCGTGGGGACGGGGCAGGCGCACCGGTAGCCGGTCGGCCGCTCGCCGCCGAGGGCGGCGGCGACGGCCCGGGTCGCCTCGTCCACGGCCGCGAAGTACGCCGCCCAGCCGTGTCCGGGCGCGGGCAGCAGAACCAGGTCGACCACAGGGACACTGCGTGTACTGCTCTCGCAATCCAGTTCGGCGCGGCCCACCGTCACCTGGACGGAAGCGGGCAGGGCGGGGGCCGCGGCGGTGGCCGCACGGCACAGGGCGGCGGCCACGCGGGCGTACTCCGCGCGGTCGCGGGGCAGGACCCCGACCCGGCGCTCGGTGGGGAGCATGCCGAGGCCGTCGTACGAGTGGCCCTCGCAGCTGTCGTACGTGACGCAGCCCCACGGGCCGGTGACGGCGTCAACCAGTGGGCGGACACCGGCTTCGATCGCCTCGTGCCACTGCGGGTGGCCCGGGTCGAGGTCGTCGGCCTCGTGTACGCCGGGTTCGCCGACGGTGTTGATGTTGCCGTATGCGCTGGTGTGCAGCCGCACCGGCGGACGGTCCGCGTCGGGGCGGTCCCACCGGGAGAGGAAGACATCGATGTCCCGCATGCTGTTCGGGGTCTGCGGGCGCCACCGGGTGGTGCGGCACCAGGCGCCGTCCGGGTGGGCGGGCTGGGCGAGGAGGGCCGCGATCCCGTCGATCATCCGCATGCGGTAGTCACAGTAGGCGTCCTGGTCGCCGGCCTTCTCGTAGCGCCAGCGGGTGGCGATGCACCCTCCGCCGCACGCCGAGCGGTACGAGCAGCCGGTGCACCGTCCCATCAGGTCCTTGCCCTGGTTCAGCAGCGGGAGCCGGCGCTGGGCGGCGACGATGTGGGGCTCTCCCGCAGTCTGGTCGAGGCGGGTGAGCTGGGCTTGGGGCCAGGGGAGTTCGTCGCAGCTGCCCAGGCGGCCGTCGGGGTAGAAGGTGAAGACGTGATCGCACTTCAGGTCGGAGAAGTGGCAGAAGCCGGTCCCCAGCCCCCGCAGTCGGCGGATCGTCGACACCGCCGGTTCCAGCTTCAGCCGGGTGAAGTGTCCGCCCGCGATCCACCGGGCCGTGGCGGCGAGGACGAACTCGGCGTACTGCGACGGACTGATCGCCCAGGCCGGCCCGCCTTCGGCACCGACGGCCGCCTGCTGAAGCCGACGGCTCGCCGGAACCCGGCGGCCGGAAACGGCGGTGGGCCGCCGCACGGGGGTGTCGAAGCAGGGAACGAAGCTGACGGCGTTGACCGCCTCGAACCCAGCCAGGTGATCCACGACCTCCTCGGCGCGGCCGGCGACGGCCGGGGTGACCGCCGCGATCACCCCGGCCTTCCACCCGCGGGCAGCCAGGAGCCGAAGGGCGGCAGCCACCTTCGGGTACACCGGCGCCCCGTCGTACCCGACCCTCCAGGCGTTGCCCTTCGCGTCCCCGTCCAGCGACACCCCGATCCGCAGCCCCGGGTACACGGACTCGAAGAGGTCCAGCCACACGTCGTCCAGCAGGACACCGTTGGTCTGCATCGAGACACGAACCACGGACGGCTGCACGGCGAGCTCGCGCAACAAATCGGCGATGTGCTCGCGGCCCGCGGTCAGCGGCTCACCGCCGTGCAGCTCGACCGCGAGCCGGCGGCCCGGGAAGATCTCGGCGAGCCGGCGCACCTGCCCGGCGTCGATCCGCGCGCCTCCCGGGGCCTCCTTGCGCTTCTCGTAGCAGTACATGCAGTCGATGTCGCAGGTCTCCCCGCGCACCTTCAGGATCACCGAGACGGCGGCCTCGCCATCGTCGGTCTCCAGACTGCGGTACAGCTCGTCGATCGGACTGTGCCGGGCGGGGGTGCTGTACATCGGCTGCCTCCCTGATGCGGGTCGAGGCGAATGGGTGGGGTCAGACGTCCAGGAGCCCGAGCAGCGCGCCCTGCCCGGACTGGAGCACGTGCGCGGTCTCCAGCGGGATCCAGAAGCACTCGAACCGCGTCGGTTCACCGTGTCCGTCGTGGTCCTCCTGGCTCGGCCACCGCGCGGGCGTCGGCTCGGTCAGCTCCAGAAGGAAGACGTGCCGCTCCTGGATCTCGGCGCGGTACGGACCCATGTCGTACGAGGTCACGCCGAGCTTGCGCACGACCTTGAAGTCCGTCAGCCCGGTCTCCTCGCGGGCCTCGCGCAGCGCCGCCGCCTCGGGCGTCTCGCCCTCGCGGATGCTGCCTGCCGGGACCTGGACGCCTACCTCCTCCCAGGGGAAGTCGGTGTGGCGGTGGACCAGCAGTCGGCCGTCGCGCACGATGTAGCACAGCGCTTTGGCCTTGGTGGTCTTCTCGGGCACGGGGTTCTCCTCAGGAGTCGTCGGATCGCGCCCGCCGGCCACAACCCGAAGTCGGGCAACGAGGACCGGTCGGGACGGAAGCGCTGAGTCTAGGTCTCGCGAGGAAGCTCCCGGTGGAGTCCGCAGAGGCCGAAGAGACCTGCCGCATCGGGCTGTAGTCGCCACTCGTGCAGGACTTCGAGGATGCGACAACTGTCCCTTCCGGCAAAGGGGTTGCCGGTAGTCCCCCGGTAGTCCCCTTCGGTCGAAAGATGGGACGGAGGGTGCGGCCCGGTGCTTGTATATCGGTGTGGACCAGTTCACCCACCCGCTCGCCTACCGTCGGTGGCAACGCGGACTGACCGGGCCCGACCTCGCGGCCGGGGTCCGTACCGCCGCAGCCCGTCGCGGGCTGCGCTCCGGCGTGGACAAGCAACGCGTGCGCAAGTGGGAGCGGGGAGCCGTCCCCGAGGCCGACACCCAGTACGACATCGCCGAGGCCCTGGGAATGCCGGCCGACGACGTCGACCCGACCAACTGGCCGAACTGGCTCCTCGCCGGCGACACCGGCGTCGTCCCGCTCGGCCCGTCCAGCACCGTGCCCGCCCTGCGAGAGGCCCTCACCAGCACCATGGACCGACGTGCGTTTCTTTCCGCTTCGGGCGTAGCCCTCACGGGCCTCGCCGCCACCTGGGCAGGCTCGGGTGCCGTCGTCCTCCCCTCCGCGAAGGGCCCCACGAACGTAGGGGGCGAACTGGTCACCCTCCTCGAAGACAGCACCCGGCGACTCAGCTCGATCGCCACCGAGCAGCGCCAGCACCTCACCGCGCTCCTCGACGGACACCTCACCACCGTCACCGACATGATCCAGCACGGCCGCTACGACAAACCGACAGGCCAGCGCCTCCACCACCTCGCGGCCTCCCTCGCCCAGACAACCGCCTGGCACCGCTTCGACCGCGGACAGCACACGACCGCCCAGAAGCACTGGGTCGCCGCCCTCCACAGCGCCCACGCCACCGGAGACCGCGACATGGGCGCCGCCATGCTCGGAGACCTCGCCTATCAGGCCGCCTGGTGCAAGGACCACCCCACCGCCGTCGGCATCCTCACCCACGCCATCACCCGCACCGACCACCCCGCCGCCCGCAGCCTTCTCCACCTCCGCCTCGCCCGGGCCCTGGCGGCCCAAGGAGACGAGCGGGAGACCCGACGAGCCCTCACCACAGCCGAACGACTCCTCGCGGCCTCGACCGCGAAACCCCTGCCGGCCTGGTGCTCCTGGTACGGCGAAGCCGATCTCGCCGTCGACACCGGCCAGGCCCTCCTCGACCTCGGCGACACCGCCCGCGCCCACCAGCTGATCACCGAAGGGCGTGCCCTCTTGCCCCCCGAGCGCGACAAGACCAAAGGGGTCTTCCTCGCCTACCAGGCCAAGAGCCACCTCGAACTCAAGGAGCCGGAGATCGCCGCCCGCACAGCCGGGGAAGCGCTCCGGCTCGCCCGCCGCATCGGAGCACCGCGCTGCGAAGCCCTGGTCCAGGACCTCGTCCCTGCCTTCAGGCAGGTGCCGGCTGCCGAGGGCGTCGAGGAGTTCCTGGCCCTGGCCGCCGGTTGACGAAACCTGGAGAGCGCGCCTGCCAGCAGGTCCTCTGCCACGTGACTCCCCGGCCGCCCGCACCGTTTTTCACGCCCCTTCGCGAGGCGGCGCACCGGTGTCATCGTCCAGGTCGAAGAACCTCGCGGCCTTCCGGGCGAGCAGGGCTTCGAAGAAGGCAGGCGCCTCGTCACCCAACATCCGGTGCAGGGAGACCAGGCTGGTGATCGCGGCATCAGCGACCTCTTCCTGGACATGGCCCCAGGTGTGGCTCTGCCCCTTCCGGGGGTTGGTGGCCCAGGCGCCGATCACGGCCTGGGCCGACTCGCCGACCTCCTCGGTGAGTTTGAGGACCTGCAAGGTCCATTGCTGCTCTGCGGGGATCCCGCGCGCGGTGTCGAGACGGGTGAAGAGATCGGCGAGTCGGCCGATGGTCTCCCACGGGGAGGGGCTCAAAACGGGCTCCATGGTCTTGGGTCCGGCACGCGTAGCGCGACGGTGATTCGATTTGTGGTTATCGCGCTCTTCAGCTGGTCAGTTCCGGCAGCATGCCGGGCGCGAGGCCGGTGGCGAGCCGAGTGAAGTACTCGGTCCGGATGAGCGGCTCCCGGTCGACGGGACCGAGACGGGAGAGGATGCCGGGCAGGGGGCGTTCCCTGGCGACCTGGCTCCTGTGGGCGAGGATGGCTCTCCACTTCTGGTCGAGATGGCTGCCCACGTCGACCGTCGTGGTGACCTGCTCGTCTGGGACGCTCAGGGTTGTCTTGCCGGCCCGCTTCATGAGCGCGCTCAGCGTGCCGGCACGCGAGTGCGGGTGCGTGGCCGCGTAGAGGGCCCGGGGGCGCCAGGGCGGTCCCGCGTCCGGGTAGCGGTGTTCGAGGCCGGCGGCGTGAAAAGCGAGGACGGTCGCCTGGTGGGTGCGGACGTGATCAGGATGACCCGTCAGCTGACCGTACGCGTCGTGGGTGATCAGGATCTGCGGGCGTACCGCCCTGATGTGCGCGACGATCGCCTCGACCAGCTCGTCGATCGGCGCGTCACACAGCCGCGACCGGCCCGGGGACGACTCGGGGACGCGCGCATCGGCGTAGCCGAGCATCCGCGGTTCCCCGGCGCGCAGAACGGTCAACGCATCGGCCAGCTCCGTGGCCCGATGGGTGCCAGTGGCCCACGTCGCAGTGACAACGGCCGTGTCCGCTCCTGCGGCGGCGTGCTGCGCCAGGACGCCTCCTGCCAGCAGCGCTTCGTCGTCGGGGTGACCGAAGACAGCGAGAAGCGAAGGGCGCGACGGTCGGGTCATGACGGTGCTCCTTTCCTGAGGTGATAGCCGTCGGACTAAGCGAGGCGGGTGTTGTAGGGCTGGAAGTCGGCCGGCGGGTGGTCGAGGGGGAGTTCCTGCTTCCACGCCGTCAGGCACTGGCTGCTCGGCACGAAGAGAGGCTGGGGCAGCGCGTCGAGGCTCCAGAACCGCCACGAGCCGATCGTTCCCTCCAGCTCCCGTGGTGTGCCGGACCAGCGGGTGATCCGCGCGGGCACCGTGAGCCGGAGGACGCCGCCCACATGATCGAGAAGCGTGCCGAGCACCTGCACGTCGGCCGGATTCGCGATCAACCCGGTTTCCTCGGCGAGCTCTCGGACCACGGCCTTGAGGAACGTCTCGCCGGGCTCCAGCGATCCGCCGGGCAATTCCCACGTGCCGAGCCTGTGGCGCCCCAGCAGGACACCATCCGGGCCGTGCACGATGATGCCGACCCCCAGCGCCGCGTGGGGCGCGGGCGACGCCGATGTCCGGGGCCGGCTGCGGATCCGTTTCGGGCGGCGAGCCGCGTATAGCCGGTACGACAGGGGCTGGTCGGGCTGCGGGGAGTCGATCGTCGTGACCGTCTCCATGACAAGGCCGTGGTCGACGAGGAGGTCCTCCCACAGCTGCGGTTCGAGGACCCACATGTGCATCTGGTGCTCAATGTCCGTGCCAGGGAGCCGCAGGATTTCGGGACGGGCCGTGACGGAGCCGGAGGGGCCGTCGCCGTTCGAGTTGGTGTGCAGCGCGCTGAACAGAAGCCGGCCACCGGGCCTGAGGCTGTTGGCCAGGGCAGGCAGAAGGCGGTGCGGATCCACGAAGGGCACGCCGCTGACGGAGTAGATCAGATCGTAGGGGTCGGCTTCCCGCAGGTGGTCGACGGCGTCGGCGCACACCAGACGCAGGCCGGGGGTGTCGGGGTAGCGGGTGAGGGCGCGCTGGTGCTGGGTGGGGGAGGCGTCGACGGCGGTGACGTCGGCGCCGAGGGCGGCCAGGTGAGCTGCGTGTCGGCCAACTCCGGATCCCAGGTCCAGGACGCGCAGGCCGGCGACCTCGCCGAGCACCCTGATTCCGGGCCCGGCCTGCGACATATCCCAGGCCCATTCGTCCAGTTCCGGCAGGTCGAAGGTCCGGCTGAGCTGATGGCGGCCGTAGAGGGTCCAGATCTCGCCGATGGTTTTCTCGACGTCCGGCACGAGGTACTTCCTTTCGTTCGCGGGCGGATGCTCAGGGGCGCAGGACGTAGCAGTGCAGGACGTCGAGGTCGGCGGTCCGCGCGACGGACCAGCCGGCCTCACGCCGTGCACCTCGCGCTCGGGTGCGACGCGTACGAGGAGCGCAAGTCACAGGTGGCGCTGGTGGCGGGGGACGGGGCATGGGCCCTCCTTGATGTGGCCTGTCCGCCTGGCGGGGCGCGACAGGGGGCGGTGAGGTCGGTCAGCGGTCCTGGGAGAGTTCCAGGAGTTCGGCGAAGGTTCCGCCGCCGTGGGTGAGGTCGTCGTACCGGCCCTGTTCGGTGATCCGGCCGTGCTCCATCACGATGATGTGGTCGGCGATCTTGGTGTTTTCCAGGCGGTGGGTGACCACGATGGTGATGCGGTCGGCGGCGATGGCCTTGATCTGTTCGAAGATCTGGTGTTCGCCCCGGGGGTCCATCTGGGAGGTGGGCTCGTCGAGGATGAGCAGTTCGGGCTGGCGGTACAGGGCCCTGGAACACGCGATGCGTTGCCACTGGCCGCCGGAGAGTTCCGTGCCGCCCCACAGGTCCCGGGCGAGGAGGGTGTCGAGACCGGCGGGGAGGTCTTCGACGGCGTCGCGCAGGCCGACCGCGTCGATGGCCTCCCAGACCGGGGCGTCGTCGTGGGTGCGCGGCTGGCCGAGGGTCACGTTCTCGCGCAGGCGCAGCGGCCACTGCCCGAAGATCTGCGGCACCAGGCCGGTCAGGCGCCAGACCGAGGCCGGGTCGGCGTCGGCGAGGTCGGTGCCGTTCCACGAGACCGTGCCCTTGTCCGCCAGGTAGATGCCGGTCAGCAGCCGGGTCAGGGTGCTCTTCCCGGAACCGTTCGCCCCGACGATCGCGAGGATCTGGCCGCGCCGCAGGGTCAGCGAGACGCCGTCGACGGCGGGTTTGTCCTTGCCCGGGTACTGGTAGACCACCTCTTCCAGACGGATCTCGTCTACCGGCGCGGCCAGACGGCAAGGACCCCGCTGGGGCGCGCGGTCGGCGGCCTCGTCGAGGAAGCTCTGCATGTCGCCGAGGTACAGGCTGGTGTGGAAGACCGCGGCGCCGCCGGTGACGACCTGGGTCAAGGCGGCGAGCATGGTCTGCACCGCGATCACGGCCGTCGCGGCGACCGCGAGGTCGATCCGGCCGGAGACCGCCAGCCACGCCAGCGCACCCCACGTCGCCGCCAGGCAGACGCCGCCGGCGAGCGCGGACAACAGAGCGATCCGCAGGGTTCGTGGCGCGGCGGCCAGGGTGCGCCGATCGCACCGGTCCGACAGGGCCCGGTACCAGTAGACGAGATAGTCGACCATGGAGTTCGCGCGGACCTCGTCGCTGTACTTGGACTCGGTGGCCCACCAGCGCATCATCCCGCGTACGTTGCGATCTGCGATGTTGCCGTAGTGGATCTCGTAGTCCACCCGCGCGCTCAGCACGGCCCCGACACCGGCTGGCAGCACGGCGAGCAGCAGCAGCGGCAGCATCAGCGGGTTCAGCACCGACAGCACGCCTCCGGCGGTGACCATGCGGATCACCGCCGACACGAACTGCTGCGCGTCGGCCACCATCACGTGGGTGCGCATCACCCCCATCTCGGCCGCCTCACGCCGATCGGAGAAACCGTCCTCCGCGTACGCAGCCGCCTCCACTCGGCACACCGCCTCGACCAGCGCCGAATCCATCTCCGTCGTCAACCGCGGCGTGATCCGCCGCCCCGCATACGAAGCCACCGCCCGCGCTGTCCGAGCCACGGCGGCGGCGACCGTCACCACGAGCAGCGCCGGTAGGGCACCCCGCAGGCGGTCTCCGGCGGACCCGGCTCCGAGCACGGGTTCCATGGCGCGGGCGGTGGCCGTCAGCAGCACGGCGGCCGAGACGCCAGTGACCAGCTGGCAGCCGAGAAGCAGCTGCACGGCCCGCCGGTCGATCCGCCAGGACAGCCGCGCGATCCGGCCCAGGACGGCGGGGATCTGCGCGCACATCCGCCGGAAGGACACCTCGGCGAGCGGGTTGATGGAGTACTGCCCGGTGTAGATGATCTCCGCCGGCGGCGGCGGAGGCGGCGTGTTCTGCTGCTCGTTCATGGGTTTCGAGGTCAACGGCGGTTCCTCCTGAGCGGTCGGCCGGCGCGGGTCGTGAAGCTCAACGACCCCGCCGGGATATCGAACTGGTGTCTTTCGGACGCCGTTGGTTCCCCGAGATTCGGCGCGTGTCGGAGCGTGGAGAATGCACCCACCCAGGCCCCCCAACGGGCCCTCTATGTAAGGCGGTTGGCCGAAACGCCGAAGGCGAACCCTTTATGGTGAAGGCGGGCGCGGCGGTGAACCACGGCCCCCGCCGGACTTGTAGAGTGCGACCCTCCCCGCACGTACCCCTCGCTGGAGTCGAATCGTGGCAATCTCTGATTCCGACATCTCGGACGCTCTCGGTGCCTACTTGCAGCGCTACCCGGACGAAGCCGAGCAGCTGTCGGAGCCTCTGCGGCTTCTGGCGGAAGGCCGGGACTTCGCCTCGCGGAGCAGGTTCCCCATGCACGTGACCGTCGGTGCCCTGCTCGTCCGCGACGACGCCGAGATCCTCCTCATCGAGCACCTCGCCTATGGCCTCACTCTTCAGCCAGGCGGTCACCTTGAGCCGACCGACACCACCTTGGTCGAGGCGGCGGTGCGTGAGCTGACCGAGGAGACCGGCATGGACCCCCGGCAGGTCTCCGTGGTGTCCCCGACCCCCGTCTACGTCGAGTACGGCAAGGTGCCGGCCCGGCCGCAGAAGGACGAGCCGGAGCACTACCACCTGGACATCGGATACGCCTTCACCACGGTCCGCGGTGACGTCGGACGCATCCAGGAGTCCGAGGTGGCCGGCGCCGGCTGGTACCCGCTGGAGGTGGCCGAGCGCCTGGTCGGACACCGCATCAGACGAGCGGTCACCGCACCGGCCTAGAGGGTCTGTCCCGAGGCGCCGTTGGTCCCGGGCTTTCGTGCCCGGGACGCGCTGGTCGGCACGCCGGCGGCCCTGCTCGCCTTGCTGCCGAACCATGGGCTTCATCCTTCGTGCTCGGGGGCGGTCGGGGTGTCGTTCCTGCAGGCGTGCGGATTCGGTCACTCGAAGGAGGGCTTGCTGTCCCGGCTCCGTTTGAGCTCGTAAAACCCGTCCGTCGCCGCGACGTGGAGCAGGCCGTCCCAGAGCTGGCCGGCGGCCTCGCCGCGGGGAACCTGCCGGAGCACCGGGCCGAACAGGGTTGTGCCGGCGACCCGGAGAACGGGGGTCCCGACATCGAGGCCCACCTCGTCGAACGCCTCGTTGTGCGAGTCCTTGATGAGGCGGTCGAACTCCGTGCTCGTCGCGGCGGAGGCCAGCGAGGCGGGCAGGCACGTTTCGGCGAGCGCCTCCGTGATCACGGCGGGATCCTCGCGGCGCCGCTGGTTGTGCAGGCGGGTGCCGATGGCGGTGTACAGAGGGCCGAGGACGTCCTGGCCGGCGTGCTCGGCGGCAGCCGCGCAGACCCTCACGGAGCCCCATGCCTTCTCCATCAGCGCGCGGTAGTCGTCGCTGAGCCCCTTCCCCTCACGCTGTTCCAGGTTGAGGTAGGCCAGCGACATGATCCGCCAGTCCGCGCGTACGGGCCGGACCGTCTCCACCTCCAGGAGCCATCGGGAGGTCACCCACGCCCAGGGGCACAACGGGTCGAACCAGAAGGGCACTTCGGCGAGTTCCCGCTCTTCCTTCATCATCGGATCGAGCACGTCCTTTCTCGGATCGGTCGTACGGCGGTCGTGCGCCGAGGGGGTCAGACGTCGAAGAGACCGGCCTGCACAGGGAGGTTGGCCTTGGCGGTGCGGCCGGCGGTCCTCACCAGTGCCGCGAGGCTGGCGACCCGCGGGTCTTCGTCTGCGGCGCTGATGAGGTGCAGGAAGACCTTCGCGGTGACATCCACGTCGGCCGGGGCGCGGTGCCGGTCCGTGGGTTGCGGGATGCCGAAGTGGGCTAGCAGCGTGTCGAGTTTGTAGTTCGGCAGGTTCGGGATCAGGCGTTTGGCCAGCGGGATCGTGTCGAGGAGGTCCGTCCTGGCCAGCGTCGGGCTGTGTTCGGCCTGGTTGTGGAGGACGTTCGCCTCGGTGGCCGCGTGCTGGGCCACCAGCAAATACGGGGTGCCGGCCGTGAGCCGCTGGTCCAGCGCCCCCAGTGCTTCGGCCGGGGTGGGAGCCTGCTGGAGCTGCTCGGCGGTCAGCCCGGTCTGAGCGGTGTCCGCCGGGGTCACGGGGGCGAACTCGGGCGGCCGGATCAGGGACGTGTATCGCCCAGTCTCCGTCCACGCGCCGTCCTCGAACCGCAGGGCGAGCGCGGCGACCTCGATGGGCTGGGCCGGGTAGCCGGTGGGGGTCGTCGTCTCGAAGTCGATGACGACGAACGTCGTGGCTCGGAAGGCGGGGTCTTGGGTCAAGCCGCCCATGAGTTCTCCCTTCGCGTACGTCCCGTGCTGCCCTGACCTGCGGCTGCGGTGAGGAGACGGCTGGGGTTCCGGCCGCCGGGGCGAGCGGTCATCGGCCGACGAGGTCGGTGACGGCCCGGGTCGCGGTCTCCAGATCCGGTGCACTCCAGCGCCGCTCTCCCGTCCAGGTCTCGCTCAGGGACTGATAGAGGTCCGTCATCACCGCCACGTACTCGGGCGGCAGCGGCGCGGGCTGCGGCCACCGGTTCCTGGGAACACCGGCGGCGATCAGCCTGCTGACCGGCACCTCGTTGCCCGTGTTGACGTACCAGTCGCGCAGGATCTGCTTGCCGCAGTGGACACCGGCGAACATCAGGCGGCTCTCGTCCGGCGTGCCGGGGCTGTCGGCGAGCACCAGCTGCTGGTCGCTGGTCACCAGGTACTCGGCCTTGCCATCGCAGTGGCTCAGCCCGACCTCGGCGGCATGGTCGGTCAGCACCGCGTTGACCTTCCAGGTGATCTCCCGCAGGGCCGCGAACTGCTCGTCGTCCAGACCCGCGAGGCGCTGGGCCTCGCCGGGGGTGATGAAGCGGTTCACGTCGTCCCGGGTCGTCGCGTACTCGATGAGCGGTCGCTCCAGCTTCGCGCCGACCGCGGGGACCGCGGCGAGACCGACGTCGGCCGGGGTGAGGTCGCCGGCGGCGAGGCGCCGGTGGACGGAGCTGCCCGGCGGGAGCTCGTTGCGGAAGAGCACCTGCAGGGGCAGCAGGTAGCCGCCGCGAGCGGGCGTGAGGGGCCGGCGGACCTGCTCCGGAAGACGTGCGAGGGTGAACTCCATCCGGTTCGGTGCGATGAACCGGCGGAAGTGCGTCCGCACTCCGGCCTCCTCCAGCAGCGCGAAGTTGAAGGCGGCCATCCGGCAGGTCGCCTCGCCCTTGCCGGGGATCGGATCCGGCATCCGTCCGTAGTGGAAGACGGTGTAGTGGTCGGTGTACTCGAAAATGCCGACGCCTTCACGCGTCGCGGTCGGCTCCTCGATGACGTGCAGGTTCTTGGTCGAGTGCAGGACGGGCATCATGCTCCCGGGGTCGGACGACGTCGTGCCGTCATCGGATGGGCTCGGTCTGCAGGCGTGATGCGACGGGCTGCGCCGCCTGTTCGCCGACGGGCGTCAGGTGGCCGCCGGCCACCGTGATCACCTGCATGCCGGCGGCGCGGGCGGAGGCGATGCCGTCGGGAGCGTCGTCGACCGCCAGGCAGCGGTCCGGCGCGACGCCCAGGCGGCGGGCGGCGGTGAGGAACAGCTCGGGATCCGGCTTGCCGTGGACGACGTCCTCACGCCGGACCACGGCCGCGAACGCCTCGTTCAGGCCCAGTGCGTCGAGCCCCGGGTCGACGAGCAGTCGGCTGGCGCCCGACGCCACGGCGCACGGCACCCCGGCACGCCGGGCCTGCTCCAGCAGCTCCACGACGCACGGGATCGGCGTGATCGTGTGCACGGAGGCCAGCAGATGACCGCGGCTGCGCTGGACGATCTCGTCGTGGCGCAGCGACCGGGCGCCGGGCAGCGCCGCCAGGAGGTCGCGGATGGACAGGCCGACGTGCCGGCCGTACCAGCCGGAGTCCAGGTCGACACCGTACGGCTGCAGGGCCGCGCGCAGCGCCTCCTCGTGCCGGCCGACGGTGTCGGCTAGGACGCCGTCGAAGTCGAGGATCAGAGCCTCCACCCCGTCTGGGACCGCCGGGGAGCACTGGATCCCTGCGGACCGGTCGGCCGGGCAGAGCGGCAGACGGGCGGCGGTGCTCATGCCGCCTCGGCCTTCGTGGGCTGCCCGCAGCACATGCAGCCCGCGCCCGGCCCCTGCCACGGCTCCACCAGACACGCGAGCTCGCCGCCGGCGCTCTCGATCCACTGCCGGATCAGGCCGGCCGCCTCGTACTCGTCGACGTGGCGCCGGTCCACGACGCGGTAACGGGCCGGGTCGGTGGCGGCGAGACGCTCGAAGAGCACGCACGCCTTGCGCATGAACTCCGCCTGCTCGTCGGTGAAGACGCACCGGTCACGCCGCTGCGCACGCTCCAGGGCCTTTGAGGCGTCGTCGGTGACGAGGATCGTGAGGTCGGGCAGTGGCCGGTAGGAGGCGGCGAGGCCCAGGAGGTCGACCGCCGTCTTCAGCGCGGCGTCCGGGTCGTCGGGGTGCAGCAGCAGCGCCTGGCAGACGGCGGTGGTGTCCACGCTGCGGCCTTCGACGACGGTCTGCCCGCGGGCCAGGTCGGGCAGGACGGTGTCGAGGTCGTGCCGCTTGATGGCCATGAGGAGCAGAGCCTCGGCCATTGGGGTGCCGCCACGCAGGAACGGGTCCCCGGCGCTGGCCTCGCGCAGGGACTGGAGGAGTTTTTCGCCCAGGCCCGGGCGTCCGTTCGCCCGCTGGGAGAACTCGTCCAGCATCAGCGGCTTCGTCTCGATGGCTTCGACGGCGCGGTTGGTGAGGTAGGTCTTGCCGACGCCGTTGAGGCCCTCGGCGGAGATCAGCGGGCCACGGCTGCACAGGGAGCGTGTGGTGGTCATGCAGTTTCCGTTCGCAGACAAGGACGGCGGGCCGCCGACGGGAACGCCGCCGGCGGATCGGTTCGGGGCGCCGGTCATGGGCACCATGCGGCGGCCTCCCGGGTGATGACGGCGGCGTAGCGGTCGAGGACCGTTTCGTCGTCGCGCTCGGTGAGAACGAGGGCGAGGGTGCGGTCGAGGATCTGGGCGGTCCCGCGGCACGGAGTCCGGTCGCTGGCGGCGAACATGGGCCGGGTGTCGCAGGGCACGAGCCGGAAGGTGCCGGTGGAGCTCGGCACTCCCTGCCGGGCGAGGTGCTCGGCGAAGGCCCGTCGCTCCGGCAGGCGGATGTGCAGGAGCGGGGCGTAGTGGTTCCACACCTCGTCCTTCGCCGGCGTCAGCGGCGTGAGACCTCGGACACCGGCCAGCGCCTGGAGCAGGTACCCGGTTTGGGTGCGGCGGCGCTCCAGCAGGTCCGGGAACCTGCGCAGGTTGGCCTGCGCGAGTGCCGCGAGCGGCTCGGCCAGGCGCCCGTTGACCGCGAGCCGTTCTTGAGGGCGGCCACCGGGAGGGGGCGTCAGCCAGTGGCTGCGGAAGGCCCGGACATGGGAGGCGAGAGCCGAGCCGTCGGTCAGGACGTACCCGCCCTCCCCGCTCCAGAGGATCTTGCCGTCCTTCATGCTGAAACACCCGGCATCGCCGACCGCGCCTGCCGGAACGCCGCCGCGCGACGAACCGGCGGCCTGGGCGGCGTCCTCGACCACGGCCAGCCCGTGCTCCGCGGCGAACGAGCGGAGGCCGACTGGGTCGCCCATCCTGCCCCACAGGTGGACCGGGACGATCGCCTTCGTCCGGGCCGTCACCTTCGCGGCGGCGTCGTCGAAGTCCAGGTCGAGGGTGTCGGGGTCGCTGTCGACGAAGACCGGCGTCGCGCCGAGCTGGGCGAGCGGCGCGGCGGTCATGACGACGGTCAGGGCCGGTACCAGGACTTCGTCGCCCGGCCCGACTCCGACGGCGGACAACGCGGCGTGCAGCGCCGTCGTACCGGAGGACACCGCGACCGCGTGCCGGCTGGTGAACCTCTCGGTGAGGTCCTGCTCGAACCGATCAGCGAACAACGCCCCGGCGGGGTCAGGCATGCCGGCCAGCGCGGCCAGCATGCCCTCGCCCAGACTTCCTGCCGCGGGGACCGGTGGCAGGGCGGTCACGTTGCCTCCCGGGCGAGGAGGCGCGGCATGCCGAGCACGAGCGGGCCCATGTTCACGCAGTCCCTGGAGAAGTGCGAGCAGTCCGTGCACGCCGGGCGGTCGGTGAACAGGGTCCTCGCGTCGGCGCCGACGATGCTGCGCTGTTCGGAGGCGGCGGTGGCGGCGATCCGGCGGTCGGAGGGGCAGTCCCACAGCGACCCGTCGGGCTGGATGAAGAACAACTGCGCCCCGCCGAAGCAGTCCTCGACCCGACCGCTGTCCTGGGTGGCGATCGAGGCGAGGAACTGCCGCGTGTAGGAGGGGCCGGGGAGGGTGAGCCCGCGTGGGTCCTCCTGGAGGCGACGCAGCTGGTCCTCGACGGCGGGCACATCTGCGGCGGTGTGACAGCGCTCGGTGAAGAGCTTGTGGTCGGCCGGGAGGGAGATGGGCTGCGGCACGTAATAGTCGACGCCGATCTCCGCTGCGAGCCGGGCGACGTCGGTGATCTCCTGAGGGCGGTCGCGCATGACCACGGTGTAGATGCCGACCCGGGGCCCCGGACCGGAGTCTCGCTCGTCGAGCAGGGTGCGGATGCCGGCCAGGACCTCGCGGTGCCCGACCCGCCCGGACCGCGAGGGCCGCAGCCGGTCGTTCGTAGCCGCATCCGCGCTGTCCAGGGACACCGAGACCCCATCGACGCCGAGGTCGACGAGCCGCCGGGCGATACCGGGCCGGTTCAGCGGCACGCCGTTGGTCGCCACCACGACCTCACACCCGGCATCCTTGATCGTCTTGATCAGACTGAGGGTGGGCAGCCAGTCCAGCGGCTCGCCGCCGGCGAGGACGACCCGCTCGACCGGCGAGTCGGCCAGCGTCCGCGCGAACGCCTCCAGCACGGTGCGGTCGAGGTCACGGACGGGGATGTGGGACAGCACGCCGAGTCCGTCGGGAAGGGCCTTCTTGTGCTCCTCCAGCTCCCCGAAGTAGCAGTGCGGGCAGGCGAACGAGCACGGGGAGCGCAACGCCCACAGCAGAGTGATGTCACGAGGCACGGTGTACCTCCCGGCGCTCCACGATCGCGCGGACGGCGTCCTCGACCGCCTTCCCGGTCTCCTCCGGGGCGTAGCCAGTCACGTCGATCACCGTGTACCGCCCCGGCTCGGCAGCGGCCAGCTCCCGGTAGAGGTGCTCGGTCTGCTCGATGATCTCCCGGGCGTCGGCCGGGACGGTACGGCCGATCCGGGCGGCGAACCGAGCCACGCACGTCTCCCGGTCGCCCGTCAGCAGGAGGGTGGCGTCCGGCATCGGGCGCCAGCGGCGGGCGGTGGCCAGGATCTGGTCGGCCACCGCCCGAGCGGGCGTGGCCGGGTGCTCGGTGTGCAGGATCGCCCCCTGGCACACAGCCACGCTGTCCACGCCCCGGTCCTCGACGATCACGTCGACGCCGGCCAGCAGCTCGGGCGTGAGGCGCTCGACCTCCCGGAACTTCAGCGCCAGCAGCGCAAGCGTCTCCACGACCGGGTGCCCGGTCCGCAGACAGACGTCCTCCGCCGCCGAGAGGGCCGTGATCACCCGGCCGGGCAGCGTGTCGGCGGCCTGGTCGGTCAGCTCGTCCAGCAGCAGACACCGCGCACCCAGGGCGGCGGCCGCGGCACGGGCGGCGGTGGTCTTCCCGACCCCGTTGATGCCCTCCACGCTCACCCACAGCGGTCGGCCCCGCTCCTCCCCGGCCGCCTGACGGGGCCCGGGAACCGTCAGGGCGGTCATGCCGGCCTCCGGCACACGAAGAGCAGCTCGGTCGCCCGGTCGGGCACCATCACGGAGGACACCGTGTCCAGCAGCGCCTTCGGCACCCGGGCAGCCAGGTCGCGGTACCAGTCGACCGCGTCGGTCCCGTACCGCTTGGCGAGCTCGGCGGCGACCTCGTCCGGTTCGGGCGGCAGCAGGCCCATCACGTCCTCCACGACCAGGCCAGCCGCCTCGACGGCGCTCACGACCTCCTCGCACGTCCACTCGTAGACGTGGACGCGGTACTGCAGCGGACGCGGCGGCGGACCGAACGCCTGCGGGGTCGACAGGTACAGCACCCCGCCCGGGGCGAGCGCGGCGCCGGTGGCGGCCAGGCTCTTCACCCCGAGCTCGTACGGCAGGTGCTCCAGCGCGGAGGTGTAGATCGCGACGTCGAACGGCGGCAGCTGCGGCCACGGCTCGGACACGTCGCACTCGACGAATTCGAGCGGGAACAGGACGCCGTACTCCTTGCGCAGCTCGATCAGCCGCGCACGGGCCTCGGTGAGGTTGGCCGAGCTGATGTCGAGGCCGACGTAACGGCCGATCTTCGGCGCGTACCGGTGCAGCAGCGGGAGGGCCAGCCCGCGTCCGCAGCACACGTCGAGCACGTTCGCGCCCTCCGCGCACCCCTCGGCGGCGATGAGGTGCTGCATCAGGTTCATCAGACCGGACGGCTTGGCCTCGCCGCGGGCGAGGGCGGCGTAGAAGTCGTCCATCTGGTTGGTGCTGTACGGGCCGATCATCGGGGTGCCGGGCCTCGTGCGGTACTGCTCGTCCAGGTCAGCGCTGGTCATGCTGTTCCTCCCAGGGGAAGACGACCCAGGTGGTCGTCAGTCGGGCGATGTGGTCGATCCGGTCGTGGGGTTCGGACCCCGCGGGCCAGTTGGCTCGGTTCACGGCGAGGACCGCGGTACGCACCCGGGCGGGTCCGAGGTCGCGCAGCATCTGGGCCGTGTGGGCGAGGGTGGTGCCGCTGCCGGCGATGTCGTCGACGAGCAGCACGTCCAGGCCCGTGAGGTTGCCGAGCGACGCCGGGGTCCGGACCGTCGGCAGGGGGGTCTTGGCGGCGTTGACGGCGTCGCTGGTGGTGCGGGTGACCTCGATCGTCCGGACGTCGTGGACGCCGAGCCGGTGGGCGATCCACACGGCGGGGATCAGGCCGCCGCGCACGATCCCCACCACGGCCTGCGGCACACCGGCGGCCAGGGTCTGCTGGGCGAGCGCCGTCGTCGCGAGCCCGATGTCGTCCCAGGTCAGGTACAGCGGGCCCGCCTGGTCGGCCTCCTCGGGCGCCGGCGCGGGGGATGCGCTCATGGCTTACACCTCCTTCTAGGTCCGCTCGCTGGTGTCAGGTGGCGTTCAACTGGTTGGTCGCGAGGTGGAGGAACTGCTGGCTGAGGATCGGGTCCGTGGTGAAGCGCCCGCCGGAGTGCAGGGTCGTGGTGCGGGCGTCCTCCATCCGCACCCCGCGCATGCTCATGCACAGGTGAAGGCCCCGTACGGCGACCGCGATGTCCTCGCGGCCGATCACACCAGCGAGGTGCTCGGCGACCTCGCGGGTGTAGCGCTCCTGGACCTGCAGTCGGCCGGCGAAGTGCTGGGCGACGCGGCCGAACTTGGACAGCCCCACCACCTCGCCCTCCGCCAGGTAGCCGACTACGACCTGCAGGTTCATGGGGATCATGTGGTGCTCGCAGAGGGACCAGACGCTCATGCCGCCCACCACGACCAGCTGGCTGGTCAACTGCGGCTCGGTGAAGCGGGTGGCCGCCGGCGCGTTGCCCGGGGAGAGGAATTCGTTCCACCAGGCAGCGACACGCTTCGGCGTCTCGGCCAGACCGTCCCGCTGCGGGTCCTCGCCCAGCTCGACCAGCAGCTGGCTGATGAGGTCGGCGACCCGGTCGGTGTCGATGCCGCGCCCGGGCTGGCGGGGTACGGCCAGCGCCGGCGGGGCGACGGTGGTACTCGTCATGTGGATCTCGCTTTCGCAGGAGAAGAGGAGGGCCGGGCAACCTGGTTGCCCGGTCAGCGGCCCTTGGGATCGGCGAAGGCCAGGACGTGGAGCCTGGTGGTGAGGTGCCAGTGCCTGGAGGCGACCGCGTCCGCCAGTACCCGGGTCGTCGACGTGATCGCCTCGACGGTGGTGCCCTCCGGCATCACCCACACCGGCGCGAGCCCGTGCCGGTCCACCAGCTCGGCGATCCGGTCGACGTCGGCGACGGAGGAGGCGACGAACTTGAACGCGGCCTGTCCGGAGGCGGCGAACGCCCCGAGTACGGACGGCACGATGCTCTTGGCCTCGTCCATCCCGAAGCTCGCCAGCTTCGGCGATACGTTGAACCGGACGCCGGAGATCAGCAGGGCGGGGTCGGGCATGACCGTGCCGTTGGTCTCGAACTCGACCCGTCGGCCCTCCTCCAGCAGCCGCTGGACCAGGGGAATCAGGTTTCGCTGCTGGAGCAGCGGCTCGCCGCCCGTGATGACCACGAGCTCGACCGGCGACGGCTTCACCCACGCCAGGAGGTTCGGCACGGACTGCCGCGTCGAGACCTCCGTCGGGTTGAACTGGCTCCAGTCCCACGTCTCCTTCGTGTCGCACGCCGTACAGCTGAGGTTGCAGCGCGACAGGCGGATGAAGATCGCCGGGTGGCCGCAGCTCGGACCCTCGCCCTGGAAGGTGGGCACTTCGACACCGAAGCGCTCGGCGACGATCAGCTGTCCCAGAGGCCCGCTCAGGGTTGCCGCGGCGCCGGTCACGGGGCGGCCACCTCGAACCGGGCCCAGCTCCGCTGGGTCTCGCGGACGCGGACGGCGGCCAGCTGCCCTGCGATCCCCGGCGGCATGTTCGCGAGGAACCAGCCCGCCAGGTACTGCGCCAGCAGCTCGGACGTCGGCTCGAAGTCGAGGACCTCGTGCAGGTTGCGGTGGTCGAGCTCGCTGTCGAGGTACCGCTTGAAGGGGGCGAGGTCACCGAAGTCCGTCACGAAGCCCGGCCCCTGGAGGGAGGCCGAGGAGAGCACGACCTCGACCTGGTAGGTGTGGCCGTGCTGCCGGGAGCACTTGTGCTCGGGCGGGAGGCTGGCGAGGCGGTGACCGGCCTCGAAGTCGAACGTCTTGCTGATCGTGAACCTGCCGGTGGGCAGGGGAACAGGGGCAGTCTCCACGGGAGTCCCTTTCTCGTGACGGAGGGAGCGAGGGCGTCTGCGGCCCTCTTCGGCGCCTCGCTCGGGAGTCGCCAGTTCCGGTACGGATTCCTGGGGCGCCGGCGGTCCCCGCGCGGCCGGCGAACGCGTCCCGACGAGCGCGGCCCATACGATCCGCCTGCGGCCATGGGGCGGTCCGGCGAACTGGTGTCGCTCAGGGCAGTTGGAGCGCTGGCTCCTACGATGCGCCTCGTGCTGAGGGACAGTCATTGACCGTGTGCTGTAGGAACATTGACTGCTTCGGTCAAAGCCCGTCCGCATCCCGAGGGGTGAGGGCGTGGCAGGGCGACGAGGGGGCGGACGGTGGGGAAGGTATCGCGAGCGCGGCGGGCGGAGATCCAGCGGGAAGCGACCCGGCTGCGGGCCCAGTGCCAGCGAGACGGCGACAGCCAGGAGCGCACCGTCACCGTGCTCCGGGCCGAAATTCCCGAACTCACGGCGCTGGAGGCATGGCGCCTGGCTCTGGGATGGTCCCGAGCCCAGGCGATCCGCGAGGTCGCTCAGGTCTACCTGGCGGACGACCTGCTGCCGCCGGCCTTGTCGCAGGCTCTGCTGTGCCGGTACGAGCATGGGCAGGCGCAGCCCGGCGACGAGTACAGGATCATGATCTCCCGGGCATACGGGGCGCGCCCGGACCAGCTCGGGCTCGCCACGAACCACCTGTGGTGCAGTACGTGCGCGGCTCCGTTGCCGCTCGACTACGGTCGGCGGCAGCGTGAGGAACAGGGCATCGACCGAAAGGCATCCATGACGACCGAGAGCGGGCTGCCCGCCATCCGTGAATCCGTGCAGTGGGCCCTCCTGGACGCGCCCGAGGGCTCGCCGTCGCTCGTCGCCCTGGCCGAGGCCGCAGTGGAGCACTACGCCCTCAACTACAGCAAGCACCCGCCGTCCACCCTCCACGACGAGGTCCGAGCTACCCGCAACCTGCTGTCCACCGTGGTCGCCGCAGCCGACCGGGACACCGCCCGCGGCCTGCACCGGCAAGTCGGCTGGCTCTCCGCGCTCCTCGGAAACCTCGCCTACCACCTCGACGACCGCGCCGGCGCCCGCGCTCACCTGACCCTGGCGGGAGCCATCGGCAAGTCCACCGGCGAGACGGCACTCACCGCCTGGTCCAGCGGAGCCCTGGCCATGGTCGCCACCTCCCGACGCGACTGGGACCACGCCCGCGGACACGCCGAGCACGGCCTCCAGCACGCGCCCGCCGGCCTGCGCCGCGCCCAGCTCCTGGGCTGGGCCCTGCTGCCCACCCTTGCCGCACTGGGGGACGCCTCCCGCGCGGACGACGTCGTTAGCGAGAGCGACGAGATCATGCGGACTGCCGTCGAAATCCCAGGCCGCTTCGGATACGACCGTGCCGAGCACCGCCTCCACGTCGCCGAAGCTCACCTCACCCTGGAGCGCTACGACCGGGCCGCCGGCGTAGCCCGCACATCCATCGCGGCAGCCCCCGAGCACACCCCGGGATGGGTGGCGGCCACCCTCGTGCTCGCCCTCGCCGAAGCCCACGACGCTCCCGAGGCAGCAGCTGGCCGCGCGTTGAACGTCCTGGACCTCATTCCGCCCGCGAGGCTGCGAGCCACTGCCCGCAGCCGTCTTGCCCGCCTTACCCGAATCCTCGACCCGGCAACGACCGGTGCGGGCGCCGAACTGGCCGAGCGCCTGAGGGCCCTGCCCGCTCCGGTTCGGACGGACGGCACCGCCGCATAGGCGTCCGACGTACGCAGCCCCCTGCCGCCGGGGGGAACGGACCCGGGGCAGCATCGATCTGGTCGGCTGGGCCAGAGGGACGATGATCTGTCCGTGGATGCCCTGGGCGCGGCGACGGTCGGCCAGGAGAGACCCGTCAGCGGTCATCGCGCACCTTCGGGCCTGGCGTTGCGGCGGACGCTGCCGGGTGCAGGCCGGCCAGGGACAGGACCATGTCCGCCTGGTAGCCGGCCGTACACGACAGCGGCACGGGCCGGGGCCGGAGGGCCTTTTCCGCCCGGTGACACCAGGCGATGAGGACGGCCTCGGTCTTCGCGCGCAGGGCTTGGAGCTGGTCGTGGTCCGGGGCGCCGGCGAGGAGCTGGTCGGCGTGCCGCAGGAGCATGCCCGCGGCGCGCGCCGGGACGAGGAGGACGAGGTCCTGGTCGCGGCCGGCCTCGGGGTTCTCCTGGATCTGCCGGATCATCAGGGGGGTGATCGAGCGGACCTCCTTCGCGGAGGCCAGGAACACGGTCTCTTCTTCCGAAGCCGCTGCAAGCTCGGTGATGAGGTCGCCGAGAACGCAGCGGGCGTCTTTGAGGACGTCGACGGCTTCCTGGGGGGAGAGCTGGATGGGGGTGGAGTCCCACATCGGGACCTCCGGGAAGAGGCCGAGGCCGCCGTGCCGGGCGGTGTAATGGGCGCTGCTGGATCCGGCCGGCTCCCACTCGCGGTCGTCGCCCCCGCCGTGAGAGGCGTCCGGCTCGGTGGCGGCGGGAGGCGCCAGGAGGTAGGCGCCTGGCCCGAAGGAGGGCAGAGCGATGCAGTCCGACGGGGTCTGCTCGACGCGCAGGCCGTACCGGGCCGCCAGGTCTCCCATGATCTTGGGGAGGGCGGGTTCGGCGCGGGAGGCCATCGCCCACACGCCGCCGGAGTCGCTGCCGTGGAGAGAGACGGTCAGCGCTGGCCGTACGTTGTCGATCACCCTCATGAGGGCACGGGTCTCCGGCAGGGTCGCGTCGAACGAGGGGGTGGGGAAGGTCCACTCGGGCTGGCAGCGGGCCTGGGGCCGGTACAGGCCGCGGTGGTAGTCCTCCAGCGTCGGTGGCCACGTCGAGGCCCACCAGTGCTCGTTGGCGGCGACGCCGTCGGGGTCGGCGCATCCCACGAGGTGCCAGGAGACGTCTTCCCGTGCCTGGGGGTGCTCGGTGAGGTACCGGGCCAGCGTGGTGACCACGGTCAGACCGATGGGCTCGTTCGGGTGTGGGGCGCCGAGGACGAGGACGTGCTTGGGGCCGCCCTGGACGGTCAGCATGGTCATGGGCCTGCCCTCGCGGGAGCGGCCGATCTCGGACAAGGCGCAGAGCGCGGGGTGCTCGGCGGCGGTCTTCCGCAGCTCCTGGTCCAGTTCGTCCAGGGTGGGCGGCCGGTCGCCGATGTAGCGGGCGAGCGGGTCGGGGGTCACGACCAGCCCTCCCCGCGCAGAGTGCCGTGGGTCAGCGGGAGGTCCTGGCGGGCGGGCCCCAGCGCGTCGGGCTGGTAGCGGTAGGTGCTGGTGCTGGTGCTGGTGCTGGTGCTGGTGCTGGTGCTGGTGCTGGTGTCTGCCGTGGCGTTGGCCGCGTCGTGCTGCGGCTGCTCTTCGGCGTGCGGCTCCAGGTCCGGCACGGACGCGGCGGCGAGCCCGCGGGGGCTGCCGATCTCGTCGGCGATCAGGCTTCCGGTCAGGGCGAGACCGGCGGCGTTCATGCCGAGGAGCATGAGGCCGGGCACGGTTTCGAGGAGATCGAGGGCGGACCACCCGCCTCTGAGGGCTGGAACGGGTAAGCGTGCCTTGCGGATCATGGCAGTTGCTCCTTTCCGGGAGCGGGGTGGATGCCGGGAAGGAGTTCCCAGAAGGCGGCCAGGGCGATGAGGTGCGGGTCGCTGCGGGCGCCGCACCGCTCACGCAGCTTGTCGACGCGGTCGAGGAACGGGCCGGCGGGCCGCAGTTCGTCGGGAAGGTCGTCGTCCGTGGCGAGGCCGGCGAGGACGCGCAGGACGGTGAGGTCGGTCTCGGCGAGGTCCGGGGCGAGCATCGGCACCGGAGGCGGAGAGACGTGGCCGCCCGCGAGCAGGGCGGCGGCCCTGCGGGCGGCGGTCGGGGCGCCGAAGCGGCGGCCGATCGAGGTCAGGTGCCGGCGGACGATCCCGACTGGCAGGCCCAGCTCCTCGGCGATCTGCGCGTCCGACGCCCCGGTGAGCAGCAGCCGTCCGACGTCCCGCTGGGCCGGGGTGAGCGGGCGCGGCGTGGACGGGGCGGCTGCGCGGACCGGCGCCGCCGCGGTGTCCGGCGGTTCGGCTGGCGCGGGAGCACCGCTGGCGGTCAGGAGCCGGGGGTCGTGCAGCACGCGGTGCAGGTCGGCGGGCGAGGTGGAGCCCAGGCCGGGGGGCACGGCCCAGTGGACGTCCAGGCCGCCGGTCGTGGTCAGCGGGGGGATGCCTATGGACCTGCCCTTCGGCATGACCCGCACGCCGGGGGGCCAGTCGTCCGGGAGGACGGAGTGGGACGGCAGGAGGAAGTGCCAGGTCTTCGTGGTTTTGTTGGCGAGGACGGGGCCGGTGCGCGGCCCCAGCGCGGTCAGCGCCGGGCGGGCGAGGTCGGCCGGGACGCGGATCGCGGTGAAGTCCTCGCCGCAGCGGACGGGCAGGGTCTGGCTGCTGTCCGGCATCCAGTGCGGCAGGTCCCAGCGGCTCAGCACCGGACGCGGTCGGGTCCTGGTCGTCACGACTCCGCTCCCGCCGGCTCGGGGATGCTGCAGGCGTCGAGGGCCGTGATTTCGGCGGTCGCGTCGAGGTGGGCGATGTGGCTGAACGCCTGCGGGAAGTTGCCGAGCTGGCGGCCGGTGGCGGGGTCGTACTCCTCGGCGAGCAGGCCGAGCCCGTTGCGGACGGCGAGCAGGCTGGCCAGGGCGGTGCGGGCGTCGTCGGGCCGGCCGATTGCGGCGAGGGCCTCGGACAGCCACCCGGTGCAGATCAGGAACCGGCCCTCTTCACCGGCGAATCCGTCGGGTCCGACCTCGCCGGCGTGGGTCCGGTAGCGCAGGAGGAACCCGTCGTCGGTGCCCAGCTCGCGCTGGACCGCCTCGACGGTGCCGATGAACCGCTTGTCGTCGGCGGGCAGGAAGCCGGAGAGCAGGCCGTGCAGGAGCGAGGCGTCCACCTTGCGCGACCCGTAGGACTGGGTGAAGGAGCCGAGGTCGGAGTCGTAGCCGTGCTCGTACACCTCGGCGTGGATCTTGTCGCGCAGCGCCCGGAACCGGTCCAGCGGGCCGTCGGCGTGGCCGGCCTCGATGGTGCGGACGGCCCGGTCGACGGTCGCCCAGGCCATCATCTTGGAGTGGGTGAAGTGCTGTTCGGGCCCGCGCATCTCCCAGATGCCCGAATCCGGCCGGTGCCAGACCTGCTCCAGCTCGGTGGCGAGGGCGACGACGAGAGCACCGAGACGCCGGGCCCAGCTGCCGTCCGCCAGGGCGAGCTCGTGGAGCTCCATGGCGAGGTCGCCGTAGACGTCGACCTGGAGCTGGCCCGCGGCGGCGTTGCCGATACGGACCGGCTTCGATCCCTCGTACCCCGGCAGCCAGTCCAGTTCCCGCTCGGGAAGCTCCGTCTCGCCGCCGACGCCGAACATGATCTGCAGGCGGCCGGCGCGGGCGGCGGCCTGCGCCGCCCACATCGCCCAGGAGACCGCCTCGCGCAGGTAGCCGTACCGGCGAAGAGTGCCGGCGGCGAAGGCGCCGTCGCGCAGCCAGCCGAAGCGGTAGTCGAAGTTGCGGGTGCCGCCGATCTCCTCCGGCAGGGAGGTGGTCGGGGCGGCCACGATCGCGCCCGTCGGGGCGTAGATCAGGGCGCCCAGGGTGAGCAGGGAGCGGACGACCGCCTCGCGGTCCGGGCCGGTGTAGGTGCAGCGGGCCGCCCACGCCTCCCAGAAGTCGAGGGTGAAGGCCAGCAGGGCGTCGTCGACGGGGACGGGCGGCGGGCTGTCGACGCCCTCCCGCCAGGAGAGCCCGAAGGCGACCGTCTCGCCCGCGGTGACGGTGAAGTCCGAGACGAGGTCGGCGCCTTCGGCGCGTACGCGGGCGTCGGCGTCGAGCCACAGCCGGGCGTCTTCGCCCTGGGGGAGGTCGATGGCGTGCCGCCGGTCGAAGGCAGCGATCCGGGGCACGGTGCGTCCGTAGTCCGGGCGGGCCCGCAGCAGCGACCGCATGGCCACTGCCCCGGTCACGCCGGTCACGATCCGCACCAGGCGCGGAGACCCGCCGCCGGGCACCATGAAGTCGCGGACGACCGCTGTGCCGGTGTCGCAGGCCCACGTGGTCTCAAGGACAAGGGAGTCGCCCACGTACCGGCGGCCCGACCCCGGGACGGCGGTGCCGTCCATGAGGCAGGCGGGCGCGATCTGCCAGAAGCCGTGCTCCTCGGTGCCCAGGAGGCTCGCGAAGACGGCGGGGGAGTCGAAGCGCGGCATGCACAGCCAGACGACGGAGCCGTCCCGGCGGACCAGGGCGCTGCCCTTCTGGTCGCCCAGCTGCCCGTGGTCCTCGATCCGCGGGCCGGCGGCGGGGGCGGGGCCGGCGGTGTGCTGGCGGGGGATGTAGGGGAGGGCGGTCACGCGGCCACCGCCGTCGTGGGGCGGTGCGGGGCGATGATCCGGCCGTCGGGCAGCAGCTCGCCGGTGTCCTCGAAGAGCAGGACACCGTTGCACAGCAGGGTCCAGCCCTGCTCGGGGTGGCTCGCGACCGGCTTGGCCGCCTCCCGGTCGGAGGATACAGCGGATGGACAGGCGGGTTGGTGCTGGCACATGAGGCAGTCCTTGAACGAGAAGGAGCAGGGAAGGGGACGGAGGCGAGCGAGGCCGGACGCGGCCGGGGGTCAGGCGGACCGGAGGTGATCGGGGCCGAGGACCGGGTCGGCGGCGAAGCCGTGCCGCGGCTGGGCCGCCGCGTCCCGCCGGCCCCAGCTCACGCGGTACGGCAAGCCGGGCTGCGAGGGCTTCACGATCCACAGGGGGGCGTAGCCCTCGCGGTCGGCGAGGAAGCGGGCGGCGACGAGCGCTTCCTCGCCGTCGGCGATGTCGAGGTGCCGGGTGGGGGAGCGCCCGGTGGCCGGGGCCGCCAGGCGGTAGCCGCTGAGCAGGGGCACGATCAGCCCTCGCCCGGTCTCCGGCAGGCGCGGGCGCTGGGCGTGCAGGGCGGCGAGGTCGGCGGCGAACGGGGTGTTGCCGAGGATCTGCCGCTGCCAGGCGTGCCGGATCAGCGAAGGCCGCGTCGTGGCCTTGAGCCTGGCGGAGGTCCTCTCCAGCAGGTAAGTGGCCTGGTAGGAGGTCGTTCCTCGTCGGCGTGCGTAGGCGGTGAGGGTCTTGCCGGCGGCGAGCGCCCGGATCAGGTCGAACGCGTCCGCGTCGAGGAGGAGCGGGTGGAGCAGAGGGGGCGGTGGCACCGCGCCGCAGGCGTAGCCGTGGTGGACGAGCTGCGGCCGGACCACGGCCTCCAGACCGAAATGCCGGGCGATCTGGTTGAGCCGGTACCGCACGCGCGCGACGGTGCCCAGCCCGAGCCGGGCCACCACCTCCGGGTCCCTGTGGCCGTCGGCGATCAGCTCCAGGACCTGCCGTTCCAGGGGCGGCAGAGAAGCCGTGACGAGCGAGGGCGTGAGGGCGGTCATGCCGCTCCCGCCGAGGTCTCGTCTATGGCGGGGCTCTGCTGGAGACCGGGAGCACTCGCGCGGGCACCGGCGTCCAGGACGACGGCGCTCCCGCTGGCGCGGATCTCCACCAGCTTCCTTTCGGCCAGGTCCGCGAGCGCCAGGTCGATGTACACGGCCGGCACCCGAAGGCGCCTGGCCAGCGATCTGCGGGGAATCCGGGCGGCGGGCGCCAGGTCCCCTGTCTGGATGAGCTGTTCGATCTCCTTGGCGACCGACCCGACCGAGGGACAGGGGGCGAGCGTCTCGCGCAGCGCCCGCAGCATCTCCCGGCCCTGGGCGACGAGGACGCATGCCTGGGCGTAGGTGCCCCGGACGGAGTGCTCGGGCGGGGTGAGCGCCGCGATCCACACGTCCCACCGGGCCCGGTCGGCCGGCGAGTCCGTCGTGTCGCGCCGGGTCCGGGCCAGGCTGAGCCACGGCTGCGTCGAGGTGTAGACGCGGCGGAAGGCACCCTCGATGGCCTCCGCCGGCCAGTCGGTGCGCCGGCCGGTCACCGGCCGCAGTGCGTCGATGTCGGCTGTCAGCATGGTCGCCGTCCGTACGACGGCCGGGTCCGCCGGTCGGCGGAGAGGCAGAAAGAACACGGTCACTCCGAAGTCGAGAACGGGGAGGCGGCGCGGTAGACGAGGACGTCGGCGGTCTCGTCGGTGTCCGGGTTCCAGGGGCGTGCCCGGGAACGGACGACGAGGCCGGCGCCGGTCAGGGCCTGCTGCAGGCGGCCGAGGCACTCGCGCCAGCGCTCCTCCGCACCGGCGGGCGCCAGCCCGGTGCCCGGGGCGCGGGCGAAGGCGGCGGCCGGCCACCAGGTCAGCCAGGTACAGCGGTCGGCCTCGGGCGGCCACACCGTCTGGGTGATGTCACGGACGGCGACCTGGCCGAAGGGGGACGGCTCCCGCCGGAAAAGGCCGAGCCCGGCCTCAAGCAGGGCGTCGCGCACGATCTCCTGCGGCGAGCGGTCGGGATACCAGCCGAGTCGCTGGAAGTGCGGGGGAACGGGCTCCGACAGCGCCCAGGCCGTCGGCTCCTGCCTCGGCGGCACGCCCGCGGGCATCCGGTAGACGAGCAGCTCGGCACCGGCGTGGCAGCGGGGCGAGCACCGGAACCGGCTCGGCTCCACGACGTACCCGAGGGACTCCAGGGCTCGGGCGGTCGCGGCGATCCGCTCACGCCAGTGGGCGTCCGCCCCGGCCGGCACCCGGCCCGTCCAGCCGTCGCGGCGCAGCGCGGCGTCCGGCGCCCAGTCCACCGTCACGCACAGCTCCGCGCCCTCGGGCCACGCGGCCTCGGTGAGCACGTGGGCGCGGCACACCCCCAGCCCCTGGGGCAGTACGTGCCGGCAGAAGCGCTGGCCGTCGGCGCCGGTTCTGACGAGCTTGCTCTCGCCGATCCCCAGCTCGCGCAGGTGGAAGTTCACCAGCGCGCGCCCGCTCTGCGGATCGGCCCGGTCGTAGACGGGCTCGGTCACGGGCTCTTGGGTCCACTCGCTCACGGGGACTCCTTCGGCGAGGCAGAGGGCTGGGGCCAGGGGGCGTGCTCGACCACCGCCGTGGAGGCGATGAGCAGCAGCACCAGGACGAGGAAGCCGGCGCAGGACGGAAACCCGTTCCGCCCGCCCGGGACGGCCGCCGCGGGCTTCTTCTGCCTGAGCCGGACGCTCAACCCGGCCAGGCCGAGCGTCAGCAGGGTGACGAGCACGGTGAAGACGTCGGTCACGGCTCACCCCCCGCTCGTGCGGCGGAGCCGACGAGAACGTGCAGCGCGCGCTCGACGACGTCGGGGTACTCCGCCCGCGTCCACCCGCCCCGGCGCATCGCCACCCGCAGGTCGGCCAGGAGAAGAGCCTCCCGGGCCTCCCGCGAGGGATCGAGGACGTACGTCCCGGGCGTCTCGGACGTCTGGTTCGGGCGCAGCAGGCCCTCCAGCCTCAGCTGGACAAGGGCCAGCTGGACCGTCGTCCGTGAGGTGTCGAACTCGATGGCGAGAGCCTGCTGGGACGGCATTCGCTCGCCGGGCTGGTAGGTGTGGTCGGTGAGCCGCTTCCGGATCGCCTCCACGACCAGGTCGGTCGCGGTGCTGGTGCGGTGCGGCGGTCGGCCTGCGGGCCCGAGGGCCCGCACACCGGGAAACCCGTCGAGCGCGACCAGGCCCTCGTCGCGCAGGACACGGGTCACGGCCGTGGCCATGAGCTGGGTCTCGCCGAAGCGGGTCCGCAGGCCGGCCTGGGTGCGCACCGTCCCGGGCCGCCAGTCGCCCGAGCGCAGCTCCTTGCGGAGGGTGAGGAGCATCGGCAGGTCGGGACCCGCACCTGTTCCGCGGGCGCGGGAGAGCTGCGGCGCGGCGACTCCTGCCTGGCCGGGGCCGGGCAGGCCGGGGTCGGCTGCGGGGAGTGCCGGGGCGGTGCTCCGGAGGATCGTCGAAGAGGCCCTCACGGGCAGGCTCCCTTCTGGTCGTCGTGGGCGTGCTCGTCGTCGTGGGGCGGTGGCGCTGCTCCTGTGTTGCCGGGGCGTCGGCCCGGCAGGCGGGGCACGATTTCCACGAGGAAGAGGGCCGCGCCGCAGAACGTGGCGACGAACAGGGCTCCCCACCAGGTCATCGGTTTCCTCCGCGTCTGCCGGCCGCTGCCGCATCAAGCGGTCGGCCAGGGCACCGCCCTACTCCAGGGGGGCATATCTGTATAAAAGGGGTTCTCTTGGGGTGTGGGATGCCGTACCCCTCGGACCCGCCGCGTCAGTGAGGGGAGGGCCGGCCGCGAACTCCTCCACGGAGGTGCGGCCGGGGCGCGGACGGGTGCGCCACCTCCCTCGGATGAGGGAGGCCCCGGTCTAGGTCCGCGCTGTCAGGACGGCGCGGGACGTCCCCTCCGCGTCAGGCAGCGGCGGGCTGGCTCTCGCGCCCGGCCCGTCCGGCTTCGTCCGCGGCCCTGGCCAGGGCGTCGTGGAGGCGCTCGGCCCGCGGGTCTCCTGTCGCCTCCTCGGCGCGGAGGTTCCCGAACTTCTCCCAGTACCGCCGGGCCGTCTCGTTGCCCATGATCATCGAGGCGTAGAGGCGGAGCTGGTGCTTGCTCACGTGGCCGAGCCGGTCGCGCAGGCTGAGGGTGCAGAGCATGTGGTTGGCGGACATCAGCCCCATGTACTCCTCGGGCTCCATGCCGGCGGGCGCCCACTTCGCCGCCACGCCGGGGTCCGTGAAGACCTTCTCCAGCCAGTCCAGCTGGTTGCGGGTGAGGGCGATGTCGACCCGTTCCCGCTGGTGCTTCGCCTCCTGGCGCAGACGGGCCACGCCGACGCCGGCCACAGCCGCGCCCGCGAGCAGTACCGCGGTACCGATCCTCATCAGACAGTCCTTTCGATCAGAGGGTGTGGGTGATGTCGCCCGGGGCGAAAGCGGTGGTCATGCCGCGCCCGCGAGGACAGAGGGCGTCGCCGCGCCGAAGGACGGGGCCGCGGCCAGACGGTCGCGCAGCCTCCCCAGCGCGAGGCCGGCGGGCGGGAGTCCCACCGCGGCCCGGCGCGCGTCGAGATCGCCAGCCGGTTCGGACACCGTCTGCCGCTCGGGCCCGTCGGGGCCGAGGCGGTACTGGGTGCCGTAGAGCTGCGGCAGGTTCCCGTTGACGAGACACCGGTCGTAGAGGTGAGCCCACTGCCGCAGGGAGGCGGCGCCCTGGTCCACGGCCTCGTGCATCAGCCGGGATGCGAGCCGCTGGATGTCGGCCCGGGTGTCGGCGCGAAGGGCAAGTCGCCACGCGGCCCTCGCGCCTTCCTCGCCGACGAGCGGCACGCCGGGCCATCCGTAGTCCGCCACGGCCCGCGCCAGGAACGCGGCGTTGACGTGATCCATGTGGCGGCCGGCGCCGACCAGCTGGTCGGCCGGCTGCAGCCGGGCCAGCCGGGCCCAGTGCTCGTCAGCCCTCTCCGCCCGGGCGGCCAGCTCGCGCGCGAGGTAGGGGTGCATCGGGGCGGTGCTCATCGCGCTCCGGGGCTGGGGCAGGCGGTCGGTGCTCACGCGGCAGCCCCCGCGAGGTCGAGGACGTCCAGGACGGCGGTGGCCACGCACGCCAGACGCCAGACCTCGATCTCCCGCTCCGCCGGCCAGTCGTGCAGCGCGGCGGTGACGGTGTACCCGAGGACGGCGTGTGCGTCCGGGTCGTCCGGGTGCCGGCGGGCGGCGAGCGGGAGCAGGTCCGCGGCGGCGGCGACCAGGCTCTGGCGCACCTCCCGCAGCGATTCGGCGTCGGGGGCCGAGCGGCGGTGCTGCCAGGTCTTGGCCCGGCGGCAGCTCTTGCGGAGGCTGGCACGATCGAGATTCGTACCGGACGGCGCCGCCCTGCGCAGCCGCCCGACCAAGTCCTCCAGCGTGGGCGGCCCGCTCACCGGGACCGGCGGCACCGGGCGGACCACCGCTCGCCTGCTGGGCTGGACGGAGAGGTACCCCTCCTCGTGCAGCCGGTGCAAGGCCCGGCTGACGATCGGCCTCTCGGCGGCGAGCAGCCGGGACAGATCCTGCTGGCCGGGCAGGGACGACATCAGGGGATAGATACCGGTGGACACCAGTGCGCGCAGCAGGTCGGCCGCGATGGTGACCTGGTCGCACGTCTTCCTGCCCGCCACCAGGACTTGGTTCGAGTGCCGGACCACGACCAGGCCGTCGGCCGCGAGGTCCTGGAGAGCGAGGTCCACACGCGTGCCGGAGGCCGGAGTCAGTCCGGCGTCCGCCAGGATCCGAAGACGCGACAGCAGGGTTCCGGGAGGAAGGACGCCGTCGGCGATTCCCCTGCGCACGCGGTCCGCGATCTCGCGCACGCTCGGCCCCGGCAAGAACGCCTCCGCCAGCTCCCGCAGCAGGCGCCTCGCAGCCGAGTTCGCCGTCACGAAGCCGGCGTCGGACCTGGTGTGCACCTCGTCGATGAGGCTCCGCCAGCGGGCCTGGTCGGCGGGCGAGCCCTCCGCGGCCTGCAGACGCCCTTCGGCGACCGGCAGCCAGGGCGTCACCAACCGCAACACGCCCTCGGTGTCGCCTCCGGACACCGTGTCGTACTGCTTCCCGAGCCGCCTCAGCGCCGCCAGATCCGACCGGATCCGGATGAGCGTCGGGTCGCCGACCGGCTCGGCGCTCTGCGGGTCGGGGGCGGCTTCGAAGTCGGGGGTCATGATGCTCCGGCAGCGGGACGAGAGAAGGGAACGGGCTGTGTGGACGAGCAGGGGGAGGTCGACGAGCGCGGGGGGAGGGGGCGTCACGAGGTGTCACCCCTCACCAGGTCCAGGAGGTTCAGGAGCACCTGGGCGTACCGGCGCAGGTAGCCGACCGTCTCATCGCCCTCGGACATGCCCTGGTGGAGCGCACGCGCCTGCGTGATCAGCCGGGTCGGAACGGGCCGGACCCGGACCGTCGCTCGGTTGATGGCCGGCTCGGTCGCGCGCCTGAACTGGAAAAGGATCCGGGCCACGTCCTCCTCGGAGAGCGCGCCGGCCTTCAGCGCGACCTCCTCGCGGCGCCGGGGCCGGAAGGGGAGACGGTCCAGCAGGGCACCGGTCACGGAAGGCGCTGCCGGGGGCGCCGGCGCGTGGCAGGGATCCATGACCGCGTCGATGGCGGCGAGCAGGTCCTCCTCGTCGTCCGGCGGGTCGTCCGCAACAGACCGCGCGAGCGAGGCCCGGAGCCACTCCAGAGTGGTCTCGTCCTTGCGCGCGATCAGCATGCCCGCTCCTGGGGGCGAGTTGTAAGGCGAGCCCAAGTGGTGCGGTTCTTGTCGCTGAGACCCCAGTCTTTGGCCAGCCTCGTCACCAGGAGAAGACCTCGGCCCCCTGTCTCCGCGGCCCCTGCGGTCTTGAGCCGGGCCGGCTTCGAGGTCCCGTCGGTGACCTCGACCACCAGCTCGTCGCCGCAGTGCTCGATGTGCAGCCCGACGACCTCCTCGGCGCTGCCCTCACCGCCGTGCAGGACCGCGTTCGTCACCAGCTCGGACACGACGACGAGC
Organism: Streptomyces sp. NPDC086023; assembly: GCF_044540325.1. Lineage (NCBI taxonomy): Bacteria > Bacillati > Actinomycetota > Actinomycetes > Kitasatosporales > Streptomycetaceae > Streptomyces > Streptomyces sp. NPDC086023. Next base: position 89,073 of record NZ_JBITRX010000010.1, read on the forward strand.
GCGTCAGCCGCCACCGCCGCGGGGATGCCACCCCACCGCTCCATCGCTTCCGCCGCGACCTGCCGCGACGTTCGGACGCACGCCGGCGAGCTGGGCAGGGAGACGGCGACGGCGTTCCGGAGCGGTGCCAGGCGAGAGGAAGGACGTTCAGGGGTCCGGAGGGTGTGCTCATGTGCCATGGGGGGCTCCTCAGGCGTACGAGGCGACGGACTGCTCGGGGAACGTGCATGTGCGGGAGGGCGCCGCATCACAGCGTCAGCAGGGGTGCGAACGACCGGTTGCTTGGTGGCGCGACTGGAGTATGTCGCCGCCCGGCAGCCCGTGAAACTCTCACGGTGAGAGTGTCCGCATGAGCGGATCATGCATATGCCGCTGCCGAAACCGTGCCGTGTACCTTGCCTTGTGGCCGCCCCGTACGAGCGGGAAGGATGGCGGCACTCGCGTAAGGGGAGTACGCCATGCTGACACCGACAGGGCCAGCCGCCTCGGCTGATGTCCCCGGGTGGGAAGGTCCGACCACCCGCCTTCGCCTGCTCGGCATCCGTCTGGCAGCCCTCCGGAAGCAGTCCGGACTGTCGGGGGAGGAAGCTGGGGCTGGAGTAGGCATCTCCAAGGCCACGCTGAGCCGTTACGAGCGCGCGAAGACCAAGGTGCGGTGGCCGCTCGTGGATCAGCTCTGCAGGCTCTACGGGGCATCGGACGAGGAGCGCCTGGAGCTGGTCGACCTGGCCAAGAACAGCCAGGACACCGGTGGATGGTGGATGGACCGCGGCGATCTACCGGAGCACATGCGGCTTCTGCTGGCCCTGGAGGACGAGGCGACCCACATCCGCCAGCTCGCCGGCGGAGTGATCCCCGGCCTGCTGCAGACAATGGACTACGCCAAGTCCATCAAGACGACTCCGGGTTGGTCCTTGCCGGAGGACGACCTGGGGGACCGCCTGAGCCTGCGGATGCGGCGGCAGCAGATTCTTGACCGAGACGTGCCTCCCCGGTATGAGGTGTTCCTCGACGAGGCCGTGCTACGGCGCAATGTCGGCAGCCCCGAGGTGATGGCGGCCCAGATGTCGCAGCTTCTGAAGCGCGGCAGCCAGGACACCATCGCGATCCAGGTCCTCCCCTTCGAAGGCGGGGTCTACAGCGCGGGACTCGGCAGCCACGTGATCTACGGTGGATTCGGTGGGCCCGCCCTCGATGTCGTCTTTCTGGAGCACCAGACCGGCGGCGTCTTCCTGGAGCACACCGAAGCGCTTGAGGAGTACGCGGGCGGCCATGCCTACCTGCGCCAGGAGGCGCTTGACCCTTCCGCATCGGCGGCCCTCATCGCCGAGGCGCGTGATCGATTCCTGCATCTCGCAAGTAAGTAGAGGACACGTGGAAGACCAGCTCGAATACTTCACCAGCTCGTACAGCGGCTCGCCTAACAACGAGTGCGTGGAGTGCGCGTTCGCGAGGGACGGCCTCCGAGTGCGTGACTCCAAGCGGCCCAACAGCGGCACGATCAGCCTGGGCCACGACGCATGGGCGGCCTTCACCGCTGCGGTGGACCAAGGCACGATCTGACTCCTGCCCGCCTGTGCTGGCCCGGCGCCTCCCTGGGAGGAGCCGGGCTTCGTCGTACCCACGGCCTTCCCGCCCGGGTGAGTGGAGTCTGGCGGTTTCGCCGAACTCGAAGTCCAGAGTGGGGTATTCAAAGAATCTGCCCATGCGGACAAGCCTCTTGTCCGCATGGAGAAGCCGAAAGGGGGAGCCATGGCACAGAAGCCGGTACCGCTGGACGAGAACCAATCGGCGCGAGCCTGGTGGGGCAAGGAACTTCGGAACTGGCGCAGAGTGCGGCACCTCTCCTCCAAGGCCCTAGGCGAGCTGGTGCAGCTCAGCGCCACGTACGTAGAACGAATCGAGAAGAACCAGAGGCGGTGCACCGCACAGTTGGCGGCCAAGTTCGATGTCGCGCTCGACGCCGGCGGCGCCCTAACACGACTGTGGCGGTACGTGGAACAAGAGGAGCCACAAGAGGGCTCCCATGCGGACAAGGACGTGACCCTTCCCGTCGTGAGCGGCATGGAAGACTGGCTCTCGGGCAGGGTGGGAGGGATCCCGGTCGCCTACCTAGAGAGGATGTCTGCAGTGGACCGCCGCAAGCTGATGACCTTACTCGGGGGCCTCGGCGTTGCAGCCACAGCCCTGCCCGCTGGGCCGCCCCGCCCGCGGCAGGTTCGCGCGGAGGACATCCAACAGGTCCGGGCCGCCTCCACCACCCTGTCCCGGTGGGACGCTCGGTTCGGTGGAGACGGACTCGTCCAGAGTGCCGCCGAAGGGGAGATGGCCAGAGCTCGCGCCCTTCTGGATCTGAGTTGCCCTCCATCGCTCAGGCAGGACCTGTTCACAGACGTCGGCCGACTGGCGATTGTGCTCGGAGCCGCGGCATTTGACCGGCTCCAGCACGACGAGGCCGCCGCGCTCCTGGAGCTGGGGCGCCAGTGTGCCGAGGAAGCTGACAACTGGAGCCTGCGGGCCAGCGCTCTCAACTGGCACGCGAGGCAGGAGATCTGGCGCGGCCGACCGCAGAAGGGCCTCACGCTCGCGGAAGTGGGCCTGGTACGGTCCGATCGACTCACTCCGCGCGAGCAAGCGATGCTCCACAACGCCAGGGCGCGGGCTTTGGCCAAGATGAAGCAAGCCAAGGAGGCCCGTGATGTCATCGGCCTGTCCGATGACATCGTGACCCGGGCGAAGAGCCTCAGAGAGGAGGCTCCCTGGATGCTCTTCTACGATCACGCCCAGCACCTCGGAGACACGGGGCACGCACTTTTCGATGTGGCGATGCTCGCGGGAGACAGGACCGCCGTCGAACTGGCGCGGCACCGGTTGGAGAGCGCAGTCGAAGGCCACACCCCGGAATTCGCTCGGTCCCGTGCACTCTCCGGGACCAAACTCGCGACGCTGCTGATGTCGACCCGCGAGCCGGATCGCGCTGCGGCTGTGGCCACGAAGGCCCTCGACGAGGTAGGCCGCCTGAGCTCCCGTCGTGCCGCTGCCGACGTCGTCTCCCTTGCGCAGGCTGCCGCCCCCTTCAGCCGGAGGCCGGAGCTCGCCGAGCTCCGAGCCAGGATCGGTGCCGTACTGGCATGACCACGGCCGACATCGAGTTGTCCCGGGCGGTGCTCGCAGAGGTCGTGGCGGCGAGAGGGTTCTCTGCCTGCGGCGCCACGCTCATCCGGTTGGGTGAGAACGCACTGTGGAGGCTCGCCTCCGACGTCGTCGTCAGGATCGCCAGGCCCGGTCAGAACGAGGCCGCTGCTCGCGAAGTCGCCGTGGCGCGATGGTTGGCTTCGGCCGGCGTGCCCACGGTCGAACCTCTCGCGATAGACCAGCCGGTGATCGCGAGCGGTCGAGCGGCCACCTTCTGGGAACTCCTTCCTCCGCATGAGGCCGGCACGGAGGCAGACCTCGCCGGCCTCCTGGCCCAGCTTCACCGCCTCCCCCTCCCCGGCTTCGCGATCGGCCGGCTCAACCCGTTCGTCCGGATCGAGGAGCGGCTCGCCGCCTCCCGCGCCGTGGCTGAGGAGGATCGTGCCTGGCTCCTGAACCGTCTCCGCGAGCTCGAAGGACAATGGCGGGACCTGCCCAGCGGTCGGGGGGACTGTGTGGTCCACGGCGACGCCTGGACGGGGAACTGCGCGGTGATCAAGACACCGATGCGACGGGCCGTCCTTCTCGACTACGAACGCACATCCATCGGCCCCCCGGAGTGGGACCTCACGTCGACCGCGATCGAGGCCGACACCTTTGGGAGCCTATCCACCGACCGATACCGGGCTTACTGCGACCAGTACGGGTACGACGTCATGGACTGGCCCGGCTACCCAACGCTCCGCGGAATTCGTGAGCTCCGGCTCGTTACCTTCGCCCTGCAGATCGCGGACCTTGATTTGTCGGCGAGAACCGAAGCCCAGAGCCGAGTTGACTGCCTGCGAGGACGGAAGGGACCACGGCCCTGGGGCTGGCACGCTGTTGGATGATCCTCCTGATCGATAGGGAAAAGCAGCTTTTAGAAGGTCGCCGAGCTGTCGGTGACCGGCCCGAGCACAGGACGCCGGCGCTCGCCGGGACCTGACGGTGCAGCCCTGCCTTGTGCAGCGATTGCTCGGACCCAGTGGTCTCACCAGGTGATGAGGATGGCTCCGTCGCCGCCGTCGCTTCCGCACGTGTCGGCTTAGCCGTATCGGTCGATCCTCTTGCCGTTGGCTGAAATATCGAGGCTGGGGTTCCGTACGCGCCTCCTCGACCACTCTTGCAGCCGGGCCGGCCCGATCAGCCGTTGAGCACCCGAGCCACTCCGCTGCTGCTGCCGACACCTGCGGTGCCGTGGTTGCCGTAGCCGCGGCAGAGCTCACCTCGCACGCTGAGCGGGGGTCCCCCATGCCCTCGGGCTCTTCGACCCTGTGAATGCCGGCCCGAGGCCACGAAAAAGGCGAGAGGGGCGGTATCGCTCTCGGCAGACAAGTATTTACAGGACAGGACTGGAGCAAAGCGCATCCGCATGTCAACCTACACACCCACCGATTTATCCGCCGCTAACCTGCGGCCCGATTCTCTTAGGAGCCTCCCTGTCCCTGTCCGGATCCCTTCGATATGCATCCCCAGTCCTCTTTGCTGTGGGGGCAATCAACGCCGCTACGGCATCACTGCAAGGCGATCTTGTCGGCGTCTCGACCGCCTTGTGTCTTTGCCTCTGTTGCGCCGGGCTATTCGTGGCTGCCCAGAAGCAGCAGGATCTCCTGCTCGGCCAGAAGATCCTCGCATGGGTGGCGAATCACCCGGAAGTGACGGCTGGCCAGGTGGCGAGGGCTGTTGGCTGCTCAACGCCGACAGCCCAAGTCGGCCTTGAACGACTGACGAAAGAAGGCTTGCTGTCCCGCCGTGAACTTCACGGGGGCGTTCACCGATACAGCCTTACGGCCTGATGGGGTGCTGAGTGCAGGGCGCAATGTAGCGGACGATCCCCGGTTTCCGAAACCGGGGATCGTCCGGATCATCAGGGACGTGTTCTGGCTGCTTGGCGGTGGACCAGATCGCGACTCCTGTTCCCGTCGGCCGCCGAGGGCCGACTACGGATGCGAAGCCAAGGGAACCCCTGCCCCCCCGGTTCGCTCGGATGAACCCTTAGGAACTGCGACGTGCTCCGGCTCGAAGAAAATCCTTCCTCACGCGAATTTGCGCCGCTCCTTGCCCTGATGTGGCCCTGTGGAGGCTGCTTTCCACTCGTAGTGGCTTACCGCCGCTCCGAGCAGGTGGTTTCGTGAGGCGGCGGCGACAGAGCGAAAAGTCGCGAGCGGGCGATGTGCTCATGACGGTTCCCGAGGTGCTTTCAGAGCTCGGCGGTGTATCGCGTAGAACTTTTTACCGATGGAGGGAGCTGGGTGTCGCGCCGGCGTCCTTCAAGCTTCCTAATGGTGAGCTGCGGCTATGGCGTGGCGACTTTCTCGAATGGCTGCAGGAAAGAGAGGATTTGGCAGCTTGAAAACGACTGACGTCCGAATATGGCAGGTCAGGACGAAGCGGCGTCAGGGCAAGGACACTTTCGAGGTGCGGTGGGGCGTGGCCGGCCGTCCCTTCTCGCGGTCGCGGGCCACCCAGGGGCTGGCAGACAAGCTGCGCGCCCGGTTGCTCATGGCCCAGGAGGCCGGTGAGCAGTTCGACACGGAGAGCGGCCTGCCGGGCTCCATGGAGGAGCAGCCGCAAGGCCCGACCTGGTACGAGTTTGCTCTGAGTTACATGGGGCGAAGGTGGCCGATGGCCTCACCGAACTACCGCGACGAGATCAACGAGTCGCTGACGGCGGTCACCAAGGCCATCCTTCCCAAGACCCCTGGCAGGCCCGCTGACATGGCGCTACAGCGGGCCCTGCGCGACTGGGCTTTCGTTCTCCCCGGACCGAATGATCGCGAGATTCCAGCGGACTCCCGGGCGGTCCTCAACTGGGTCGCGGAGAATTCCCCGCCCCTGAGGGCCCTGGACGACAAGAAGATCGTGCATACCGTCCTCGACGCCCTGAAACTCAAGCTCGACGGCACCCAAGCGTCCACAGAGTTCGCGAAGCGAAAGCGCAAGGGATTCGTGGCGGCACTCAACTATGCGACGGAGATCGGCGAGTTCGCAGAAAATCCGGTCGGCCAGGTGAAGGAGACGGTCAGCAAGAAAGTCGTAGAAGTTGATCCGCGCGTTGTCGCGAATCCTCGACAGGCCGCGAACCTTATTGATGCGACCTCCTACGTAGGGTCTTTCGGGCGGGCTCGCGGTCGTCGGTTGGTCGGTATGTTCGGGGCGATGTACTACGCGGGCATCCGGCCGGCCGAGGCTGTGGGCCTCGCGCTCCCGGATTGCTACCTCCCCAAGGAGGGGTGGGGTTCGGCCACTCTCCACCGGACGCGGCCCACAGTCGGGAAGAAGTGGACGAAAACTGGCGAAGTTCATGATGACCGGGGGCTGAAGAACCGGGCACCGGAGGACGTCCGGGTGGTGCCCCTACCTCCGGTGCTGGTCTGGATGCTTCTGGATGGGATTGAGACCTTCGGGGTCGCCGACGACGGGCGGCTGTTCTTCAACGAGCGCGGAGGAGTAGTCGGGTCATCCACATATGGACGTGTCTGGTCCGAGGCGCGCGAGTTTGGTCTTCCGCCGGAGTTGGTCGCGAGCCCGCTGGCAGGCATCCCGTATGACCTACGTCACGCCGCCCTCTCGGCTTGGCTCAATGCGGGCATGGACCCCACGGAGGCCGCCCGGAGGGCTGGCAACTCCGTGGAGGTGCTTCTGGCCCGGTATGCGAAGTGCATACATGGCCGAGCCGCGATTGCCAACCAGAAGGTCGAGAACTTCTACGCCGAATACGCGTGACGATCATCACATCAAACGCCCCGAGGGTTCACCCTCGGGGCGTTTGATGTGTCTTGGTTTGTCTGGAATGACACTTGATGTCCGATCCCACGCATGTCCCACAGGGGGTGTCCTAGAGGTGCGTGAGGTGGCGTATGGCTGCGCAAAACAACAGGCCCTCCGACCTGGCTAGTTGCCTGGTCAGAGGGCCTTTTAGGCACCTGAACTGCGGTGCCCCCGGCAGGATTCGAACCTGCGCACACGGCTCCGGAGGCCGTTGCTCTATCCCCTGAGCTACGGGGGCGGGGTGTTGCCTTGCGGCGACGGGAAGAACACTACCAGCTCCGGAGGGGTGATCAGGAACGGGTTTCGCAGGTCTGTGGGGGCGGGTCGCCCGCAGGGGGTGGAAGTGGGGAAAACCCGGACGCGGGACCCGGAGCGGACCTACTCTCAAGTTGTGCCAGGCGCGTCGGGCCGGGTGCTTGTTGTCGACGACAACAAGGTCATCCGGCAGCTGATCAAGGTCAACCTCGAGCTGGAGGGCTTCGAGGTCGTGACCGCGAGCGATGGTGCCGAATGCCTGGACGTGGTCCATGAGGTGCGGCCCGATGTCGTGACCATGGACGTCGTGATGCCGCGGCTGGACGGGATCAACGCCGCGGCACGGCTGCGGTCGGATCCGCGGACGTGCCACCTGCCCGTCGCCATCGTCAGCGCCTGTACCCAGTACGACGCCGAGACCGGGGTCGCGGCCGGGGTGGACGCCTTCCTCGCCAAGCCCTTCGAGCCGGCGGAGCTGGTGCGGCTCGTGCGGCGACTGATCGACACCCGGCCGGCTGCCGACGAGCGGCCGGAGGGCGAGGACGAGAGTGGTGAGGGGCGGATGGGGGCCGGGTCCGTCATTCGTTGAGTGTCTCTGAGTCCTGGGTTTTGCCTGAGTCCTGAGTGTCCGGGTGCCTGAGTGTCCGGGTGGTGCCCGGGTGGTGCTTGGGTTCCTTGGTCCTGGGGTGCCCGGGTGCCCCCGTGCCCGAGTGCTTGGCGGGCCCCCGGGGGGCTTGGGCGTCGGGGATTCCGGTGGCTCGGCGTTCACATGCCGGAATCGGTTCGCGGGGAGGGGGGGCCTCTCCCATACGCTTGTCCCGTGACCCCCGCCGATCTCTCCCGCACCGTGGCGCGTGCCGTGCGCAGTGCCGTCGCGCGGGGTGAGCTGTGCGGTGTGACCGTGCCCGAGCGGGTGGTCGTCGAGCGCACCCGGCCGGGTGGGGTGGGGGAGTACGCCACCCCCGTCGCCTTCCGGGTCGGCAAGGGTGTGGAGGGCGGGCCCCGGCGGGTCGCCGAGGTGCTGGCCGGTTCCCTGTCCCGCGAGCCCGGGATCCGGAGCGTCGTCGTCACCGGGGGCGGGTTCCTCAATTTCGAGCTGCGTCCGGCTTCCGCGGGCGAGCTGGTGCGCGAGGTGGGTGGGAAGGGGGCCGCGTACGGGTTCGCCTCCGCGCCCCTGCCCGTCGAGCCCTTCGACGTCGACACCGCCACCGACCTCCGCCGCCGCGTCGTCCGCGAGGTCGTCGTCCGGTTGCTCCGGGCCCGCGGCATCGCCGACCCCTACGACGGGCCGAACGTCGCCCCCCTCGCCCGCCGCGACGCCGACGCCGTCGCGCGGTACGGCGACCAGGCCGCCCGGTGGGCCATGCTCAGCGTGCCGCCCGCCGAGGCACCCGCGTTCCCCGCGACCCTGCTCGTGCAGACCGAGGACAACCCCTTCTTCCTCGTCCGGTACGCCCACTCCCGCGCCCGCGCCCTGCTCCGCAACGCCGCCCGGCTCGGATTCGCGCCCGAGGCCGGGGCCACCCCCGACCACGACCCCGTACTCCGCGCCCTCGCCGAGTACCCCCTCGTACTGGAAGCGGCCGCCCACCAACGCGCGCCCGACCGGCTGGCCAGGCATCTCGTCACCCTCGGGGATGCCCTGCTCGACCTCCAGCACACGGTGCTGCCCCTCGGCGACGAGAAACCCTCGGCCGCCCACCGTTCCCGCCTGGCCCTCGTCGAGGCCGCCGGGACGGTGCTTGCGGGCGGCCTGTCCCTGCTCGGCATCGACGCACCCGAGACTTCGTAGACGCAGACCGCAGAAAAGAGCCACGCCGTCATGAGCCGTTCCGCACACCCCGCAGGCCCCCGCCACGGTGACGTGCTGCCCGAGAGCCACTACACCGCGCCGCCGGCCGACCTCAACGCCCTTGACGAGAAGGTCTGGTCGCGGACCGTGCGCCGCAACGACGACGGCGTCGTGTCCGTCGGCGGCCTCGAAGTGACGCGCCTCGCCGAGGAGTTCGGCACCCCGGCCTACTTCCTCGACGAGACCGACTTCCGCGCCCGCTGCCGCGCCTGGGCCCACGCCTTCGGCACCGACGCCGACGTCTTCTACGCCGGAAAGGCCTTCCTCTCCAAGGCCGTCGTGCGCTGGCTCAAGGAAGAGGGGCTCAACCTCGACGTGTGCTCCGCCGGCGAGCTGACCACCGCGCTCGCCGCCGAGATGCCCGCCGAGCGGATCGCGTACCACGGCAACAACAAGTCCGTCGCCGAGATCCGCCGCGCCATCGAGGCCGGCGTCGGACGGATCGTGCTCGACTCCTTCCAGGAGATCGCCCGCGTCGCCCACGTCGCCGCCGAGCTGGGACGGCGCCAGCGCGTCCAGATCCGCGTCACCGTCGGTGTCGAGGCGCACACCCACGAGTTCATCGCCACCGCCCACGAGGACCAGAAGTTCGGCATCGCCGTGGCCGGCGGCCAGGCCGCCGAGGCCGTGCGCCGCGCGCTGGGCCACGAGAGCCTGGAGCTCATCGGCATCCACTCGCACATCGGCTCGCAGATCTTCGACATGGCCGGCTTCGAGGTCTCCGCCCGCCGCGTCGTCCAGCTGCTCGCGGCCGTCCGCGACGAGCACGGCGTGGAGCTGCCCGAGATCGACCTCGGCGGCGGCCTCGGCATCGCCTACACGCCCGAGGACGACCCCCGCGAGCCGCACGAGATCGCCAAGGCCCTCGGCGAGATCGTCACCCGCGAGTGCGAGTCCGCGGGCCTGCGCACCCCCCGCATCTCCGTCGAGCCCGGCCGCGCGATCGTCGGCCCCACCGCCTTCACGCTGTACGAGGTGGGCACGGTCAAGCCGCTGGAGGGCCTGCGGACGTACGTGAGCGTCGACGGCGGCATGTCGGACAACATCCGCACCGCCCTGTACGACGCCGAGTACAGCGTGGCGCTCGTCTCGCGCCGCTCCGACGCGGAACCCATGCTGTCGCGCGTGGTCGGCAAGCACTGCGAGAGCGGTGACATCGTGGTCCGGGACGCCTTCCTGCCCGCCGACCTGGCGCCGGGCGACCTGATCGCCGTACCGGCGACCGGGGCGTACTGCCGCTCCATGGCGAGCAACTACAACCACGCGCTGCGCCCGCCCGTCGTCGCGGTCCGCGACGGGGAGGCGCGCGTGATCGTCCGGCGCGAGACGGAGGAGGATCTCCTGCGTCTCGACCTCGGATAAATGAAATAGACATCTCGCGATCTGGACAGGGGATGGAAAGTCCTGTCCAGTGCGTGAGACTGGTTCACACCGTGCTTGCACGAGCAAGCCGGGTCATGACGAAAGGCGTAGGTCGAGATGATGCGTACGCGTCCGCTGAAGGTGGCGCTGCTGGGCTGTGGAGTGGTCGGCTCAGAGGTGGCGCGCATCATGACGACGCACGCCGACGACCTCACAGCCAGGATCGGCGCGCCCGTGGAACTCGCGGGCGTCGCCGTGCGCCGTCCCTCCAAGGTGCGCGAGGGCATCGACCCCGCGCTGATCACCACCGACGCCACCGCGCTGCTCAAACGCGGTGACATCGACGTGGCCATCGAGGTCATCGGCGGCATCGAGCCCGCCCGCACCCTGATCACCACCGCCTTCGAGCACGGCATCTCCGTCGTCTCGGCGAACAAGGCGCTGCTGGCCCAGGACGGCGCCGCGCTGCACGCGGCGGCCGAGCAGGCGGGACTCGACCTGTACTACGAAGCCGCCGTGGCCGGCGCCATCCCGCTGGTCCGCCCGATGCGCGAGTCCCTCGCCGGCGACAAGATCAACCGCGTGATGGGCATCGTCAACGGCACGACGAACTTCATCCTCGACAAGATGGACTCCACCGGCGCCGGGTACCAGGAGGCCCTCGACGAGGCCACCGCCCTCGGTTACGCGGAGGCCGACCCGACCGCCGACGTCGAGGGGTACGACGCCGCCGCCAAGGCCGCGATCCTCGCCGGCATCGCCTTCCACACCCGCGTCCGCCTCGACGACGTGTACCGCGAGGGCATGACCGAGGTCAGTGCCGCGGACTTCGCATCCGCCAAGCGGATGGGCTGCACCATCAAGCTCCTCGCCATCCTGGAGCGCGCGGCGGACGGCCGGTCCGTCACCGCCCGTGTCCACCCGGCGATGATCCCGCTCAGCCACCCGCTCGCCTCCGTCCGCGAGGCGTACAACGCCGTCTTCGTCGAGGCGGAGGCGGCCGGCCGGCTGATGTTCTACGGGCCCGGCGCGGGCGGCTCGCCGACCGCCTCCGCGGTCCTGGGCGACCTGGTCGCGGTCTGCCGGAACAAGCTCGCCGAGGCAACGGGGCCCGGCGAGTCGGCGTACACCCAGCTGCCGGTCAGCCCGATGGGCGAGGTCGTCACCCGCTACCACATCAGCCTCGATGTGGCGGACAAGCCGGGTGTCCTCGCGCAGGTGGCCACGGTGTTCTCGGAGCACGGCGTGTCCATCGACACCGTCCGCCAGCAGGGCAAGGACGGCGAGGCGAGCCTCGTCGTCGTCACCCACCGCGCGGCCGACGCGGCCCTCTCGGGGACCGTCGAAGCGCTGCGCAAGCTCGACACCGTGCGCGGTGTCGCCAGCATCATGCGTGTTGAAGGGGAGTAAAGGACCCATGAGCAGCAATCGCACCCATCAGTGGCGAGGGATCATCGAGGAGTACCGGGACCGGCTTCCGGTCACGGAGACGACTCCCGTGGTCACCCTCCGCGAGGGTGGCACCCCGCTCGTCCCGGCCCAGGTCCTCTCCGAGCGCACGGGCTGTGAGGTCCACCTCAAGGTCGAGGGCGCGAACCCGACGGGTTCCTTCAAGGACCGCGGCATGACCATGGCGATCACGAAGGCGAAGGAGGAGGGCGCCAAGGCGGTCATCTGCGCCTCCACCGGCAACACCTCCGCCTCCGCCGCCGCGTACGCGGTGCGCGCCGGCATGGTCAGCGCCGTCCTCGTACCGCAGGGCAAGATCGCGCTGGGCAAGATGGGCCAGGCGCTGGTGCACGGCGCCAAGATCCTCCAGGTGGACGGCAACTTCGACGACTGCCTCACCCTCGCCCGCCGGCTCTCCGACAACTACCCGGTGGCGCTGGTCAATTCGGTGAACCCGGTGCGCATCGAGGGCCAGAAGACGGCCGCGTTCGAGATCGTCGACGCGCTCGGCGACGCCCCCGACATCCACGTCCTGCCGGTCGGCAACGCGGGCAACATCACCGCGTACTGGAAGGGCTTCAAGGAGTACGCGGCCGACGACCTCGCCACGCACACCCCGCGGGTCTGGGGCTTCCAGGCCTCCGGCTCCGCGCCCATCGTGCGCGGCGAACCGGTGAAGGAGCCGCACACCATCGCCACCGCGATCCGCATCGGCAACCCGGCCTCCTGGGACTACGCCCTCGCGGCCCGCGACGAGTCGGGCGGTTTCATCGACGAGGTGACCGACCGTCAGATCCTGGCCGCCTACCGCCTGTTGGCCTCGCAGGAGGGGGTGTTCGTGGAGCCTGCCTCCGCCGCCTCCGTGGCCGGCCTGCTGAAGGCCGCCGAGCAGGGCAAGGTCGACCCGGGCCAGAAGATCGTGTGCACCGTCACCGGCAACGGCCTGAAGGACCCCGACTGGGCGATCGCCGGCGCCCCCCAGCCGGTCACCGTCCCGGTGGACGCCGAGGCCGCCGCCGTGCGGCTGGGCCTGGTCTAGGACCCCCGAGGGGCCTCCCGTACGCCCGTACGGGAGGCCTCCGCGTAACCGGACCCCCGGTTCGGCCGTTGGCCAGAACCGTGAACGGGTCGCCGCGCCGGAGAGCGCAAACCGGCAAGACGGGCCGTACGCAGACAAACGGGCAAGGGTCGCCGCGACACGCATCGTGCGCCTCCTGTGCGCCCTATGTCGCGACAGAACCTTCCTTCGATAGGCTGTACTTACATCCGACCCGCCGCATATGCCCATGGTGCTGCCCCCGGGGCCTTCGGATGCCGTACGAAGTCAAGTACATTCACCGCGAACATCTCGCACAGTCACAAGGAGTGTCATCGAGCGATGGCCGGTCCAGCGTTCCGCGCCGCCGCCGTACGGGTGCGCGTCCCCGCCTCCAGCGCCAACCTCGGCCCGGGCTTCGACGCCCTCGGCCTGGCCCTGGGGCTCTACGACGACGTGGTCGTCCGGGTGGCCGACTCCGGCCTGAACATCGACATCGCGGGAGAGGGCGCCGACAGCCTGCCCCGCGACGAGAGCCACCTGCTCGTACGCTCCATGCGCACCGCCTTCGACCTGCTGGGCGGCCAGCCGCGCGGCCTGGAGGTCGTCTGCGCCAACCGCATCCCGCACGGCCGGGGCCTCGGCTCGTCCTCGGCGGCCATCTGCGCCGGCATCGTCGCCGCCCGCGCCGTGACCATAGGCGGGGAGAACAAGCTCGACGACGCCGCGCTGCTGGAACTGGCCACCGAGATCGAGGGTCACCCCGACAACGTCGCGGCCTGCCTGCTCGGCGGCTTCACCCTGGCCTGGATGGACGGGGGCGCCGCCAGGGCCATCAGGATGGAGCCCTCGGACTCCATCGTTCCGGTGGTCTTCGTACCTTCCAAGCCCGTGCTGACGGAGACCGCCCGCGGCCTGCTGCCGCGCACCGTCCCGCACGTCGACGCCGCCGTCAACGCCGGCCGTGCCGCGCTGCTCGTCGAGGCCCTGACCCGGCGCCCCGAGCTGCTGCTGCCCGCCACCGAGGACCGGCTGCACCAGGAATACCGGGCCCCTGCGATGCCGGAGAGCGTCGCACTGGTCAACCGGCTGCGCGCGGACGGAGTCCCCGCGGTCATCTCCGGCGCGGGACCCACGGTCCTCGCGCTGGCCGAGAACGGCACGGCCGACAAGGTCGCGCTGCTCGCGGGCGAGGGATGGGCGGCCAACCGGCTCGCCCTCGACTCCGCGGGTGCGAGCGTGCTGCCGCTCGCTGGCTAGGTCCTGCTGGTGCCGCTCTTGTCGGAAGGGCGCGATTGCCGGTGAGTGAGAGGGGGAATGTCTGTTGGATCCGGTAGTGTTAACCTCAAGTACGCATCCGAAGCCGTCGTGGCTCGGTGCTAAGTGTCCCCTTCAGGGACCACCCTTCTTCCGGGAGCCTCCCCAACTGCTTTGATCACTGCCAGGCAGTTTCGAGCACGCTCCGGAATCGGCGTGACATTCCCACGCTTCCAGCTGGGGGGCTTCTCGCCGGAACCCATGCACGTATTCCTCCGCCGTATCTCTACCGGCGGACCACCGCCCCGACTCGGACCGCACACCAGGGACCGAGGTCGGACAGCACAACCGGTCGCCGAGCCAGACAGGCCGACGTCCGCTCCAGGGAAGGACCCTTCGTGAGCGACACCACCGATCTGATGGGCGCTGCCGACACCAGTGTCGACACCAGCGCGCCCGCGGGTGCTGCTACCCCCAAGCGCCGCCGCGCCGGCACCGGCCTCGAGGGCATGGTCCTGGCCGAGCTCCAGCAGGTCGCCTCGGGCCTCGGGATCAGGGGCACCGCGCGCATGCGCAAGAGCCAGCTGATCGAGGTCATCAAGGAGGCGCAGGCCGGAGGCGGCAGCGCCGCGCCCGCCAAGAGCGCCGGCGAGACCGCCGAGACCAAGCCCAAGCGCCGCGCCACTTCCAAGGCCCGCACCGGCGAGACCGCCGAGGCGCCCGCCGAGGCCCCCGCCGCCGCGCGTGCCGAGAAGCCGGCCGCCCAGCAGCAGATCGACATCCCGGGCCAGCCGGCCGGGGGCACCGCCCGTGCGGGCGACGCCGAGCGCGGGGCGGATGACGCCCCGGCCGGCGAGCGCCGCCGCCGCCGCGCCACCGCCGCCGCCGGCAGCCCCGCCGGTGTCGAGGCTCCGGCGCAGGCCGAGGCAAAGGCCGAGGCCCAGACCGACGCCAAGGCCGAGGCGGCCACCGCCGTCTCCGCCGCGCAGGACGGTGCCGAGGGCCGCGGCCGCCGTGACCGTCGTGACCGTGGCGAGCGCGGCGACCGTGGCGAGCGCGGTCAGCGCGACCGCCGCGAGCGCGGCAAGGGCGACGAGCAGGGCGGCCAGCAGGGCCAGGGCGGCCAGCGCCAGCAGCAGGCCGGCCGTGGCCAGCAGAACACCGGGCCGCAGGACGACTTCGACGACGAGGGCGGCCGCCGTGGCCGTCGGGGCCGCTACCGCGACCGCCGTGGCCGTCGTGGCCGCGACGAGTTCGGTACGAGCGAGCCGCAGGTCGCCGACGACGACGTGCTGATCCCCGTCGCGGGCATCCTCGACATCCTCGACAACTACGCGTTCATCCGGACCTCCGGCTACCTGCCCGGCCCGAACGACGTGTACGTCTCCCTCGCACAGGTCCGCAAGAGCGGCCTGCGCAAGGGTGACCACGTCACCGGTGCCGTGCGCCAGCCGAAGGAGGGCGAGCGCCGCGAGAAGTTCAACGCGCTGGTGCGCCTCGACTCGGTCAACGGCATGGCGCCGGAGTCCGGCCGAGGCCGCCCCGAGTTCAACAAGCTCACCCCGCTGTACCCGCAGGACCGGCTCCGCCTGGAGACCGACCCGGGCGTGCTGACCACCCGCATCATCGACCTCGTGTCGCCGATCGGCAAGGGCCAGCGCGGTCTGATCGTGGCCCCGCCGAAGACCGGCAAGACCATGATCATGCAGGCGATCGCCAACGCGATCACGCACAACAACCCCGAGTGCCACCTGATGGTCGTCCTGGTCGACGAGCGTCCGGAAGAGGTCACCGACATGCAGCGGTCGGTCAAGGGCGAGGTCATCTCCTCGACCTTCGACCGCCCGGCCGAGGACCACACCACGGTCGCCGAGCTGGCCATCGAGCGCGCCAAGCGCCTCGTCGAGCTGGGTCACGACGTGGTCGTCCTGCTGGACTCGATCACCCGCCTGGGCCGCGCGTACAACCTCGCGGCGCCCGCCTCCGGCCGCATCCTGTCCGGTGGTGTCGACTCGACCGCGCTCTACCCGCCGAAGCGCTTCTTCGGTGCCGCGCGCAACATCGAGGACGGCGGCTCGCTGACCATCCTGGCCACCGCGCTGGTCGAGACCGGCTCGCGCATGGACGAGGTGATCTTCGAGGAGTTCAAGGGCACCGGCAACATGGAGCTCAAGCTCGACCGGAAGCTCGCCGACAAGCGCATCTTCCCGGCCGTCGACGTCGACCCGTCGGGCACGCGCAAGGAGGAGATCCTCCTCAACAGCGAGGAGCTCAGCATCGTCTGGAAGCTGCGCCGGGTGCTGCACGCGCTCGACTCGCAGCAGGCGATCGAGCTGCTCCTCGACAAGATGAAGCAGACGAAGTCGAACGCCGAGTTCCTGATGCAGATCGCCAAGACGACCCCGTCGTCCGGCAAGAACGACGACTGACGCAGAGCGAGCGGCCCGGCCGGAACCGGAACGGGCTTCTCCGGCGTCTAGGACACCGCCCTCGTCACTTCGGTGACGGGGGCGGTGTTCTGCGTCTGCGGGGAAGTGCTCCCCCGTGGCGCGCGGGGTTGAACTGCGGCACACCGCTGAGGAGTTCAGTGGTGGCGCGGCCCCTCGCCAGCGTCGCCAGCCCCGTCGCGGACGCCGGGCTTCCACCCGGTGTACGCGGCGCACGGGCCGTACGCGAACATCGTTGCGCGGCAGCTGCCCACCAGCTGCTCCTGCCCTGCGGCGGCCCCCGCCGCCGCCCGAACCGAAGGAATGCGCGTGCAGATACGCACTCGTGCCGCCCGGCCGTGGCGCAGGCCCGGAACAGTGGTCTCCGTGACCCTGGCCGTCACCGCCCTGCTCGGTACGGGACTGACCGCCACCGCAGCCCAGGCGGCGGTACCCGCGGCCGTGGAGTCCCCGCTCCTCGCCGAGGTGGACGCGGCCGGCACCACGGCGGCCGCCACCGGAACGGACGACGGGGACATCGCCGAACGCGTCGCCGGCTCCATCGAAGCGCGCCGGCGCAAGGCCGCCGAATCGGGGGCGAAGCCCTCGGCACCGATGATCATCGGCGGCGGCGCGGAGAGCATCGCCAACGCCCCGTGGATGGCGCAGCTCCACTTCTTCGACGACCAGGACACCGAGGACCCCGAGGACGACCTCGGCTTCTTCTGCGGCGGCACCGTCGTCACCCCCACGAAGATCGTCACCGCCGCCCACTGCGTCGACGGCCTCGACTGGACCCGCGACAGCTTCGTCGTCGTCGGCACCAGCCAGCTGCCCACCGTCAACGACGACGACTCGGTCGACTGGCACGGCGGCACGTACCGCTTCGTGAAGCGCCAGTGGAAGCACCCGTCGTACGACGTCGCCACGACCGACAACGACGTGGCCGTCCTCACGCTCACCTCGCCGGTGACCGTCAAGAACCTGCCGATCGCCCGCTCCACGGACACCTCGCTCTACCAGACGGGCGCCACGGCCAGTGTGTACGGCTGGGGCCGCTACAGCTCGACCAGCGAGGACATCTCCCCGTACCTCAAGCGCGCCGACCTCCCGCTCGTCGCCGACACCACGTGCGACGACTACTGGGGCGACCAGCTGATCAAGGGGCACATGCTCTGCGCCGGCACGCCGGCCTCCGGCAAGGACGCCGGCACCACCTCGTCCTGCATGGGCGACTCCGGCGGCCCGCTGGTACGCAGCGGCCGGCTGATCGGCATCGTCTCCTGGGGCTCCGTGACCTGCGTGAACGAAGGCTCGTACGGGGTCTACGCCAAGGTCACCGCGTACGCCGGCCCGATCCGCGCCCGCGTGTACGACGCCAACTGGAGCGGTGACTCCACGGCCGACCTGCTCGCCCGCGGCAGCTCCAGCAAGTCGGTCTACCCCTTCCACTCCCGGGTCTCCAGCTACAGCCGGCAGAGCGCCTGGACCACGCTGAGCTCGGCCAACCTGATCACCCAGACCGACCTCGACCGCGACGGCCGTCAGGACGTCGTCCGCCGCAACACCAGCGGTTCGGTCTACTGGTCGCACTACGTCTCCGGCACCGGCTGGGTGCACACCAAGGTCGTCAGCGACTGGAGCACCCGCCGCCAGATCGTCGCCCCCGGCGACGTGACCGGCGACGACGTGCCGGACCTGCTCAGCGTCACCGAGTCGGGCAACCTCTACCTCTACCCGGGCAAGGGCGACGGCACCTTCGCCGCCTCGGTCCTGGTCGGTCCCGGCTGGCAGGCGTACGGCATGGTCCGCGGCCACGGCGACTTCACCGGCGACGGCAAGGCCGACCTGGTGGCCCGCGACTCCTCCGGGTACCTGTGGCTGTACAAGGGCACCGGCACCGCCGGGACCTCGGCCTTCGCCGCCCGCGTCAAGATCGGCGGCGGCTGGAACACGTACAACCGGATCGTCGCCGTGGGCGACGTGAACACCGACGGCCGCGCGGACCTGCTGGCCCGCGACTCGGCCGGTGCCCTGTGGCTATACAAGGGCACCGGTTCGGCCACCGCCAGTGCGACGTTCGCCACACGTGTCGCATTCGGAACCGGTTTCGGCGGATACGACCTGCTCGGTTAAAGCCCAGGTGGGCGCCGGACGACAGCCCGGCGCCACCTCCTCCGCACCGTCACGCTGTGCCCACCGTCTCCACACGGTGGGCACAGCCCGTCGTGCAACCCTTCGGCGGGATCCCCCGTCTCTCCTGGCGGAACGCGGGAGGGGAAGCAGCAGACCCGGGGACGATCGCGGAGACGAGGAGAGCATGACCGAGCAGAGCACGGGCGCGGGGAACGGCAAGGGCCGACGGCGCAAGCGCCCGACGACGCGACGCAGGGCGCTCACCGCCGCCGCGTGGACCGCCGCCGGCGTGGTGGCGCTCGGCGGCGCCGGCCTCGGCTACGTGTACGTGAAGTTCAACGGCAACCTCAAGAGCGTCGACATCGACGCGGCCCTCGGCGACGACCGCCCGGCCGACGTCGACAACGGCTCGATGGACATCCTGGTCCTGGGGTCCGACTCCCGTTCCGGCGCCAACGGGGAGTACGGCGCGGACGACGGCGGCTCCGCCCGCTCGGACACGGCGATGATCGTCCACCTCTACGAGGGCCACAAGAAGGCCGCGGTCATATCCATACCCCGGGACACCCTGGTCACGAGGCCCTCCTGCACCACCGACGGCGGGGGCACGGACCCGGGCGGCCGGCGGCAGATGTTCAACGAGTCCTTCACCGTGGGCGGCCCCGCCTGCGCGGTGAAGACCGTCGAGAAGATGTCCGGCATCCGCATGGACCACTACCTAGAGGTCGACTTCACCGGCTTCAAGAAGATCATCGACAAGCTCGGCGGCGTCGAGGTCACCACCACCAAGCCGATCAAGGACGGGGCCAGCCACCTCAACCTCGCCGCCGGCACCCACAAGCTCGACGGCGAGCAGTCCCTGGGCCTGGTCCGCACCCGCAAGAGCGTCGGAGACGGCAGCGACCTCGGCCGCATCCAGCTCCAGCAGGCCTTCATCAAGGCACTGATCAAGCAGGTCAAGAGCATCGGGGTGTTCGACGACCCCAAGCGCCTGCTCGACCTGGCGGACACCGCAACCAAGGCCATCACCACCGACCGCAAGCTCGGGGACGTGAAGTCGCTGATGGGCTTCGCCGCCGGGCTGGAGGGCATCGAGCCCGCCGGGATGCAGATGGTCACCCTCCCGGTGGGCGCCGACGCCGCCGACCCCAACCGCGTCGTCCCGCTGGAGAAGGAGACCGGGCTCATCTGGGCCGCGCTCCTGAGTGACCGGCCGCTGCCGGCCGAGGCCCTGGAGACGGGCGCGAAGGGCCAGGCCGAAGGCATCCTGAAGTAGCACCCGGAGGCCCCCGGAATACCCGGGCACCCGGGTCGGTTGACGACAGCGTCCCGCAATTTTGACAGGCGTCCCGGTCCTGGCAGACTGGTACGTCGGCCCCGGTTCACGCAGCGCGCAATTCGGCCCCTGCGACCCGGAGCCCTCCCGAAACTAGGAGACACCTTGAAGCGCGAGATCCACCCCGAGTACGTCGAGACCCAGGTCAGCTGCACCTGTGGCGCGTCGTTCACCACCCGCAGCACCCTGACCGACGGCACCATCCGTGCCGAGGTCTGCTCCGAGTGCCACCCGTTCTACACGGGCAAGCAGAAGATCCTCGACACCGGTGGCCGCGTGGCCCGCTTCGAGGCCCGCTTCGGCAAGGCTGCCGGCTCCAAGAAGTAGCGAGCCACGGCGCCGGTCGCCGGCCGCCCCCGTTCTCGCGGGGGCGGCCCGACCGGCGCCTTTGTCGTCCCGCGGGCGTGGCCCCGTACGCCGTCCCGCGGTCGGCGGCCCCCGCACCCCCGCAGCCCTTTCGCTCATTCACTCCAGGAGTCCCCCGATGTTCGAGGCGGTCGAGGAACTGGTCGGCGAGCACGCCGACCTCGAGAAGCAGCTCGCCGACCCGTCGGTCCACTCCGACCAGGCCAATGCGCGCAAGCTGAACAAGCGCTACGCGGAGCTGACCCCCATCGTGGGCACCTTCCGCGCCTGGAAGCAGGCCGGCGACGACATCGACACGGCCAAGGAGCTCGCGGCCGACGACCCGGACTTCGCGGCCGAGGTCAAGGAGCTCACCGCGCAGCGCGAGGAGCTCACCGAGAAGCTCCGCCTGCTGCTGGTGCCGCGCGACCCGAGCGACGACAAGGACGTCCTCCTGGAGATCAAGGCGGGCGCGGGCGGCGACGAGTCCGCCCTGTTCGCCGGCGACCTGCTGCGCATGTATCTGCGGTACGCCGAGCGCGTGGGCTGGAAGACCGAGATCATCGACTCCACGGAGTCCGAGCTCGGCGGCTACAAGGACGTCCAGGTCGCCGTGAAGACCAAGGGCGGCCAGGGCGCGACCGAGCCCGGCCAGGGGGTCTGGGCCCGCCTGAAGTACGAGGGCGGCGTGCACCGCGTGCAGCGCGTGCCGGCCACCGAGTCCCAGGGCCGGATCCACACCTCCGCCGCCGGCGTCCTCGTGACCCCGGAGGCCGAGGAGGTCGACGTCGAGATCAACATGAACGACCTCCGCATCGACGTGTACCGCTCCTCCGGCCCCGGCGGCCAGTCGGTGAACACCACCGACTCCGCCGTGCGCATCACGCACCTCCCGACCGGCGTCGTGGCGTCCTGCCAGAACGAGAAGAGCCAGCTCCAGAACAAGGAGCAGGCCATGCGCATCCTCCGCTCGCGGCTGCTGGCCGCCGCGCAGGAGGCCGCCGAGCAGGAGGCCGCCGACGCCCGCCGCAGCCAGGTGCGCACCGTCGACCGGTCCGAGAAGATCCGTACGTACAACTACCCGGAGAACCGGATCTCGGACCACCGGGTCGGGTTCAAGGCGTACAACCTGGACCAGGTCCTCGACGGCGACCTCGACGCGGTCATCCAGGCCTGCGTCGACGCCGACTCCGCCGCGAAGCTCGCGGCCGCGCAGTAAGACGCAAGACGCGCCGTAACACCGCGCGGTAACACCTCGTACGGACTCGCTGGAGGAAGCGTGAACCTGCTGCTCGCGGAGGTGGCCCAGGCCACCCAGCGGCTGGCCGCCGCGGGCGTGCCCTCACCGCGCTTCGACGCGGAGGAGCTCGCCGCCTTCGTCCACGGCGTCAAGCGGGGAGAGCTGCACACCGTCAAGGACGCCGACTTCGACGCGCGCTACTGGGAAGCGGTGGCGCGCCGCGAGGCCCGTGAACCGCTGCAGCACATCACCGGACGCGCCTTCTTCCGCTACCTGGAGCTCCAGGTGGGTCCGGGCGTCTTCGTGCCCCGGCCCGAGACCGAGTCGGTCGTGGACTGGGCCATACACGCCGTCCGGGCGATGGACGTGGTCGAGCCGCTGATCGTGGACCTGTGCACCGGCTCCGGCGCGATCGCCCTGGCCATGGCGCAGGAGGTGCCGCGGTCCCGGGTGCACGCCGTCGAGCTGTCCGAGGACGCGCTGGTCTGGACGCGCAAGAACGCGGACGGCTCGCGGGTCACCGTCCACCAGGGCGACGCGCTCACCGCGCTCCCCGAGCTGGACGGCCAGGTGGACCTGGTGATCTCCAACCCGCCGTACATCCCGCTCACCGAGTGGGAGTACGTCGCTCCGGAGGCCCGGGACCACGACCCCGAGATGGCGCTGTTCTCGGGCGAGGACGGCCTCGACACCATCCGCGGCCTGGAGCGCACCGCGCACCGGCTGCTGCGCCCCGGCGGCGTCGTCGTGATCGAGCACGCCGACACCCAGGGCGGCCAGGTCCCGTGGATCTTCGCCGAGGAACGGGGCTGGGCCGACGCGGCCGACCACCCCGACCTGAACAACCGGCCGCGCTTCGCCACCGCCCGCAAGGCGCTGCCGTGATGACCCCCGACACTTCGACCACGCTCCACGAGGAGGCCCGCTGATGGCCCGGCGATACGACTGCAACGACGCGACGGACCGCAAGACGGGCCTGCGCGAAGCCGCGTCCGCCGTGCGCCGCGGCGAGCTGGTGGTGCTTCCCACGGACACCCTGTACGGCATCGGCGCCGACGCCTTCAGCTCCGATGCCGTCGCCGACCTGCTGCGCGCCAAGGGCCGGGGCCGCAACATGCCCACCCCCGTGCTGATCGGCTCCCCGAACACCCTCCACGGCCTCGTCACGGACTTCTCCGAGCAGGCCTGGGAACTGGTCGACGCCTTCTGGCCGGGCGCACTGACGCTCGTCGCGCGCCACCAGCCCTCCCTCCAGTGGGACCTCGGCGAGACCGGCGGCACCGTGGCCGTCCGCATGCCGCTGCACCCGGTCGCGATCGAGCTGCTGACCGAGGTCGGCCCGATGGCCGTCTCCTCGGCCAACCTGTCCGGCCACCCGGCGCCGGAGGACTGCGACGCGGCCCGCGAGATGCTCGGCGACTCCGTCTCCGTCTACCTCGACGGCGGCCCCACCCCCGGCATCGAGCCCTCCTCCATCGTCGACGTCACCGGCAAGGTGCCCGTCCTGCTGCGGGAAGGTGCCCTGACGGCGCAGCAGCTGCGGGAGGTCGTACCCGACCTCGAGGTGGCGCCGTGAGCCCTGAGGGCCGTGGCATAGATGGGACCGCCTTCCGCATCCTCCATGTCAGCACCGGCAACGTCTGCCGGTCCCCGATCACCGAGCGGCTGACCCGGCACGCCCTGGTGGAGCGGCTCGGCGAGCCGCTCCCGGGCGCCGACGGCACCCACCGCATCGGAGGCCTGATCGTCGAGAGCGCGGGCACCTGGGGACACGAGGGTGCCCCCATGGAGGCCAACGCCGCCGAGGTGCTCGCCGACTTCGGCGCCGACGCCTCCGGGTTCACCGGGCGCGAGCTGCTGGACGAGCACGTCATCCGGGCGGACCTGGTGCTGACCGCCACCCGGGACCACCGGGCACAGGTCATCTCCATGGGCCACTCGGCGGGCCTGCGCACCTTCACGCTGAAGGAGTTCACCCGCCTGGTGCGGGCCATAGACCCCGCCACGCTGCCGCCCCTGGACGAGGGCACCGACGGCATGGTGGAGCGCGCCAGGGCCCTCGTACGGGCCGCCGCGGCCCTGCGCGGGTGGCTGCTGGCCCCCAGCGCCGAGGCGGACGAGGTGTACGACCCGTACGGCGCACCCATCTCGTTCTTCCGCTCCATCGGCGACGAGATCCAGCAGGCCCTCGATCCGGTGGTCACCGCCCTGACCGGGGTCGGCGCCCGCCACTGAGGCGGTCGGCCGGACGGCACGGCGCGGGGGCAATCCGTCCGTTTCCGGTGCGTTTGGGAGGGGTGCGGCCTAGAGTGGCCGTACTGCACCCCCACGCGCCGGAGCCGCGCCATGACCGTCACACAGGTTCACCGCCCCTGGGCAGCCGACTTCGACGCCCTGCGCCGGCAGGATCCCGAGCTGGCCGACGTCCTGCTGGGGGAGACCCGCCGGCAGGCGCGCGGGCTCCAGCTGATCGCCGCCGAGAACTTCAACTCCCCGGCGGTACTGGCCGCCCTGGGCTCCCCGCTGGCGAACAAGTACGCCGAGGGCTACCCGGGCAAGCGCCACCACGGCGGGTGCGAGTACGTCGACGTGGCCGAGCGCATCGCCTGCGACCGGGCCACCGCCCTGTTCGGCGCCGAGCACGCGAACGTCCAGCCGCACTCCGGGTCGGCGGCCGTGCTGGCCGTGTACGCCGCGCTGCTGCGGCCGGGGGACACCGTGCTGGCGATGGGGCTCCCGTTCGGCGGACACCTCACCCACGGCTCGCCCGCGAACTTCTCCGGCCGCTGGTTCTCCTTCGTCCCGTACGGCGTCGACGCCGAGACCGGGCTGATCGACTACGAGCAGGTGTGGCAGCTGGCCGACAAGCACCGCCCCAAGGCCATCGTGGTCGGCTCGATCTCCTACCCGCGGTATCCGGACTACCTCGCCTTCCGCGAGATCGCCGACGAGGTGGGCGCGTACCTGGTCGCCGACGCCGCGCATCCGATCGGCCTGGTGGCCGGGGGAGCGGCCCCCAGCCCCGTTCCGTACGCCGATGTCGTCTGCGCCACCACGCACAAGGTGCTGCGCGGCCCCCGCGGCGGCATGATCCTGTGCGGCGCGGACCTGGCGGAGCGCGTCGACCGCGCGGTGTTCCCCTTCACGCAGGGCGGCGCGCAGATGCACACGATCGCGGCCAAGGCGGTGGCGTTCGGGGAGGCCGAGGCGCCCGCGTTCACCACGTACGCCCATCAGGTGGTCACCAATGCGAGGGTTCTCGCGGCGGCCCTGGAGCGGGAGGGCCTGTCGGTCGTCACCGGCGGCACCGACACCCACCTGATCACCGCGGATCCCGCGCCGCTGGGCGTGGACGGGCCGACCGCCCGGGGCCGGCTGGCCGCCGCGGGGATGGTCCTCGACACCTGCGCCCTGCCGTACGGGAACCAGCGGGGCCTCCGGCTCGGCACGGCAGCGGTCACCACACAGGGGATGGAGGAGGGTGAGATGGAGCGGATCGCGGGCCTCTTCGGCGCGGCCGTACGGGGCGAGAGCACGGGCCCCGAGGAGGCCGCGGAGCTGGCCGGGGCCTTCCCCCCGTATCCCGCCCCGGAGGGGCACTGAGCCGTCCGCAACCGGGCAGGGGTGAACGTGTGTCCTCACCTCAGGGGGCATCGCAGCTAATGTGTGGGGCTGAGATGGCCGGCGATACATCTGGGGCAGCCCGTGCGTGAATACCTGCTGACGCTGTGCGTCACGGTCGCGGTGACCTACCTGCTGACCGGGCCCGTGCGGAAGTTCGCGATCGCGGCCGGGGCGATGCCGGAGATCCGGGCGCGTGACGTGCACCGCGAACCGACTCCGCGCCTCGGCGGCATCGCCATGTTCGGCGGGCTGTGCGCGGGTCTGCTGGTGGCGGACCACCTGGAGAACCTCAACGGCGTCTTCGAGCTGTCGAACGAGCCACGGGCGCTGCTCTCCGGGGCGGCGCTGATCTGGCTGGTGGGCGTCCTCGACGACAAGTTCGAGATCGACGCGCTGATCAAGCTCGGCGCGCAGATGATCTCGGCGGGCGTGATGGTCATGCAGGGCCTGACCATCCTGTGGCTGCCCATTCCGTTCGTCGGGACGGTCTCGCTCACCCAGTGGCAGGGCAACCTGCTGACGGTCGCGCTGGTGGTCATCACCATCAACGCGGTGAACTTCGTCGACGGCCTGGACGGCCTCGCGGCCGGCATGGTGTGCATCGCCTCGGCGGCGTTCTTCCTCTACGCGTACCGCATCTGGTTCGGCTACGGCATCGAGGCGGCGGCCCCCGCGACCCTCTTCGCGGCCATCCTGATGGGCATGTGCCTGGGCTTCCTGCCGCACAACATGCACCCGGCCCGGATCTTCATGGGCGACTCCGGGTCGATGCTGATCGGCCTGGTGCTGGCGGCGGCGGCCATCTCCATCACCGGCCAGGTCGACCCCGACGCGATGGCCCTGTGGGCCGGCGGCGAGCGGAACGCGACCCACGCGATGCTGCCCGTCTTCATCCCGCTGGTGCTGCCGCTGACGATCATCGCGATCCCGATGGCGGACCTGATCCTGGCCATCGTGCGGCGGACCTGGAACGGCCAGTCGCCCTTCGCTGCCGACCGCGGGCACCTGCACCACCGGCTGCTGGAAATCGGCCATTCCCACAGCCGCGCGGTGCTGATCATGTACTTCTGGTCGGCACTGATCGCCTTCGGCGCGGTGGCGTACTCGGTGCACTCCGCCTCGATGTGGATCGTGCTGCTGATCGTCGCGCTGAGTGCCGTCGGCCTGGTCCTGCTGCTCCTGCCGCGCTTCACGCCGCGCGCACCGCGCTGGGCGGAGAGCCTGGTCCCGCCGCGCTACCGGCACTCCGCGCGGGCGGCCGAGGCGGCCGCGGAGGCGGCCGCGCTGGACGCCACGGGCGAGGAGCCGGTCCGTACGCCGGTCGTCGCCGGCGTCTCGGGCGTCAACGGAGCGACCGCCGTGGGCCCCCGTTCGCGCTTCCCCGACCGGCGGAAGGCCGGTTCGGCGCGCTGACGTAAAGGACATCCGCGCCCTATACCAGACAAACCAAAGGCCTGTCTTGCACAGACGCGCGGATTAACTCTCATGTGTGACAGTCGGCACACCCAGCAGGTAAAGACCTCATCAAATAGTTTGTGATACCGTTCACTAAACCCGGCGACAGAGCCGAAGGACCGTAGTGCGACGGCCCATCGGCCCGAGGCTCGACCTCGGTCCGGGCTTACGCTCGTGCCTGTACGAGACCCCCTGTGCACCACCCCCACCACCACGCGGAGTAACCCGTCATGCGGTCGAATGACGCCCGATCTCTCCTGCACGCCGCCGTACCCACCGCTGTCGCCGGCGCCATCGCCGCAGTCGTCAGCGGCGTGGTCGCCGGCGGCAAGGGTGCGGTCGGCGCCGTCGTCGCCACCCTGGTGGTGATCCTGTTCATGGGTCTCGGGCTGGTCGTACTCCAGCGCACGGCACGTTCGCTGCCGCACCTTTTCCAGGCCATGGGGCTCATGCTCTATGCGGCCCAGATTCTGCTGCTGTTCATCTTCGTCGCCGTGTTCAAGAACACCACGCTGTTCCATCCCAAGGCCTTCGCGATCACGCTGGTGGTCACGACCCTGGTGTGGATCGGCGCGCAGACCCGTGCGCACATGAAGGCCAAGATCCTTTACGTCGAACCCGATTCCGACGCTGACAAGCCCGGAAACTCGGGGTCGAAGCCGTGAAAGGTAGGGCCGGGATAAGTGCGCGTTCGGGATCCTGCTATCGTCCGGTGCCAACTGCGGCACTGCGGGCGCGGGCATCTGAGCTGACGCCTGCTCATTCGCGAGGCTCACTGCCTGACAGCCGCCCCCACATCCGTAACACCAGTCCAGTGCCGAACCGCGGCTGTGCGCCGCGCCGACACAACGAGGTTGCCGTACCTATGCGCCACGCTGAAGGAGCCCGCGGTGAGTGCTGACCTGACGCAGGTGCTCGCTTTCGAGACCGACTGTCACATCTTCGACGGATGTGGCTTCCCCGGCCCGGGCCTGCACTCGTTCCTCTTCGAGCCGCTGTGGGGAAACGCCGACGGTAACGGCGCGTACTTCAACAAGCCGATGCTGCTGGCGCTCCTGGGCTCCGTCATCATCGTGGGCTTCTTCTGGGCCGCCTTCCGCAAGCCGAAGGTCGTCCCCGGCAAGCTGCAGATGGTCGCCGAGGCCGGCTACGACTTCGTCCGCCGCGGAATCGTCTACGAGACGCTGGGCAAGAAGGAGGGCGAGAAGTACGTCCCCTTCATGGTCGCGACGTTCTTCTTCGTCTGGATGCTGAACCTCTGGTCGATCATCCCGGTCGCCCAGTTCCCGGTGACCTCGATCATCGCGTACCCGGCCGTGCTGGCCGCGATCATCTACGTCATCTGGATGTCGGTCACCTTCAAGCGCCACGGCTTCGTCGGCGGCTTCAAGAACCTGACCGGCTACGACAAGTCGCTCGGCGCGATCCTGCCGCTGGTCATGGTCATCGAGTTCTTCTCGAACGTGATCGTCCGCCCGTTCACGCACGCGGTCCGACTCTTCGCCAACATGTTCGCGGGCCACACCCTGCTGCTGCTCTTCACGATCGCCAGCTGGTACCTGCTGAACGGCATCGGCATCGCCTACGCGGGCGTCTCGTTCGTGATGGTCGTCGTGATGACCGCCTTCGAGCTCTTCATCCAGGCCGTCCAGGCGTACGTCTTCGTCCTCCTGGCCTGCAGCTTCATCCAGGGCGCGCTCGCCGAGCACCACTGAGCCAGGCCCGCTCGCTCCCCCAAACCCCAGTCGTCCGGTGGCCAACCCCCACCGGTCCGTGAAAGAGAAGGAAGAACTGGCATGTCCCAGACCCTTGCTGCCGTCGAAGGTTCCCTCAGCTCGATCGGCTACGGCCTGGCGGCGATCGGCCCCGGCGTCGGCGTCGGCATCATCTTCGGCAACGGCACCCAGGCCCTGGCCCGTCAGCCCGAGGCTGCCGGTCTGATCCGCGCCAACCAGATCCTCGGCTTCGCCTTCTGTGAGGCGCTCGCCCTCATCGGTCTGGTCATGCCGTTCGTCTACTAAGACGAACTGCTCACTAGTCCGAATCGACGAAAGGCACTGATGTGAACCTCCTGGTTCTCGCATCCGAGGGTAAGGAAAACCCCCTCATCCCGCCGTGGCCCGAGCTGGTCATCGGCCTGATCGCCTTCGTCATCGTCTTCGGTTTCCTCGCGAAGAAGCTCCTCCCGAACATCAACAAGGTTCTGGACGAGCGTCGCGCGGCCATCGAGGGCGGTATCGAGAAGGCTGAGGCCGCTCAGACCGAGGCCCAGAGCGTGCTGGAGCAGTACAAGGCCCAGCTCGCCGAGGCCCGTCACGAGGCCGCGCGCCTGCGCCAGGAAGCGCTCGAGCAGGGCACTGCGCTCAAGGAAGAGCTGCGCGCAGAGGGCCAGCGGCAGCGTGAGGAGATCATCGCTGCCGGTCACGCCCAGATCGAGGCCGACCGCCGCGCTGCGTCCCAGGCGCTGCGCCAGGACGTCGGCAAGCTGGCCACCGACCTGGCCGGCAAGCTCGTCGGTGAGTCCCTCGAGGACCACGCCCGGCAGAGCCGGACCATCGACCGCTTCCTCGACGAGCTCGAGGAGAAGGCCGAGGCCGCGCGATGAACGGAGCGAGCCGCGAGGCGCTGGCCGCCGCACGTGAGCGTCTCGACGCGCTGACGGACAACACGTCCGTCGACGCGGCGAAGCTCGCCGGTGAGCTGGCCGCCGTCACCGCGCTGCTCGACCGCGAGGTGTCGCTGCGTCGGGTCATCACCGACCCGGCGCAGGCCGGCGAGGCCAAGGCCGAGCTGGCCGGGCGCCTGCTGGGCGGCCAGGTGGGCGGCGAGACCGTCGACCTGGTGTCCGGCATGGTGCGCTCCCGCTGGTCGCAGTCGCGTGACCTGGTGGACGCGCTGGAGGAGCTGGCGGACACCGCCGACCTCACCGCCGCCCAGCAGGGCGACGCGCTCGACAACGTCGAGGACGAGCTGTTCCGGTTCGGCCGGATCGTCGCCTCGAACACCGAGCTGCGCGCCGCGCTGACCGACCGCACGGCCGCCGCCTCCGCCAAGGGCGAGCTGCTCCGCAGCCTGCTCGGCGGCAAGGCGAACGCCGCCACCGAGCGTCTCGTGACGCGTCTGGTGACGGCCCCGCGTGGACGTAGCCTGGAAGCGGGACTCGAGTCCCTCTCCAAGCTCGCCGCGGAGCGCCGTGACCGCATGGTCGCCACCGTGACCACCGCGGTTCCGCTCAGCGACGTGCAGAAGCAGCGCCTCGGTGCGGTCCTGGCCAAGCTGTACGGCCGCCAGATGCACCTGAACCTCGACGTGGACCCCGCGGTCCTCGGCGGGATCTCGGTGCGGGTCGGTGACGAGCTCATCGACGGCAGCATCGCGGAGCGCCTGGCAGAGGCGTCCCGCCGCATGGCCGGCTGACCAAGCCACCAACTCAAGAAGCATTTCCAGCGGCCCGGTTGGGCCGTGCAGAACTTGCAGAAGATTCCTGGGGGTCGCCCCCAGACCCCTAAGAAACTTCGGGCCCAACAAGGAGAGCAGGGAACCCAGATGGCGGAGCTCACGATCCGGCCGGAGGAGATCCGGGACGCGCTGGAGAACTTTGTCCAGTCGTACAAGCCGGACGCGGCCTCGCGCGAGGAGGTCGGAACGGTCAGCGTTGCCGGCGACGGCATCGCGAAGGTGGAGGGCCTGCCCTCCACCATGGCGAACGAGCTGCTGAAGTTCGAGGACGGCACCCTCGGTCTCGCCCTCAACCTCGAGGAGCGCGAGATCGGTGCGATCGTCCTCGGCGAGTTCAGCGGCATCGAGGAGGGCCAGCCGGTGCAGCGCACCGGTGAGGTCCTGTCCGTCGCCGTCGGCGAGGGCTACCTCGGCCGCGTTGTCGACCCGCTCGGCAACCCGATCGACGGTCTCGGCGAGATCGCGACCGACGGCCGCCGCGCCCTCGAGCTGCAGGCCCCGGGCGTCATGGTCCGTAAGTCGGTGCACGAGCCCATGCAGACCGGCTACAAGGCCGTCGACGCCATGGTGCCGATCGGCCGCGGCCAGCGTCAGCTGATCATTGGTGACCGTCAGACCGGCAAGACCGCTCTGGCCGTCGACACGATCATCAACCAGCGCGACAACTGGCGCTCGGGCGACGTGAACAAGCAGGTCCGCTGCATCTACGTCGCCATCGGCCAGAAGGGCTCCACCATCGCGTCCGTGCGCGGCGCCCTGGAGGAGGCCGGCGCGCTCGAGTACACGACGATCGTCGCCGCCCCGGCGTCCGACCCGGCCGGCTTCAAGTACCTGGCGCCCTACACCGGCTCCGCCATCGGCCAGCACTGGATGTACCAGGGCAAGCACGTCCTGATCATCTTCGACGACCTGTCGAAGCAGGCCGACGCCTACCGCGCCGTGTCGCTGCTGCTGCGCCGCCCGCCGGGCCGTGAGGCCTACCCGGGTGACGTCTTCTACCTGCACTCGCGTCTGCTGGAGCGCTGCGCCAAGCTCTCCGACGACATGGGTGCCGGCTCGATGACCGGTCTGCCGATCGTCGAGACCAAGGCCAACGACGTCTCGGCGTTCATCCCGACCAACGTCATCTCCATCACCGACGGCCAGTGCTTCCTGGAGTCCGACCTGTTCAACGCCGGTCAGCGCCCGGCCCTGAACGTCGGTATCTCGGTCTCCCGCGTCGGTGGTTCGGCCCAGCACAAGGCCATGAAGCAGGTCTCCGGCCGTCTTCGTGTCGACCTGGCCCAGTACCGCGAGCTGGAGGCGTTCGCCGCCTTCGGTTCCGACCTGGACGCCGCGTCGAAGGCCTCGCTGGAGCGCGGCAAGCGCATGGTCGAGCTGCTGAAGCAGGGCCAGTACCAGCCGATGCCCGTCGAGGAGCAGGTCGTCTCCGTCTGGGCCGGCACCACCGGCAAGATGGACGACGTCCCGGTCGCCGACATCCGTCGCTTCGAGTCCGAGCTGCTGGAGCACCTGCGCCGCGAGCGCAAGGACCTCCTCACCTCGATCCGCGAGGGCGGCAAGATGTCCGACGACACCCTGCAGTCCGTGGCCGACGCCATCGCCGGCTTCAAGAAGCAGTTCGAGACCTCGGACGGCAAGCTCCTGGGCGAGGACGCTCCGGCGGCCGTCAACGTCTCGAAGTGACGACGGAAGGGACCTGACTCATGGGAGCTCAGCTCCGGGTCTACAAGCGTCGCATCCGATCCGTCACCGCGACCAAGAAGATCACCAAGGCGATGGAGATGATCGCCGCCTCGCGCATCGTCAAGGCGCAGCGCCAGGTGGCCGCCTCCACGCCGTACGCGACCGAGCTCACCCGCGCGGTGACCGCGGTGGCGACCGGCTCCAACACCAAGCACCCGCTGACCACCGAGGCTGACGCCCCGGCCCGCGCCGCGATCCTGCTCGTCACGAGCGACCGCGGTCTGGCCGGCGGCTACTCCTCCAACGCCATCAAGGCGGCGGAGCGTCTCACCGAGCGGCTGCGTGGCGAGGGCAAGGAGGTCGACACCTACATCGTCGGCCGCAAGGGTGTGTCCTACTACGGCTTCCGCGAGCGCAAGGTCGCGGACAGCTGGACCGGGTTCACCGACAGCCCCGCCTACGCGAACGCCAAGGCGGTCGCGGCGCCCCTGATCGAGGCCGTCTCCAAGGAGACGTCCGAGGGCGGGGTCGACGAGCTGCACATCGTCTACACGGAGTTCGTGTCGATGATGACGCAGAACCCGGTGGACGACCGGATGCTGCCGCTCAGCCTCGACAAGGCTGTGGAGGAGGCGGGGACGAAGGGCGAGATCCTTCCCCTGTTCGACTTCGAGCCGTCGGCGGAGGACGTCCTCGACGCCCTGCTGCCGCGCTACGTCGAGAGCCGCATCTACAACGCACTGCTGCAGGCCGCTGCTTCCGAGCACGCTGCCCGCCGCCGCGCGATGAAGTCGGCGACCGACAATGCCGGTGAGCTCATCAAGAGCCTCTCCCGGCTTGCCAACGCGGCCCGCCAGGCCGAAATCACCCAGGAAATCAGCGAGATCGTCGGTGGCGCCAGCGCCCTGGCCGACGCGACCGCGGGGAGTGACAAGTAATGACGACCTCTGTTGAGACGGCCGCCGCCACGGGCCGCGTCGCCCGGGTCATCGGCCCGGTCGTCGACGTGGAGTTCCCCGTCGACGCGATGCCCGACATCTACAACGCGCTGACCGTGCAGGTCGCCGACCCGGCCGAGGACGGCGCGCTGAAGACGCTGACCCTCGAGGTCGCGCAGCACCTCGGTGACGGCATGGTCCGCACCATCTCCATGCAGCCCACCGACGGTCTGGTCCGCCAGGCCCCGGTGACCGACACGGGCGCGGGCATCACCGTCCCGGTCGGCGACTTCACCAAGGGCAAGGTCTTCAACACCCTGGGTGAGGTGCTCAACTACCCGGAGGCCAACTCCGAGGTGACCGAGCGCTGGGCGATCCACCGCAAGGCCCCGAACTTCGACGAGCTCGAGTCCAAGACCGAGATGTTCGAGACGGGCGTCAAGGTCATCGACCTCCTCACCCCGTACGTCAAGGGTGGAAAGATCGGTCTGTTCGGTGGTGCCGGTGTCGGCAAGACCGTTCTGATCCAGGAGATGATCTACCGCGTCGCCAACAACCACGACGGTGTGTCGGTGTTCGCGGGCGTCGGTGAGCGTACCCGTGAGGGCAACGACCTCATCGAGGAGATGACGGACTCCGGCGTCATCGACAAGACCGCGCTGGTCTTCGGCCAGATGGACGAGCCCCCGGGCACCCGTCTGCGCGTCGCCCTGGCCGGTCTGACCATGGCGGAGTACTTCCGCGATGTTCAGAAGCAGGACGTGCTCTTCTTCATCGACAACATCTTCCGTTACACCCAGGCCGGTTCCGAGGTGTCGACCCTTCTGGGCCGCATGCCGTCCGCCGTGGGTTACCAGCCGAACCTGGCTGACGAGATGGGTCTGCTGCAGGAGCGCATCACCTCGACGCGTGGTCACTCGATCACCTCGATGCAGGCGA
The DNA here is from genome assembly GCF_044540325.1 of Streptomyces sp. NPDC086023. Classification (NCBI taxonomy): domain Bacteria; kingdom Bacillati; phylum Actinomycetota; class Actinomycetes; order Kitasatosporales; family Streptomycetaceae; genus Streptomyces; species Streptomyces sp. NPDC086023. Next base: position 122,813 of record NZ_JBITRX010000010.1, read on the forward strand.
TCTACGTCCCCGCGGACGACCTGACCGACCCTGCGCCGGCCACCACCTTCGCCCACCTCGACGCGACGACGGTTCTCTCCCGTCCGATCTCCGAGAAGGGCATCTACCCGGCCGTGGACCCGCTGGACTCCACGTCCCGGATCCTGGACCCGCGCTACATCGCGCAGGACCACTACAACGCCGCGATGCGCGTCAAGGGAATCCTGCAGAAGTACAAGGACCTCCAGGACATCATCGCGATCCTCGGTATCGACGAGCTGGGCGAGGAGGACAAGCTCGTTGTCCACCGTGCCCGTCGCGTCGAGCGCTTCCTGTCGCAGAACACGCACGTCGCCAAGCAGTTCACCGGCGTCGACGGTTCGGACGTCCCGCTCGACGAGTCGATCGCCGCGTTCAACGCGATCTGCGACGGTGAGTACGACCACTTCCCCGAGCAGGCGTTCTTCATGTGCGGTGGCCTTGAGGACCTGAAGGCCAACGCCAAGGAGCTGGGCGTCTCCTGAAGCCGGGCTCTTCACTGAGCACAGCTGCTGCCTGACGGAGGGGGACGGGCGCGTCCCGTCCCCCTCCCCACGCCCATTAGAATTTGACCCAACACCCGGCCGACCCGCCGGGTGGAGACCCGAGGAGCCACCTTGGCTGCTGAGCTGCACGTCGAGCTGGTCGCCGCGGACCGCAGTGTCTGGTCCGGCGAGGCCACTCTCGTTGTCGCGCGCACCACGTCCGGCGACATCGGCGTCATGCCCGGTCACCAGCCGCTGCTCGGTGTGCTGGAGTCGGGCCCGGTGACCATCCGTACCAGCGAGGGTGGAACCGTCGTCGCCGCGGTGCACGGCGGATTCATCTCCTTCGCGGACAACAAGCTCTCCCTGCTCGCCGAGATCGCCGAGCTCGCGGACGAGATCGATGTCCAGCGTGCGGAGCGGGCACTGGAGCGCGCCAAGACGGAGGCCGACGCGGCCGCCGAGCGGCGTGCCGATGTCCGGCTGCGCGCGGTCGCGGGACACTGAGTCCCGCACCGACAGAGCTTTACCCCTCAGCCGCGGCCCGACCGGAATTTTCCGGAGCGGGTCGCGGCTGAGGCGATGCAGGTGCGTTGTGCTGTATTCGTTGCTTCACGTGGATGAGCGAGGAGGTTGGTGAACATGCTCCTCGCTCTGCTTGTGAGCGGCCTGGTAGTCGCCCTGGTGGTGATCGGGCTCTTCGTCTTCGGCCTGCGCCGCCGCCTCATCCAGCGTTCCGGCGGCACCTTCGACTGCAGCCTGCGCTGGGACGTGCCCGAGGAGGGCGACGCGTCCGGCAAGGGCTGGGTGTACGGCGTCGCGCGCTACAGCGGTGACCGCGTGGAATGGTTCCGCGTCTTCTCGTACTCGCCCCGGCCGCGCCGGCTGCTGGAGCGGGCCTCCATCGAGGTGCTGGCCCGCCGCGCCCCGGAGGGCGAGGAGGAGCTGGCGCTGCTGTCCGACGCCGTCGTGCTCGGCTGTCTCCACCAGAAGACGCGCCTTGAGCTGGCGATGAGCGAGGACGCGCTGACGGGCTTCCTGGCCTGGCTGGAGGCCGCACCGCCCGGACAACGGGTGAACGTCGCCTGAATTCCCCGCCCGCCTCCGGACGGAGTCCGGGGGAGGGCGAACGTGGCCTGAGGCCGCTCCCACGACGTGGAGAAGCCGGGGAGAGGGGGGCGGACCCCTCTCCCCGGCTTCGGTCTGTCCGGGACCCTGCGCGTGGGGTTACTGGAGCCCGGTGTGGATTGCGTTGGCGAGCTCGCCGTTGGCGGTGTCGCCGCTGAACTCCCAGAAGAAGGCGCCCTTGAGGCCCTGCTGCTTCGCCCAGGTCATCTTCCCGGCGATGGTGGACGGGGTGTCGTAGCTCCACCAGTTGCTGCCGCACTTGGCGTAGGCGGTGCCGGCCACCGTGCCGGTGACCGGGCAGCTGCCCTTGAGGACCTTGTAGTCCTCGATGCCCTGCTCGTACGTGCCGGGGGCCGGGCCGGTGGCCGTGCCGCCGGGGGCGGCCTGCGTGACGCCGGTCCAGCCGCGGCCGTAGAAGCCGATTCCGAGGTTGAGCTTGGAGCCGGGGACGCCCTTGCCCTTGAGCTTGGTGATGGCGGCCTCGGAGTTGAAGCCCTCCTGGGGGATGCCGGCGTACGCGGTGAGCGGGGAGTGCGGCGCGGTCGGGCCCTGGGCGGCCCAGGCGCCGAAGAAGTCGTACGTCATCACGTTGTAGAAGTCGACGTACTGGGCGGCGCCCGCGTAGTCGGCCTTGTCGATCTTGCCGCCGTTGGAGGCGTCGGCGGTGATGGCGGCGGTGACCAGGTTGTTCGAGCCGAACCTGGCCCGTACGGCCTGCATCAGGTTCTTGAACGCGGCGGGACCGGAGGTGTCGCAGGACAGGCCGCAGGCGTTCGGGTACTCCCAGTCCAGGTCGATGCCGTCGAAGACGTCCGCCCAGCGGGGGTCCTCGACCAGGGCGTAGCAGGAGTCCGCGAAGGCCGCGGGGCTGGCGGCGGCCTGGCCGAAGCCGCCGGACCAGGTCCAGCCGCCGAAGGACCACAGGACCTTGATGTTCGGGTACTGCTTCTTCAGCTTGCGGAGCTGGTTGAAGCTGCCGCGCAGGGGCTGGTCCCAGGTGTCGGCGACGCCGTCGACGCTCTGGTCGGCGGTGTAGGCCTTCTCGTAGTCGGCGTACGAGTCACCGACGGTGCACCGGCCGCCCTGGACGTTGCCGAAGGCGAAGTTGATGTGGGTGATCTTGGCCGCCGTACCGGAGGTGACCAGGTTCTTCACGTGGTAGTTGCGCTGGTAGACGCCCCAGTCGGTGAAGTAGCCCAGCTTGACCTTGCCGCCGGGGTCGGGCGGGTTCGTGCCGCCGGGGGTGGTGACGGACAGCTCGCCGGAGGAGGGGCCGGTCTGGTCGGCGGTGTCGCGCGCGGTGACGCTGTAGGTGTAGGTGGTGCCCTTGGTCAGCCCGGTGTCGGGGTGGCTCGTTCCGGTGACCGTCGCGATCTTCGAGCCGTTGCGGTAGACGTCGTAGTTCTTGACGCCCTTGTCGTCCGTGGCGGCGGCCCAGGAGAGGGTGAGCGAGGTCTCCTGGACGTTGCTCGCGGTGGGGGTGCCGGGGGCCGAGGGCGGGGTGTCGCCGGGCTGGCTGCCGTCGCAGGAGGCGCCGTTGACCTTGCAGCCGCTCGGGGCGCCGCTGCCGGTGCCGTTGAAGCCGAAGCTGATGCTGGCGCCGGGGGAGAGGGTGCCGTTCCAGCCGACGTTCTTGCCGGTCCAGTGGTTGCCGGAGCTGGTGACGGTGGCGTCCCAGGCGGAGGTGACGCGGGTGCCCGTGGGGTAGTCCCACTCCACGGTCCAGCTGGTGATGGTGGTGGTGCCGGTGTTCTTGACCGTCCACTTGCCCTCGAAGCCGGTGCCCCAGTCCGAGACCTTCTGGTACGTCGCGGTCGCCGAGGTGGCGGCCTGTGCGGGGGAGGCGAGGCCGACGAGGCCGGCGAGGGGGAGGGCGAACGCGGCGACCGTGGCCGCGATTCTCGACATCAGGCGCTTGCGTGGGGGTGCTGTGCTCAAGGGTGCTCCTCCGTAGGTCCGTCGGGGCCGGGGCACGGCATCGACATGGGGGTGGGACCTGCGCCGCCCGTGAGCACGCCTTGTCATGACACGCTCACCACAGTTGCGGCGAGCGTAGAAAGGTCTGGACCAAGCGTCAAGAGGTCCAGACCTTCGTGCGAGCGGTGCTCTAGAGGCCCCGCTCCTGGGCCAGCACGGCGGCCTGCACCCGGCTGCGCAGCCCGAGCTTCCCGAGCAGTCGGCTGACGTGCGTCTTCACCGTGGCCTCCGCCATGTCCAGGCGTACGGCGATCTCCGCGTTGGACAACCCCTCGCCCAGGCAGCCCAGCACCTCGCGCTCCCGGCGGGTGAGCGTGTCCAGGCCGTCCGGCTCGGGGCCGGTCACACTGCGTACGGGCGCGGCCGGCGAGGCGAACTCGGCGATGAGGCGGCGGGTGACGGCCGGTGAGATCAGCCCCTCGCCGCGCGCGACGGTCCGCACCGCCTCGATCAGCTCGGCCGCTTCCGCGTTCTTGAGCAGGAAGCCCGCGGCTCCGGCGCGCAGGGCCCCGAACACGTACTCGTCGAGGTCGAAGGTGGTCAGCACGAGGACGTCGGCCAGGCCCTCGGACACGACCTGGCGGGTGGCCGACACCCCGTCCAGCTTCGGCATCTGCACGTCCATGAGGACCAGGTCGGGCCGCAGGTCGCGGGCCAGCCGGACGGCCTCCTCCCCGTCGGCGGCCTCGCCGGCCACCTCGATGTCGCCCGCGCTGCGCAGGATCAGCACCAGCCCCGCCCGCACGGCGGACTGGTCCTCCGCCACCAGGACCCGGATCGTCATGCGCGTACCGCCTTCTCGTCGGCGGGCAGCAGTGCCCGCACCCGCCATCGGAGGCCTTCCCGGCCCGCCGTCCCGTCCGTCTCCGCGCCCGCGGAGAACTCCCCGCCGAGCAGGGCGACCCGCTCCCGCATGCCGACCAGGCCCGCTCCCGAGCCCGGTGCTCTCGGACCGGAGCACTGCTCACCGTACGGACTGTCGATCTCGACCGTGAGCACCCCTCCGTCCAGTGACAGCCGCACGCACACCCGGCCCGGGGCGGCGTGCTTCACCGCATTGGTCAGGGACTCCTGGACGATCCGGTACGCGGCCAGCCCGACCGGGGCGGGCAGCCGCGGCCCCTCCTCCGGCCGCACGTCCTCCAGTACGACCTCCAGCCCGCTCGCCGCGCCGTTCACCCGCGCCTGCTCCACCAGCGCCCCCAGGCCGTCCAGCGTCGGGGCCGCCACCGGGGCCGCCTCCCCCGTGTCCGCCCGCAGCAGCCCGATCAGCCGCCGCATCTCGGCCAGCCCCTGCACGCTGTTCTCCCGGATCACGGTCAGCGCCTCGCGGCTGGTGTCCGCCGAGCCGATCGACAGGGCGGCGGTGGAGTGGATCGCGATGGCCGACAGGTGGTTGGCCACCATGTCGTGCAGCTCCCTGGCCATCCGGGCGCGCTCCGCCGTGACGGCCTGCACCCGGTCCATCTCCGCCAGCAGCGCCGTCTGCTCGGCCCGCAGCCGGGCCGTCTCGGCGGCCTCCCGGTGGTTGCGCACCGCGGCTCCGGTGACCGCCGGGCCGAAGCAGACGATGCCGACGAGCACGCCCGCCATCAGCGCCTCGGCGTCGCGCCACCAGAGCACGGCGGCCACGGTGGCCGCGATCGTGAGCGCTCCCGTGACGAACGGCAGGCGCCGGGCCATCGCCGGCTTGCCGTACACCACGGCCGCGTACATCAGGTCGGTGAACATCACGATGGTGACCAGGCTGCCCACCGTGAACTCGTTCGCGACGACGGCGACCGTGCCGGCGACCAGGGCCGGCCGCGGCGCGGTCCGCCGCAGCAGCTCCAGGCCCGCGGTCACCACCAGGGGGACCAGCACCGCCCACCCGGGCAGCAGGTCGCGGCGCGCGTTGACGTGCAGGTCCAGGCCGTACAGGCCGAGGCCGCACAGCAGCCCGGCGACGGCGATCACGACGTCGTGACGGTGGGGGCGCGGGATTCTCACCCCGCCATCCAACAGGGTCCGGGGCCCGCCGTCCTCGGCGCCATGGCGGAGTCCGAGTACATCGAAGGATGCAGTCGGGATTCACCTGCTGCGACGACGATTCGGCCCGGAACGTGCCGCAGATTGGAAGGGAGTTGAGAGGGGACAACCGTGATCGTCACGCTGATCGTCGTCTGCGAGGTCGCATTCTGGCTGCTGCTGGCCGGCGGGCTCGCCCTGCGCTACCTCGCGAAGATGCCGAGGGCGGGGGCCGCCGTACTGCTGTGTGAGCCGGTGCTGGAGCTGGTGCTGCTGGCGGCCACCGCCGTCGACCTGAAGAACGGCGCCGAGCCCGACTGGAAGCACGGGCTGGCGGCCGTCTACATCGGCTACACGGTCGGCCTGGGCCGCGCCACCATCCGCTGGGTCGACGCCCGCGTCGCCCACCGCTTCGCCGGCGGCCCGAAGCCGCCGAAGCCCCCGGCCGGCGGCCGCGAGCGCGCCGCGCACGAGTGGCGGGCGGCGGGCCGCTGGATCCTGGCCGCGGGCGTCGCGATCGCCCTGCTCCAGGCCGCCGTCTGGTACGTCGGCGGGGACGCGGCGACCGGGACGCTGCGCATGTGGCAGCAGAAGATGCTCTGGGTGATCGGCATCAACCTGGTGATCGCCCTCTCGTACACCCTCTTCCCCAAGGAGTCGGCGGAGCCGAAGACGGTGGCGTCCGACGGGACCGCGGCCGGGGCGGGGCGGGCCGACGCCGGGCCGGCCGACGCCGGGCCGGCCGACGCCGGGCGGGCCGACGCGGTGCAGGCCGACGCGGCCGGGCCCCGGGCGCAGCACTAGCCGGCGCCCGCCGCGGCCGGACCCGGGGTGCCTAGTGCTGTGACCGCAAGGGTTCACCGTGTCGCGACGCCCGGCACGGCACCTCGCTGCGTTGTCGGACCACGCAGGTACGTCCAGTACGAGCCGTGGCCCTCCGCCTTGCGATGCACCGCACCGGACGCCGCGACCCGGCAAACCTTTCCGGCCACAGCACTAGCGTTCGCCGCCGGGCACCCACAGCACGTCGCCGACCTCCTTGTTGGCCGTCCTGGCCAGGATGAAGAGCAGGTCGGAGAGGCGGTTCAGGTAGGTGGCGGTGAGCGGGTTCATCGTCTCGCCGTGCACCTCCATCGCGGCCCAGGTGGACCGCTCGGCCCGGCGGACCACCGTGCAGGCCTGGTGCAGCAGGGCGGCGCCGGGGGTGCCGCCGGGGAGGATGAAGCTGCGCAGCTTCTCCAGCTCCTCGTTGAAGCGGTCGCAGTCCGCCTCCAGCTTGTCGACGTAGAACTGCTCGACCCGCAGCGGCGGGTACTCCGGGTCCGGCACGACCGGGGTGGCGAGGTCGGCGCCGACGTCGAAGAGGTCGTTCTGGACGCGGACCAGGACGCCGACCACCTCCTCGGGCAGCTGCCCCAGGGCGATCGCCGTGCCGATGACCGCGTTCGCCTCGTTGGCGTCCGCGTACGCCGAGATCCTCAGGTCCGTCTTGGCGGTGCGGCTCATGTCGCCGAGGGCGGTGGTGCCCTTGTCGCCGGTACGGGTGTAGATGCGCGTCAGATTCACCATGCGGCCAGCGTAGACGCGCCCGGGCCGCGCGGGACGGCCGCCGGGCCCCAACTGCGGGGCCTCCGGCGTGCGCTGGGGCATCCCGGTGTGATGTCCGTCATTTGAGACGTGACGCGTATTACTTCCGGGTCACACGGCCCCTCACGGGCGCTAATCTCCGCCGGAGAGCAGTTGTGGAACGCGTGCCTGCGTCAAGAAAACAAGGGGTGTGCAGTGGCTGGGAAGCTCGCCGTCATCGGTGCCGGACTCATGGGTTCCGGTATCGCGCAGGTGTCCGCTCAGGCGGGCTGGGACGTCGTACTGCGCGACGTCACCGACGCGGCCCTGACCCGTGGCACCGACGGCATCAAGGCCTCGTACGACAAGTTCGTCTCGAAGGGCAAGCTGTCCGCGGAGGACGCGGAGGCGGCCCTCGGCCGCATCACCACGACCACCGACCTGGGCGACGTGGCCGACGCCGACATCGTCGTCGAGGCCGTCTTCGAGAAGCTTGAGGTCAAGCACGAGATCTTCCGGAGCCTCGACGAGATCGTGCGCGAGGACACCGTTCTGGCCTCCAACACCTCCGCCATCCCGATCACCAAGATCGCCGCGGTGACGAAGCGCCCCGAGCGCGTCGTCGGCGCCCACTTCTTCTCACCCGTCCCGATGATGCAGCTCTGCGAGCTGGTCCGCGGCTACAAGACGAGCGACGAGACCCTGGCCGCGACCCGCGCGTTCGCCGAGTCGGTCGGCAAGACCTGCATCGTCGTCAACCGCGACGTGGCCGGTTTCGTGACGACCCGTCTGATCTCCGCGCTCGTCGTCGAGGCGGCGAAGCTGTACGAATCGGGCGTGGCGTCCGCCGAGGACATCGACATCGCCTGCAAGCTGGGATTCGGGCACGCGATGGGACCGCTGGCGACCGCCGACCTGACGGGCGTCGACATCCTGCTGCACGCCACCAGCAACATCTACACCGAGTGCCAGGACGAGAAGTTCGCGCCGCCGGAGCTCATGCGCCGCATGGTCGACGCGGGCGACATCGGCCGCAAGAGCGGACAGGGCTTCTACAAGCACTGAGCGGTCCGCGACCGCGGCCGGCGTCGGCCGCACCGGGCACGACCGGCGCACGCCGGTCCGTTCGACCGACCGGACTCACCCCTGAGGGTGAATTCGGTATCGGTTCGCTCACGGTCGGCAACTTCACCCCACCTGAGGCAGTCAGTAGCGGTGAGAGTTGCCGACCATACGCACGCACGCAGTTCTGCCGGGGAGCACACATGCACATCAGGGGCGACCACACCGAACTCGCAGTCGGCGGCCGCCTCGACGTGCGCAGCGCGGCGGACGCCCGCACCGCCCTGCACAGCGCGCTCGACGACGGCGCCGGCGACCTCGTCCTCGACCTCACGGGGCTGGACTCCTGGGACGCCACCGGACTCGGCGTGATCATGGGGGCCCACCGGCGGGCCGGCCGCACCGGCCGCCGGCTCGTCCTGCGCGGGGTGCCGCCGCAGATGCAGCGGCTGCTCGTCGCGACCCGGCTGCACCGGATCCTGGCCATCGAGGGCGGCCTCGCCGCCGAGTCGCTGCCGCGGGTCTGACGCGCCCCGCCCCGCCCGCCACCCGCCATCTGCGCCACCGCGGCCCCACCTGCGCCCGCCCCCGCCGTTCACCCGCCGCCCGTGGTCCGTGCCCCGTGTTGAGGCCGGAACGTGATGAACCGGTGGGGAAAGCACCCCGGCTGTTCCTGGATACTGGCCCAACGTCTAGGGTTTCGGCCGTCGGCCCCCGTCAATCCGCGGGGCGGACGCCGGACCAGAAGCTACAGCGGAGTGCGCGAAGGCCGGGAGGGACGACGGCGCACGCCGCGATCGGGGGGTCAGGCCAATGGACCGGATACACGGCGGACCGGAGGAGACCGGCGACGCAGCCCAGGACAGGGGCGCGGACGCCACCGGCGCGGTGCGCCACTCGCTGGTCAAGGGATCCACCAAGTCGGGCCCGGCCCGCATCACCCGGCTCGTCACCGGCGACTTCCTGCTCACCGTCAACCCCGTCGACGGCAGCGAGATAGAGGCCCGCCGACCCGACGCCGAGGCCCCGGCCCGCAGGAAGCGGGACGCCAAGTCCCGCGCCGCGATACGCACGGCGGCCCAGCCGCCCGCCCCCTCGGGCCCGCCCGCCCCCATCCTGCCGCTCCTGGAGCGCGAGGAGGAGCGCGACCGCCTCGTCCGGCTGCTCAGCCGCGGCCGCTCCGTACGCCTCACCGGCCCCGCCGGCTCCGGCCGGTCCGCCCTCCTCGACGCCGTCGCCGACGCCTGCGCCGACCTCGCCCCCGACGGCGTGGTCCGCCTCTCCGGCCACCGCCAGAGCCCCACCGACCTGCTGCACGCGCTGCACGCCGCGGTGTACGACACCACCGGCCACCGGCCCGACCGCACCGAACTCCTCGCCCGGGTCCGCGAGATCGGCGCCGTCGTCCTCCTCGACGACCTGGAGTTCGGCGGCGCCGCGCTCGACGAGCTGCTCGGCGCCACCCCCGAGTGCGCCTTCCTGCTCGCCGCCGTCCCCGACGCCCCCGCCCCGGCCGAGGAGTCCCACCTCGAAGAGGTCACCCTCGGCGGCCTCGGCCGCACCGCCTGCGCCATGCTGCTCGCCGCGGCCGTCGGGCGCAGCCTCAGCGACGAGGAGACCGCCTGGGCCGGCGACCTCTGGTTCGCCTCCGAGGGCCTGCCCCTGCGCTTCGTCCAGGCCGGCGCCCTGCTGCGCCAGCGGGACGAGCTGAGCGGCGCCGCCGCGCCCGCCCCCGAGGACGCCGGGGAGTCCGACGAGGAGCCCGGGGTCTTCGAGGAGCGGACCCGGAAGATCGCGCTGCCCGGCCTGGCCGAGAGCGCCGCCCCCGCCGAACTGCTGGCCTCCCGCCTCGGCGAGTCCGCCCGCGCCGCCCTCCGCTTCGCGGTGGCGCTCGGCGGCGAGATGCCCCACCAGGCCCACCTGCCGGCCCTCGTCGGCGACACCCACGCCGACACCGCCGTCGGGGAGCTGCTCGCGTGCGGCCTGCTCAGCGTCACCGGATCCCGCTACCGGCTGGCCCCCGGCGTCCGGCGCCAGCTGGAGGAGGCGGGTTACGCGGACGAGGCCGCCTCGTACGCCCTGACGGCCGCCCAGCACTACGCCTGGTGGACCGGGCACCCCTCGGTCACCCCCGAGCGCGCCGCCGCCGAGGCGGACGCCGTGCTGGCCGCCCTGGCGGCCCTGGTGTCCTCCGGGGCGCGGGACGGCCAGCAGAGCGCCGCCGTGCTGCTCGCCCGTACGGCCGCCCCCGCCTTCGCCGGCGGGATGCACTGGAGCGCCTGGGAGCGGGTGCTGCGGGCCGGCCAGGAGGCCGCCCGGATCGCCGGGGAGGTCGCCGAGGAGGCGTACTTCCACCACGAGCTCGGCATCCTCGCGCTCTGCCGCGGCCACCTCGACCGGGCCCGCGCCGAGCTGGAGGCCTCGATCGGGCTGCGCGGCGCCCTCGCCGACAAGCGGGGCACCGTGGCCGGCCGCCGCTCGCTGGCCCTGGTCGCCGACCGCGACGGCGGGCCCGTCTCGCCGCCGCTGGTCCTGGAGGCCCCCGCACCGGCGGCCGCCGCCACCCCCGCCTCGGAGGCGCTGACCGAGGTGCTCCGCCCGATGGCGGACGCCGAACCCGAGCCGGAAGTGGTCAAGTCCGCCTTCCCGACCCTCGCCCCGCCGCGCGGCGACGTCGCGGCCACCCCGCCGGTGCCGCTGGCCACGGTGAGCCCGTCGGGCGCCCCCCGCCCGCACCAGGCCCGGCGCCCGGCGGTCCGGGACGCGCGGCGCGCCGTACTGACCGGTGCCCGGCGCAACGTCGTGGCCGCCGCGGCCGGCGCCGTCCTCGTCGCCGTGCTCGGCACGGCCGTCACCATCGGCCTGACCTCGAACACCGAGGACGACCCCGCGAAGCGGACGCGTACGGAGCAGTCGATCACCGGCGACGACGCCGAGCCCGGCGGCCCCACCGAGGCCGCGGACCCGGACGCGTCCGCGGACCCCCAGGACCCCGGTACCACCCCCGGGACGCGCACCCCCGGGACCACCGGGGAGCCCACGCCCGGCCGTACCCGCAGCACGGACCCCACGGTCTCGCCGTCGGCCCCCGCGCCCACCGCCACCCGCAAGCCGACCGCCTCGCGCCCGCCGGCCTCCTCGCCGGCACCCACCGGGCCCACCCGCTCGCCGGGCCCGACGGGCGAGCCCGAACCCACCAGGACCGTGCCGACCGGACCCACGGCCACCGCGCCCACCGGCACCACGCCCACGGGCGGGGCCACCAGCGGCACGAACAACGCGAGTTCCTCCGGCACCACCCCCGGGGACGTGGGATAGATCACGCGGGACATCCGGACACGCCGGACGGTCCCGGACATGACGGAGGGGCTGGAGAAATCCAGCCCCTCCGTCATGTCCGGCCCGGGTGTCCGGGCCGGCTCAGAACAGCCGCAGCTTGTCGTCCTCGATGCCGCGCAGCGCGTCGTAGTCCAGCACCACGCAGTCCATGCCGCGGTCCGTCGCGAGCACCCGGGCCTGGGGCTTGATCTCCTGGGCGGCGAACACGCCCTTCACCGGAGCCAGGTGCGGGTCGCGGTTGAGCAGCTCCAGGTAGCGGGTCAGCTGCTCGACGCCGTCGATCTCACCGCGCCGCTTGATCTCCACCGCCACGGTGGCGCCGTCGGCGTCCCGGCACAGGATGTCCACGGGTCCGATCGCCGTCATGTACTCGCGGCGGATCAGGCTGTAGCCCTCACCGAGCGTCTCGATCCGGTCGGCGAGCAGCTCCTGGAGGTGGGCCTCGACGCCGTCCTTGATGAGGCCGGGGTCGACGCCGAGCTCGTGCGAGGAGTCGTGCAGGACCTCTTCCATGGTGATGATGAGCTTCTCGCCCGCCTTGTTGACGACGGTCCAGACGCCCGCATCGTCACCGGTCCCCTCCTTGAGGGTGCACGGAGGAGACATCCAGTTGAGGGGTTTGTACGCCCGGTCGTCCGCGTGGATCGAGACACTGCCGTCGGCCTTCACGAGGATCAGACGGGGTGCGGAGGGCAGGTGGGCGGTGAGCCGGCCCGCGTAGTCGACGGAGCAGCGGGCGATGACGAGACGCATGGTCCGCAACGCTACTCGACCGAGGCGCCCGTACGCGATTCGCCCCCGAAAGCCCCCTTCGTTAGTGGCTCGTTGTATGCGCATTCTCCTGGTGCGCTACCCAGTGGGCGCCTAACGTGTTAGCGGGAGGTTGCGGAACGTGCACGCTGCGTCGCGGCCTCCTTCCCTGCCCGTAAGACCTCGGTCACCCGGGGTCGCGAGAGGAGAACCCATGTCGCTCGACGTCTCACCGGCCCTACTGGAACAGGCCGAGCGAGGCGAGGTCGACGAAGCCGCCTTCGTCGACTGCGTCCGGACCTCCCTGCCCTACGCATGGGAGATGATCAGCTCTCTGGTGGCCCAGCTGAAGGTGGACGGCGGGGAGTTCGCCGACAACCAGACGCCGCCGCCGGACGAGCAGGCGCGCGGCCAGCTGCTCCGCGCCCTCGCGAGCGACGCGATACGGGGTGCGCTCCAGCGGCACTTCGGCGTCCGCCTCGCGTTCCAGAACTGCCACCGTGTGGCGGTCTTCCCGCTCGACTCCTCGTCCGATGAGCGCCTGGCCCGCTTCACCTCCATCAGGGGGCAGCTGCTCAACCAGTCGCCGGAGCTGCGGGACTGCTAGTGCTCCGCTGCCGCTCCGTATCGCGGGAGGTGCAACTGATACCGGAGCGGCAGCCCCACGCGTCGTCCACGGCGCTCGCGCGCACGGTCACCCGAGGTGGGGCAGGACCTCGGCACCGAGCCTGCGGACGTTCTCCTCGGTCGCCGCGAGATCCCCGGAGCCCTCGACGAGCAGCGCGAAACGCCTGATGCCCGTGCGCTCGGCCGTCGCCGCCAGCCGGTCCGCGGCCAGCCTGGGGGTCCCCACCGGGTGCAGGGAGCACAGCAGCTCCGTGTAGGCGACGGGGTCCCGCATGGTCCGCGTCCGCCCGTCCACCGTCACATGGGCGTCCAGCCCCTGCCTCAGCCAGCCGGGCATCGCCTTCACCAGCGTCTCGGCCGCGTCCTCCGTCCGGTCCGCGAGCTGCGCCACCCCGGCCGACACGTGGCCGGCCGCCGCCACCGCGTCGGGGTCGTGCCCGGCGTCCAGGGCCGTGCGCCGCCACAGTCCGACCATCGCGGCCTTGTCCTCGTCCCCGCAGTGCATGCCCAGCAGCATCGGCAGCCCCCGCTCCGCGGCCAGCCGCACCGAGGCGGGCGAAGTGCAGGCCACGATCACCTCGGGCCCGCCGGGATCGCCCTCCAGGGTCTCCGCCGGCCGCGGTACGACGGCCACCTCGCGGAAGGCGTACCGCTCCCCGGAGGCTCCGACCCGCGGCTCCCGCAGCCAGCGCCGCAGCAGGTCGAGCGCCTCGGGGAAGCCCTGTTCGTACGCCTCCAGACCGGAGCCGAACACCTCCAGGTCCACCCAGGGCCCGCCCCTGCCCACGCCGAGCGAGAACCGCCCGCCCGAGGTCAGGTGCAGCAGGGCGGCCTGTTCCCCGAGGGCGACGGGGTGGGTGCTGGGCAGCACGCTCACCGCCGTCCCCACCCTGATCCGCCGGGTGCGTCCCAGCAGCACGGCCGCCAGGGTCACCGCCGACGGGCAGACCCCGTACGGCACGAAGTGGTGCTCGGCGAGCCAGACGGCATCGAGCCCCGCCTCCTCCGACACCTCGGCGGTCCGCACCGCCCGGTGCAGTGCCTCCCCCTGCCCCTGGCCCGGGAACTGGGCCGCCAGTACAAACGCTCCAACACGCATCGCCCTCTGCCTCCTTGCGGCTGACGCGGCTTCCCCCATGGCAACAACGTCTGACACGTGCCAAAGGCACGGGCAGGAACAGAAGTTATTGAGATTGTCGGGGAATCACTCCCGTGGAAGCCGGGTCAGCCGCCGGTCCCTGTCCGCAACCATGCGGGTACCCTCAGGCGCGGCGCGTAGGCTGGGCGAAAGTCCCTTCCGCACGCCGCTTCGTGAGGTATACGTGTCACCGCGCCACAACCGCCCCAGGGGCGGCGAGAGTCCGGCCGAGCGCCCCAGCGCCGGGTACGACCGCTACGGCCTGGAACGCACTGAGGAATGGCAGGGCGAGGAGTGGCGGGTCCGCCACGTCTCGGGCGCGAGCGCGCAGGGCAAGCGGTACCGCTGCCCCGGCTGCGACCAGGAGATCCCGTCCGGCGTCCCGCACCTGGTCGCCTGGCCCGACTACGGCGGCGTGGACGACCGGCGCCACTGGCACAAGGCCTGCTGGAACGCGAAGGACCGCCGCACCTCGCGGGTGCAGCGGTCCCGTAACGCTCCCCGGCACTGAGCCGGCCGGTCTCAGACGTCCCGGCGGCGGACCGTCCGGTACGAGGCGGTCACGGCGGTGGCGGTGACCACCGCCAGCACCAGCAGCTGCCACGGACCCGAGGCGCTCAACTCGTCGGCCGGCAGGCCGTACAGCGTGGAGATGGCGACCGGCGCGCTGTACCCGATCAACCAGCGTCCGAGGCCCGTGGTGGTCTCCCACATCAGCAGGACGGTCGGCATGATCGTGGGGACCGTCACCACACCCAGCATCGCGGTCACCGCTCCCACGGAGTGCCGCAGCAGCGCCCCGGCCGCCAGCGCCAGGACGCCGAGCAGCGTGACGTACAGGCTGCCGCCGAGCAGGCCCCGCGCGGAGACGCCGAGCGAGTGCGGTCCCGCCCCCGGTCCGCCGTGCAGCACCATCGTCAGCAGGGTCACCAGCGTCACGGAGCCGAAGGTCACGGTGAACGCCAGCGCCGAGAAGACCAGGTACTTCGCGGTGAGCACGCGGTACCGCTCGGGAGCGGCGGTGAAGGTGGTGCGGATCAGGCCGGTGCCGTGCTCCGAGGCCACCATCAGGACGCCCAGCGTGATCACGCCGACCTGGCCGAGCATGATCCCGAACAGCGAGGGCAGCGTGAACGGGTTCATCGAGTAGTCGGTGTCGTCCGTGTTCGCCGCCATCAGCAGGCCGATGCCGACCGTCACGCCGACCGTGGCGATCAGAGACCAGACCGTCGAGCGGACCGTCTTGACCTTGGTCCACTCCGACTGGAGCGCGTGGGCCAGGGTCGGCCGGACGATCGGGATGTCGGAGACGTACCCCTGCGAGGTCTGGGTCCCGCTCATCGCGCCTCCTCCGTCTTCTGCGGCTGCGGGCCGGACCGGGGGCCGGACCGGAGGCCGGACTCCCGGCCGTCCGCGGACCCCGTCGCGAGGTCCCCGGGCTGGGCCGGCATCAGGAAGGGCGCGCCTCCCGCGTCCGGCGGCGGGGGAGCGTACCAGCCCTCGGCGGGGATCCGCTCCGGCTCCGCCTCCGCCCACGGGTCCGCGGGGCGCGGGTCCGGGGTGCGCAGCTCCGCCTTGGGGTCGTCGGACGAGGTGAACTCCAGCGAGCTCTGGGTCATCCGCATGTACGCCTCCTCCAGCGAGGCCCGGTGCGGCGAGAGCTCCCACAGGCGGACGCCGGCCTCGTGGGCCAGGTCGCTGATCCGGGGCAGCGGCAGACCGGTGACGCGCAGGGCGCCGTCCGGCTCGTGCAGGACGCGGGCACCGGCGCGGGAGAGGGCGGCGGCGAGGGTGTCGTCGGCGCCGGGCTCGGTATCGGCCGTGCGGACCCGGGCGAATCCGGACGAGTTGTGCGAGATGAAGTCCTGGACGCCCATGTCCGCCAGCAGCCGGCCCCGGCCGATCACGATCAGGTGGTCGGCGGTCAGGGCCATCTCGCTCATCAGGTGGGAGGAGACGAAGACCGTACGCCCTTCCGCGGCCAGCTGCTTCATGAGGTTGCGCACCCAGAGGATGCCCTCGGGGTCGAGGCCGTTGACCGGCTCGTCGAAGAGCAGCACCTGGGGGTCGCCGAGCAGGGCGGCGGCGATGCCGAGCCGCTGGCCCATGCCGAGCGAGAAGCCCTTCGTACGCTGCTGGGCCACGTCCTGGAGGCCGACGACGCCGAGCACCTCGTCGACGCGGCGCTCGGGGATGCCGGAGAGCTGGGCGAGGGCGAGCAGGTGGTTGCGGGCGCGGCGGCCGCCGTGCAGGGCCTTGGCGTCGAGCAGGGCGCCGACCATCCGCTGGGCGTTGGGCAGCGCGCCGTACGGCAGGCCGTTGATCGTCACGCGGCCCGCGGTGGGGCGGTCCAGGCCGACGATCATGCGCATGGTGGTGGACTTGCCGGAGCCGTTGGGGCCCAGGAATCCGGTCACGGCACCGGGCCTGACCTGGAAGGAGAGCTGGTCGACGGCGGTCTTGGCGCCGTAGCGCTTGGTCAGTCCGACTGCCTCGATCATGCTCTCTCGCCCTCGTCCGCCGGGACGGCTCTCGCCCGCCGCAGGAAGTAAGAGGATATCGGCGCCTTGACGGTTCCCGGGGCCCCCGGTGCTCCGGAGGCCCCGGTTCAGGGAGGAATCAGGGACAACCCCTAGGCCCCGGGTCCCGCGTCACGCCTGCCCCCCACCGGGTCCGCCCCGGGCTAGGCGTCCCGGCGCTTGAGCACGAGGTAGCCGCCGACGAGGGAGGCGGCGACCCAGACCAGCATGATGCCGAGCCCGCCCCAGGGCCCGTACGGTGCCTCGTCGCCGCCCATGGCGTTGGGCACGACCTGCATGATCTTGGCGCCCGCCTGGTCGGGGAAGTACCGGGCCACCTCCTTGGCCTTCGGCACGGCCGACAGGATCTGCGAGATCAGGAAGAAGAACGGCACCAGGATGCCCAGCGAGAGCATCGAGCTGCGCAGCATCGCGGTCACGCCCATCGAGAAGACCGCGATCAGCGCCATGTAGAGCCCGGCACCGATCACCGCGCGCAGTACGTGGGGCTCGCCGATCGAGGTGTGGTGCGTGCCGAGCAGCGCCTGTCCGAGGAAGAAGGACAGGAAGCTCGTGGCCAGGCCCACCACCAGGGCCAGCAGCCCGGCCACCGCGATCTTGCTGAAGAGGAAGGTGGCGCGCTGCGGCACGGCGGCGAGCGAGGTGCGGATCATGCCGGAGCTGTACTCGGTGCCGACGACCATCACGCCGAAGACGACCATGGCGAGCTGGCCGAGCACCATGCCGGAGAAGCTGATCAGGGTCGGGTCGAAGGTGGCCCGCTCCAGGTCGGAGAGGTTCTCGAACTGCGACTTCATCAGCGCGGACAGGGCGGCGCTGAGCGCGACGGTCACGACGAGGGCGCTGATCAGGGTCCAGGTGGTCGAGGAGACCGTACGGATCTTGGTCCACTCGGACTTCAGCACGGCGGGTGCGGCGGCCACGGCTCAGGCCCCCTTCTTCCTGGAGGGCGTCCAGTCGCCGCCCCAGCCGGCTCCGCCGCCCGCGTCCGGCGCCCCGGCCGGCGGCAGGGGCGGCACGGGTCCCGGCAGGCCCGAGGCGTCCTCGCCGGGCGAGTGGGCGTGGTACTCGACCGTGCCCGCCGTCATCCGCATGAAGGCCTCCTCCAGGGAAGCGCGCTGCGGGCTCAGTTCGTGCAGCACGATCTGGTGTTTCGCCGCAAGTTCTCCCAGATCCTCGGCCGGAACCGCGTCGATCTCCAGGGCTCCCGAACCCGTACTCACGGCGGCAATTCCGTTACCCGCCAGTACGTCCCGGAGCCGTTCCTGCTGGGGAGAGCGGACCCGGACATAACTGCGCGAGTTCTGCTGGATGAAATCGGCCATGCTGGTGTCCGCGAGCAGCCGGCCCTGTCCGATCACGATCAAATGGTCGGCCGTGAGTGCCATTTCGCTCATCAGATGGCTGGAAACGAAGATCGTCCTTCCTTCGGCCGCCAGACCTTTCATCAGATTTCGGATCCAGTGAATTCCCTCGGGGTCCAGACCATTGACGGGTTCGTCGAACATGAGGATCTCCGGATCCCCCAGCAGCGCCGAGGCGATGCCCAGCCGCTGGCCCATGCCCAGCGAGAACCCCTTCGACTTCTTCCGGGCCACGGCCGTCAGGCCGACCGTGTCCAGCACCTCGTCCACCCTGCTCGCCGGGATCCGGTTCGACTGCGCGAGGCAGAGCAGGTTGTTGTACGCGCTGCGGCCGCCGTGCATCGCCTTGGCGTCCAGCAGCGCCCCGATGTACTTCAGCGGCTCGTCCAGGTCCCGGTAGTGCTTCCCGTCGATCCGCACCGTCCCGCTGGTGGGGTTGTCGAGATCGAGCATCATCCGCATCGTGGTCGACTTGCCCGCTCCGTTGGGCCCCAGAAAGCCCGTCACCACCCCTGGTCTGACCTGGAAGCTGAGGTCGTCGACGGCGATCTTGGCACCGAAGCGCTTCGTGAGGCCCTCAAGCTCGATCATGCGGTTCACGCTAGAACGGCCCAGGGCCCCCCGCCACCGGAGTGACGGAGGGCCCTGGGGCACGGGGTACCGCTGTGCGCTGCGCGTGGTGCGTGGCGGATCCGCCCGGGGGAGCGGTCCGCGCGCGGCCGCCCGGGGGACTAGCGGCTCTGCTGCGCGGGGACGCCGCGGGTGACGGGCTCGTCGTCCATCGGGGAGCCGGCCGCGGCCACGGCGGCGCCGGTCAGCGTCGCCAGCATCTCGCGGACGTTGGTCAGCTGCGCGTTGATGGAGTCGCGGCGGTTCGTCAGCGCCGCCAGCTCGCGCTCGGATTCGCTGCGGATACGGTCGGCCTTGGCGTTGGCGTCGGCCACGATGTCCTCGGCCTGGCGCTGCGCGGTCTCCACCGTCTGGCGGGCCCGGCGCTCGGCGTCCGTACGGAGCTTCTCGGCCTCCAGGCGGAGCTGCTCGGCGCGGTGCTCGATCTCGGCGAGACGCTTCTCCGCCTTGGCCTGGCGGGAGGCCAGGTCGCGCTCGGACTGCTCGCGGCGCTTGGCCAGGTTGGTCTCGAAGTCCGCGGCGGCCTGCGCGGCCTTGGCGCGGGTCTCCTCGAACAGCGCGTCGGCCTCCTCGCGCTTCGACTGCGCGTCCTTCTGCGCCTCGGCGCGCAGGGTCGAGGCGTCGCCCTTGGCCTTCTCGACGATGCGGACGCCCTCGTCCTCCGCCTTCGCCTTGCGCTCGGCGGCGAACGACTCGGCGTCGTTGCGGACCTGCTGGGCGGCCGACTCGGCGAGCTCGCGGTGCTGCTCCGCCGCCCGGCGGGCCTCCTCGCGCAGGTCCTTCGCCTCCTCCTCGGCGAGCCGCAGGATCTTCTCGACCCGGGCGCCGAGACCGGCGTACGACGGCTCCGCGTCGTTGACCTGGGCCTGGGCGTTCTGCGTCTCGAGGTGGAGCTCCTCGATGCGCTTCTCCAGGGAGTTGATGCGGGACAGGGCGCTGTCACGGTCGGCGACGAGCTTGGTAATGCGGTCGTCCACCTGACCGCGGTCGTAACCACGCCGCACGAGCTCGAAGCCGAAGGGGGAGGAAGTGTCGCTCATGGGGTTCCTGTCGAATGAGACCGGTGAGGTGTTAGGGGAATCCTAGGCGCCCGAGCGGCGTGTCATCGAGTCAATCCGCGTTTGATCTGGACAATGACACCCCTTTTGAGTGGCAAGGCGCCAGAACGCTTGTCACCCGTTCGCCTGAACCTCCATCAGGAGCACAGAATCAGGTGAACTTTCTAGCCCTCCGACGTCTTGCCACCCGAACGAGTGGATCCCGCGGCCGCTCCGGCCTTCACACCGACACCGGCCGGACCGCCGGACGGCGACTTTCCGCCACCCGAGGGCGCCTCGAATGATTCCAACGCCTCAAGCACGTCCTGGACACGGGAGATCTCGGCCTGAATGTCCTCCCGGCGGCGGACGAGTACCTCCAGCTCACGGCGGCCCTCCTCGACCAGCCGGGCCGCCTCGGCCTCCGCCTCGGTGCGCATGCGCTCGGACTCGCGGACCGCCTCGGCCTTCTTCTGCTCGGCCTCCTTGAGCAGCTGCTCGGCCTTCTTGACCGCGGCGATGCGGACCTTGCTCGCCTCGCTGCTCGCCTCCGACACCAGGGCCTTCGCCTTCGCCTCGGCCTGGGCGCTCTGCTCGGTGGCGGCCTTGACCAGCTTGTCGACCCGCTCGCCGGCGGACTTCATCTGCTCCGCCGACTCGCGGCGGGCCCGCTCGTGCAACTCCTCGATCTCCGACTCGACCCGCGTGCGCAGCTCGTCGGCCCGCTCCCTTATGGCCGTCGCGTCCCGACGGGCGCCGACGAGCAGCTCGTCCGCGTCCGTGCGGGCCTTCTCGACCAGGGTGTTCCCCTCGACCGTCGCCTCGGAGGTGATGCGCGCCGCCTCCTTGCGGGCCGCGTCCACCATCGAGTCGGCCTGCTCCTCGGCGGCGGTGGTCGTCGCGAGGGCCTGCTGCTGCGCCTCCGCCGTGAGGTTCTCGACCTCGGCGGCGGTCTCCGAGATCAGCCGGTCGACCTGCTCGGCCGCCTCGGTACGCCGCTTGTTCGCCGCCTCGCGCGCCTCGTCCAGCAGCCGCTCGGTCTCCTCGCGGGCCTCCGTGCGCAGCCGCTCGGTCTCCTCGCGGGCCTCCGTGCGCAGCCGCTCGGCCTCCGCCGCCGCCTCCGCCTTGACCCGCTCGGCCTCCTCGCGGACACGGGTGGCGTGCTCCTGGGCGGACGACAGGTTCTCGGCCGCCTCCGCACGCAGCAGCTCGGCCTCGTCGGCGGCCTCGCCGACGGTCCGCTCGTTCTCCGCGCGGGTGCGCTCGGTGAGGCGCTCCGACTCCGCGGCGGCCTCGCCGATGAGCTGGTCGGCCTGCTCGGCCGCCTCGGTGCGCAGCCGGTTGGCCTCGGCGCGCGCCTCGTCCATGGTCTGCCGGGCCTCGCGCTCGGCCGTGGCCAGCGTCTCGCCGGCGGCGAGAGTGACCCGCTCCGCCTCGGCGGTGGCCTCGCCGACGATCCGGCCGCCCTCGCCGCGCGCGTCCTCCAGGAGCTGCGCGGCCTCGGCCCGCAGCCGCTCGGCCTCCTCGGCCGCCTCGCCGACGGTACGGTCGTTCGCGGCCTGCGTCTCGACCGTCATCCGCTCGGTCTCGGCGGTGGCCTCGCCGATCAGGCGGGCCCCCTCGGCGCGGGCGTCCTCCAGGACCGTCGCCGCCTCGGCACGCGTCGCCTCGGCGGCCTCCTCGGCCTCGGCCACCACCTGGCCGGCCTTCTCGGCGGCCTCGGAACGGATCCGGTTGGCGTCTTCGCGGGCGTCGGCGCGGGTGCGCGCGGCCGTCTGCTCGGCCTCGGCCAGCGCGTCGGTGGCCTCGGTACGGATCCGCTGGGCGTACTCGGCGGTGTCCGAGCGCAGCTGCTCGGCCTCCGCGATCGCGTCCGTGACCGTGCGCTCGGCGAGCGCCTTGGCGGCGTCCGTCTCGGTGCGCGCCTCGGTGCGGATCCGGTTGGCGTCCTCGGTGGCCCGCTCCCGCTCGGCGTAGGCGTCGGAGCGGACCCGGTCCGCCTCCTCCTCGGCCTCGGCGCGGGTGCGCTCGGCCGCGTGCTCGGCGGCGCTGCGCAGCCCGGCGACCTCCTCCTCGGCCTGCTCGTGCAGGCCGGCCACGGACTCGCGCACCTCGCGGGCGGTCTGCTCGGCGGCCGAGACCAGCTCGGCCGCGCGGGCGTCGGCCTCCTCGACCAGGCGGGTCGCCTCGGCCTGGGCCTCCTCCACCCGCTTGCGGGCGGCGGCCAGCAGCTCCTCGCTCTGCTCGCGGGCCTGGGCCCGCTCGCGCTCGGCCTCCTCGCGGGCGGAGCCCAGCGTCTCCTGGGCCTCACGGCGGCGCCGCGTGGCCTCCTCCTGGGCGGCGGCCAGTGCCTCGGCGGCCTCCTCGGCCACCCGCTCGGCGGCCGCCTTGGCCTCGGCACGCAGCCGGTCGGCGGTCTCCTGGGCCTCCGTGCGCACCCGCTCCGCCTCGGCCTCGGCCTCGCCGGTCAGCCGCGCGGCGCTCTGCTCGGCCTCGGCACGCATCCGGCCGGCGTCCTCCGCGGCCTCCGTGCGCTGCTGCCCGGCCTCGGCCTCGGCCTGCGCCCGGAGCGTACGGATCCGCTCGGCCGACTCGGCGCGCAGCCGGTCGGTCTCCTCCGCGGCCTCGCGGCGGATGCCCTCGGCCGCCTGGCGGGCGTCGCGCAGGGTCTGCTCGGCCGTGGCCAGCCGGGTCTCGGCCTCCTCGTGGAGCCGGGACAGCTCGGCGTCGGCCTCGGCCCGCTTGGCCGCCAGGGCGCGGTCGGTCTCCTCGTGCCGCCGGCGGGCGGCGGCATCGGCCTCGGCCCGTACGGTCTCGGCCCGCTCCTCGGCCTCCGCGCGCAGCCGGTCGGCCTCGGCGCGGGTGCGCTCCAGGGTCTCCTCGGCCTGCTTGCGCAGGGCGGTGGCGCGCTCGATGGCCTCGGCCCGCACGCGCTCGCTCTCGGCGGTGGCGCCGCCGCGCAGCTCGTCGGCGTCCGCCTTGGCCTTGGTCAGCAGCTCCTCGGCGGTCTTGGCCGCCTCCTCGATCTGCTGGACGGCCTCGCGGCGGGCCTCGCCGCGGATCCGCTCGCCCTCGGCGACGGCCTCGGCGCGCAGCTGCTCCGCCTCGCCGCGCAGCCGCCGGGCCTCCTCCTGGAGCTCGACGGTCTTGGCGCGGTACTCCTCGGTGTCGTCCTTGGCCGCGCCCTTGAGCTGCTCGGCCGTGGCCGCGGCCTGCGCGCGCAGCCGGTCGGACTCGGCCTCCGCCTCGCGGCGGATCCGCTCGGCCTCGTCCGCCGCGGCCTTGCGGGTGGCCTGGGCGTCCTCGGAGGCCTTGTTCAGCACGTCCTCGGCGGTCCGGGCGGCCTTCGCCAGCTGCGCCGCGGTGTCCTCGGCGGCGGCGGTACGGCCCTTCTCACCGGCCTCGGCGATCAGCCGCTCGGCCTCCGCACGGGCATCGGCCAGCGCCTGCTCGGCCTCGGCCTTGAGCTCCTCGGCCTCCTTGGTGGCCTCGCCGACCAGCCGCGCCACCTGCTCCTTGGCGGTGCGGGTGCGCTGCTCGTTCACGGACTCGGCGGAGGCGAGCTGCCGGGCGGCGCTCTCCTTGGCCTCGGCGAGCACCTTCTCGGCCTCGGCGCGGGCCTCGCGCAGCGCGCTGTCGGCCTCCTGCACCCGCTGCTCGGCCACCCGGCCGAGGTCCATGGTCTGCCGGCGGGTCTGCTCGGACTCCGCGCTGGCGGTGGAGCGCAGCCGCTCGGCGTGCTCGGTGGCCTCCTGGGCCTGCGCGGAGGCGGCGGTCAGCAGCCGCTCGGCCTCCTTGCGGGCGCGCAGCAGGGTGGCCTCGGCCTCGGTACGGGCGGCCTCCGCCTCGGCGGACATCCGGCGCCGGGTCTCCTCGGCGACCCGGGCGGCCTCGGCACGGGCGGCGTTCAGGGCCTGCTCTGCCTCGGCGCGCGACTCGTCCATCAGGCGGCGGGCCTGGGACTCCGTACGGGCCCGCAGCTGCTCGGCCCAGGCGACGTTCTCGTTGACGTGCGCCTCGACGGTCTGGCGGCGCTCGTTCAGCTCCTGGTCGAGCCGCTGCCGGCGGTTGACGGCCTCGGTGTGCAGCTCCGCCTGGAGGCGGGCCTGGTGCTCCGCGTGCTCCTGGAGGATGCGCTGCGTCTGGGCACGGGCCTCGCGCAGCTCGCGCTCCGCGTCGGAGCGCATCTGGTCGGCCTGGACCTGGGCGTTCCGCAGCAGCTGCTCGGCCTGGTAACCGATGTCCGCGGAGTCGTAGGCGGGGCGGGACGCCAGGGCGCGGCGCGCCTCGTGGAGCTTGGCCCGCAGCACCTCGACCTGGTAGCCGAGGTCGTCGGCGTGCTGGACGGCCTTCTCGCGTTCCTTCTTCAGCCGCTCCATCTCGGCCTCGAAGCGCGAGAGATGGTCGGCCTCAGCCTGAATACTCTCCTGGCGTTCGTAGCCCCGCACGGCGCGGTCCCATCCGTCCCCTGGTCGCAAGCTCTCTCCCAAGAGCACCGTCCGCCCGCTGAACGGCGCCCCCGGGGAATGGTGTCAGACTTCTTGCCGCGTGTCAGAAGGCCCCGACCCCTCGGCAAACACACCAAACCCCGGCCGAGCCACCGCCACTCTACCGGCCGGGGAATCCGGCGGTCAGTGCTCCGTGTGGGAGGAGGGGTGGGAAGTGACCAGTTCGGTGAGGACGCCGTGGCAGTCCTTGGGGTGCAGGAAGGTGATCCGGGACCCCATCGAGCCGATCCGCGGCTCGTCGTAGAGGACCCGCACGCCCTTGCCGCGGATGGCCTCGGCGTCGCCGTCGACGTCCGCGGTGCCGAAGGCGATGTGGTGCACGCCCTCGCCGTTCTTGGCCAGCCACTTGCCCACCGCCGAGTCCTCTCGGGTGGGCTCCAGCAGCTGGAGGTAGGAGGCGCCGCCGTCGGACGTCTCGTTGATCTTGAGCATGGCCTCGCGCACGCCCTGCTCTTCGTTGACCTCGGTGTGGAACACCTCGAATCCGTACGTGGCACGGTAGAACTCGACAGTCTTGTCGAGGTCGAAACAGGCGATCCCGATGTGGTCGATTCGCGTCAGCATGCCTCCAGTGGAGCGGTCGACAGGGTGGTTACGCAACGTGCGCGCGATCACACCGGATGCCCGGTGACGGCACCGAGTGCCTCTCAGTACATTCAGGTAAACCCTCGTTCACTCCTCATCCAAGGGGCTGTGCCTCATGTCCGGAACGAACAGCACTACTTCGGTGATCGTCGCTGGGGCCCGCACGCCCATGGGGCGGCTGCTGGGCTCGCTCAAGTCCTTCTCGGGCGCCGACCTCGGCGGCTTCGCCATCAAGTCCGCCCTGGAGCGGGCCGGCATCTCCGGCGACCAGGTCCAGTACGTGATCATGGGCCAGGTCCTCCAGGCCGGCGCGGGCCAGATCCCCGCCCGCCAGGCCGCGGTCAAGGCCGGCATCCCGATGAACGTGCCCGCCCTGACGATCAACAAGGTCTGCCTCTCGGGCCTCGACGCCATCGCCCTGGCCGACCAGCTGATCCGCGCCGGCGAGTTCGACATCGTGGTCGCGGGCGGCCAGGAGTCCATGACGAACGCCCCCCACCTGCTCCCGAAGTCCCGCGAGGGCTACAAGTACGGCGCGATCGAGATGCTCGACACGATGGCGTACGACGGCCTGACCGACGCCTTCGAGAACATCGCGATGGGCGAGTCCACCGAGAAGCACAACACCCGCCTGGGCATCGAGCGCGCCGCGCAGGACGAGATCGCCGCCGCCTCGCACCAGCGCGCCGCGGCCGCCCAGAAGAACGGGATCTTCGAGGCCGAGATCACCCCGGTCGAGATCCCGCAGCGCAAGGGCGAGCCGGTGGTCTTCTCCGTGGACGAGGGCGTCCGCCCCGAGACCACCGTGGAGTCCCTGGGCAAGCTGCGCCCGGCCTTCGCCAAGGACGGCACGATCACGGCCGGCACCTCCTCGCAGATCTCCGACGGCGCCGCCGCGGTGGTCGTGATGAGCAAGGCCAAGGCCGAGGAGCTGGGCCTGGAGTGGCTGGCCGAGATCGGCGCCCACGGCAACGTGGCGGGCCCGGACAACTCGCTCCAGTCGCAGCCGTCCAACGCCATCCAGCACGCCCTGAAGAAGGAGGGCCTGGGGGTCGAGGACCTCGACCTGATCGAGATCAACGAGGCCTTCGCGGCGGTCGCCGTCCAGTCAATGAAGGACCTGGGCGTGACCCCGGAAAAGGTGAACGTCAACGGCGGTGCCATCGCCCTGGGCCACCCCATCGGCATGTCCGGCGCCCGCGTGGTGCTGCACCTGGCCCTGGAGCTCAAGCGCCGCGGCGGCGGTGTCGGCGCGGCCGCGCTGTGCGGCGGCGGCGGCCAGGGCGACGCGCTGATCGTCCGCGTTCCCAAGGCGTAGTCCCGCAATCCACGGGACTGCCCGCAACCCGCGGGCGGTCCCGTCACCCACGGCAGGAGGCAGACAGGCATGGCGGTGGACGTCCCCCAGCTGGTGGACCAGGCCCGCGAGGGCAGGCCACGGGCGGTGGCCCGGCTGATCTCACTGGTCGAGGGGGCGTCCCCGCAGCTGCGCGAGGTGATGGCGGCGCTGGCGCCGCTGACCGGCAACGCGTACGTGGTGGGCCTGACCGGCTCGCCCGGCGTGGGCAAGTCCACCTCGACCTCGGCGCTCGTGACGGCCTACCGCAAGGCGGGCAAGCGGGTCGGCGTGCTCGCCGTCGACCCGTCCTCCCCGTTCTCCGGCGGTGCGCTGCTCGGCGACCGGGTGCGGATGTCGGACCACGCCTCCGATCCGGGGGTGTACATCCGCTCCATGGCCACCCGCGGGCACCTGGGCGGCCTGGCCTGGGCCGCGCCGCAGGCCATCCGCGTCCTCGACGCGGCCGGCTGCGACGTGGTGCTGGTCGAGACCGTGGGCGTGGGCCAGTCGGAGGTGGAGATCGCCTCCCAGGCCGACACGTCCGTGGTGCTGCTCGCCCCGGGCATGGGTGACGGCATCCAGGCGGCCAAGGCCGGCATCCTGGAGATCGGCGACCTGTACGTGGTGAACAAGGCGGACCGGGACGGCGCCGACGCCACCGCCCGCGAGCTGAACCACATGCTCGGCCTCGGGGAGGCCCGCGGTCCGGGCGACTGGCGCCCGCCGATCGTCAAGACGGTGGCCGCCCGCTCCGAGGGCGTCGACGAGGTCGTGGAGGCCCTGGAGAAGCACCGGGCCTGGATGGAGGAGCACGGGGAGCTGGCCCGCCGCCGGATCGCCCGTGCCGCCCGCGAGGTCGAGACGATCACCGTCACGGCCCTGCGCTCCCGGATCGGGGACCTGCACGGCGACCGCCACCTGGATGCGCTGGCCGAGCGGGTCGTGGCGGGCGAGCTGGACCCGTACGCCGCCTCGGACGAGCTGCTGGCGAGCCTGACGGAGGGCTGAGCCCGCCGCAGGCGCCCGTACGCGCGCGAAGGGCCCGCCTCCCGATGCGGGAGGCGGGCCCTTCGCGCGTTCCGGTAAGGGTCTACCCGCGTCACACGGCGGCGTCAGGGGAGGGCCGCCGGGCCCGGGTCAGAGCTTGCCGCGCTGGTCGCGCAGGTGCTCCGCGATCGGCTTGAGCGACTCGTGCAGGTCCGCGAGGGCCTCGGGCGGAAGCAGGTCGATGAAGTGCTTCCGCACGGAGGCCACGTGGTGCGGTGCGACCTTGCGCATGGTCTCCATGCCCAGGTCGGTCAGCACGGCGTACAGCCCGCGCCGGTCGGACTCGCAGTTCGCCCGGACCACCAGGCCCGCACTCTCCATGCGGGTGATCTGGTGGGACAGGCGGCTCTTGGACTGCAGGGTGGCGGTCGCGAGATCGCTCATCCGCATCCGGTGGTCCTCGGACTCCGAGAGGTTCACGAGGATCTCGTAGTCGTTGTTGGTCAGTCCGAATGGCTGGAGATCCTTCTCCATCCGGTGCGTCAGAAGTCTGTTGACGTCCAGATAGGTGCGCCAAGTGCACTGCTCGGCATCGTTCAGCCAGCGGGTGGCAGTCTCAGTCTCCATACAAGGACTCTACCTAAGAAGTTGAATTACGTACAAAAATTCCCGGCATCCGGACGCGGGACGTGACCGACCGAAGCGTATCGGTCACAGTCCGAAGCGGCGCTGCAGGTCGCCGAGCTGCCCGGGCATCCGCGGCACGCCCAGCTGGCCCAGCGGCCCGTGCTGCTGCGGCACCCCCGGCTCGTGCGCGACCGCACCGACCGCCTGCTCCGCCATCAGCATCTCGGTGGACTGGAGCAGCACCGTGCCGGCCCCGACGAACTCGAACTGGTGCTCCTCGCCCGAGGTGCCGCCGATGCCCGCCAGCTGCCGCAGGCCGCCCATCACGCCCTGCATGTAGCCGTGGTCGTAGTGGTGGCACGGAGAGGGGCAGTCCGCCCAGCCCACCAGCGCCTGCGGGTCGACCTTGAGCGGCGGCTCCATGAAGACCACCGGGCCGTTCGACGCGGCCACGAACTTGCCGGTCCCGATCAGCGTCAGGAAGCCCGGCACGATCGACTGCTTCAGGGCCAGCGACGGCTGGTACGCGAGCAGGTTGCCCGAGCGGATCGTCAGGTTGCCGTTGTCCAGGTCGTACGAGTTGACGTCGAAGGCGCGGTCGGCCAGGAGCATCTTGCCCGAACCCTCCGCCACCACCCAGTCGCTCGCGTGCAGCGGGGAGTGGAAGCTCGTGCGCAGCAGCCGCTCGAAGCGGCCGTGGCCGATGCCGTTGAACTCGATCTGCCCGTAGTAGGAGATCATCTTGCCCTTCTGCAGGAACCACTGGCTCCCCTTGAGCTCCACGCAGAAGGTGTACGGGTTGACGTTGTCGTCGGACGGCAGGGAGTACGGGTCGAGGACCACGGGTCCGGTCATTACAGCTTCTCCTCCGAGGCCTGCACGTACACGACTCCGTGGCCCGAGAGCTCCAGCTGGAACGCCTCGCCCGAGCCACGCCCCACCATGTCGCGCCAGCCCAGCGCGGTGGAGAGCTTGTTCCGTACGTCGCCCCGGTGGGCCACGTACGCCTGCGGGTCCACGTGGATCGGCCGCTGGGGGGTGATCGGCAGCTCGATGACGCCGCCGTGGGCCATCACCGCGACCGAGCCGTGCCCGGCCAGCGTGGTGGTGAACAGGCCCTGCCCGGTCACCTGGCCGCGCACCATGCCCATGACGCCGCCCTGCGAGCCCATGAACATGGTGCCCTGCTGGAGGGTGCCGTCGAAGGCGAGCAGCCGGTCCGCCTCGACGTACATGGTGTCGCCGGTGAGCTGCACCACGTGGATGTGGTGCCCGCCGTGGCCGAACATCACGGTGCCCTGGCCCTCGACGGTCATCAGCGGGGTCTGCTCGTTGGCCACCCGGCGGCCGATCATCCCCATGACGCCGCCCTGACCGCCGGTCAGGTTCGGGGTGAAGCTGACGTCGCCGCGGTAGGCGAGCATCGCGCCGCGCTGGCTGAACAGCCGCTGGCCCGGGATCACCTGGGCCTCGATCATCTTCGAGTTGATCTGGGTGAACGGCATCAGACGTCGCCCCCGATCGTGTTGCGCTCGCTGGGCTGGACGTAGACCAGCCCCTCGCCCTCGAAGCGGATCTGGAAGGCCTCGCCGCCGCCCTCGCCCATGAACGTGCGGAACGTCACACCGGACTGGAAGTGCTGCTGGAGGTTGCCGGTGTGCGCGATGTACGCGCCCGGGTCCACGGAAAGGGGGTACTGGGCGCTGACGCGGAGCACGACCGCCGGCCCGTCGGACATGATGGCCGCCTGGCCGGTGCCCTCGACGGTGGTCGTGAACAGGCCGTTGCCCGTCGCGCCGCCGCGCAGACCGGTGAAGGTCGTGCCGGTGCGCAGCCCGCCGTCGGTGCACAGCAGGTTGCTGGACTCGACGTAGAGCTTCTCACCGTGGAGATTGACCAGGTTGATCTCACTCGCGCGGTCGGCGAAGTAGCAGGTGCCGTGCCCCTGCACTTCCATCACGGTCATCTGCTCGCCGGTCAGGCGCCGGGTCACCATGCCGCGGATGCCCTCACCGCCGCCGGTCATCTTCTTGAAGGCCATCTGGCCGTCGTACGCGACCATCGAGCCGTTCTTCGCTTTGACGGCGTCGCCGGACAGGTCGACGGCGAGCACCTTGCTGCCTTGGAGTCGGAACTGAGCCACGGGGATGACGTTAACGGCAGCGCGCGCACCCGAACAGGGCCCGATGGCCGATAAGGGCCCCGGTGGGACGGGGATGGGACGCAGCCGAGACCTGGCGGAGACATCCGGGTGCCCGCGGGCCCGACCCCGGGTCAAGATCGGGTAAACCGGCTTGGGAGAATGGGCCGGACATTTCGCCCTCCGCCCCGAAGGTTGACCGTGGACATCAAGACCGCTTCCGCCCTGCACAGGCTGCGCCTCGTCTCCATCCCCGAGGCCCTCTCGTTCCCGGCCCTGCTGATCTTCGGCTCGCTGCTGAGCCGGATCTCGGACGTCAACCTGGTGATGCCGCTCGGCATGCTGCACGGCGTGCTGTTCGTGCTCTACTCGCTCTTCCTGCTGGACGTGTGGAACAGGGCGAAGTGGCCGCTGAAGAAGGTCGCCCTGTTCTTCCTGCTCGCCGTCATCCCCTTCGGCGGCCTGTACGGCGACAAGCTGCTCAAGCGCGACGAGGCGGACAGCGTCGTCGCCGCCCGCGCGCGCAAGGAAGAGGCCGCCGCGTGATCGTCGCCTTCTCGGTCACCCCGCTGGGCGTGGGTGAAGAGGTCGGCGAGTAC
This sequence comes from Streptomyces sp. NPDC086023, assembly GCF_044540325.1. Classification (NCBI taxonomy): domain Bacteria; kingdom Bacillati; phylum Actinomycetota; class Actinomycetes; order Kitasatosporales; family Streptomycetaceae; genus Streptomyces; species Streptomyces sp. NPDC086023. The sequence continues at coordinate 153,266 of NZ_JBITRX010000010.1, forward strand.
GTCGCCGACGCGGTCCGCGTGGTCCGCGAGTCCGGCCTGCCCCACCGCACCGACGCCATGTTCACCTCCGTCGAGGGCGAGTGGGACGAAGTGATGGACGTGGTCAAGCGTGCGGTGGCGGCCGTGGAGGAGCGGGCGCCGCGCGTCTCGGTGGTCATGAAGGCCGACATCCGCCCCGGCGTCACGGACGGGCTCACCTCCAAGGTGGCCACGGTGGAGCGTCACCTGGCCTCCTGACCCCCCGAAGGGCCTCCCGCGAAGCCCCCGCCCCCGGTTGCCCAGCTGCCGGGAGCGGGGGCTTCGTACGTCTCCGGACGGCCGTCGCGGGCCGCCCGACCCCCAAACGGCGGTGCGAACGCGAACGTTCAGGAGAACCCCTCGCTCGGCCGAATCCGGTTCGACACACCCGAGTTTGTCCACTTTTGTTGGATTATCAACCTCGGCTCCAAGCTCTGGAGGCACCGTGCGGCCGGAAGGCATTGACTACGAGGCCCACAGCCGTCTCGCCGGTCCGCTGACGAAGGCGACTCCCAACGCCTACCGCGTGCAGTACCGCTCGCTGCTGTCGAAGGAGCCGCACCGAATACGCGCCGTCGCCCTCATGACGCTCGCGCCGCTGCTCTCCGCCGCGCTGCTGCTCTACCTGGTCTGGCCGACCCACTGGACGGTCCGCGAGGGCGGCGACCGCTGGCTGGTGCGGTTCGACACCGTGATGCTGGTCTCCATCGCGCTGATCATGTTCTTCATGCTGGTCAACGTGGTGTCGATCGCCCACGCCACGATGGTCGCCAGGGATCCGGTGCCCGTGGAGGCCGAGCCCGGCACGCGGGTCGCCTTCCTCACCACGTACGTCCCCGGCAAGGAACCGCTCACCATGGTGCGCGCCACCCTCGAAGGCGCCGTCGGGGTCCGCCACGACGGCCCGCTCGACGTCTGGCTCCTCGACGAGGGCGACGACCCCGAGGCCAAGGCCCTCTGTGCCGAACTGGGCGTACGGCACTTCACCCGCAAAGACGTACCCGAGTGGAACCGCAGGAAGGGCCCCCACCGGGCGAAGACCAAGCACGGCAACTACAACGCCTGGCTGGCGATGCACGGGGACGACTACGACTACTTCGCCTCCGTCGACACCGACCACGTGCCGCTGCCGAACTTCCTGGAACGGATGCTCGGCTACTTCCGCGACCCGGACGTCGCCTTCGTCGTCGGTCCCCAGGTGTACGGGAACTACACCGAGCACGTCACCAAGGCCGCCGAATCACAGCAGTACCTCTTCCACGCCCTGATCCAGCGGGCCGGCAACCGGTACGGCGCCCCGATGTTCGTCGGCACCAACAACGCGGTGCGGGTGAGCGCGCTCAAGAGCGTCGGCGGCCTCTACGACTCCATCACCGAGGACATGGCCACCGGCTTCGAACTGCACCGCAGGAAGAACCCGCGCACCGGCCGGTTCTGGCGCTCCGTCTACACCCCCGACGTGCTCGCGGTCGGCGAGGGCCCCGCCTCCTGGACGGACTTCTTCACCCAGCAGCTCCGCTGGTCCAGGGGGACCTACGAGACCCTCTTCAAGCAGTACTGGAAGGCGCTGTTCCGGGTGCCGCCCGGCCGGCTCCTCAACTACACGCTGATGCTCGTCTACTACCCGATGACCGCGGTCAACTGGCTGCTGGGCGTGCTGAGCTGCGTACTCTTCCTCTGGCTCGGCGCCTCCGGCACCCAGGTCTCGTCCTCGGTGTGGCTGATGCTCTACAGCGACGCCGCCGCCCTCCAGATCGGCCTCTACCTCTGGAACCGGCGCCACAACGTCTCGCCCCACGAGCCCGAGGGCTCCGGCGGCCTGGCCGGCATGGCGATGTCCGCGATCTGCGCGCCGGTGTACCTCAGGTCGCTCGGCTCGGCCCTGATCCGCACCAGGGGGCGCTTCGTCGTCACCCCCAAGGGCGGCACCGCCTCGCCCGACCGGCTGCTGACCTTCCGCATCCACCTCTTCTGGGTGGCGGTCCTCGCCGCCTCCCTCGTCGCCTCGGTCCGGTACGGCCACACGCACGCGGCCATGCGGACCTGGGCCGTCCTCGCCCTGCTCATCGCCCTGTCACCGGTCGTGGTGTGGACCGTGACCCTGTTCCGCGACCGCGGGACCAGGGCCGTGACCGCCCCCGTCGCCGCTCCCGGCGGCGGACCCGGCGACGAGCCGGAGCCCGCGCTCGCCACGACCACAGGAGGGAACTGAGCCATGGCCTACCGGCCGTCGAAGAAGTTCAAGAAGACCGTCCTCGGAGTGGGCGCGGTGGTCCTTCTGGCCGGGCTCAACGCACCCGCGGCCTTCTCCTTCGCCGAGGACAGGTACCACGCGTACAAGATCGCCCAACCCGGCTACAAGGCGCAGTACGGCTCCTGGGGCCTGGTCGCCCTGCCCGAGGACCAGCGCATCAACGCCATGCACGCAGCGCTGCTGCACACCGGCAAGGTGCTGCTCATCGCCGGCTCCGGAAACGACCAGAAGAAGTTCGACAAGGGGACCTTCGACACGGTGCTCTGGGACCCCGCGAAGAACACCTTCAAGCGGATCCCCACCCCCGAGGACTTCTTCTGCGCGGGGCACAGCCAGCTCCCCGACGGCCGGCTGCTGGTGGCCGGGGGCACCGCCCGCTACGAGGTCCTCGACGGCAAGGTCACCCGGGCCGGCGGCGGCATGCGGGTCAAGAACGAGAGCCCCGACAAGACCGTCACGCTCAGGAAGGGCACCCGCTTCCGCTCGCCGTCCGGGGTCGAGTACGAGTCGAAGTTCGACGTCACCGTGCCCAAGGCGAAGCGCGAGTTCCTCATCTCGTACGCCAAGAGCGGCCGGATGCTGCCCTGGAAGACGAAGGTGACGGCGGCCGAGGCACGGGTCTTCGTCGAGGCGGTCCAGGAGGGTCCCCAGGGGCTGACCACCGAGGCCGCCCAGTACGAGGTCATCGGCCTCAAGGGCAAGGACGCCGACAACGTCTACGGCCTCGCCGAACGCCTGAGCACCGCGAAGCAGGACTTCCAGGGCATCAAGGCCGCCTACGAGTTCGACCCGAAGGCGGAGAAGTACATCCCGGTCGCCCCCATGAAGGACGCCCGCTGGTACCCGACCCTGGTCACCCTCCAGGACGGCCGGGTGCTCGCCGTCTCGGGGCTCAACGACGTCGGCGACGTCGTGCCCGGCGACAACGAGATCTACGACCCGCGCACCAAGAAGTGGACCAAGGGCCCGTTCCGCTACTTCCCGACCTACCCCGCGCTGTTCCTCACCAAGGGCGGCAAGCTGCTCTACACCGGCTCCAACGCGGGCTACGGACCGGCCGAGAAGGGCCGCGCGCCGGGCCTGTGGGACCCGCGCACCAACACCTTCGAGCCGGTCAAGGGCCTGACGGACCCGGACCAGCTGGAGACCTCCGCCTCCCTGCTGCTGCCCCCGGCGCAGGACCAGAAGGTGATGGTGCTCGGCGGCGGCGGCGTCGGCGAGTCCCCCAAGTCCACCGCCCGCACGGCCATCGTCGACCTGAAGACCGCCACCCCGGCCTGGCGCGAGGGACCCCGGCTCCCGCAGGGCACCCGCTACCTCAGCAGCGTGATCCTGCCCGACGACTCGGTGTTCACCACCGGCGGCGCCCGCGACTACCGGGGCCGCGGCGCCAGCGACATCCACAAGGCGCAGTTCTACTGGCCGCGCGCCGGCAGGTTCACCGCGGCGGCCGCCCCGGCCGTCGGCCGCAACTACCACTCCGAGGCCCTGCTGCTGCCCGACGGACGCGTCGCCACCTTCGGCTCCGACCCGCTCTTCGCGGACAAGGACAACACCAAGCTCGGCAGGTTCGAGCACCGGCTGGAGGTCTACTCACCGCCCTACCTCCACCGGGACCCCGCCCTCCGGCCGGCCCTCGGCGCGGGCCCGGACGAGGTCGACCAGAACGGCCGGGCCACCTTCCGCGCCAAGGACACGGACCGGATCGTGCGGGCCCGGCTGATGCGGCCCAGCGCCGTCACGCACACCACCGACGTGGAGCAGCGGTCCATCGAGCTGGGGCTCAGCAGGACGGCGGACTCGGTGACCGTGGACGTGCCGTCCGACCCCACGCTCGTACCGCCGGGCTGGTACATGCTGTTCGTCACGGACGTGGACGGGACCCCGTCCGAGGCCAAGTGGATCCAGGTGCGGGCGCCGAAGAAGCCGGCCGCGGAGGACGAGGACTGACGGGGCTCCGCGGACGCCCCGGCTGCGGGCCCGGCGCTACTGCCGGGCCCGTCTGGCCAGCCCGAGGGCGTAGTCGGGCCACCAGCGGCCGGCCTGCGGGCCGCCGCGGCAGGTGCCGTCCGACTCGCCGGGGCGCTTGATCCACAGGTACGCGTCCAGGAGCGCGTCGCCCGTCCGGTCGGTGGGCGGTGCGCCGAGCGCCCGCCCCGGCGGGTTGCACCAGGCCTGGTCCCGGTTGCCCGGGAGCGGGCCGTCGCCGTTCCTGCTGGTGTCGATGACGAAGTGCTTGCCGCCCGTGCCCCGGGAGATGCGCTCCCCGTAGGCGCGTCCGGCCGCGTCCGGCTGGAAGTTGGAGACGTTGAGCGAGAAGCCGTCGGCCCGGTCGATGCCGGCCCGCTTCAGCGGCTCGACGAGCTTCTCGGGGTCGGGGATCCAGGCCGGGTTCCCGGCGTCCAGGTAGACCCGGGTGTGCGGCTGGGCCTTGAGCCGGCCGATGGCCTCCGAGAGGAGTCGGTACCGCTCGTCGTGGTGCTCGGCCGGGGTGCAGCCGTCGACGATGTGGGGGACCGCGTCGGGTTCGAGCACCACGATGGCCCGGGCGTCGCCGATGGCGTCCGCGAAGGCGCCGATCCAGCGGCGGTAGGCGTCCGCGTTCCAGGCACCGCCCGCCGAGTGCTGGCCGCAGTCGCGGTGCGGGATGTTGTACGCGACCAGGACCAGGGTGCGGCCCTCCGCGGCCGCCCCCGCGCGGGCCCGCCGGATCTCCGGTCCGGGGTCGTCGCCCGGGCCCCACAGCGCCATCGGCCGCTCGGAGATGCGGCGCAGCACCTGCGCGTCGCCCTTCCTGCCCTGCTGCTCCCACAGGGCGACCTGGCGGGCGGCGTCGCTCTGCGGGTCCACCCAGAAGGGCGACCCGGTGGAGGGGCCGCCGGTCGCGGCCGGCGTCGCGGGGGTCCGGCCGGTGGCGGCGGTGTCCGAGGGCCCGGACCCGGGGGAGCAGGCGGCGGTGAGGGCGAGCAGCAGCGCCAGGCCGCTCGCGGTCCGCCGGGCGGTTCGTCTGTGGCCGGACATCCAGGCCCCTCGGCAGGGTGGGGATACGGGGAACCGGGTCATCGTGACATAGCGGACAGGTGGGGCGGGCGGTGCGACACCGGGCCCTTCGGGGGCTTCTGCCGGGTGCGGGGCCGGGTGGTCCCGGCTACGGGGTGCCGCCCGTGGCCAGCGCGATGCCGAGCGGCGTGCGCTCGTACAGCACCCGGTGGCCGTGCCGGTGCGAGAGCAGCAGTCCGGCGTCGCGGAGCGCCGACAGGTGAGCGGAGACGGTGGAGGGCGCCATGCCGAGCCGCTGCGCGAGCGCGGTGGTCGCCTCCGGGGCCTCCAGCGCGCACAGCACGTCCGCCCGGCCCCTGCCGAGCAGCCGGGCGAGGGCCTCGGGGGTGCGGGTGCCCGCCGCGGTCCACAGCGCGCCGATGCCTCGGGCGGGGTAGACGAGGGTGGGCTGCCAGGGCGGGTCGAAGCCGGAGACCACCTCGGGCCAGCCGAAGGCACTGGGCATCAGGACCAGGCCCTGGCCGCCGAGTTCGCGTACGTGGGTGCCGGGGCGGTCGATGGTGAGGGTGCCGTCGTGCCAGGTGAGGGACGGGTGGAGGCCGGTGAACAGGGCCTCCAGGCCGCCCTCGGCCAGCCGGCGCGAGTGGAAGACCAGGTCCGCTTCGAGCAGGGCGCGCAGGCGGGGCCAGTGCGGCTCGACCAGGGTGCGCCAGGCGGCCTCGGTGAGGTCCGCGAGGTCGCGCACGGCGCGGGCCGGGTCGGCCAGCATGGCCCGGCCCAGCGGGCTCTCGTACGCGCCGGGCGTGCAGACCAGGGAGCGGGCGATGTCCTCGCGGGCCGCGTCGGGGTCGGCGGCCCGGATGGCGGCGATCTCCTCGTCGAAGGAGGCCGCGGGGCCGATCGGGGGCGGGCCGAGGAAGTCGGGGGTGTGGCCGCGGAGGGGCATCAACAGCCAGAGGGGGCGCAGGTCGAGGGAGGCCGCGGAGGCGCGGATCGCGCGGAGCCAGGGCAGGTGGTAGCCGTGGCGGCCGGGCCGCTGGAGCGTGCGGACGGCTTCCTGCGTCTCCCAGCGGGGCGACACCGCGAAGCGGCACCGCAGCAGGTCGCCGTCGCCGAAGCAGAGCCGGAAGGGCATGCGGGTCGCCTTTCCTTGGGGGTGCGGGTGCGGGTGCGGTTGGTTTGTGTGCGGTGTGGGTGACGGTAGTACGGGCGGCGGGGGGTGCGGACACCGCCGGAGGGCGGGGGCGCGGGTGGCGGATGCCGGCCCTGCGGGGCTGGCCCCTCCCCACCCTTCTCCCGTTCACCGGGACTCCGCCCCGGACCCCCGGCGCCGCCCGGACCGTGGCCCCGCCCTCGGCCCCGCCCCGGACCGTGGCCCGGCCCGGACCCTGGCCCCGCCCCCGGCCCCGCCCCGGGCCCCCGCCCGGCCCGGACCCCAGCTCGGCCCGGGTCCCAGCTCGGCCCGGACCCCCGCTCGGCCCGGGTCCCGGCCTCGCCCCGGACCGTGGCCCCGCCCTCGGCCCCGCCCCGGGCCCCCGCCCGCCCCGGGCCCCCGCCCGGCCCGGGCCCCAGCTCGGCCCGGGCCCCAGCTCGGCCCGGGCCCCAGCTCGGCCCGGGCCCCAGCTCGGCCCGGGCCCCAGCTCGGCCCGGGTCCCGGCCTCGCCCCGGACCGTGGCCCCGCCCTCGGCCCCGCCCCGGGCCCCCGCCCGGCCCGGACCTTGGCCTCGCCCCGGGTTCCGGAACCACCCGGGTCCCGGCCCCGCCCCGGACCGGGTTCGGCCCGGTCCGGGGCGGGGCCGGGCGGAGATTCGGGATGGGGCGAATGTATAACCCCCGGCTCGGCGGCGGCCTGATGGTGGCCCGCATGACCGCTGTCAGTCAGTCGCCCCGCGCGGGGTACGGCGCCGCGTTCCGGGTACGGGAGTTCCGGGCCGTGTTCGCCGCGCACCTGCTGTCCGTGCTCGGGCTCGTCGTCGCCGAGATCTCCCTCACCGTCCTCGTCTTCCGGATCACCGGGTCGCCGCTCATGAGCGCGCTGACCTTCGCCCTCGGCTTCCTGCCCCACGTGCTCGGCGGGACCCTGCTCGCGGGCGTCGCGGACCGCGTCCCCGCCCGCCGGGTGCTCGTCGTCTGCGATCTGCTGTGTGCCGCCTGCGCCGCCGCCATGGTGCTGCCCGGCACCCCCGTGGCCGCCCTGCTCGTGCTCCGGTGCGCCATGGCCTTCGTCGCGCCCCTCTTCCAGGGCACCCGCAACGCCTCCCTCGCCGACGTCCTCGGCCAGGGGCAGGCGTACGTACTCGGCCGCTCCCTGCTCCGCATGGTCGCCCAGTCCGCCCAGCTCGCCGGCTTCGGCATCGGCGGCGTGCTGCTCACGGTCCTCGCCCCGCGTGCCGCCCTCGGCGTCACCGCCGGCACCTTCCTCGCCTCCGCCGCCCTGCTCCGCTTCGGCACCCGCCGCCGCCCGGCCCGGGCCGACGGGGACCGCCGCTCCCCGCTGGCCGGGGCGCGGGCCGTGCTCGGCGACCGCCGGATGCGCGCGCTCACCCTGATGTTCTGGGTGCCCGCCGTCTTCACCATCGCCCCCGAGGCGCTGATGGCCCCGTACGCCACGGGCATCGGCTCCGGCACCGTGGCCCTGGGCCTGCTGATGTGCGCCCTTCCGGTCGGCACCATCGCCGGCGAGCTGTGGGCCGGCTCCGCCCTCGGTGCGGCCGCCCGCTCCCGGATCGTCCGACCGCTGGCGGCCGTGAGCCTGCTGCCGCTGCTGGTGTACGCGGTCCGGCCGGGGATCGTGCCGCTGCTGGCCGCGCTGCTGCTCGCCGGACTGGCCCACGCGTACACCCTGGGCCTCGACCAGTGGTACGTCGACGCCGTTCCCGAGGAACTGCGGGGGCGGGCGATGACCCTGCTGAGCACCGGCCTGATGACCCTTCAGGGCGTCGGCATGGCGCTGGCCGGCCTGGCCGCGGAGTTCTTCGCCGTGCACACCGTGGTCACCTGGGCGGCGCTGCTCGGCACCGCGTGCGTGCTGCTGCTCCTGCGCGAGCTGCGCGAGACCGAGGGGCGAGACGGGGCTGACCAGCATATGACCGGCCGGTAAGGTCGGGTGCGTGCCCAAGCCGCTGAGCCTTCCCTTCGACCCGATCGCCCGTGCCGACGAACTCTGGCAGCGACGCTGGGGCCCCGCGCCCTCGATGGCCGCCATCACCTCGATCATGCGGGCCCATCAGATCCTGCTCGGCGAGGTGGACGCGGTCGTCAAACCGTACGGGCTGACCTTCGCGCGCTACGAGGCCCTGGTCCTGCTCACCTTCTCCAAGGAGGGCGAGCTGCCGATGTCGAAGATCGGCGAGCGGCTGATGGTGCACCCCACCTCGGTGACGAACACGGTGGACCGCCTGGTCAGGTCCGGCCTGGTGGCCAAGCGCCCGAACCCGAACGACGGCCGCGGCACGCTCGCCTCCATCACGGACAAGGGCCGCGAGGTCGTCGAGGCCGCCACCCGCGACCTGATGGCGATGGACTTCGGCCTCGGGGTCTACGACGCGGAGGAGTGCGCGGAGATCTTCGCCATGCTCCGCCCGCTGCGGGTGGCCGCGGCCGACTTCGACGAGAGGTAGCGCGCGCCCGGTCCTCGGGGGGCGGTCAAGATCTGTTAAAACGGGCGGTTACGCTCGTGGGCATGAAGAAGAGCGTGCTGACCAGGTACCGGGTGATGGCCTTCGCCACCGCCGTCATGCTGCTCGTGCTCTGCACGTGCATGATTTTCAAGTACGGCTTCGACAAGGGCGCCGACCTGACCTTCGTGGTCTCCCAGGTCCACGGCGTCCTCTTCATGATCTACCTGGTCTTCGCCTTCGACCTCAGCTCCAAGGCCAAGTGGCCCTTCGGCAAGATGCTCTGGGTGATGGTCTCCGGCACCATCCCGCTCGCCGCCTTCTTCGTCGAGCGCAAGGTCCGCGAAGAGGTGGAGCCGCTGGTGGTCGACGGCCGCCCGGCGCCCGCCAAGGCCTGACGGCGGGGGCGCGGGACCCCGCGCCGACGCAATCGTGACCTGCCCCCGGGTGACTCCCGGGGGTTTGCCATCGACATTTAGTAGGACGTCCTAGTAAATTCGAAGGCATGGACGCTGACGCCATCGAGCAGGGCCGCCTCCGCTGGCAGGCCCGTTACGACAAGGCCCGCAAGCGGGACGCCGACTTCACCACCCTCTCCGGCGACTCCGTCGAGCCCGTGTACGGGCCGCGGCCCGGCGACACGTACGACGGCTTCGACCGCATCGGCTGGCCGGGGGAGTACCCCTTCACCCGCGGCCTGCACCCCACCGGGTACCGGGGCCGCACCTGGACCATCCGCCAGTTCGCCGGCTTCGGCAACGCGGAGCAGACCAACGAGCGCTACAAGATGATCCTGGCCGCCGGCGGCGGCGGCCTCTCGGTCGCCTTCGACATGCCCACCCTCATGGGCCGCGACTCGGACGACCCGCGCTCCCTCGGCGAGGTGGGCCACTGCGGCGTGGCCATCGACTCCGCCGCCGACATGGAGGTCCTCTTCCGGGACATCCCGCTCGGCGACGTGACCACCTCGATGACCATCTCCGGGCCCGCCGTGCCCGCCTTCTGCATGTACCTGGTCGCCGCCGAGCGCCAGGGCGTCGACCCGGCCGTGCTCAACGGCACGCTCCAGACCGACATCTTCAAGGAGTACATCGCGCAGAAGGAGTGGCTCTTCGAGCCCGAGCCCCATCTGCGCCTCATCGGCGACCTGATGGAGTACTGCGCCCAGGGCATCCCGGCGTACAAGCCCCTCTCGGTCTCCGGCTACCACATCCGCGAGGCCGGGGCCACGGCCGCGCAGGAGCTGGCGTACACCCTCGCCGACGGCTTCGGCTACGTGGAGCTGGGCCTGTCCCGCGGGCTCGACGTGGACGTCTTCGCCCCGGGTCTGTCCTTCTTCTTCGACGCGCACCTCGACTTCTTCGAGGAGATCGCCAAGTTCCGCGCGGCCCGCCGGATCTGGGCCCGCTGGATGAAGGAGGTCTACGGCGCCAAGACCGACAAGGCGATGTGGCTGCGCTTCCACACCCAGACCGCCGGCGTCTCGCTGACGGCCCAGCAGCCGTACAACAACGTGGTGCGCACCGCGGTCGAGGCGCTCTCCGCGATCCTCGGCGGCACCAACTCCCTGCACACCAACGCCCTCGACGAGACCCTCGCCCTCCCCAGCGAGCAGGCCGCCGAGATCGCCCTGCGCACCCAGCAGGTGCTGATGGAGGAGACCGGCGTCGCCAACGTGGCCGACCCGCTGGGCGGCTCCTGGTACGTCGAACAGCTCACCGACCGCATCGAGGCCGACGCCGAGAAGATCTTCGACCAGATCAAGGAGCGCGGCCTGCGCGCCCACCCGGACGGCAAGCACCCCATCGGTCCGATCACCTCCGGCATCCTGCGCGGAATCGAGGACGGCTGGTTCACCGGCGAGATCGCCGAGTCCGCCTTCCGCTACCAGCAGTCGCTGGAGAAGGGCGACAAGCGGGTCGTCGGCGTCAACTGCCACCACGGCTCGGTCACCGGCGACCTGGAGATCCTGCGCGTCAGCCACGAGGTCGAGTGGGAGCAGGTGCGCCTGCTCGGCGACCGCAAGGAGCGCCGGGACGACGCGAAGGTGAAGGCCTCCCTGGACGCCATGCTGGCGGCGGCCCGGGACGGCTCGAACATGATCCCCGCGATGCTCGACGCCGTGCGCGCCGAGGCCACGCTCGGCGAGATCTGCAACGTGCTGCGCGACGAATGGGGCACGTACACCGAACCCGCGGGCTTCTGAGCCGGTCCGCGTGTGCGCCGGGAGGGCGCGGTCCTACCGGGCCGCGCCCTTCAGGCCGTGCATGAGGAGGGCGGTGAAGGTGGCCACCCACAGCTCGTCGACGGGCTCGGCGCTGACCAGCGCGCGGTGGACCACGGTCCCCGCGATCACGTCGAAGATCAGGTCGGTGGTGTGGCCGGCGAGGGACTCGTCCTCCTCGCGGGGGAGTTCGCCCCGCGCCTGGGCGCGTTCGCGCCCCAGGACCACCAGGTGCTTCTGGCGCTCGACGATGGCGGACCGGATCCGGTCGCGCAGGGCGGGGTCCCGGGTGGACTCGGCGACCACGGCCATCAGCGCGGTCTTGGCCTCGGGGCGGTGCAGCAGGGCGGCGAACTGGAGCACCACGTACTCGATGTCCGCCTCCAGCGAGCCGCGGTCCGGCAGCTCCAGCGCGTCGAAGAGCTCGGCGACGGCGTCGACGACCAGCTCGTTCTTGCCCGCCCAGCGGCGGTAGAGGGTGGTCTTGGCGACCCCGGCGCGGGCGGAGACGTCGCCCATCGTCAGCTTGGACCAGCCCAGTTCCACCAGCGCGTCCCGGGTGGCGGCGAGGATCGCCGCGTCGGCCGCCGCGTTGCGGGGCCGGCCCGTGCGGCCGGACGGCTGCGGCCTGCCGGCGTCGCCGGAACCGCTGCCGCGGCCGGAGTCGCCGGAGTTGCCGAGGGAACAGCTGATGCGCATCCCGTGACCATACCCGCCAGTAGGGAAACCGCCGTGACCCAGATCACGGGGCGCGAAGGGCTCGGTTTAGTTACGCTACGACTCGTAGCGTAAGAGCGACAGCCACTGGCGCCGGGTGGGGACCCGCGCGCCGCAGCTTTTCATCATCACGCGTTCCGTCGAGGAGCGTGTTTTCAGCCGGTCTTTTCGCGGCCGCGCGCGCAGGGGGGAGGATGTACGCATGCAGCCCAGAAACATGTCCATGAGCGGCGTGGTCGACCTCGCCGCTGTGAAGGCGGCCGGCGAGGCCAAGGCCAAGGCCGAGCAGGCCCGTGCGGAGTCCGCCCGGCAGGGCGGCGTCGCGGCCGTACCGCCCTCCGCGCTGGTCATCGACGTCGACGAGGCCGGCTTCGAGCGTGACGTGCTCCAGCGGTCCACCGAGGTCCCGGTCGTCATCGACTTCTGGGCCGAGTGGTGCGAGCCCTGCAAGCAGCTCGGCCCCCTGCTGGAGCGGCTGGCCGTCGAGGCCAACGGCCGCTTCGTCCTCGCCAAGGTCGACGTCGACGCCAACCAGATGCTGATGCAGCAGTTCGGCATCCAGGGCATCCCGGCGGTCTTCGCCGTCGTGGCCGGACAGGCCCTGCCGCTGTTCCAGGGCGCGGCGCCCGAGCAGCAGATCCGCGAGACGCTGGCCCAGCTGATCCAGGTGGCCGAGGAGCGCTTCGGGCTCACCGGCATCGCCGTCGACCCCGACGCCGTGCCGGGCCGGGAGCCCGCCGAGGCGCCCGTGGGCCCGTACGACGCCCTGCTGGAGGCGGCCGTCTCGGCGCTGGACGCCGGTGACCTGGGCGGTGCCGTGCAGGCGTACAAGAACGTGCTCGCGGAGGACCCCGGGCACCCCGAGGCGAAGCTGGGCCTGGCCCAGGCCGAACTCCTCGCGCGCGTCCAGCACATGGACCCGCAGCAGGTCCGCAGGGACGCCGCCGAGCGGCCCGCGGATCCGGCGGCCCAGATCGCCGCGGCCGACCTGGACCTGGTCGGCGGTCATGTCGAGGACGCTTTCGGCCGACTTGTGGACACCGTCCGGCAGACGGTCGGCGACGACCGCGAGGCGGCGCGCCTGCGCCTGCTGGAGCTGTTCGAGGTCATCGGCTCGGACGACCCGCGCGTGACGCGGGCTCGCACGGCGCTGGCGCGCGTGCTCTTCTGAGGTCCGCCCCCGGGGGGTGCGGAAGGTTCCGCTTCGCCCCCACCGGACCCCGGTGATTTGTTGACACAGAGATAAACAGCGGCCGCGCTTTGCCAAAACTTGGTAATCGCGGCCGCTGTTACTCGCAGTAAATCGAACCCCCGGATCTGCCCGGTTTGTCGTTCGATCTCCCCTTCTGTCGCGGCCCTCGGCGACACCCTGTGTGCCCGCTCGGCGCCGCCGTGTCGTACCACGGTTATCGGGCCGTTACTAGCCAGTAACGAACCCCCTTGTGCCCCGGCCCCGAATGCACCACGATCGGCCACGCTCGGTCCATCCCGCAGCCCCCGCACACCCGGGGCCGTGGACATGGGTCCCCACCGAGTGAGCCGGCGGCTTGCCCCGGCTGTCTGGACAGGGGGGTCTCCGCCGACCGGCGGGGCCTGTCCTCGGCCGCGCGACTGCGCGGCCAGTGGTTGTCGCTCGGGGGTGATCGCCGGTGTTTCGGACGCGTTTCCGCGTTCCGGTCGCCTGCGCTCCTCCGAGGACGTAGCACTTCTCCCATCCCAGGACGGGCTCGACCCGGACCGGAGATGTACGTCCGAGAAGGAGGAACGAGAAATGAATTCCCAGGTTCGTGGTGGGACCAGATGGAAGCGCTTCGCGCTCGTCATGGTGCCGAGCATCGCGGCCACCGCTGCCGTCGGTGTGGGTCTGGCGCAGGGCGCGCTCGCCGCGTCGTTCAGCGTGTCCGGTCAGGACTTCAAGGTCTCTGCGGACCAGCTGGTCGGTGAGGACCTGATCCAGTACGGCGGTGTCGCCGAGGGTCACGACCTCAAGGGCAACCCCCAGCACCACCCGGTGACGATCTCTGGCTTCAAGAAGGCCACGATCACCAACATGTGCCAGTCGCTGGTCACCCCGGTGCCCGGCCTCGGCAACATCACCCTGCAGCTCCGCACGGGCCACAAGGGCGAGCCGGCCGTCGCCAGCAACATCTACCTGGACGTCGCCGAGCTCGACGCGGACGCGTACTTCGAGCAGCTCGACATCGGCGTCGCGGTGGGCGACTCCAGCCACGCCACGAAGCCGCAGCCGGGTACGGTCGCCAGCCCGTACGCGTTCTCGCAGCGCGCCAAGAAGGCCGTGCTGAAGAACGTCGAGCAGAAGGCGTGGGCGACCACGGCGGGGACGTTCAGCCTCCCCGACCTGAGCCTGCGTCTGATCAAGGACGGCCCGTCCTGCTACTAGGCCTGACCGCCTAGCGGCCTGACCGGCCGGGCGGGTGGCGCCTGTGTCTCCCGCCCGGCCGGGCACTTCACGTAGTTCTCCGTACCACCGTTTCCAGGGAGCTGTTGTCCAATGAACGCCGAGGCCCCGGTTTCCCACAAGGACGAACACTGGCTCGCGACCGGCCGGCGCGTGTTCCGCGACTGGCGCGGCAGCCGTCCCTTCTGGGCCGGACTGTTCACCCTTCTCGGCGGCGTGCCGATCGCCTACTTCCCGTACGCCGACCTGCGCCTGGGCAACGTCACCATCGCGATGGCGACCACCGCCGGCGCCGGCTCGCTGATCATCGGCGTCCTGCTGATCACGCTGGGCTTCTGCCTGTGGTTCCAGCAGAGCATGCGGGTCTTCGCCGGCATCGCCTCGATCCTGCTGGCGCTGGTCTCGCTCCCGGTGTCGAACCTCGGCGGCTTCTTCATGGGCTTCCTCTGCTCGCTGCTCGGCGGCGCCCTCGCGCTGTCCTGGGCCCCGGGCGTCCCCAAGGACGAGACCGAGGACGCCGACGAGGCCGCGGCCGAGGCCGGTGCGCACGAGCTGGAGTACGTCCCCGGACCCCGCTCGGAAACGGACCCGCAGGAGCCCCCTCACGAGCACGCCGAGAGCGTCTCGTTCGAGAAGGCCGATGCGACCGAGACGACTGCCCACGCCAATGGCGGGAGGAACAGTGCGGGGTGACGAGACGCAGCGGGCCGTGGCCCCAGGCGCAGAGTCCCGTGAGAGGAAGGGCCCGCGCCACGCGGCGCCCCGTAAGTCGCTGCTGACCAAGCTGCAGATACCCGTCGGCAAGACGATGGCCCTGGCCGCCATGCCGACCGCCGTCTTCGTCGGCATGGGCATGGCCCCCAAGCTCGCCCTGGCCGACGACAAGGAAATACCCTTCGCGCCCGGCCCGTGCGTCACCCGCTCCGACGAGCCCCCGGAGTCGGAGTCGCCGAAGGCCGAGGCCACGAAGAAGGCCGAGCGGAAGAAGAAGACCGCGGAGCCCTCCGCGTCCCCGTCCGCCACGCCCCGCGCGACGACGCAGCCGTCGCCCTCCCAGTCCCCCTCGGCCAGGTCCTCCGCGACCAGCGAGCCGAAGGCCGCGGAGACCACCCGGGCGACCGACACCGAGCGCGCCACCGGCGGCTCGGGCACCACCGGCCTGCTCGACCCGCTGGGTGTCGGCGACAAGCTCCAGAACCTCGTCGACGACCTCGGCAGCCTGGGCAAGTCGGCCACCCCGGCCCCGACCCCGACCGCCACCTCCACCACGACGGCGAAGACGAGCACCGCGAGCACGGGTTCGTCGACGGAGTCCGCGATCCGTGAGGCGGCCAGGAAGTCCGGCGCCACGGTCGAGGACCTCTCGGACGAGGTCAGGAAGACCGCGGTCGAGCCCAAGGACGAGACCGGCGGGAAGAAAAAGAAGAAGTCGGTCCTCGGCGCCGGCACCAAGGACGACGACGAGGGCAGGGACGAGGACGGCAAGGAGCGCTTCCCCTGCCCGACCGCCGACCCGAAGGCCCTCGCCGCGGCGGAACTGGAGACCGGGATCCCGCTCCTGCCGGACGAGCCCTGGTACCTCGACAGCTCGCTGCTGACACTGCGGGGCCTGGACTACCACGGCATCGTCGAGGTGAAGACGGCCAGCGGCAAGATCAAGAAGGTCCTCAAGTTCACCGCGTCCGAGGTGGACATCAAGGACCTGTACCAGCGGGTCGGCAAGCCGCCCCGGAAGGTCGCCCACCTGAAGGCCCGCAGCGGCTCGACCTCCACCATCCGCGGCGGCACGGTGACGATGTACACCGAGGAGCTGAAGGGCAACCTCTTCGGCCTCATCCCGGTCACCTTCAGCCCGGAGACCCCGCCGCCGCTGAACGTCCCCTTCGCGTTCTTCACCAACGCCAAGGTCGTCCAGGCCAGCCAGCTCGGCGGCAACCTCACGGTGCCCGGCCTGCACAGCTGGATCGAGTAGGTCAGGCCCTCGCACGGCCCGGCGGACACAAGCCGAGGGCGGCACCCCCTGACGGGGTGCCGCCCTCGGTCGTCCGTGCGGCGGGGTTTCCCCGGACGGAGCCGGGGGAGGGGCGGGGATCAGCCGTTGGCTGCGCCGCCCAGGTGGTGGACGCGGACCATGTTGGTGGTGCCGGGGACGCCGGGGGGCGAGCCGGCGGTGATGATCATGGTGTCGCCGGCGTTGAAGCGCTTCAGCTTCAGCATCTCGGCGTCCACCAGGTCCACCATGGCGTCGGTGTTGTCCACGTGCGGGACGACGAACGTCTCGACGCCCCAGGTCAGGGTGAGCTGGTTGGCGGTGTGGGTGTCCGTGGTGAAGGCCAGGATCGGCTGCGTCGTGCGGTAGCGCGCGAGCCGGCGGGCGGTGTCACCGGACTGCGTGAAGGCCACCAGCGCCTTGCCGCCGAGGAAGTCGGCGATCTCGCAGGCCGCGCGGGCGACGGAGCCGCCCTGCGTACGCGGCTTCTTGCCCGGGACCAGCGGCTGCAGGCCCTTGGAGAGCAGCTCCTCCTCGGCCGCCGTGACGATCTTCGACATCGTCTTGACGGTCTCGATCGGGTAGGCGCCCACCGAGGACTCGGCGGACAGCATGACCGCGTCCGCGCCGTCCAGGATCGCGTTGGCCACGTCGGAGGCCTCGGCGCGGGTCGGGCGGGAGTTGGTGATCATCGACTCCATCATCTGGGTCGCGACGATCACCGGCTTGGCGTTGCGGCGGCACATCTCGATGAGGCGCTTCTGCACCATCGGGACGCGCTCCAGCGGGTACTCCACGGCGAGGTCGCCGCGGGCCACCATGACCGCGTCGAAGGCCAGGACCACGGCCTCCATGTTCTCCACGGCCTGCGGCTTCTCCACCTTGGCGATGACGGGGACCCGGCGGCCCTCCTCGTCCATCACCTTGTGGACGTCCTTGACGTCGTTGGCGTCGCGGACGAAGGACAGCGCGACCATGTCGCAGCCCATGCGGAGCGCGAAGCGGAGGTCCTCGACGTCCTTCTCGGACAGGGCGGGGACGTTCACCGCGGCGCCGGGCAGGTTGATGCCCTTGTGGTCCGAGATGACGCCGCCCTCGATGACGATGGTCTTGACCCGGGGGCCCTCGACCGCCGTCACCTGGAGCTCGACGTTGCCGTCGTTGATCAGGACCTGGTCGCCCTTGGAGACGTCCCCGGGCAGGCCCTTGTAGGTGGTGCCGCAGATGGACTTGTCGCCGGGGACGTCCTCGGTGGTGATGGTGAACTCGTCACCGCGCACCAACTCGACGGGACCCTCGGCGAAGGTCTCCAGACGGATCTTGGGGCCCTGGAGGTCGGCGAGGACGCCGATGGCCCGGCCGGTCTCTTCCGCGGCCTGCCGGACGCGGTCGTACCGCTCCTGGTGCTCTGCCTGGGAACCGTGGCTGAAGTTGAATCGGGCCACGTTCATACCGGCCTCGATGAGAGCTTTCAGCTGCTCGAGCGAGTCGACGGCGGGGCCCAGCGTGCAGACGATTTTGGAACGGCGCATGGAGCGGATCCTATCCGGTTTGTTTCGCAGCGGAATATTCCGTCTGGTGGAAAGTCCAAGTGACTAATGGGTAACCAGCTCGAAGGCCTGGGTGGCGATCTCCAGCTCCTCGTCCGTGGGCACCACCGCGACGGCCACCCGCGCGTACTCCGGCGAGATCAGCCGCGGCTCGTCCGCCCGTACGGAGTTCAGCCCGGCGTCCACCGCCAGCCCCAGCTCCTCCAGGCCGCTGACCGCAGCTTCCCGTACGGCGGCCGCGTTCTCGCCGACCCCCGCCGTGAAGGCCACCGCGTCCACCCGCCCGAGCACCGCCGCGTACGCGCCGATGTACTTCTTCAGCCGGTGGACGTACGTCTCGAACGCCGTCCGCGCCGCCTGGTCGCCCTCACCCGCGCGCCGCAGGACCTCCCGCATGTCGTTGTCGCCGCACAGCCCCAGCAGGCCGCTCCGCTTGTTCAGCAGGTCGTCGATCTCGTCCACCGACAGCCCGCCCACCCGCGCCAGGTGGAAGATCACGGCCGGGTCCAGGTCGCCCGAGCGGGTGCCCATGACCAGGCCCTCCAGCGGGGTAAGCCCCATCGAGGTGTCCACGCAGACACCGGCGCGCACCGCCGAGGCCGAGGCGCCGTTGCCCAGGTGCAGGACGATCACGTTGACCTCGCCCGGGGCCTTGCCCAGCAGGGCCGCCGTGGCCCGCGAGACGTAGGCGTGGGAGGTGCCGTGGAAGCCGTACCGGCGGATCGAGAGCCGGTCGGCGATCTCGGTGTCGATCGCGTACCGGGCCGCGTACTCGGGCATCGTCGCGTGGAATGCGGTGTCGAAGACCGCCACCTGCGGGATGTCCGGGCGCAGCGAGCGCGCCACCTGGATGCCCGTGACGTTGGCCGGGTTGTGCAGGGGCGCCAGCGGCACCAGCTTCTGGACCTCGGCCAGCACCTCGTCGTCGATCACCGTCGGCCGGGTGAACCGGGTGCCGCCGTGCACCACGCGGTGGCCCACCGCGGCCAGCTCGGGGGAGTCGAGTCCGAGCCCGTCGGCGGCCAGCTCGGCTGCCACCGCCTTGAGCGCGGCACCGTGGTCCGCGATCGGTCCGGTCTGCTCGCGCCTGGCACCGCCGCCGGTCAGCGGCGTGTGGACGAGCCGGGAGGTCTGCTCGCCGATGCGCTCGACCAGGCCGACGGCCAGCCGGGTGCGGTCGGCCATGTCCAGCAGCTGGTACTTGACCGAGGAGGAGCCGGAGTTGAGGACGAGTACGCGCGATGCGGTCACAGGTGCGGAGCTTTCTGGGTGAGGGGAGGTCATACGGCCGGGTTCGCGGGGGTGTTGCCGCCCTGCGCCTGGATCGCGGTGATCGCCACGGTCGTGACGATGTCCTGGACCAGGGCGCCCCGGGAGAGGTCGTTGACGGGCTTGCGCAGACCCTGGAGAACCGGGCCGACCGCGACGGCGCCGGCCGAACGCTGCACCGCCTTGTACGTGTTGTTGCCGGTGTTGAGGTCCGGGAAGATCAGCACGGTGGCGCGGCCGGCCACGTCGGACTCCGGCAGCTTGGTCGCGGCCACCGAGGGCTCGACGGCCGCGTCGTACTGGATCGGACCCTCGATCAGCAGGTCGGGCCGCTGCGCGCGGACGAGCTCGGTGGCCTTGCGGACCTTGTCCACGTCCGCCCCGGTGCCCGAGGTGCCGGTGGAGTACGAGAGCATCGCGATCCGCGGCTCGACGCCGAACGCGGCGGCGGTGGCCGCCGACTGGATCGCGATGTCGGCCAGCTGCTCGGCGTCGGGGTCCGGGTTGACCGCGCAGTCGCCGTACACGAGCACCTTGTCGGCCAGGCACATGAAGAAGACGGAGGAGACGATCGAGGCTTCCGGCTTCGTCTTGATGATCTCGAAGGCCGGGCGGATGGTCGCGGCCGTGGAGTGCACCGAGCCGGACACCATGCCGTCGGCCAGTCCCTCCTGGACCATCAGGGTGCCGAAGTAGTTGACGTCGGTCACCACGTCGTTGGCCAGCTCGACCGTCATGCCCTTGTGGGCGCGGGCCTTGGCGTAGAACTCGGCGAAACGTTCCCGCAGGGGAGAGGTCAGCGGGTCGATCAGCTGCGCGGCCGAGATGTCGACGCCGAGGTCGCCGGCCTTCTTGAGGATGGCCTGCTCGTCGCCCAGCAGGGTCAGGTCACAGACCCCCCGGCGCAGCACCACGTCGGCGGCGCGCAGCACCCGGTCCTCGGCGCCCTCCGGCAGCACCACGCGGCGGCGCTCCGAGCGGGCGCGCTCCAGCAGCTGGTGCTCGAACATCATCGGGGTGACGCGGGTCGAGCGGGCCACGGAGATCCGGTCGCGCAGCTCGGCGGTGTCGACGTGGCGCTCGAAGAGGCCGAGGGCGGTCTCCAGCTTGCGCGGGGTCGCGGAGTTCAGCCGGCTCTGGAGCGCGAAGAGTTCGGCCGCGGTGGGGAAGCTGTTGCCCGCGACCGACACCACGGGGGTGCCGGGGGCCAGCTTCGAGGCCAGGGTCAGCACGTGCTGGGCCGGCCGCTCGTTGAGGGTGAGCAGCACGCCCGCGATCGGCGGGGTGCCCGAGGTGTGCGCGGCCAGGGCGCCGACGACCAGGTCCGAGCGGTCCCCGGGGGTGACCACCAGGCAGCCGGGGGTCAGGGCGTTGAGGAAGTTCGGCAGGTGGGCGCCGCCGAACACGAAGTCCAGGGCGTCCCGGGCCAGTCCGGCCTCGTCGCCCAGCAGCACCTCGCCGTCCAGGGCGCGGCGGATCTGGTCGACGGTGGGGGCGGAGAGCGACTTGTCGTCCGGCAGTACGTAGCAGGGCACGGGGAGCCGGGCGGCGAGCCGCTCGGCTATGACGTCGCGGTCGGCCGGGGCCACCCGGTTGACCACCATCGCCACCACCTGGCAGCCCAGGCTCTCGTACGCGCGGTGGGCGTTGCGGGCCTCCTCGCGCACCGACTCCGCGGTCTGGGTGGTACCGCCGACCACGGGGACGACCACCGCGCCCAGCTCGTTGGCCAGCCGGGCGTTCAGGGCCAGTTCGTCCGGGAGGCTGGTGTCGGCGAAGTCGGTGCCGAGCACCAGCATCACGTCGTAGTCGCGGGAGATCCGGTGGAAGCGGTCGACCAGCCGCGAGACCAGCTCGTCGGTGCCCTTCTCGGCCAGGATCGCGGTGGCCTCGTGGTACTCCATGCCGTGCACGGTCGCCGGGTCCTGCTCCAGCCGGTAGCGCGCCTTCAGCAGGTCGAACAGCCGGTCGGGTCCGTCGTGCAGCAGCGGGCGGAAGACCCCCACGCGGCCCGTCTGGCGGGCCAGCAGCTCCATGATTCCCAGCTCGACGACCTGCCGGCCGTCTCCCCGGTCGATGCCGGTCACGTACACGCTGCGGGTCACGCGTGCTCTCCATCCCTGTTCGCTGTCCGGTCCGGAAGCGGCTCTAAGAGTTGAATTTCCCAGTTGGTGTGGGCTTGCCCCCTTGACAATACCCCTCGCCATGGTGCAGGCGCCCCCGGAAGAAGACCCTCCGAATGCGCGGAACGCCCCGGGCCGAAAGGCCCCGGACGAGGTCCGGAAGTCCCTTCGGGCGGAGCAGTACGGAGCGCACCCCTTCCGGGGCGCGTGGAACAATCGGACAGTCCGACCCGTACTGCCGCACTTGTACGACGAGAAGCAGGAGACACAGCACGATGCGTATCGGAGTCCTCACCGCAGGCGGAGACTGCCCCGGCCTGAACGCCGTCATCCGGTCCGTCGTGCACCGTGCGCTGGTCGGTCACGGCGACGAGGTCATCGGCTTCGAGGACGGCTTCAAGGGTCTCCTCGACGGCCACTACCGCCCGCTCGACCTCAACGCGGTCAGCGGCATCCTGGCCCGCGGCGGCACCATCCTCGGCTCGGCCCGCATGGAGCGGGCCCGCCTGAGCGAAGCCGCCGAGAACTGCGCGGAGTTGCGCACGCGCTACGGCCTCGACGTGCTCATCCCGATCGGCGGCGAGGGCACGCTGACCGCCTCCCGGATCCTCTCGGACGCCGGTATGCCCGTGGTCGGCGTCCCGAAGACCATCGACAACGACATCTCCGCCACCGACCGCACCTTCGGCTTCGACACGGCCGTCACCGTGGCCACCGAGGCCATAGACCGCCTCAAGACCACGGCCGAGTCGCACCAGCGCGTCATGGTCGTCGAGGTCATGGGCCGGCACGCCGGCTGGATCGCCCTGGAGTCCGGCATGGCCGGCGGCGCCCACGGCATCTGCCTGCCCGAACGCCCCTTCCAGGTCGACGACCTGGTCAAGATGGTCGAGGAGCGCTTCGACCGCGGCAAGAAGTTCGCCGTCGTCTGCGTGGCCGAGGGCGCCCACCCGGCCGAGGGCTCCATGCCGTACGAGAAGGGCGAGATCGACCAGTACGGCCACGAGCGCTTCGCCGGCATCGGCAACCGCCTCGCCGTCGAGCTGGAGCGCCGCCTCGGCAAGGAGGCCCGCCCCGTCATCCTCGGCCACGTCCAGCGCGGCGGCGTCCCCACCGCCTACGACCGCGTCCTCGCCACCCGCTTCGGCTGGCACGCGGTCGAGGCCGCCCACCGCGGCGACTTCGGCAACATGACCGCCCTGCGCGGCACCGACATCGTCATGGCGCCGCTGGCCTCCGCGGTCACCGAGCTCAAGCGGGTGCCCGAGGCCCGCATGTTCGAGGCCGAGTCGGTCTTCTGACCCGGCGGGCCGGGACCTCCGGCCCCACTTCCACGCCGAACGGCCCCGGTCCGCTCCGTCGAGGAGTGCACCGGGGCCGTTCGCACGGTCCGCCCGAGGCCGTCTCAGGAGGGCCGCGAGCCTCCCGTCAGCTCCCAGAACCGCTCCACGATCTGTGCCAGGAACTCGCGGCCCGCGTCGCCGCTGCCGGCCTGGCCACCGCCGCCGCCCCAGCTCAGGGTGGCGACCATCCTGGACTGGTACTCGTCGTAGAGCTGCTCCACGACCCGGTCCAGCTGCTGCCGGGGGACCGGGACGAGCTTGGCCAGCGGCTTGACGTAGGCCTGCCAGCGCGTGGTGACCGCGCTCTGCAGCACCTCCGCCAGCTCCTCTTCCCTGCCGAGGGCGGTCACCAGGTCCGGCAGGGTCAGGGAGAGGGCGTAGGAGAGGGCCGCGGTCTGCCGCTCGTTCCCCTTCCAGCGGCCCGAGTCCTCCATCTTCTGGTACGAGGACGCGTCGATGCCCAGCCGCCGGGCCAGCTCCTCGACGGCCATGCCCTTGGCGATGCGGTGCTCGCGCAGGGTGCGGGGCCGGGCCAGCAGTTCGCCGGGCGAACACCACAGCACGCCGGCGAGTGCGGTGAGCTCGGCGGAGGTGGGCGCGATCTCCCCGCGCTCCCACGCCATCACCGTCTCGGGGGTGACGAGCAGTCCGTACTGGGCGTGGAGTCCGTACGCGACGTGGCCGGGCGCCATGCCCAGGGCCGCCCGCAGGCGGCGGGCGGCGAGGGCGTCAAAAGGGGGGCTCTGGTGCACGAGGCACACCGTAGAAGTGGCGGAGTTGTGATGACTACGGGCTGTTCGCCCAAGGTCACAACTCGTATGAACGTACGAGGAGGTCCGGTGCTTTCGCCCGTTTCCCCCGCGACTGTCCGGTAACCATGCTGGTTGAAGATCCACTATGACGGTGGACTTCCAGCCTCCGCCACCCGTACGACACGGTAACTTCCTAGCGCACGTCCACGAAATCCTCGCGTCCGAGGTCGGCGTAGTGCGTGCTCGGCGTGTCCGTGTACCGGACCTGCCAGGTGCCGTCCTGCCGCGCGGTGAACTTCCGGCTGAACGTGCCGTCGTTCCCGGTGGTGGCCGTGCCGAGCTGCTTCCAGGCGGTGGAGCCGGAAGCCTTGAACCACACGCGGACGGTCTGCCCCGCGAAGGACTTCCAGGAGCTGCCGTACTCCTGGAGGAGGCCCCCCTTCGCGGTGAGCGTCGCACCCTTGCGGACCGGCTCCGGCGTCACGTCGTCGTTGACGAGCAGAGTGGCCTTGCGGCCCAGCCTGAACGACGCGCTGCTCTGGGCCGCGGCCGCGATCCGCAGGCGCCAGTGGCCGCTGCCGGCCGGCGCGGTCCTGCTCGGGGACTTGCTGAAGGCCTCGCCGTACCGGGCGGTGAAGGAGCCGACGGTCGACCAGGTCCTGCCGTCGGCGGAGTGCTGCATGTCCACCAGGGCCGTCGTCCCGGCCGGGTAGGAGCCCTCGGCGACCCCCAGGGTGCCGGTGAACGTGACCTTGCGGTACTTGCTCACGGCGGCCTTCAGCGACTCGAACCTGGTCGGCACGAGGCGGAGCTTCACCACCTGCCGGGGTGCGGGGTTGAAGTGGTACGTCCCGCCGGGCATGACGGTGACCGAGGTGTTCCGTCCGACGCCGTACGTGAACGAGAAGCTGCCGTCGGCCTTCGTCCACGAGCTCGTGTACCTGCCGTCCGCAAACATGTACATGTCGCTCACGGGCTTGTCGACGCCGGAGTCCGTGGTGCCGGTGACCCTGCCGCGGACGGGGATGGTGCTGCCCGAGGGAGCGGTGATCGTGCCGCCGGGAGCGTCCACGGCCAGCTTGAGGTCCTTCCGGTCCCGCTTCACCGTGAGGGAGGCCCTGGCGGAGTGGAACGAGTACGTGAGCGCGACCTCGGTGGCCTCCCGGAATTCGGGCACGTCCGTGAAGCGGCCGTCCGCGTCCGTCCGCTCCCACGTGCCGCCGTGCGGCACGTCCTTCGACACGGAAGCCCCGGGGAAGGGCTTGATCTCGTGGGTGTCGGGGTCCTCGGCCCGGAGGGTGCCGGTCACCGTGACCGGGTGCTCCCAGGAGTCCGTCGGGTGGTCGCCGGCGACCGTCAGCTGCGGGTCGAGGCCGTAGTCGAGTTCGCTGTTGTCGCGGTCGACGCGCTCGTCCGCCTGGCCCTCGTCGACCACCACGTCGACGGTGTAGACGCCGAGGCCGGGCAGCCTGGCCGGCTCGCTCAGGAACGTGGAGTCCCAGCAGCCCGTCTCGGGGCAGGACTCGGTGCCGTTGAGCTTCAGTGTGGTGAGGACCTGGTCGGCGCCCTTCCGTCGGACGCGGAGGCTGACGTCCGACGGGTGCACGTCGTCGTCGAGGACGTTGAAGACGGCGTGGATCCTGCCGTTCTCCTGGGCCGTCCACGCGTGTGACTGCAGGTGGACCTCGGCCGCCTGCGCCTGCGGCGCGACGGCCAGCGTGGTCGCGGTCACTGCGAGGACGGTGCCGACCGCGGCCGTGAGCTTTCTCAAGATTCCCCCAGGGAAGGGCGTGGATGTTCGTTCACCTGTCCGACTCGCCACGCGGCCCGATGGTTGTCCTCCCCGAGGCGCGGATTCCGGCCGGTGGGCGCGAGAATCCCCGCCGCCGTGTGAACCGGACCCGGGCCCCGTCCGTGATCCCAGGACGGGGCCTCCGCGTACGGGGGTCGTGGAGGCCCCGTCAGCGCGTCAGGCTCTCCGCCACCGCGGCGGCCAGCCAGTCCCCGGTGTGCGAGAACCGGAAGCCCAGGCCCTCGGCCCGCGCGTTGGACATGCCGTACGCCCGCGCGAAGGAGAACGGCGAGGCCGGCTCGCCCTCCGCCACCGGGCGGTAGACCGGCTCGGGCCCGCCCGTGACCGCCCGGACCGCCGCCACGTCGGCCGTGTCCAGGGGGCCGTGCGCGTGCGCGTTCACCGGCCCGGTGAACTCCGCCCCCGCCACCCAGGCCAGGAAGTCCGCGATCTCCTCGACGTGGATGTACGTCGACGGGTGGCCCGGCACGTCGACCGCGATCGGCTCGCCCGCCCGCAGCCGGTCCGCGTAGTGCTCCAGCCGCCCGGTGAAGTCGTCCGCGCCGCCCAGCACGTGCGCCACGCGGACCGTGACGTACGGGAACGCCGGCGCCGCCGCGAACACCGCCTCGGCCTGCCGCTTGCCCTCGCCGTAGTGCTCGTCCAGGAAGACCGGGTCGCCCCACGGCAGCTCCGGCCGGACCGCCACCGCCGACAGGTCGACCGCGTCCTCCGGCACCCCACCGGGCGCGTCCTCGTGCTCGTACACCTCGATCGTCGAGGTCATCACGTACCGCGCGGTGCGGCCCTCGAAGACCCGGCGGGCGATCGCGGCCTGCACCGGCGTGTAGCAGACCTGGTCCACCACCACGTCGAAGTGCCGGTCCCCGACCGCCGCCCGCAGCGCGGCCTCGTCGTTGCGGTCCGCCACCAGCAGCTCCACCCCCTCGGGCGCCGGCGCCGAGCCCCGGTTGACCACCGTCACCTCGTCGCCCCGCTCCAGCAGCCGCCGGATCAGCCGCTTGCCGAAGTACCGGCTGCCCCCGATGACACACACCCTGCTCACGCGTCCCCCGCTCCTCGATACCGCCGTGTCCCTCCTACAAGCGCCCGGGACCGCCCGCTGTTCCCTTGCCTTGACGCGGGCGTCAAGGATTACGGTCGTGGCCATGCGCATCGGCGAGCTGGCCGCACGGGCCGGGACCACCACGCGGACCCTGCGGTACTACGAGTCCCGGGGGCTGCTGCCCGCCCGCCGGGCCGTCAACGGGTACCGCGAGTACGGCGAGGAGGACCTGCGGCTGCTGCGGCAGATCCGCACCCTCCAGGACTTCGGCTTCGGCCTGGAGGAGACCCGGCCCTTCGTGGACTGCCTCAGGGCGGGTCACCCGGCCGGGGACGCCTGCCCCGCCTCGCTCGCGGTGTACCGCCGCAAGCTCGCCGAACTCGACGAGCTGATCGGCCAGTTGACGGACGTACGACAGCAGGTGGCGCGCCAGCTCGCGAGCGCGGAGCTGGCCGCCGAGGCGGAGGCCCCGGGCGGTCCGGAGCCGCGCTGCGAACTGACCGGATGACCGGATGACCGGATAGGAGAGGACCCATGGTGCGTGCGGCCGGAGTGCCCGAGGTGACGGACGCGGACTTCGACGCGGAGGTGCTGGCGGCCGAGCTGCCGGTGCTCGTCGAGTTCACCGCGGACTGGTGCGGCCCCTGCCGCCAGCTGGCCCCCGTGCTCAGCGCGGTGGCCGCGGAGGAGGCCGGGCGGATCAAGGTCGTGCAGATCGACGTGGACAGCAACCCCGTCACCCAGTCCCGGTACGGGGTGCTGTCCATGCCGACCCTGCTCGTCTTCCGGCGGGGCGAGCCCGTCAGGCAGATGGTCGGTGCCCGCGCCAAGCGCAAGCTCCTCCAGGAGCTCGACGAGGCCCTGACCGCCTGAGGCGCATCACGCCGGCCGGGTCACGCCGGCCGGAACCAGACCGTCGCCAGCGGCGGGAGGGTCAGCCGCAGGCTGGCCCCCCGCCCGTGCGCCGGCACCTCGTCCGGCTTGACGGGACCGGGGTTGAGCACCCCGCTGCCGCCGAACCGGGCCGCGTCCGTGTTCAGCACCTCGCTCCAGGCGGGCACCGAGTCCGGGTCCGGCACGCCCAGCCGGTAGTCGTGCCGGACCACCGGCGAGAAGTTGCTCACCGACAGCAGCGGGGCGCCCTGGGCGTCGTACCGCAGGAACGCGAAGACGTTGTCCTCCGCCGCGTCCCCCACGACCCACGCGAAGCCCTCGGGCACGGTGTCCCGCTCCCACAGGGCCGGCGCCTGCGCGTACACCGTGTTCAGCTCGCGCACCAGGTCCCGCACCCCGATGTGGTCGGCCGCCGCCGCGTACGAGGGGTCCACCAGCCACCAGTCGGGACCGTGCGCCTCCGACCACTCCGCACCCTGCGCGAACTCCTGCCCCATGAACAGCAGCTGCTTGCCCGGGTGGGCCCACATGAAGCCGAGGTACGCGCGGTGGCAGGCCCGCTGCTGCCACCAGTCGCCCGGCATCTTCGACACCAGCGAGCGCTTGCCGTGCACCACCTCGTCGTGCGAGATCGGCAGCACGTAGTTCTCGCTGTACGCGTAGACCATCGAGAAGGTCATCTCGTGGTGGTGGTACTTCCGGTGCACCGGCTCGTGCGCCACGTACCCCAGCGAGTCGTGCATCCAGCCCATGTTCCACTTGAGGCCGAAGCCGAGGCCGCCGAAGCCGCCCGCGCCCACGTGGTGCGTGGGCCGGGTGACCCCGTCCCAGGCCGTGGACTCCTCCGCGATGGTCACCACCCCCGGGCAGCGCCGGTACACGGTGGCGTTCATCTCCTGGAGGAAGGCCACGGCGTCCGTGTTCTCCCGCCCGCCGTGCGCGTTCGGCGACCACTCGCCGGGCCCGCGCGAGTAGTCCAGGTACAGCATCGAGGCCACCGCGTCCACGCGCAGACCGTCGACGTGGAACTCCTCGCACCAGTACACGGCGTTGGCCACCAGGAAGTTGCGGACCTCCTTGCGGCCGTAGTCGAACTCCAGCGTCCCCCAGTCCGGGTGCGCGGCCCGCTTCGGGTCCTGCGGCTCGTACAGCGGCCGCCCGTCGAACTCCGCCAGCGCCCATTCGTCCCGCGGGAAGTGCGCCGGCACCCAGTCGACGATCACGCCGATCCCGGCCCGGTGCAGCGCGTCCACCAGGAACCGGAAGTCGTCCGGCGTGCCCATCCGCGAGGTCGGCGCGTAGAAGCCGGTGACCTGGTAGCCCCAGGACCCGCCGAAGGGGTGCTCGGCGACGGGCATCAGCTCCACGTGCGTGAAGCCCAGCTCCTTCACGTACGCCGGCAGCTGCTCGGCGAGCTGGCGGTACGTGAGTCCCGGCCGCCAGGACGCCAGGTGCACCTCGTACACGGAGAACGGCGAGGTGTGCGCCGGGCGGTCCTCGCGCCGCTCCATCCACTCCGCGTCGCCCCACTCGTGGCGGGAGTCGGTCACGACCGACGCGTTCGCGGGCGGCACCTCGGTGCGCCGGGCCATCGGGTCGGCGCGCAGGGTGTGGCTGCCGTCGGGGCGGGCGATGTCGAACTTGTACAGCGTCCCCTCGCCCACGCCCGGCAGGAACAGCTCCCACACGCCGGTCGAGCCGAGCGAGCGCATCGGGGAGGCGGTGGCGTCCCAGTACGAGAAGTCGCCGGTGACCCGCACGCCGCGGGCGTTGGGCGCCCACACCGTGAACCGGGTGCCGGCCACCCCCTCGTGCACCATCGGCTGCGCGCCGAGGGCCTTCCACAGCTGCTCGTGCCGGCCCTCGCCGATCAGGTGCAGGTCCAGCTCGCCGAGTGCGGGCAGGAACCGGTACGGGTCCTCGACCTCGATCTCGTCGCTCTCGTACGTCACGAGCAGCCGGTAGTCGGGCACCGCGGCCAGCGGCAGCAGCCCCGAGAACAGCCCGTCCCCGTCGTCGTGCAGCGGGGCCCGCAGGCCCTTGGCCACCACCGTGACCGCACGGGCGTGCGGGCGCAGCGCCCGGAAGGCCACCCCGCCCCGGCACACCCGGGCCCCGAGGAGGGCGTGCGGGTCGTGGTGGGTGCCGGACAGCAGCCGGCCCCGGTCCTCGTCGGACAGCGCGGGCGCCGGCCGGGTGCGGCGGGCCGCGGGGGCCCGCCGGGCGCGGGGCGGCTTGGCGGCCGCGGCCCCGGCGGCGGCCTTCGCCGTGCCGGTCTTCGCGGTGCCGGTCCTGCGGGTGGCGGTCCTGGCCGCGGGAGGCTCGGCCGGGGCGTCCAAGGCGGCGGTGTCCGGGCCGGCGGTGTCCGGGCCGGCCGGGGGCTCTTCCGCGTCGAGCGTGCCGACCCGGCCCGGCGGGACCCCGTCGGGCCGCTCCTCCGGCCCGGCCGCGCTCCTGGGCGACTTGGCGGACTGTTTCGCGGGCTGCTTGGCGACGGTACGGGACGGCTGACGGGCGGGGGTCACGTGTGCGGCCTCCTCGGGGGCTGCGGGCGGTGGGGGGTCGGGAGGGAGCCAGGGGCGGGGTTGTTGGCCGGCTTGGCCGGTCCGGGGGTGCGGCTGCGGCGCGGGGGCCGGTCTGCGGGCGCGCGGGAGGTGGCGGGGTTGACCGCCGCCTCGCCGCCCGCGGCCAGCCGCCGGATGGCGGCCATCGGCACGTGCAGCCAGTCGGGCCGGTGCCGGTACTCGTACCGGGCCTCGTACACGGCCTTGTCGGTCTCGAAGGCGCGCAGCAGGACCGGGTCCTCGCGCGGGTCGCGGCCGGTGGTCGCCGCGTAGCCCGAGCAGAAGGCGGCCCGGCAGGCCTCGGCCCAGGCGGGGGACCAGGGTTCGTGGGAGCGGGCCGCGTAGTCGAAGGAGCGCAGCATCCCCGCCACGTCCTTGACCGCCGGCTCGGGGCAGCGCCGCTCGGCCAGCGGCCGGGCCGGCTCGCCCTCGAAGTCGATCAGCCGCCAGCTGCCGTCGGCGGCCCGCAGGGTCTGGCCGAGGTGCAGGTCGCCGTGGATCCGCTGGGCCCAGCCGCCCCGGCCGCCGCGTCCGCCGGGCATCCGGGCCAGCGCGTCGAACGCGGCCCGCAGCCCCGCCTCGTAGGGCCGCAGCGCCGGCACCTCCCGAACGGTCGAGGCGAGCCGGGCGGTCATCGCCGCCGCCAGCCGAGCGGTCTCGGCGGGACCGAGCCGCACCGTCGGCAGGGCCGCGGCCAGCGCGCTGTGCACCTCGGCCGTGGCGCGCCCCATCTCGTACGCCTCGTCCGTGAAGGCGTCGCCGGCCCCGAGCCGGCGCAGCGCCAGCTGCCAGCCGTCGTCGGAGCCGCGCAGGTACGGCTGGAGCACGCCGAGGGTCAGCGGCTCGCCCGCACCGGACGGTCCGGGCGGCTCGGCCTCGTACCAGGCAACCGGCGCCGGGACGCGCGCGCAGCCCGCCCCGGCCAGGGCCCTGGGCAGCTCCAGGTCCGGGTTGGTGCCCGGGCCGACCCGGCGGAACACCTTCAGGATGAACGTATCCCCGTAGATGAGCGAGGAGTTGGACTGCTCGCCCGACAGGGGTCTGGGGGCCAGCCCGGCCGGGATCCGCACGTTCTCGTCCCGGGCGAACCGCAGCGGCCCGAGCACGCCCGGCGTGCGCAGCCGCTCCAGCAGCAGCCCCGCCAGCCGCGGGTCGCCGAGGCCCTCGTACACCGTCAGTCCGGCGTACGCGCCCGACGCCCCCGCCTCGACCCGGCCGATCAGGGCCGGGGCGAGGGCGGGGGGCAGGTTCCGGCGCAGCCCGAGCAGCAGCTGGTAGCAGTCGTCGTCGACGTCGACCAGCAGGTGGAGCAGCCGTGGCGAGGTGCCCGGCGGCAGCAGTTCGGCCGCCGAGACCACCTCGATCCGCGAAATGGCCCTCCCTTTGCCCGCGAACCACCGCTGGCGCGGCAGCCAGCCGCGCAGCAGGGGTTCCAGCGCCCGGGCGGATGCAGCCTCCGACATGGCATCGCGTCCTTTCCCCGGGCCCGCCACTGAATGCGCAGAGTGTCCCGGATCACGGCAGTTGCTGTCCGGTCGTGAGCGAGTGTCGGGTCAGGATGGTCCGTACAGGGACGGCGGTTGACCCGTTCGCCGCGAGCCGCTGTGCACTTGGTGAGGTCGTGTGCGCCGACCGCGCGGACGCGGTCAGGACTCCCCGCGCAGCCGGAACCAGTAGAAGCCGTGGCCCGCCAGGGTCAGCAGGTACGGCCACTCGCCGATCGGGGGGAAGCGGATCTCCCCGGTCAGTTCCATCGGCACCCGCCCGTTGAACGACCGCAGGTCCAGCTCGGTCGGCTGGGCGAAGCGCGAGAAGTTGTGCACGCAGAGGACCAGGTCGTCCCCGTACTCCCGCAGGAACGCGATCACCGCCGGGTTGGACGACGGCAGTTCGGTGTACGAACCGAGTCCGAAGGCGGGGTTCTGCTTCCGGATCTCGATCAGCCGCCGCGTCCAGTGCAGGAGCGAGGACGGGGAGGACATCGCGGCCTCGACGTTGGTCACCGTGTACCCGTAGACCGGGTCCATGATGACCGGCAGGTTCAGCCTGCCCGGGTCGCAGGAGGAGAAACCCGCGTTCCGGTCGGGGGTCCACTGCATCGGGGTGCGGACGCCGTCCCGGTCGCCCAGCCAGATGTTGTCGCCCATCCCGATCTCGTCCCCGTAGTAGAGGACGGGCGAGCCGGGCAGCGACAGCAGCAGGGCGGTGAACAGCTCCATCTGCTTGCGGTCGTTGTCCAGCAGCGGGGCGAGCCGGCGGCGGATGCCGATGTTGGCCCGCATCCGCGGGTCCTTGGCGTACTCCGCGTACATGTAGTCGCGCTCTTCGTCCGTGACCATTTCGAGGGTCAGCTCGTCGTGGTTGCGGAGGAAGATGCCCCACTGGCAGCCCGAGGGGATGGCCGGGGTCTTGGCCAGGATCTCGGAGACCGGGTACCGCGACTCCCGCCGCACCGCCATGAAGATGCGCGGCATCACCGGGAAGTGGAAGGCCATGTGGCACTCGTCGCCGCCCTTGGCGAAGTCGCCGAAGTAGTCCACCACGTCCTCGGGCCACTGGTTGGCCTCGGCCAGCAGCACGGTGTCCGGGTAGTGCGCGTCGATCTCGGCACGGATCCGCTTCAGCAGCGCGTGGGTGCGGGGGAGGTTCTCGCAGTTCGTCCCCTCCTCCGCGTACAGGTACGGGACCGCGTCCAGCCGGAAGCCGTCGATGCCGAGGTCCAGCCAGAAGCGCAGGGCGGAGACGATCTCCTCCTGGACGGCGGGGTTCTCGAAGTTGAGGTCCGGCTGGTGCGAGAAGAAGCGGTGCCAGTAGTACTGCTTGCGCACCGGGTCGTACGTCCAGTTCGAGGTCTCCGTGTCGACGAAGATGATCCGGGCGTCCTGGTACTGCTTGTCGTTGTCGGCCCACATGTAGTAGTCGCCGTACGGGCCGTCCGGATGCATCCGCGACTGCTGGAACCACTCGTGCTGGTCGCTCGTGTGGTTCATGACGAAGTCGATGATCACCCGCATCCCGCGCTGGTGCGCCGCGTCGACGAACTCCACGAAGTCCGCCAGGTCACCGAACTCCGGCAGCACGGCCGTGTAGTCCGAGACGTCGTAACCGCCGTCCCGCAGCGGGGACTTGAAGAACGGCGGCAGCCAGAGGCAGTCCACGCCGAGCCACTGGAGGTAGTCCAGCTTGGCGGTCAGCCCCTTGAGGTCCCCGACGCCGTCCCCGTTGCTGTCGTGGAAGGAGCGGACCAGGACCTCGTAGAAGACCGCGCGCTTGAACCACTCGGGGTCGCGGTCCTTGGCGGGGGTGTCCTCGAAGGTGTCGTGGACGGGATCGTTGATCATCATGAGGCGGGTGACCCTCCGTTCGGCGGGGACGGTCGCAGGGCCGCCAGAACGTGCGCGGGCGAGCGGCCCGGTTCGAGGCGCACGTAGTTCGCCCTGCCCCAGTAGTAGGTGTCGCCGGTGAGCTCGTCACGCACCGGGAGGGACCCGTGCCAGTCGAGCCCGAGTACCGGCATGTCCAACGAGACGGTCGCCTCCTGGGTGTGGTGCGGGTCCAGGTTGACGACCACGAGCACGGTGTTCCGGCCCTGTGGCGTCTCCGCCGTCTTCGAGTACGCGATCACCTGGTCGTTGTCGGTCTCGTGGAAGTGCAGGTCGCGCAGCTGCTGGAGCGCGGGGTTGCGGCGGCGCAGCCGGTTCAGCGAGGTGATCAGCGGCGCGATGGTCCGGCCCTCGCGGTCCGCCGCTGCCCAGTCACGCGGCCTGAGCTGGTACTTCTCCGAATCCAGGTACTCCTCGCCGCCCTCCTGCAGCGGGGTGTTCTCGCACAGCTCGTAGCCTGCGTACACCCCCCAGGTGGGGGACAGGGTGGCCGCCAGCACGGCGCGGACCTCGAACGCCGGGCGGCCGCCGTGCTGCAGGTAGGCGTGCAGGATGTCCGGCGTGTTGACGAAGAGGTTGGGCCGCATGGCCGCAGCGGATTCACCCGACAGCTCCGTCAGGTACTCCGTCAGCTCCGCCTTGGTGTTGCGCCAGGTGAAGTACGTGTACGACTGCTGGAAGCCCACCGCGGCCAGCGTCCGCATCATCGCCGGCCGGGTGAACGCCTCGGCCAGGAAGATCACGTCCGGGTCCCTGCGGTTGACCTCCGCGATCACCCGTTCCCAGAACACCACCGGCTTGGTGTGTGGATTGTCCACCCGGAAGATGCGCACCCCGTGGTCCATCCAGAACCGCAGGATCCGTACCGTCTCCTCGACCAGACCGTCCATGTCCCGGTCGAAGTCCAGGGGGTAGATGTCCTGGTACTTCTTCGGCGGGTTCTCCGCGTACGCGATCGTGCCGTCGACCCGGTGCCGGAACCACTCCGGGTGCTTCTCCACCCACGGGTGGTCCGGCGAGCACTGGAGCGCGAAGTCCAGCGCGATCTCCATCCGCAGCTCGGCCGCCCGGGCCACGAAGCGGTCGAAGTCGTCGAGGGTGCCCAGGTCCGGGTGGACCGCGTCGTGGCCGCCCTCCGGCGAACCGATCGCCCACGGCACCCCCACGTCGTAACGCCCGGCCTTCAGGGCGTTGTTCGGCCCCTTCCGGAAGGTCGTGCCGATGGGGTGGACCGGCGGCAGGTAGACCACGTCGAAGCCCATCGCGGCCACCGCGGGCAGCCGCTCGGCGGCCGTGCGGAAGGTGCCGCTCTTCGGCTTGCGCCGGTTGCCCGTCGGCAGCACCGCGCCCTCCGAGCGCGGGAACATCTCGTACCAGGAGCCGAACAGCGCCCGCTTGCGCTCCACCAGCAGCGGCAGCGCCTTCGACGGCGTCACCAGCTCCCGCAGCGGGAACCGCGCCAGCACCTCCGTCACCTCGGGCGCCACCGCGGCAGCCAGCCGCTCGGCCGCCGGACGCGCCTCGTCCCGCAGCGCGTCCGCCGCCGCAAGCACCACCTCGCGGCCGTCCCGCTTCGGCACGCCCGTGGCGGCCCGGTCGAACAGCTCCGCGCCCTCCGCCAGCACCAGGGCGGTGTCGATCCCGGCCGGGATCTTGATGCCCGCGTGCTCCCGCCAGGTCGCCAGCGGATCGCTCCACGCCTCCACCGTGTACGTCCAGCGGCCCTCCGCCGGCGCCGAGACCCGCGCCCCCCACCGGTCGGTCCCGGGGGCCAGCTCCCGCATCGGGACGGGCGGCTGCTCCTTGCCGGCGGGGTCCCGCAGCACCAGGTGCGCCGCGACGCACTCGTGCCCTTCGCGGAAGACCGTCGCCGACACCTCGAACACCTCGTCCACCACCGCTTTCGCGGGCCTGGCGCCGCAGTCGACGGCAGGGCGGACGTCCAGCACGGGAATGCGACCGATCATGAGATCACCTGGGGGTGGTTCCGGGGGCATGGTCCGAGACGCGCCGGGGCGGCACGCTCTGCTCGGTCTGTTTCTAGCCGCTCCAACGACGGCTGAAGTGCGGGCATGGCCGCTCCTGTCCGCGTTCACTCGGGTGGCGGGAAGTGGGGGGCGGGTGCACGGTGCACTCCCGGCGGGGGAGGCACGCGGTCAGCCTTTCCCCGCCTTCGGGCGGTGCAATCCGGTCTTCGGGTCAACTACTCATACGTAACGGGAACGGCGGGAGTTCGACGCGGCTACCTTTCCTGGGGTGAAGCCGGAACGCACAGCGTGGTGCGTCCATGACGATCCGTACCTCCCCTGCGAAGGTGGACACGTGAAGGCAATCCGTCGATTCACCGTGCGCCCCGTCCTGCCGGAACCCCTCCAGCCGCTCCACGGCCTCGCGCGCAACCTGCGCTGGTCCTGGCACGCGGAGACCCGCGAACTCTTCCAATCCGTCGACCCCGAGGGCTGGCACGCGGCGGGCGGCGACCCCGTCCGGCTGCTCGGCTCCGTCTCCGCCGCCCGCCTCGCCGAGCTGTCCCAGGACCGCAGGTTCCTGCGCCGGCTGGCCGCCGTATCCGCCGACCTCGACGACTACCTCCGCGGCGACCGCTGGTACCAGAACCAGGAGAACGCCCCGGAACTGCCCGCAGCCGTCGCCTACTTCTCGCCCGAGTTCGGGATCACCGCCGCGCTGCCGCAGTACTCCGGCGGCCTCGGGATCCTCGCCGGGGACCACCTCAAGGCCGCCAGCGACCTCGGCGCCCCGCTCATCGGCGTCGGGCTGCTCTACCGCCACGGCTACTTCCGCCAGTCCCTCTCCCGGGACGGCTGGCAGCAGGAGCACTACCCCGTGCTCGACCCGAACGAGCTGCCCGTCTCCCTGCTCCGCCGGCCCGACGGCGACCCCTGCCGGATCACCCTCCAGCTCCCCTCCGGCCGCTCCCTGCACGCCCACGTCTGGCAGGCGCGGGTGGGCCGCGTGCCGCTGCTGCTGCTCGACTCCGACGTCGAGGACAACGACCCCGCCGCCCGCGAGGTGACCGACCGGCTCTACGGCGGCGGCAGCGACCACCGGCTGCTCCAGGAGATGCTGCTGGGCATCGGCGGGGTGCGCGCGGTCCGCACGTACTGCGCCCTGACCGGTCACCCGGAGCCCGAGGTCTTCCACACGAACGAGGGACACGCCGGCTTCCTCGGCCTGGAGCGCATAAGGGAACTCGCCGGTGAAGGCCTGGGCTTCGACGCAGCCCTGGAGACGGTCCGGGCGGGCACCGTCTTCACCACCCACACCCCCGTCCCCGCAGGCATCGACCGCTTCGACCGTGCCCTGGTCGCCCGCCACTTCGGCGAGGGCGGCGAACTGGCCGGCATCCCCGTCGACCGCATCCTCGAGCTCGGCCTGGAGACCTACGAGGGCGGCGACCCCGGCATCTTCAACATGGCCGTGATGGGACTGCGGCTGGCGCAGCGCGCCAACGGCGTCTCCACCCTGCACGGGGCCGTCAGCCGGGGCATGTTCGCGGGCCTGTGGCCCGGGTTCGACCCCGCCGACGTGCCGATCACCTCCATCACCAACGGCGTGCACGCGCCGACCTGGGTGGCGCCCGAGGTGATGCGGCTCGGCGCCCGCCAGATCGGCGCCGGACGGGCCGAGGACGCCCTGTCGGTGGGCGGCTCGGCGCGCTGGGACGCCGTGGCGGACATCCCGGACGCGGACGTCTGGGACCTGCGCCGGGGGCTGCGCGAGCAGCTGGTGCAGGAGGTGCGCGAGCGGCTGCGGGCCTCCTGGCGGCAGCGCGGCGCCGGGGCCGCTGAACTCGGCTGGGTCGACTCGGTGCTGGACCCGGACGTGCTGACCATCGGGTTCGCGCGCCGGGTGCCCTCGTACAAGCGGCTGACGCTGATGCTGCGCGATCCGGAGCGGCTGCGCAGGCTGCTGCTCGACCCGGAGCGGCCGGTCCAGATCGTGGTGGCGGGCAAGGCCCATCCCGCCGACGACGGGGGCAAGCGGCTGGTGCAGGAGCTGGTGCGGTTCTCCGACGACCCGCGGGTGCGGCACCGCATCGTCTTCCTGCCCGACTACGGCATGGCGATGGCCCAGAAGCTCTACCCGGGCTGCGACGTGTGGCTGAACAACCCGCTGCGGCCGCTGGAGGCCTGCGGGACCAGCGGCATGAAGGCGGCGCTGAACGGCTGCCTCAACCTGTCGGTGCTGGACGGCTGGTGGGACGAGTGGTTCGAGCCGGACTTCGGCTGGGCCATCCCGACCGCCGACGGCGCCGGCACGGACGAGGACCGCCGCGACGACCTGGAGGCGGCGGCCCTCTACGAGCTGATCGAGCGCCGGGTGGTACCGCGCTTCTACGACCGCTCCGGCGGCGGCAACCTGCCGGGCCGGTGGATCGAGATGGTCCGCAGGACGCTGGTGTCGCTGGGACCGAAGGTGCTGGCGGGCCGGATGGTGCGCGAGTACGTGGAGCGGCTGTATACACCGGCCGCCCGGGCCCACCGTGCCCTGGTCCCGGACGCCGCCCGCGAACTGGCCGACTGGAAGTCCCGGGTGCGGTCCGCCTGGGCGGGGGTGGCGGTGGACCACGTGGAGGCCCTCGCGGCCACCCCGGTCAACGGCACGGCGCAGCTGGGCGCCACGCTGAGCCTGCGGGTGCAGGTGAGCCTGGACGCGCTCGGGCCGGACGACGTGGAGGTGCAGGCGCTGGCCGGCCGGGTGGACGCGGAGGACGTGATCACCGACGCGCGGGTGTTCCCGCTCAAGCCGGCAGGTGGCCCGGACCTGGAGGGCCGCTGGCTGTACGAGGGGCCGCTGGCCCTGGACCGCACCGGGCCCTTCGGCTACACGGTGCGGATCCTGCCGGCCCACGGGCTGCTGGCCCACGGGGCGGAGCTGGGGCTGATGGCCGCGCCGTCGACTGCCGCGTCCACGGCTGCGCCGCCGCCGCTGCGGTAGCCCTCCGGGGGGCGGGTCCCGTGCCGGTCCCGTGCAGGGTGCGGTTCGTTGCCGCCGCGCGGAGCCGGTTCCCCACCCCGCCCCTTTCCCGAACCTGGGGGCTCTGCCCCCAGACCCCCGCGCCTCAAACGCCGGCGAGGCTGGAATTCGCTGGGGCTGGGGGAGGAACGGAGGAGGGCGGGTAGGGGAACCGGCCCCGCAGGGTTCAGGCAGCGCCTGGGCTGAGCCAGGAGATGACGTCGGCCGCCGTGTACGGGGCGCCGGCGGGGGACAGGTGGGCCAGGAAGGAGAGGTCCTGGCCGATCGTGACCAGGGGCGGCTCCAGCCGCCCGGAGGGGCGGCGCTGGCCCAGGCCGACGGTGGCCAGCAGCCCGTTGCACAGGCACAGCCGGCCGCGGGTGTCCGCGAGGGCGCCGCCCTTGCGCACGTACGCGGCCTCCGCCTCGGCCGCACACCGGTACGCCGGCCCGCGCGCCCCGCGCACCGGCGTACGGAGGAACCCCAGGTCGCACACTCGGCGGCGGGCCCCCGCCACCGAGGGCTCCGAGAGCGTGCCCGGGAGCTCTGCCACCTTGAAGGGGAAGGCGGTGGGGGAGGCGTCCGGGTCGTTGCGGACCCGGAGGGTGCCGGCGGCGGCCCGCTCCCGCAGCTCCCGCCGCAGCGGCTCCGCCAGCCCCGACTCCTCGCACAGCGCGAAGGCGCTGCCGATCTGCACCCCGGCCGCGCCGGCGGCGCGGGCGGCGGCCACCGCCTCGGGGCCGGCCTGGCCGCCCGCGAGCCAGAACGGCAGGCCGAGGCCGGCCATCCGGGCCAGGTCGGGGTGGTCCCGGGGGCCGTACACCGGCTCGCCGGCCGCGTCGAGCCGCAGGGGGCCGCGCGGCGGCGCGCTGTGCCCGCCCGCCCGGCTGGTCTCGATGACGACCCCGTCGGGGCGGGTGGCCGGGTCCCGGGCGAGGTAGGCGGCGAGCACCGGCAGCGAGACGATCGCCAGGACCCGCGGGCGGCGGAGGGGGCCGGCGGGCCGGCCGCCGAGCAGCGCGACCGGGTCGAAGCGCTGCTCCAGCGGCTCGTCGTCGCCCTCCACGGTGATCCGGGTGACGCAGGGCTCGTACCGGGAGAGGGCGGTGGCGATGGCCGGGATCTGCCCCGGTACGCCGGCGCCGACCAGGACGTGGTCGACGCCCGCGAGCATCGCCCCGAACATCGCGGGTGCGGTGGCCGGCTGGATCTTCTCCAGGTAGTTGACGCCGACGGGGCCGTCGTGGCCCTCCTTGGCCAGCCAGACCTCGACGAAGTTGCCGAGGACGGTGAGCAGTTCGGCGGGGCCGCCGCCGGTGGCGCGCAGCTTCGGCGTGCTGCGCATCGGGGCGTCGTCGGGCAGCCCGTCCGGGCGGTACCAGCGGTCGAGGGCGGTCCGGGCGAGGCCGGGGGCCGGGAAGGCGGCCAGGGCGCGGCGGGCGTGGCCGCCGGGGTCGCCGAGCTGGAGGACCCGGGCCAGGACGACGTCGAGGGCGGTGCCGGAGACCACGCCGAGCCGGCCGGGGCCCGAGACGGCGCGGGCCAGCCGCCAGCCGGAGACGGCGACGCCCATGCCGCCCTGGATCAGCCACGGGTGTTCTGCGGTCTCGGGCATGCGTGTCGCGTCCTCGGGTCGCCTCTGAACCTACGGTTCCGTAGGTTCGCGGCTCCAGTGTGGCGCGGGGCGGGGGCCCGGGAGTGCGGCGAAGGTCCCGTCCGTACGGGCAGAACGGCCCGGGGATGGTCCCCGGGCCGTTCTGTGGGTCACTCAGGTGGCGCTGCTGTCACTCGCCCCGGTCAGAAGGTGAGCTTCCAGCTGTTGATGTAGCCGGTGTCGAGGGACGCGAGGTCCGCGACACGGAGCTTCCAGGTGCCCTGGGCCACCTCGGAGGAGGCGTTCACCGTGAACGACTGGACGATGTTGTCCGCGCTGCCGCCGGTGCGGTTGCGCAGGTTGTAGACGGAGCCGTCGGGGGCGACGAGGTCGACCTTCAGGTCACCGACGTAGGTGTGGACGATGTTCACGTCCACCTTCAGGGCCGACGACGCGTTGCCCGTACGGGTGACGGCGATCGGCGACTCCACGGTCGAGTTGTCGTTGATCGCGTAGTCGTTGGTGTTCTCGAAGACGTTCTGCTGGTTGGTGCCGACCGTCCAGGTGAACGACGCGGTACCGGTCGCGTTGGTCGAGTCCGTGACCGTCACCGTGACGTTGGAGGTGCCCGCGGTGGTGGCGGTGCCGGAGATCAGACCGGTGGAGGAGTTGATCGACAGGCCGGCCGGGAGGCCGGTGGCCGAGTAGCTCAGCGCGCCCGGGTTGGTGGAGGTCGCCTGGATCTGCAGGCTGGCCGCCGTGTTGACGACGGTGCTCTGGTTGCCCGGGTTGGTGACCGAGACGCCGTTGACGATGCGCGCGCCGACGTTGATGGCGGCCCAGGCGTTCGCGACGTTGTTGTACGTGGCCGAGCCCTGGCCGTACAGGTCGGCCGCGGCCTTCAGGGTCTGGACGCGGGCGTCCGCGTAGTTGGTCGTGGACTTGAAGTAGCCCACGGTCAGCGCGCGGAACCAGATCTTCTCGGCGGCGGCACGGCCGATCGGCGTCACGGGCTGGCCGTCGGAGGTCGGCGAGTCGTAGCTCACGCCGTTGATCACCTTCGGGCCGCTGCCCTCGGAGGCGAGGTAGAACCAGTGGTTCGCCGGGCCCGAGGAGTAGTGGACGTCGATGGAGCCGATGCCGGAGTACCACGCGTCCTTGGACGAGCCGTCCTTGCTCGGCTTGTCCATGTAGCGCAGCGGGGTGCCGTTGCCGCGGATGTCGATCTTCTCGCCGACGAGGTAGTCGCCGACGTCGTTGGCGTTGTTGCCGTAGAACTCGACGGCCGCCGCGAAGATGTCGGAGGTGGCCTCGTTCAGACCGCCGGGCTCGCCCGAGTAGGTCATGTTGCCGGTGACCGAGGTCATGCCGTGGGTCATCTCGTGCGCGGCCACGTCGATCGAGGTGAGCGGCTTGGCGTTGCCGTCACCGTCGCCGTACGTCATGCAGAAGCAGGAGTCCGACCAGAACGCGTTCACGTAGTTGTTGCCGTAGTGGACGCGGGTGTAGGGCGCCACACCGTCGTTGCGCAGGCCGTTGCGGCCGTGCACGTTCTTGTAGTAGTCCCAGGTCAGGGCGGCGCCGTAGTGGGCGTCGGCGCCGGCCGTCTCCAGGTTGGAGGGCGAGCCGTTGCCCCAGACGTCGTCGGGTCCGGAGAACAGCGTGCCGGTGCCGGAGGTGCCCCGGTTGAGGTTGTACGTCTTGTGGTTGCCGCGGCCCGCGTCGGTCAGGTTCCAGGTGCTGCCCGACTGCGAGGTGCCCAGCGTCACGGTGCCGCTGTACATGGTGTTGCCGGTGCCGGTCTCGATGCCCTGCCACTCGGCTATCTTCGCGCCGGTCCTGGCGTTGGTGACCACGTGCAGCTCGCTCGGCGTGCCGTCGTGCTGGAGGCCGCCGACGACGGTCTCGTACGCGAGGACGGGGGCGCCGGAGGCGGCCCAGACGACCTTGCGGGCCGCCCGGGAGGGCTTGGCGTCCTTGGCGCCCTCGGCCTTCGCGGCGCCGATCGCCTGCTTCTCGGCGGCAGAGGCGGCGACCGTGGCGGACGTCGTCGGCACGCTGATGGTGTGGTGGGTGGCCTTGGTGACGGACTTGGTCACACCGTTGCGGGCGTGGACCGTCAGGTCGCCGCCGAGCACGGGCAGTCCGGCGAAGGTCCGCTCGTACGTGGTGTGCGTCGTGCCGTCGGCGTCCTTGGCCACGTCACGGACGATGAGCTTCTCCTGGCCGCCGAGCCCGAGGGCCTTGGCGGCCTGGGCGGTGCCGGATCCCGCCTCCGCGATCAGCGTCGCACGCTGGGAGGGGGTCAGCTTGACGGCAGCGGCGCCCGGGTTCGGGCGGGCGGCCTGGGCCGCGGTCGACGCGGTGGCGTCGGCGGTGGCGGAACCGGCCTGGATGCCGACGGCGAGCATGGCCGCAGCGGCAACGAGCGCGCCGGCCGCGGTGGCACGCCTATGGGGGGTGGGACTCAACGCAGGACTCCTTCTGCAGGGGGGTTCCGGACGGCTGGGTGGGCCACCGGGCAGAGCAGGCGGTGCGCAGAACGGAGTGAAGAGTGCCATCAGAGGCATGAACATGTCAGGGGCGCAACGCAAGGTTGGCCAGAAATGGTTCGTTGTCCGAAGCGGCATGTCCGCTATACGAACCGTTCATCTCCTTATGGGCGCCCAGGTGGGTGGCCTGGCATCCGTCATCTGGAATGAGGGCTACCGGCTGTTAACGACTGGGCAACGAGATGTCTCTTTGCCGTAAACGGCACTTACCGTACGGGTGTTTGTCGTACTGTTTCCCGGTGCGTCAGACGTCCATCGCCAGGGGAAGCGGTGGACGAGCGCGACAGTCGAGACCACACGTGCCAGGGGGGCCCATGAGGCATGTTCACGTTCCCGCTCAGAGAGTGGCCAGATCGGAGCCGGTGTCGGGAGCTGCCCCGCGCGGCCTCGGTGACAAGGCCCGCTGGTACCTGCCCGCCGCGCTGAGCTCCGACCTGCTCGGCGCCGGAGTCCCGGTCGCCCTGGCCTTCGAGGCCTCCCACCAGCCGCGACCGGTGCTCTGCGCGGTCGGCGCCGCGCTCGCCTGGACGGGCGTCCAGACGCTCCGCCGGCGCTACTCCGCCCGTGTGCTGGGCGAGTCCCGGGGAGCGCTGCCCGTACTCCACGACTGGCTGATTCTGCTCGGTGTCCTGGCCGTTGCCCGGGCCGCCACGGGCGAGTCCAGTCACCCGCTGGTCTCCCTCGCGGCCCTGCTGCCGGCCCTCCTGGTCACCCTCGTCTGCCACAAACTGACCTACCGCCACCTCGCCGCGGCCCGCCGCGAGGCCCAGGCCGTCAGCCGGGTGCTGGTCATCGGGGAGCCGGACGCCGCCGA
Organism: Streptomyces sp. NPDC086023; assembly: GCF_044540325.1. NCBI lineage: Bacteria > Bacillati > Actinomycetota > Actinomycetes > Kitasatosporales > Streptomycetaceae > Streptomyces > Streptomyces sp. NPDC086023. The sequence goes on from NZ_JBITRX010000010.1 coordinate 196,178, forward strand.
GAGCGTCATCGCCCACCTGGCCGGCCGGACCGACCACCCGTACGTCGTCGTGGGCGCCCTCCCCGTCGGCCCGGGCCGCACGACCAGCGGCGTACCGGTGCCCGCCCGCCTCGCCCACGAGATGCCGGCGTCCCCGGCCGGGGACGCCGACACGGTCCTCGCCGCGGTCCGCGGCCTGCGCGCCGACCTCGTCCTGGTCGCCCCCGGTGCCCGGCTGGCCGGCGAGCGGCTGCGCCGCGTGGCCTGGGCCCTGCACGACGCCGGCCTCGAACTGGCGGTGTTCCCGGGCCTCGTCGAGATATCCGTCAAGCGACTGGAGACCCTCTCCGCGGGCGGCCTCGCCGTGCTGCGGGTCGCGCCCCCGGTGCGCCGCGGCGTGCAGCCCGTACTGAAGTCGGTGCTCGACCGGGTCGGTGCCGGCCTCGGCCTGCTGGTCCTCGCGCCCGTCTTCCTCGCCCTCGTCGCCGCGATCCGGCTGGGCTCGCCCGGCCCCGCCTTCTACCGGCAGCGCCGCATCGGCCGGGACGGGGTCCCGTTCGTCATGTGGAAGTTCCGCACCATGGTCGTCGACGCCGACCAGCGCAAGGCGGAGCTGGCCGGGGTGAACGAGAACGACGGCCACATGTTCAAGATGCGCCGCGACCCCCGGATCACCCGGGTCGGCCGCTTCCTGCGCCGTACCTCTCTCGACGAACTGCCGCAGCTCATCAACGTGCTCACCGGCCACATGTCGCTGGTCGGCCCCCGGCCGCCGCTGCCCGAGGAGGTCGCCGAGTACGACGAGGTCGAGCTGCGCCGCCTCACGGTCCGCCCCGGCATGACCGGCCTGTGGCAGATCAGCGGCCGCTCCGACCTGTCCTGGGACGAGACCATCCAGCTCGACCTCCAGTACGTCGACAACTGGTCCTTCACCAGCGACGTCGACCTGGTGGCCCGTACGTTCCGCGCCGTCGTCGACGGGCGCGGAGCGTACTGAGGAGCACCACGGATGAGTTCAGCTCTGCTCGCGCCACCACCGGTAGGTGGACGCGATGCCGTCCCGCAGCGGGATCCCCGGCTTCCAGCCGAGGGAGGTCAGCCGGGACACGTCCAGCAGCTTGCGCGGCGTGCCGTCGGGCTTGCTCGTGTCCCATGCGAGCCGGCCGCGGAAGCCGGTCACGTCGGCCACGGTCTCGGCGAGTTCCCGGATGGTCAGGTCCTCGCCGCAGCCGATGTTGACGGGCTCGTCGCCGTCGTACGAGGCCAGCAGCACCGCGCACGCGGCCGCCAGGTCGTCCACGTGCAGGAACTCGCGGCGCGGCGTGCCCGATCCCCACAGCGTGACCTCCTCGCGCCCCTCGGCCGCCGCCTCGTGGAAGCGGCGGATCAGGGCGGGCAGCACGTGCGAGGTCTCCAGGTCGAAGTTGTCGCCCGGGCCGTAGAGGTTCGTCGGCATGGCCGAGATGTACGAGGCGCCGTACTGCTTCCGGTACGACTGCACCTGGACGATGCCGGCGATCTTGGCCAGCGCGTACGCCTCGTTGGTCGGCTCCAGCGGGCCGGTCAGCAGCGCGTCCTCGCTGATCGGCTGCGGCGCCAGCTTCGGGTAGATGCACGAGGAGCCGAGGAACAGCAGGCGGCCGACGCCGGCGGCGTGCGCTCCGGCGATGACGCTCAGCTGGATCTTCAGGTTGTCCTCGAGGAACTGCACCGGGTAGGTGCTGTTCGCCATGATGCCGCCCACCTTGGCGGCGGCGAGAACCACGGCGTCGGGCCGGACGTCCTTGAGGAAGGCCTCCGTGGCCGAGGCGTCGCGCAGGTCCAGCTCGGCGCGGCCGCGGGTGATCACCTCATGGCCGTCGGCGGTGAGCCGCCGGGCCACGGCGGAGCCCACGAGGCCGCGGTGACCCGCGACGAAGACGCGGGCGTGCGTGGGCAGGTACGGCATCGATGCAGTCATGCGTCGGATGATGTCAAACCCGCTTCACCCGCAGGGGACCAACCCCGTATTTCAGTACGAACAACAACGATCCTGGGGGAACCCGCATGAGCAAGACCGCACTGATCACCGGCGTGACGGGACAGGACGGCTCGTACCTGGCCGAGCTCCTGCTCTCGAAGGGCTACACGGTGCACGGGCTCGTGCGGCGGTCGTCCAGCTTCAACACCGAGCGGATCGACCACGTCTACCAGGACCCGCAGACGGCCAACCGCTCCTTCGTGCTGCACCACGCGGACCTGTCGGACGGCGTGGCCCTGGTGAACCTGCTGCGCGAGATCCAGCCCGACGAGGTCTACAACCTGGGCGCCCAGTCCCACGTCCGCGTCTCCTTCGACGCCCCGCTGTACACCGGCGACGTGACGGGTCTCGGCGCGCTGCGGCTGCTGGAGGCGATCCGGGCGAGCGGCGTGAACACCCGCATCTACCAGGCCTCCTCCTCCGAGATGTTCGGCTCCACCCCGCCGCCGCAGAACGAGTCCACGCCGTTCCACCCGCGCAGCCCCTACGGCGCCGCGAAGGTCTTCGCGTACTGGGCCACCGTGAACTACCGGGAGGCGTACGACATGTACGCCGTCAACGGCATCCTCTTCAACCACGAGTCCCCGCGCCGCGGCGAGACCTTCGTGACGCGCAAGATCACCCGCGCCGTGGCGCGGATCAAGACGGGCCTCCAGGACAAGCTGTACCTGGGCAACCTCGACGCGGTCCGCGACTGGGGCTACGCCCCGGAGTACGTCGACGCGATGTGGCGGATGCTCCAGCAGGACGAGCCCACCGACTACGTGGTGGCCACCGGCGTCGCGGCCACGGTCCGCCAGTTCGTGGAGGCCTCCTTCGCGCACGCGGGCCTCGACTGGAACGAGCACGTGCGGTACGACCCCAAGTACGAGCGCCCGAGCGAGGTCGACGCCCTGATCGGCGACTCCAGCAAGGCCCAGGAGCTGCTCGGCTGGAAGCCGACGGTCCTGGTGGACGAGCTGGCGCGGATCATGGTGGACGCCGACATCCGCCAGGTCGAGGACCAGTTGGCCGGGGCAACCGTCCGGATCGACCGCTGAGGTCCTAGAGTTTGCATGTTCCGGTCACCCCCACCGGGTCGTGGCCGGAACATGTCGTTCGAACGTCCGTAGTGCCGTATGTCCGCAGTGCACCGATTCGCTCGAACCCATTGGTATGCAATGGGTCAAGTGGGGTGACCGGGCCCTCGCTTGAGCCCTAATCTGCGCCAGTACATATGGCTGTTCGGATAATTTCAGCCATTCATCACCGGGCGAATTGCCCTGGGGGGCTCATGCGTAGATCAAGAGGGCTGACCGCCGCCCTCGTCCTGTCTCTCGCCGGCGCAGGTGCCGGCATCGGGCTGATGGTGATGCCTCAGGCGTCCGCCATCACCACGCCCGTGGCCTTCACGGCCGACGAGCTGCCGACCTGGCAGACCAACGGCATCGTGTTCGCCATGGCGCAGGCCAACGGCACCGTGTTCGCGGGCGGCACCTTCTCCGCCGTCACCCCGCCCGAGGGCGGCAGCGGCACCGAGAAGGAGGCCGTCAACTTCGTGGCGCTGGACGCCGCGACCGGCGCGCCGACCGACTGCGAGCTGTCCTTCACCGTCGGTGAGGGCTCCGCGACGGTCCGCGCGCTCACCGTCTCCAAGGACGGCAAGACGCTGTACGCGGGCGGCTACTTCGGCGCCGTCAACAACGTCCCGGTCAGCAGCGTCGCGGCCATCGACATCGAGAGCTGCACCCCCAAGGCTGCGTTCCACCCGGCCTTCCCGGCCACCGTCCGCGCGCTCGCCGTCACGGACGACACCCTCTACGCGGCCGGCGACTTCGGCACCGTCGAGGGCGCGACCCGCCAGCGGTTCGCCGCGGTCGACGCCTCCACCGGGGCCCTGAAGCCGTTCACCGCCAACGCCGACGAGCCGGGCCGCGCCATCGCCGTCACGCCCGACGGCGCGAAGGTGATCCTCGGCGGCGACTTCTTCTACGTCAACGGCGCCAACAGCCACGCGCTGGCCGTGGTCGACGCGACCACCGGTGCGAACACCAAGACGTACCCGAACGGCTACATCCCCACGAACTCGGTGGTCAAGCACATCGCCACCGACGACGAGGGCGGCTTCTACACCGGCAACGAGGGCTCCGGCGGTGGCGTCTTCGACGGCCGCATCGGCCTGCGCCTGAGCGACTTCTCCGAGAAGTGGCGCGACCGCTGCCTCGGCGCCACCCAGTTCGTGCTCCCGTACCAGGGCGTGCTCTACAGCTCCTCGCACGCGCACGACTGCTCCACCGAGCTCCAGTTCCCCGACGGCAAGCGGAACTTCCTCCTGGCCCAGCTGACCAACCACGAGGGCGCAGCCCCCGCGCCCGTCGACGGCTACGTCCGCAGCCCCCGCAAGCTCGGCTGGCACCCCAACGCCAACGACGGCATCGGCGAGGGCATCGGCCCGCGCGTCATGGCCATCGCGGAGAAGAACGACGTCAAGTACATGTGGGTCGGCGGTGAGTTCACCCTCATCAACGGCAAGCCGCAGATGGGCCTGACCCGCTTCGCCTCCACCGGCGACGTCGGCGCCCCGACCACCCCGGTCGCCAGCGCCTCCTCCGTCAAGCCCGGCGAGGCCCAGGTCCGCTGGCGCACCAGCTACGACCAGGACGACAGCAAGCTGACGTACCGGGTCTACCGGAACGGCTCCGCCACCCCGGTCGCCACCGTCACCGCCGAGTCCCTGGAGTGGGAGCGCCCGCAGGCCTCCTGGACCGACACCACCGTCAAGGCCGGCAACTCCTACACCTACCGGGTGACCGCCACCGACGCCGCGGGCAACACCAGCGCCCTGTCGACCGCCTCCACCGTGACCGTCCCGGCCTCGGTCCAGGCGTACCCGAACCAGGTCCGCCAGGACGGCGCCGAACTGTACTGGCGCTACGACGACGCGGTCACCCCCTACGTGGCCGACTCGTCGAACGGCAACACCAGCGGTCTGCACATCAACGGCCCCGCCCTGCGCCAGGCCCCGGGTGCCATCACCGGCAGCAGCACGGCCATCGGCTTCAACGGCACCGACGAGCAGCTGCACAGCGACCGCCGCCAGACCGTGGGCTCCGCCTACACCCTGGAGACCTGGTTCAAGACCGGCACCACGCGCGGCGGCAAGCTGATCGGGTTCGGCAACAACACCACCCGCAACAGCAGCAGCTACGACAAGCAGATCTACATGACGAACTCCGGTCGTCTGGTCTTCGGCGTCTACAACGGCTCCACCCGGACCATCACGACCGGCCTGTTCGACTCGTACAACGACAACAAGTGGCACCACGTGGTCGCCACCCAGGGCCCGAGCGGCATGGCCCTGTACGTCGACGGCCAGAACAAGGGCACCCTGAGCGTCACCACGCACCAGGCCTACGCGGGCTACTGGCACGTCGGCGGCGACAACCTGGCCAGCTGGCCGAACCGGCCGACGAGCAACTTCTTCGCCGGCCAGCTCGACGAGACCGCGGTCTACCCGACCGCCCTCACCCAGGCCCAGGTCCAGAACCACTACAACCTGGCCAAGGCCCAGACCGAGACGGTCACCGAGGTCTCCGCGGCCGAGGACACCTACGTCAACCAGGGTGCCCCCAGCGCCAGCTACGGCACCGCCACCTCCATGGCGGTCCGCGGCAGCGGCTCGCTGTACGAGACCTACCTGCGCTTCAACCTCCCGGCCGCCCCGGCCGGCCAGGTCCTGAAGGCCGCCTCCCTCCAGATCAAGACCACCACCCAGACGGGCGCCGGCACCGCCGACACCGTCTCCGTGGTCCCGGTCACCGGCACCTGGAGCGGCGCGAGCACCTCGTACAACACCAAGCCGGCGCTGGGCGCGACCGTGCTCGGCACCATCGGCGGCATCGCCGACGGCTCCGCCGTGCACAACGTCGACCTGGACACGGCCGCCCTGTCGGCCGTCCTCGGCAGCGAGTACAGCGTGGCGCTGACCGGCAACGGCAGCGACCCGCTGTGGCTGTGGTCCTCCGAGTCCACGGCCAACGAGGGGACGCCGCAGCTGATCCTCACCTTCGGCCAGCCGTAACGGCCGAGTGAACGAAGGTGCGGGGTCCGGCCCACCAGGCCGGACCCCGCACCTGCACCGACACACCTGGAGCCACCTCATGCGTCACCTGAACCGACGCGTCGCGGCCGGGGCCCTGCTGGCCGCCGCCCTCACGCTCACCGCCTGCAGCTCGGGCGACAAGGCCGACGGCGGCACCGCCAACGCCAAGCCGCCGGCCAGCTCCTCCGCGCCGGAGCCGCCCACCGCCGAGCCCTCGACCGCACCGCCCGCGGCCAAGCCCACCGGGCCGGTGGTCTCGGACGACGCGCTCAAGCCGGTCACCGGGTCCTTCACCCCGCAGGAGAAGAAGTACCTGAGCGGCCGGGTGCCCGAGAAGACCGACCCGGCAGCCGTCCTCCAGACGGGACAGGAGGCCTGCCAGCGGGTCGCCCGCACCGCCAAGCACGACAAGGACGCCGCCGTGGCCTCCATCGTCGCGGGCGAGATCCCCGCGGCCGAGGGCGCGATCCCGTACCTCTGCCCCGAGCAGAAGCCGGTCCTGGCCGCCGCGAAGCAGGGCTTCGGCGACGGCACCCACAAGCGGCCGGAGCCGGGCACCTACCGCGCCCCGGCCCCGACGGCGAGCTGCACCTGGCAGGCCAGGAGCAGCTCGGGCAAGAGCCTGGCCGCCGGCCCTGAGCTGGGCACCAAGCCCGGCGAGAAGATCACCGCGAAGATCCCCGCGGGCACCGCGGAGTTCGTCTCCACCGGCTGCTACGCCTGGATCCCCGCGTAGCCGTCCGGCTCCCGCGCAGCAGCGAGGGCCCGTACCCGCGTGCACGACACGCGGGTACGGGCCCTCTCCGCCTTTCCCTACCCGGCAACCCGCGCGTAGGTGTCGAGGAGCGTGTCCAGGACCGCGTCCATCGAGAACGACTCCGCGGCCAGCTTGCGGGCGGCGGTGGACGCGTCCCGGTTCGCCTCCTCGTCCAGCAGCTCCAGCACCGCGGCGGCCACGCCCTCGGGACCCGGCTCCACCGCGCGTCCGGCACCGGCGCCGGCGATGTCGCGGGCCAGCCCGTTGGAGTGCGTGACCACGGCCGGCACGCCCACCGCGAGGGCCTCCAGCACCGACATCGGGAACGGCTCGTCCACCGACGGCAGGACGTACACGTGCGCCCGCCGCAGCTCCGTGAGGACCTGCGCGCTGGTCAGCGCCCCGGGTACGGAGACCGAGTCGTCCAGTCCCAGCGAGCCGACCGCCTCGGCCACGGCGGCCAGTTCGCCCTCGTCGGGACCGGCCACCACGAACTCCGCGTCCGGCACCTTCTCCCGCACCAGCGCGGCGGCCCGCACGAAGTCCACCGGCCGCTTGCGGGCCTGCAGCCGGGCCGAGTACAGGATCCGCGGCGGGCCGGCCAGCGGCGGCCGCTCGTCCTGCGCCGGTACGCCGTTGACCAGTCGTACCGTGTTGTCCAGCCCGGCACCGCCCACCACCGCGTCCAGCGCCTCGCGCTCGTGCGGCGTCAGGTACAGCACCGCGCCCGCGCCGCGCAGCAGCCGGCGCACCGCCACCGCGTCCAGCACCTTGGCCAGCAGCTTTCCGCTCGGGTCCACCATGCCGTGGGTCTGGAGCACCAGCGGCTTGCCGGCGCGCAGCGCGGCCAGCGCCACGGGCAGGGTCACCAGGTCGCGGGCCAGGTGGACGTGGACCAGGTCCGCGTCCCGCACCAGCCGGCCGGCCCGGGCCAGCAGGGCGGGCGAGGTCATCCCGCTGAAGCCGAGCGGCAGCAGCCTGCGCGCCGGGTAGAGGCGGGCGGGCACCCCTTCGACCTCGGTGGGCCAGGGGTCGTCGAAGCCCTCGCCGAGCGCGACGAGGGCGGCCTCGTGGCCGCGGGCCCGCAGGCCCTTGGACAGGTTCAGGGCCACCCGTACGGGACCGCCGAAGGCGTGGGTGGGGGAATGCAGCGTGACCGCGTGCAGGACTCTCACTGGTGCACCCTCACTTGGGCTCGTCGACGGCGCGGCGGCGGCCGTCCATGGTCTGCAGCGTCAGCTCGGGCAGGTCCTTGTGGACCACGGCCCCGGCGGCGGCCACCGCGTGGCGGCCGATGGTGACCCCGGCGAGCACGGTGGCGCGGGCCGCGACCCAGGCGCCGTCCTCGACGGTGATGGGGGCGTTGCGGTAGCGGAAGTCGGCGGCGCGGTGGTCGTGGCTGCCGGTGCACAGCAGCGCTTCCTGGGACACGCACACGTTGGCCCCGATGGTGACCGGCTCCAGGTTCAGCAGCCAGGCGCCCTCGCCGATCCAGGTGTGGTCGCCGATGCGGAGCTTCCAGGGCCACAGGACGCGGACGCGGTGCCGGATGAGCACGCCCGTACCGATCTCGGCGCCGAAGGCGCGCAGCAGGGCCACCCGTACCCGGGCCGGCGTGAACCAGGCCATGAAGACCGTGTTCATCACGGCGAACCAGAGCGCCTGGGTCAGTTTGCCCCGGCCCTTGTCGTAACCGGCCAGCGTGAAGGCCGGGAGATCACGCATCGATTCACCCCCACCGGCACCCCCCTGGCACCGGGCGTTCACATTATCGGTTCAACGGACCGCCCATCGCCGCTCCGCGGACCGCTGACTAGACTTCGGGCCGAATTGCACGACAGGGGTGGGGGCGCGGTGGCGGCGACAGACATACAGGGACCCACGCCGGGCGCGCCCTGGGGGTCGGGGCCCCGGCCGCCCGTGCCGCCGCGCGGACGCGACGAGCCCGACGAGGCGCAGTGGGGCAAGGTCACCACGCCCCGCACGCTGCTCTCCCGTGCCCTGTCGGTGCCGCTGGCGCTCGGGTTCACCGTCTTCCTGCCGCTGTTCATCGCCTCCCAGTCCGGGGCCGGTGTGCGCGACGCGGCCTTCTGGCTCCAGCTCGCCCTCACCATGTACGCCGGCGCCCGTCTCTCCGGCATGATCCTGACCAGCCGCCGCAAGCTGCTCCAGGGCTCCTTCTGGCTCTTCGTCTACATGGCGCTGGGCGTGGCCCCCCTCGCGCAGGCCGTGCTGGGCCAGGTCCCGACCCCCGTGGTCGGCCCCCGGTCCGACCTCACCCAGGCCATCGCGCTCATCCTGCTCGGCTGCATCGCCTTCGACGTCGGCGCGCTGCTGGCCCGCAGCCGGCCCGACCGCCGCACGGAGAAGGAGCAGCGGCCGGTGATGGTGCACCGTCGCCGGCTCCAGCTGCTGACGGTCATCGCCTTCGGCTGCTCCGCGCTGTTCATCCTCAAGCTCGGCGGCCCCGCCGTCTTCTTCAGCAGCCGGCAGGAGATCATCGCCGGCATCGAGGAGGCCGGTGTCTCCGCCGACGACAGCCAGGCGGGCCAGGCCTTCCTGCGCGGTTTCGGCACCGTGCCGGCCCTGCTCGCCCTGCTGATGTACACCCGCTGGCTGGTCACCTCGACGCGGGCCCGCCGGATGCCCTCGGTCATCGCCACCACGGCCGCGCTGGTCGTGCTCAACGCCATCGTCAACAACCCGGTCTCGAACCCGCGCTACTGGTTCATGACCGTGATGTTCTCGCTGCTCTTCACCGTCTTCCCGGTGAGCGCGGCGATGTACCGGGTGGCGCTCAGCATGGGCGTGATCGCCGCCCTGCTGATCTTCCCGTTCGCCGACCGGTTCCGGTACGACGAGAAGAACTACAAGCCGGTCGAGACGACCTCGTTCCTGGAGCCCATGGCGCTCAAGGACTACGACCAGGTCGGCATGTTCGCCAACACCATCACCTTCGCCGACTCCGGCCCCGGCCACTTCTACGGGCGCCAGCTGGCCGGCTCGGTGTTCTTCATCGTGCCGCGCTCGGTCTGGCCCGGGAAACCGCGCGACACGGGCGTGATGGTCGGCCAGTGGATGGGCACCGTGAACACCAACCTCTCCTCCCCGGTGTGGGCGGAGCTGTGGCTGGACTTCGGACCCGTCGGCATGGGGGCCGGGCTGCTGGGGCTGGGGTACGCGTCCGCCCGGGTCGACCGCAATTACGCCCGCCGGGCCACCCGCAGGTCGCCCCCCGGCAGCCTGATCTCGATCGTCGTCCCACTGGTCGCGGGCTACTCGTTCATCCTGCTGCGCGGCCCGCTCCTGCAGGCCTCGGGCCGTGTGGCGATCGCGGGACTGTGCCTGGCCATCGTCATGACGTACCGCCAGGACAAGCGGACCCTGCGCTGACGGCCACCGGTGGGCCGAGGAGTGCGGGGCTGCCCTCCTCGGCCCGTCGGACGGTCAGCCGGCGAGCCGGGCGCGGAGCGCCTCCAGGTCCGGCAGGAACCAGGTCTGGCCGCCGCGGTTGCACTCGCGGACGAAGTCCCGCAGCGCCTCGCTCGCCTCCGTGTGCCGGGAGACGTCGCCCAGCACCACCATCCCCATGCGGTAGTTGACCAGCTTCTGCACGATGTCCCCGGCCACCCGCGTGCGCAGCCGGAAGAACGCGTCGTCGAACCGCCCGGCCGGCACGACCACCCACTGGGCGCCCTGGTACCAGGCCTCGCCGATGAGGTCGAGCGCGTCGGCCTCGCCGCGTACGGGCGCACCCTCGGCGGAGCAGAGCAGGACCGGGACGTCGTGGATCATCTCAAGCGTGTTCATGACGGGCAGCGTAGGCAGCGGCGTCCCGCCGGGCGACCCTATTCGGCCACCCCTCCGGCCGCCTCCTCCTCCGGTGACCGGCGGGAGAGGGCCAGGACGCCCGTCATGATCAGCGCCAGCCCCGCGAGCTCCGGGACCAGCCACCAGCCCGCCCGTACGTGCTCCTCGTACAGCAGCACCCCCAGCAGCAGGCTCAGGCTCGCGTCCCCCAGGGTGAGGGCGGGCTGCGAGGCGATCAGCGGGCCGCCCTGCATGGCGTGCTCCAGGAGCAGCAGCGCGGCGATCCCGGAGAGCGCGAAGGCGTACGTCTGCCAGGCCGTCAGGAAGCCGCCGAGACCCCGCTCGTCCAGCACGTGCACGGCCGACTTCATCAGCGCGGCGGTCACCGCGTAGCAGATCGCGGTGGCCGCGCCCAGGCAGCCGGCCCGCGCCCGGCCCGGCGGGCGCCGCAGCCCCGCCGCCGCCAGCGCGCACACCGCCGCCGCGCACCCGGCCAGGGCCGGCACCCACCGGTCCAGGGGCACCTGCGTACGGTTCCCGTCCGGCGCCGCCGCCACCATCGCCACCGCCAGCCCGGCCACCACGGCGGCCACCGCGAGCCACAGCCCGCCCGGCAGCGGCCGCCGGGCGAACAGCGAGGCGATCAGCAGGGCCAGCGGCAGCTCCAGCACGAACAGGGGCTGTACGAGCGACAGGGGGCCGGTCGCCAGGGCCAGCGCCTGGCCCGCCCCGGCCGCGATCACGGCCGCGATGCCGCCCAGCCAGAGCGGGCGCTTCAGCAGGTCCAGGACCAGGCCCGGCCGGAAGCCCTCGCTCTGCGGCACGGTCAGGGCAGCCCGCCGCTGGAGCACGGTGGCGGCAGCGTTGCTGAAGGCGGCGAACACGGCGAAGACGACCGGGAGGACGAGGGACACGGGGTCCAGCCTCGGGCCAGCCGGGGCCCGGGAGCGGACGGCCCGGCGCGGGTCGCCCGTACGGCCCCCCGGTCGGGGGAACCTCGGGCCCTGCGCGTGGCGGGCCCGGCCGCCGGTGGTACGTCCAAGGGCATGCAGCCCCGGGTGTCACCGCTCCTGCGCACGGCCGCGGCGTACGCGTGGCGCCTGATCGTCGTCGCCGCCGCCGTGTACGCGGTCTTCGCCGTCCTCGGCCGTTTCCACGAGATCGGCGTGGCCCTGTTCCTGGGCCTGGTGGTCACCGCGCTGCTGCGGCCGGTCGCCGACCTGGTGGCCCGGGGTCTGCCGCGCGGGCTCGCGGTGGGCCTGACGATGCTCGGCAGCATCGCGCTGGTCCTGGGGCTCCTCGCCTTCGTGGGGGAGGCGGTGGCGGGGGAGCGGACCACGCTGGTGCGGGAGTTCCGCGACGGGCTCGGCAGCATCCAGGAGTGGCTGTCCCGGCCGCCGTTCCACGTGGACCCGCAGGCGCTGGGCAACCTGGAGGCCCGGCTCGGCGAGTACCTGTCGAGCCACCGGTCGACCCTGGTGTCCACCGCGCTCAGCGGCGCCGGCCAGCTGGTGCACGTCCTGACGGTGCTGGCCCTCGCCCTGTTCTCCGCGGTGTTCTTCACGTACTCCGGCGACCGGATGTGGGGCTGGTACCGCGGGCAGCTGCCGGAGGGGGTGCGCGGGCGCTGGGGGGTGGCGGGGGAGGCCGCCTGGCGCACGTTCACCGGCTACACCCACGGCATCGTGCTGGTGGCGGCCGTCAACGCGGTCCTGGTCGGCATCGCCCTGTACTTCCTCGGGGTGCCGCTCGCGGTGCCGCTGGCGCTGCTGGAGTTCTTCGCCGCCTTCGTGCCGCTGATCGGCTCGCCGGTGGCGCTGGCGGTGGCCGCGGTGGTCGCGCTGGCGTCGAAGGGGCCCCTGGTCGCCGGGATCGTGGTCGCGCTGATCGTGATCATCGGCCAGATCGAGGGCCATCTGCTGCACCCGCTGGTCATGAGCTGGGCGGTCCGGCTGCACCCGCTGGTGGTCGCGATCTCGGTCGTCGCCGGCACCATCGCCGCCGGCATCGTGGGCGCGGTGGTGGCGGTCCCGCTGGTCTCGGTCGTCTGGGCGGTCCACACGGCCCTCCGCGCGGCGCCGGAACGGGAGGCCCCCGAGGACCCGGAAGGCGGCGGAGACCCGGCCGGCCCCCCGGACCCCGACCCGGACCCGGAGCCCGCCCCGAACCAGCTCTGAGGGATGTGGCGCGGGTCACCTCCAGGCCGTGTCACGGACCGTGGGCCTGTCCCGTCCCGTGGGTGTAGCCCGACACCACACCGGAGGAGCACACCATGGACGCGCGACTGGACTTCGTCACCGGCTCGGACGCCCCCAAGGCCTTCAAGCACCTGATGGCCGCGGGCCGGGAGCTCAGGGCGTCGGCACTGCCGGCCGCGACGCAGGAGCTGGTGGCCCTGCGCGTGAGCCAGATCAACGGCTGCGCCGTCTGCATCGACATGCACACCAAGGACGCGGCGGCCGCGGGCGAGACGGCGGTACGGCTGAACCTGGTGGCGGCCTGGCGGGAGGCCAAGGTCTTCACCGAGGCCGAGCGCGCGGCGCTGGAGCTGGCCGAGGAGGGCACCCGTGTCGGCGACGGCGCCGGCGGCGTCCGCGACGAGGTCTGGGAGCGGGCCGCCCGGCACTACGACGAGGAGCAGCTCACCGCCCTGGTGGTGCTGGTTTCGTTCATGAACATGGTGAACAGGCTGAACGTGATCACCCAGCAGCCGGCCGGCGACTACGTGCCGGGCCAGTTCCACTGAACGGAAGCCGGGACGACGTACGCCCGGGGCCGGCCACCGGCCCCGGGCCGGAGAGGGGGAGGCACGACATGGGCAAGACGCAGGAGTTCGAGGAGCTGCGGCCGCTGCTGTTCTCGATCGCGTACCGGATCCTGGGCAGCGTCGCGGAGGCCGAGGACGCCGTGCAGGAGGCCTGGCTGCGGTACGACCGGTCGACGACCCGGCCCGCCTCGGTCAAGTCCTACCTGTGCACCACGGTGACGCGCCTGTCGATCGACGTACTGCGCTCCGCGCGGGTCCGGCGGGAGGAGTACGTCGGCCCGTGGTTCCCCGAGCCGCTGCTCGCCGACCCCTACGAGGACCCGGAGCGGTCCGCCGAACTGGCCGACTCGCTGTCGATGGCCGCGCTGCTCCTGCTGGAACGGCTCACCCCGCTGGAGCGGTCGGTGTTCGTGCTGAGGGACGTCTTCGCCTTCGGTTTCGACGAGATCGCCGAGGCGGTGGGGCGCTCGGAGCCGGCCTGCCGGCAGCTGCTGTCCCGGGCGCGCAGGCACATGCGCGAGGGCCGGCCCCGCTTCGAGGCGGACCGCAGGGAACGGGACGAACTGGCGGCCCGGTTCTTCGACGCCCTCCACGAGGGCGACGTCGCGGGGCTCCAGGACCTGCTGGCCGCCGACGTGGCGATGACCGGGGACGGCGGGGGCAAAGCGCCGCAGCTGGCCAGGTCGATCCACGGCGCGGACAACGTGGCCCGGCTGCTGGCGGCGGTGTTCCCCCGGCTGGCGGGAATCGACGTCACGCTGGAGCCGCGGCAGGTCAACGGCCAGCCGGGCGCGCTCTTCCGGGACCGGGAGGGGAGGGTGGTCCAGGCGATGGCCCTGGACGTGCTGGACGGGCGGGTGCAGACGATCCGTCTGGTCCTCAACCCCGACAAGCTCGGGCATGTGGGGCCGGTCGGGGACGCGTGGGCGCTGCAGCGCGAGCTGAGGCAACTCCGTCGGCCCACGCCGTAGCGGTCGTGCCGCGCCCGGACCCCTTGCGGGGGCCGGGCGCGGGGCCCCGGGACGGGTCAGCCCTGGGCCGGGGTCGGGGCAGGGTGCCCGGGAGCCTCACCGGCACCGGACGGCCCGGAACCGGCATCGGCAACCGGCGTCACCCGGGAGACGCGCCACCAGGCGGCCACCGCCTTGAGGGCGGAGCCCAGCGCCAGCCCCCACGCCGCCCCGGCAACCCCCCACACCGCGTAGCCGCCCAGCAGGAAGCCCACGGACAGCAGCGAGAAGACGACCTGCACCGACAGCGTGGCCTTGGGGCTCAGCACCCGCAGCGTCAGCAGCGCACACGTGCCGAGCCCCATCACCGCGTACTGCGCCCCGGTGGCCGGCAGCAGCGCGGCCGCCGTGTCCCAGGTGGCGCCCAGCAGTTCGCGGCCCAGGCGGTCCGGCAGCGCGTACAGGGCCGCGCCCCACCCCGCGCCCACCAGCGCCAGCACCCCGCCGAGGCCGAGCGTGGCGCGTATCACCGCGCGCTTGCCGCGGAACCGGCCCAGCAGCGGCGGCCCGAAGGCGTTCGCGGAGTTGAACAGCACGTTCAGCGGCCCGAAGAGGGTGGTCGCACCGCGCAGCGCACCCACCGCCAGCGGGGTGGCCAGCACGCCGAGCCCGAAGACGGCGAGCTGGCTGGAGCCGTTGCCCACGGCGAACTCGACCACGAAGCGGCGCCCCAGGTGACCCCGCCGCAGGTAGGGGCGTACGTCCGCCCGCGTGCCGGCCGTGAACGGCCGCAGCAGCCACAGCCCGAGCGCCAGCGCCGGCAGCGCCGACAGGCCCCACACCAGCACCAGCCGGACCGGCGAGGCCCCCGGGGGCTGTACGGCCAGCGCGCCGAGCACGCACAGCAGCCGTACGGAGTCGGCGGCCAGCGCCCGGTGCGGCTGCCGCAGGGCGGAGAAGCAGTACCGCAGCCCGTCCTGGCTCAGCACCAGCGGGAGTACGGCGCCCAGGGCGAGGAACGCCCCGCCGGCCGGCCCGGACACGAGCAGCCCGGCCGACGCCGTCAGCGCGCCGGCGGCCACCGAGCCGAGGGCGGTGAACGCCACCGCGGACCGGCACACCGCACCGGTCCCGGCGCCGCGCTCCAGCACCACGGTCTGGCCGACGTACGCCATGTTGAGCCCGAGCAGCACGCTGAAGGCCACGTAGACCATCGAGAACGCGGCGAAGCCGTCGGCGGACGACAGCCGCGCGGCCAGCACCAGGACCAGGATGTTGGTCAGACTGGACGCGGCCTGGTCCAGTACGGACGAGGCCACCGCGACCAGCCGGCGGGGCTCACGGGGCGCCCCGCCCGCCGGCCCGTCCGTCCGCGGCCCCGGTATCGCGCCGGGGGCGGCCGTCACCGCTCGCCCGGGCGGACCATGCGCAGGGCGACCGTGTCACTGCCGTCGCCGGGGATGTGCTGGGTCGGGTCCGGCACCCGCTCCGCGTCCCGGACCTGCTCCCGCTCGCGGTCCGCGGCGGACGGCGGCGGCACGTGCTGCCGCCGCGGCGGCGCGGGGGCCGGAGCCGGCTCGGGGCGCCGGCCGGCGTCCTTGCCGCCCTTCCGGCCGCCCTTCTTGTCGGCCGGCAGCGCGCTGTGCAGCACCGCGCCCAGCACCGTGCCGCCCGCGCCGCTGATCAGCTCGCGGATGCGGACCAGGTCCGTACGGTGCACCGCGCGCGGGGCGCAGACCACCAGGACGCCGTCCACGCGGTCGACGAGCGCGAGCGCGTCGGCGTACGACAGGACGGGCGGTGCCAGCACGACCACGGTCGAGTTGGGGGAGTCGGCCTCGGAGATCAGGCGGGAGGCCCGCTGCGAGGTCAGGGCGCGGGCGACGTTGCGCACGCTCTCGCCGGGGATCAGGTCGAAGGAGCCGGACTCGCCGGCGTCCACGACGAGCTGGCGGCCGTCGGGCCACTCGGTCTCGGCGGCCCCGGACATCTGGCTGCTCCAGCGCGGCCGGGCACCGGTGTCGGTGCGCAGCTGGCTGGCCAGCACCGGGGTGCGCAGGTCGGCCTCGATCATCAGCACGTCCTTGCCGGTCTCCGCGAAGGAGGCGGCGAGGTTCACGGCGACCGCGGCCGCCGTCTCGCTGGAGCCGCGCGGGGCGACCACCAGCAGCCGTCGCCGGTCCGCGAACCGGGCGTCGTACGCGAGCCGGAAGGCCACCGAGCGGTACTCCTCGGCGAGCCTCGGGTCCGCCTCGCCGGCCGCGAGCAGCGGTCCGCCGCCGGTGCGGTCGCGCGGCAGGTTGCCGAGGACGGGAGCGCGCAGGGCGCGGGCCACGTCGCCGTCGGAGCGGGGCGCGGGGTCGAAGACCAGCCGCACCCAGGCCGCGAGGAGACCGATGGCCAGGCCGACGGCGCCGCCGATCAGCAGCGACATGATCAGTCCGGGGCCGTCCGGGGCCTTGGGCGGCGTGGCGGTGTTGGTGATCCGGCCCGGGGACATGTCCAGAGAGCCGAGCTTCTGGATGTCGCCGTCGATGCTGCCCTTGGTGCTGGCCGCCTCGGCCTTCTGGGTGTAGAGCGTGTCCCGGCCGGGGCCGTCGGGCGTCCGGCTGATCTCCTTGTTCAGGTCCTCGATGCGCTCGGCGATGGGCGCGACCTGCTTCTTCTTCGCCTTGACCATGTTGTCCCGCTGGGCCTCGTACGCGGCCTGGCGGTTCTTCAGGTACGCCTCGGTCATCGCGTTGGCGCGCTTGGCGGCCTCCTGCGGCGAGCTCGCGGTGTACGTGAAGCGCAGCACGAGGGTCTGCGGCGGGTTGGTGACCTGCAGGCCGCGGCGCAGGGCGCCCAGCTCGTCGTCGGCCACACCGAGGTCCTTGGCGGCGTTCTTGGCGACCTCGTTGCCGAGGGCGGCCTGCCGCTCCGAGCCGATGTTGATCAGCTTGTCCGGGGAGGAGCCGTTCGCGTCGAACGGGTTCAGCGCGGGCGCCCGCAGCACCACGTCGGAGCTGGCCACGTACGTGTCGGCGGAGGTGATCCCCAGCCACGCGCCGCCGACCAGGCCGACGCCGATGCCCCCGAGCAGGATCCGCCGGTAGCGGGTCAGCTGCCGGAACTGGTCCCTCAGAAGGTCCGGTTCGTCCTCGCCCGCGGTCACGGCCGCGGCGGGCCGGTTCGTCTCCGTCACGGCAGGGGTCCCCCAAGTGCTTCGTCTATCAGTGCGTCGATCCGGGCCAGGCCCGCCTCGCGGCTGAGGTTCGCGGCCACGTGGCGCGGGCCCGCGGCGCCGAGCTCGTCGGCCGTGACCGGGTCGTCGGCCAGTGCGTGCACGGCCTTGAGCAGGGCGCGCGGGTCCTCCGGTGCCACCAGCACACCGGCGCCCGAGCGCTGAACCTCCTGGGCGGTGCCGCCTTCGGCCGCGACCGACGCGACGACCGGTCGCCCGGCCGCGAAGTAGGAGGTCAGCTTGGACGGCACGCTCATGTCCAGGACGGCCGCGTGCTGCGTGACAGCGAGTACGTCCGCCGCGGCGAGGATATCCGGGAACTTTCCGTCCTCGGCAGGGGGGATGATGTCCAGGTTGGGTACATCAGCGGACAGTTCGGCCAAAGCGGAACGCTGACTTCCGTCACCCATCAGCACGAAGCGGACCCGCGGGTCCAGCCGGGCCGCCCCCACCAGGACTTCGAGGCCCTGCTTGAGGCCCATGTTGCCGGAGTGCAGCACGACCGTCTGGTTCGGTGCCCAGCCCATGTGGCGGCGGGTCTCGCCGCGCGGCGCCGAAGGGACCTCGACGTGCGACCAGTTCGGGACGAGTCGGATCCGCTTCGGGTCCACGCCCATCGCGACGACCTTGTCCACGAAGGTCTCGTGGATGACGCCGACCAGGGTGGCCCGCTTCAGCGCGTACGCCTCCGCCCTGGCGGCCAGCGCCGCGGCCTTGTCGCCGCCGCTGATCCCGCTCTGCGCGGCGGCCGCGCCCATCAGGTCCTGGACCACCGGGACGTACGGGACCTTCCAGCGCGCGGCGAGCCGGGCGGCCAGCACGCCGCCGGCCAGGCTGGGCATCTGCGCGAGGACCGCGTGCGGCTTGGGCATCCGCGGCGGGGCCACGGCGCCGTGCACCAGGATCGAGCCCTCGAAAGCGGCCCGCTTGACGGCGGTCTGACGGCCCGGGACGGTGTGCCTGCGCCGGTGCACGGTGACGCCCGCGCGCTTCTCGGTGCGCCGGAACGCCCCCTTGTACTGCGGGTCGAGCGACCACGAGGGGTAGTGCGGCATGCCCGCGAACACGTGGGTGTCATGGCCGAGACCGGCCCAGTGCTCCGCGATCTGCGTGGCGTATGGGCCGATTCCGGCGTGTTCGGGTGCGTAGTTCGTGGACACCAGAAGCAGTGTTCTGCGGCCGGATATGGACACTGAAGGTCCCCTTCCCCCCTGGGTGGCGCGGCCGCCACCCTAATCGTTCACCCGCACGGTGCGGAACGTGCACGCTATCGTCTGATAATCCGCCGCACTGGGGAGTGCGGCTTCTGGGGGGTTATCGATGACGGAGCGAGACATGTCCGAAGCCGGTTCGTCCGTGCGCAAGCCGTACCGGGTCGGCTATGCCCCGGGCGCCTACGATCTGTTCCACATCGGACATCTCAACATCCTCCGCCACGCGCGCAGTCAGTGTGACTACCTCGTCGCAGGAGTGGTCTCGGACGAGATGGCCGAGCTGGCCAAGGGCCGCCGCCCGATGATCCCGCTGGTGGAGCGTCTGGAGATCGTGCGCAGCGTCAAGTACGTGGACGCGGCCTTCGTGGAGACGGTTCCGGACAAGCTGGAGACCTGGAAGCAGGTCCGCTTCGACGTGATCTTCAAGGGCGACGACTGGCGGGGCACGCCCAAGGGCGACAAGCTGGAGGCCGACTTCGCGACCGTCGGCGTGGACGTCGTCTACTTCCCGTACACCGTGCACACGTCCAGCACGCAGCTGCGCCGCGCCCTGGACGCGCTCTCGCAGCCGCTCGCGGCCGAGCCGTCGCTCACCGCCGAACTGCGCTGACCGGCGCCGGAGCGGGCGGACCGGACAGCCGGTCCGGGCGCGGGCCGGTCCGCCGTTCCGCAGGCCGCCCGCCGCCCGGCAGACCACCGGGCGGTGGCCCGCTCCCGGCCCCGGCTCAGCGCTTGACGGCGCTCAGCTCCCGGAACCACTTGGCGAGGAACGTGACCAGGAACAGTGCGGCCACCGCGCCGAGCGCCGCGTACGCCCAGCGGAACAGCCCGCCGCCGCCGAGCAGCAGGAACACCAGGCAGAACACCCCGTAGTCCACCGGCAGCAGCGCGACCGCGCGCAGCGTGGACGGCGCAGCCGCAGCGCTGCCCGGGGCGGGCTTCGGCTTGAGCTTCTCGGTCAGCAGGCCGCCGAAGAAGGTGACGATCGCGGCGAACTGGAAGCCCAGCGGGACCAGCAGCCAGGCCTCGCCGCCGTCCCCGGATATGCCGTACGCCCCGGGGAAGCGGTAGAAGGCGATCAGCACGCAGGTGTGCAGCGCGGTGAGCTTGGCGCAGTCCACCACGTGGTCCAGCCACTCGCCCGCGGCGCTCCCGCTGCCGCGCAGCCGGGCGAGCTGCCCGTCGGCCGAGTCGAAGGCGAAGCCCACCGCCAGCGCCGCCCAGACCGCGACGCCCAGCCCCCACGAGGGCGCGCTCAGTGCGACCGCGGCCACCGCCGCGAAGCTGAACGCGGCACTCACCAGCGTCACCTGGTTCGGGGTGAGCCCCAGCGCGTACGAGCCCGCGGCCAGGTAGCGCCCGGCCGGCCGGTTCACGAACCGGGAGTAGAGCGACACTCCCTTCGCGGACTTCTGCGCTCCGCGCAGTTCGTGCAGCGCGGTCCCGACTCTGCCCATCGCACCCGATCTCCTCGGTAGAACGCGGGTCCGAACCGCCCGCTTCGGCGCACATCATCGCAGGACGAGTCCGCTTTCCTTCACGGGATGTTCACGAACGTCCGGAAGCAGCAGGACGGACAGGTTGGCGGCGGCCACGAGGACGGCGGCGACCAGCAGCGGCGCGGCGGTCCCCGTCACGGCGGCCAGCGGCGCGGCCACGGCGAGCCCCAACGGCCGCGAGGCGAAGGAGATCAGGGCGTCGAAGGAGCCCACCCGGCCCAGGGCCTCGCCCGGTATCCGGCGCTGCATCTCGGTCTCCCACAGCGGGCTGAGCACGCCGAGCCCGAACATCCCCAGGCAGTAGGCGGTCGCGGTGACCGGCACGGGCAGCCGCAGCGCCAGGGCGACGAGCGGCAGCGCGTACACCGCGGCGCCCACGGCCACCGAGGCCAGCGGGTTGCGGACCGGGAGCCGCCCGGCGGCCCACACGCCGGCGAGCATGCCCACGGTGCCGACCTGGGCGACGATCACCCAGGAGGCCGCGCCGCCCAGGGACTCCACCGCGATCAGCGGGCCCAGGGTGAGCAGCAGCCCGGCCGCCAGGTGCCAGACCCCGTGGGCCAGCACATTGGCCAGGAACCACGGGTGCCGCCGGGTCTCGGCCCATCCCTCGCGCAACTCCGCGACGAAGCCGGTACGTACGGCAGGGCGCGCGGCACGCGCGGTGCGCAGCCCCCCGAGGGTGAGCGCGGAGAGGGTGAACAGGGCGCCGGTCAGCAGGGAGGACCAGCCCGGCCCGACGGCGAGCATCAGGGCGCCCGCCGAGGCGGGACCGGCGATCTGGGCCAGCCCGGTGGCCACCCCGAGCCGGGCGTTGACCCGCAGCAGCCGCTCGGGCTCGGTCACCACGGCCACCACCAGCGTGTGGGTGGAGGGCGTGCCGAAGGCCACGGCGGCTCCGGTCACCGCGGCCAGCGCGGCCAGTTCGGCCACCCGGACGGGCCCGGCCAGCAGCAGCGCGCCGGTGGCGAACTGGGCGGCGGCCCGCACCAGGTCGGCGGCGAGCACCACCCGCTGGGCCGGGAACCGGTCGGCCGCCACGCCCGCGACGGGCAGCAGGAGCAGCATCGGCAGCAGCTCGCAGGCCAGCACCAGACCGAGGTCGCCGGCCGAGCCGGTGCGGACCACCGCCAGGGTGAGGGTGGTGGGGATCAGCGCGGTGGCGAAGGAGGCGAAGGTGCGGCCCGTGAGCAGCCGCCAGGTGCGCGGGGTCATCGTGGTCATGACACGGAAGTTATTTCGGCAGCGAATCATTCGTCAACGAAATAAAGGCTGCCGGACGAGGCCGGGACCCCCGCCCCGATAATGGGCCGCATGGAAGAGGAGCCGCAGGGCGAGGACTCGGTCGACCGGCACATCGCCCGCTGGCGCGGCAAGGCGCCCTTCGACGAGCGCGTCGAGGAGATCGTCACCCGCATCCAGATGCTCGCCAAGCACGTGAACCAGGCCAAGGAGCGCGCCCTCGCCGAGGTCGGGCTCCAGCTCTTCGAGTACGAGACCCTGCACCGCCTCGCCTCCCGCGGCGCCCCCTGGCGGGCCACGCCCTCCGAACTCGCCGCCGAACTCCTGCTCTCCCCGGCCGGGATGAGCGGGCGGCTGGACACCCTGGAGAAGGCCGGGCTGGTCCGCCGGCTGCGCGGCACGGAGGACCGGCGCCGGGTGGACGTGGAACTGACCGTGGAGGGGCACGCCCGCTGGGACGAGGCGATGCGGCTGCGGGGCGTGGCCGAGGACGCGATGGTCGAGCCCCTCGGCGCCGACGAACAGGCCGCCGTGTCGGCCCTGCTCAAGCGGATGCTGCTGCGCGTCGAGAACGGCTGAACCCGGCCGCTGCCGCAGGGCGGCCGGCTCCCCCCGTCCGTTGCCGTTGCCGTTGCCGTCGCCGTTGCCGTTGCCGTTGCCGTCGCCACGGCCCGCCCCGCCCCGCCCGCACGCGGTGCGGTCAGCTGACCGCCTCGATGGTGAACAACTGGCCGCCCTTGCCCGTGCAGCGCTCCATCACGGCCTCGGTCCCGGCCTCCCGGCCCGACCCCCTGATACCGACGCAGCCCTGGCCGTCGACGCGGAACACGTACACCCCGTCCCCGCGCGGCCCCGACGGCTCGACGTGGAAGCGGCTGCCCCGCGAGCAGTCGTCCATCGGCTCCAGCAGCCCGGTGCCGCCCGCGCCGTCCGCCTCGGTCAGCGCCCGCAGGCAGCCCTTGCCGTAGTCCGGGTGGTGCCACTGGATCTCGTAGAGGTCCCCGCCCAGCGGGTGGAGCACCGGCTTTGGGCCGGTAGGGAATGCGTCCTCGGGGCGGAGGCGCGGAGCGGCGGAGTTCGCTGGGTTGTCAGTGGCCTTCACTATGTTGACCCCCTCGGCTGAAGGGGGGTGTTCTCATGCAGCTCAGGTACTCATTCCGCCTGTACCCGAACGGGCCTCAGCGGGCGGCGCTGGCACGCGCGTTCGGGTGTGCGCGGGTGGTCTACAACGATGCGCTACGGGCGCGTGAGGACGCCCGTTCCGCAGGTTCACCGTTTCCGAGATCCGGTGATCTGTCCAAGATGTTGATCACCGAGGCGAAGAAGACGCCCGAACGGGAGTGGCTTTCGAACGCGCCGGTCGGAGTCCTCCAGCAATCCCTTCGAGACCTGGACGCCGCCTACAAGAACTTCTTCGACGGGCTCAAGGGGAAGCGTCCGCGCATGGGTGCGCCCCGGTTCAAGTCGAAGCGGGACAACCGGCAGGCCGTGCGCTACACCCGATCCGACCGGTGGAAGATCACCCCCGGTCGTGACCTGCACCTGCCGAAGGTCGGCGCGGTGCGGGTGAAGTGGTCCCGTACGCTGCCGTCGGATCCTTCGTCGGTGACCGTGATCAAAGACGCGGCTGGGCGGTACTTCTGCTCGTTCGTGGTCGAGACCGGCCCGGAGACGCTTCCCGAGACGACCGGTCAAGTCGGCATCGACCTGGGTCTGTCGCACTTCGCGGTCCTCTCGGACGGCACGAAGGTCGACAGCCCGCGCTTCCTGCGCCGGGCCGAGAGGAAGCTCAAGAAGGCGCAGCAGGCCCTGAGCCGGAAGGCCAAGGGCAGCAACAACCGGGCCAAGGCCCGCGTGAAGGTCGCACGCGCCCACGCACGGACTGCCGATGCGCGGCGCGAGTTCCACCACCAGCTCTCCACGAAGATCATCCGCGAGAACCAAGCGGTTGCCGTTGAGGATCTGGCGGTCAAGGGGCTCGCCCGTACACGCATGGCCAAGTCCGTGCACGACGCCGGATGGTCGGCGTTCACCACGATGCTGGAGTACAAGGCCGCCCGGTACGGGCGCACCTTTATACGCATCGGACGCTTCGAGCCCACGTCCCAGGTGTGCTCACAGTGCGGCGTCAAGGACGGCCCCAAGCCCCTCCGGATCCGCGTATGGGAGTGCGGGGCGTGCGGGGCCGTCCTCGATCGGGACATCAACGCGGCGGTCAACGTCGCGAAGGCGGCCGGACTGGCCGTGTCAGCCTGCGGAGCGCGGGTAAGACCGGGACTCGTCCCGGCACAGCGCGATGAAACAGGAACCCACCGAGACGGTCAGCCGACCGTGGTAGGAATCCTCTCCCTTTAGGGAGGGGAGCGGAAGTCAAACACGGGCATCCCGGCTCGGGGCGGGATCCCCGGCGGACGTCGCCACCGTCGTGGCACGGGGGTCCACGACGGCAGACCTCGGCCATGTCCTTCGGATCAGGCCGGGCCCGCTGATCCGGCCCGATCCGAAGGACACGGCCGCCCGGCCAGGGCTCCCACCCGGCCGGGCACCTCGTCAGACCAGGCTGTCGCGCCAGGCGCGGTGCAGGTCGGCGAACCGGCCGGCGCCCGCGATCAGTTCGGCGGGCGTCCCGTCCTCGACGATCCGGCCCGCGTCCATGACCAGGACCCGGTCCGCGATCTCGACCGTCGACAGCCGGTGCGCGATGACCACGGCCGTCCGGCCCTCCAGGACGGTGCGCATCGCCCGCTGGACGGCCCGCTCGCCCGGCACGTCGAGCGAGCTGGTCGCCTCGTCGAGGATCAGCACCGCCGGGTCGGCGAGCAGCGCCCGCGCGAACGCCACGAGCTGCCGCTGCCCGGCCGAGATCCGGCCGCCCCGCTTGCGCACGTCGGTGTCGTACCCGTCGGGCAGCGCGCTGATGAAGTCGTGGGCGCCGATCGCCTTCGCGGCCTGCTCGATCTCCGCCCGGGTGGCGTCCGGCCGGCCGATGGCGATGTTCTCCGCGACGCTCCCGGAGAACAGGAACGCCTCCTGCGTCACCATCACCACGCCGCGCCGCAGTTCGGCGGTGGACAGTTCCCTCAGGTCCGTGCCGTCCAGCAGCACCCGGCCCTCGGAAGGGTCGTAGAACCGCGCCAGCAGCTTGGCCAGCGTCGACTTCCCCGCCCCCGTCGACCCGACCACGGCGACCGTGCTGCCGGCCGCCAGACGCAGCCCGAACCGCGGCAGCACCTCGCCGCCCGTGCGGTAGCCGAAGCTCACCCCGTCGAAGACCACCTCGCGGCCCGGGCGGGCACCGTCCCGTGCCGGCAGCTCCCGCGGCGCGGCCGGCTCGGGCACCGACGGCACCTGCGCCAGCAGCCCGGCGATCTTCTCCAGCGAGGCGTAGGCCGACTGGTACGCGCTCAGGAACATCGCGAGCTGGTCGATCGGCTCGTACAGCCTCCGCAGGTACAGCACGCAGGCCGCCAGCACGCCCAGGTCGAGCGAGCCGGTCGCCACCCGGTACCCGCCCCACAGCACGATCGCCGCCACCGCGGTGTTGGCGGTCAGCCGGGAACGGACCACGTAGCGGGCCATCTCCACCAGCGCGTCGCCGTTCCGCACCTCCAGGTCGCGGTTGAGCGTACGGAACTCCTCCTCGTTCGCCCGCTCGCGCCGGAACACCCGCACCGGGCGGATGCCGTTGAGCGTCTCGGCGAACTTCACGATCACCGAGGCGGTGGCCGTGGACCGGGCCGAGTAGATGACCTGCGAGCGCCGCCGGTAGCGGCGCACGAAGAAGGCGAGCGGTCCGAAGCTGGCCACCGCGACCGCGCCGAGCCCCAGGTCCAGCCAGAGCAGCATCGACCCGATGAACACGAAGGACAGCAGCATCGACAGAAGTTCCTGGAGCCCCTCGCTGAGCAGCTCCCGCAGCGACTCCACGTCCGTGGTGGACCGGGAGATCAGCCGCCCCGAGGTGTAGCGCTCGTGGAAGTCGACGCTCAGCGCCTGCGCGTGGCGGAAGATCCGGCCCCGCAGGTCGAGCAGCACGTCCTGGTTGACCCGGGCCGCGGTGCGGATGAAGCCGTACTCGAAGGCCCCCGCGCCCAGCGCGCACACCAGGTAGCCCGAGGCGACCGCGAGCAGCGGACCGTGGTCGCCGGCCCGCACCGCGGGAACCCCGCGGTCGATCGCGTACGCGACCAGCAGCGGCCCGGCCTGCCGCGCGGCCTGCTGGAGCACCAGCAGCAGCCCGGCCAGCGCCACCGTCCCGCGCCGCGCGGCCACCAGGTCCCGCAGCAGCGCCCGCGTCGCGCCCGGCGGCGCGTCCAGCTCGTCCCGGTCGAAGGCGTCGCCCTCCGGCACCGCCGTCATCGTTCGTCCCCCTCTGCCCCGAAGGGCCCCGTACCCGACATCAGCCAGGCGTACTCGGCGTTGTCGCGCAGCAGTTCCTGGTGCGTGCCCACGGCGGTGACCCGGCCGCCGGACAGCAGCGCCACCCGGTCGGCCAGCAGCACCGTCGACGGGCGGTGCGCCACCACCAGCGCGGTCGTGTCCGCCAGCACCTGCCGCAGCGCGGCCTCGACCAGTGCCTCGGTGTGCACGTCCAGCGCGGACAACGGGTCGTCCAGCACCAGGAAGCGCGGGCTGCCGGCCACCGCCCGGGCCAGCGCGAGCCGCTGCCGCTGGCCGCCGGACAGGCTCAGGCCCTGCTCGCCGACCTGCGTCTGCGCCCCCTCCGGCAGTTCGTGGACGAAGCCGGCCTGTGCGGTCTCCAGGGCGCGGGTCAGCTCGGGCCCGCCCATCAGGACGTTCTCCGCGACGCTCGCCGAGAACAGGGTGGGCTCCTCGAAGGCCACCGACACCAGCGACCGCAGCCGCTCGCGTGGCATCGCGGTGATGTCCTCGCCGTCCAGCGTGATCCGCCCGGAGTCCACCTCGTGCAGCCGCGGTACGAGCGCGGTCAGCGTGGTCTTGCCGCTGCCCGTGGCGCCGACCAGCGCCATCGTCTCGCCCGGCCGGATGTGCAGGTCGATGCCGTCCAGCACGGGCAGCGAGCCGGGCTCCGCATCCGGGTAGCGGAAGCTGACGCCCTCGAAGCGCAGCCCGTCGCCGCGGGGGCCGTTCCCGGCCAGGCCGTCCTCGCCCCGCCCGTCCCGGCCCGTCGGCTCCTCGTCCCGGCCCGCGGTGTCGTCCTCGCGCTCCGCGTCCATCGCCTCGAAGAACCGCTCGGTGGCGGTCGCGGCCTCCTGGCTCATGGCGAGCAGGTAGCCGATGGACTCCACCGGCCAGCGCAGCGCCAGCGCCGTGGAGAGGAAGGCCACCAGCGTGCCGGCCGTCAGGTCCCCGTCGGCGACCCGGACCGTGCCGATCACCAGGGCCGCGCCGATCGCCAGCTCGGGCAGGGTCGTGATGACCCCGGAGATGTTCGCCAGCAGCCGGGCCTTGGCCAGTTCCGTGCCGCGCAGTTGCCCGGACAGCTCGCGGAAGGCCCGCGCCTGGCTGCGGTGCCGGCCGAAGCCCTTGACGATCCGGATGCCGAGGACGCTCTCCTCCACCACCGTCGTCAGGTCGCCCACCTGGTCCTGGGAGCGGCGGGCCACCAGCGAGTACCTCGCCTCGAACATCCCGCACAGCAGCACCAGAGGCACCACCGGCGTCAGCAGCACCAGCCCCAGGGTCCACTCCTGCGCCAGCAGGATCGCGCAGCCCACCGCCACGGTGACCCCGTTGACGACGAGGAAGGTCAGCGGGAAGGCGAGGAAGAGCCGCAGCAGCATCAGGTCCGTGGTCCCGCGCGACAGCAGCTGCCCCGACGCCCACCGGTCGTGGAACGCCACCGGCACCCGCTGGAGGTGCGCGTACAGGTCCGCCCGCATGTCGGCCTCGACGCGCGACAGCGGCCGGGCCACCAGCCAGCGCCGGAGGCCGAACAGCAGCGCCTCGACGACCCCGAGCGCCAGCACGGCCAGCGCGCCGAGCCACACCCCGCGGGTGTCGCCCGCCGCGACCGGGCCGTCGACCAGCCACTTGAGGACGAGCGGGATGACGAGCCCGACACACGAGGCGACGATCGCGATGAACACGGCCAGCAGCCAGCGCGCCCTGACCGGTCGCACGTACGGCCACAGGCGCAGCAGCGTGCGGACCGCCGACCGCTCGGGCGGCGTCGGGTCAGGGGAACCGGCCCCGGCCGGGGCGTCGGACGGGGCTGCTGGGGAGGCATCGAGGGCAGACATCAGGGGCGAGCCTACGGTTCGCTCCTGACAGGGGACAGCGAATATCGGGCCTCACCCGGTCACCCGCCACAGCAGCACCGACCGCGCCGGAACCGTCACCGCCGCACCGCCCCGGTGGCGGTCGCCCGGGGCCTCCGCCTGGTCCTCCCGCGAGGTGTCCACCACCAGTTCGTACCCCGAGGCCCAGGGCGGCCCGGGCAGGGTCCAGGACAGCGGCCGGTCACCCGAGTGCAGCAGGGCGAGGAAGCTGTCGTCCGTCACCTTCCGGCCCCGCGCGTCCCGTCCGGGGATGTCCCGGCCGGACAGGAACAGGCCCACCGCCGCCGCCGGCGCGTACCAGTCCCGCTCCGTCATCTCCGTACCCGCGGGCGTGAACCAGGCCAGGTCCCGCAGCCCGTCCGCCTCCTGCGGCCGCCCGGAGAAGAAGGCCCGCCGCCGCAGCACCGGGTGGGCCCGGCGCAGCCCGGTGAGCCGGGCGGTCAGCGCGCACAGCTCCCGCCAGCCCGGGTCCTCCAGCAGCGACCAGTCCACCCAGCTCACCGCGTTGTCCTGGCAGTACGCGTTGTTGTTGCCGCCCTGGGTACGGCCCATCTCGTCGCCCGCCGTCAGCATCGGCACGCCCGTCGACAGCAGGAGGGTGGTGACCAGGGCGCGCAGCCGGCGGCGGCGCAGCGCGGCGATCCGAGCGTCGTCCGTCTCGCCTTCCGCGCCGGAGTTCCAGGACCGGTTGTCGTGCGTGCCGTCCCGGTTGTCCTCGCCGTTCGCCTCGTTGTGCTTGTGCTCGTAGCTCACCAGGTCGCGCAGGGTGAAGCCGTCGTGGGCGGTGACGAAGTTGACCGACGCGTACGGGCGGCGGCCGCCCCACGCGTACAGGTCGCTGGAGCCGGACAGCCGGTACCCGAGGTCCCGCACGTCGGGCAGCGCGCCCCGCCAGAAGTCGCGCACCGCGTCGCGGTACCGGTCGTTCCACTCGGTCCACAGCGGCGGGAAGGCCCCCACCTGGTAGCCGCCCGAACCCACGTCCCAGGGCTCCGCGATCAGCTTCACCCGGCGCAGCACCGGGTCCTGGGCGATCACCGCGAGGAACGGCGAGAGCATGTCCACGTCGTGCATGGACCGGGCGAGGGCCGCCGCCAGGTCGAAGCGGAAGCCGTCCACCCCCATCTCGGTCACCCAGTACCGCAGGGAGTCGGTGATCAGCCGCAGCACGTGCGGACGGCCCGCGTGCAGGGTGTTCCCGCAGCCGGTGTAGTCGGCGTAGCGGCGCTGGTCGGACTGGAGCCGGTAGTAGCCGCGGTTGTCGATGCCGCGCAGCGAGAGGGTGGGGCCCAGTTCCCCGGCCTCCGCCGTGTGGTTGTAGACCACGTCGAGGATCACCTCGATGCCGGCCGCGTGCAGCGCCCGCACCATCCGCTTGAACTCGCCCACCTGCTGCCCGGCCGTCCCGGAGGCCGAGTAGCCCGCGTGCGGGGCGAAGTAGCCGATCGAGTTGTAGCCCCAGTAGTTGCGCAGGCCCCGGCGCAGCAGGTGGTCCTCGTGCGCGAACTGGTGCACCGGCAGCAGCTCCACCGCCGTCACCCCCAGCCGCGTCAGATGGGCCACGGCCGCGGGGTGCGCCAGCCCGGCGTACGTGCCGCGCAGCTCGGGCGGGATCTCCGGGTGCCGCATGGTGAAGCCGCGTACGTGCAGCTCGTAGATGACCGAATCGGCCCACGGCGTCTTGGGCCGCACGTCGTCCGACCAGTCGTCGTCGTCATGGACCACCACGCCCTTCGGGACGTACGGGGCCGAGTCCCGGTCGTCGCGTACGGTGTCGGCGATGTACTGCTGGGGCCAGTCGCGGACGTGTCCGTACACCTCGGGCGGCAGTGAGAAGTCGCCGTCCACCGCACGGGCGTACGGATCGAGCAGCAGCTTCGCCGGATTGAACCGGGCCCCGGTCCACGGGTCCCAGCGCCCGTGCACCCGGAAGCCGTACCGCTGGCCCGGCCGCACGCCCGGCACGAAGCCGTGCCAGATCTCGTGCGTCAGCTCGGGCAGCGCGCAGCGCGTCTCGGTGACCACACCGCCCTGCTCGTCGAAGAGGCACAGCTCCACCGCCTCCGCGCCGCCCCCCGCCCACAGCGCGAAGTTGGTGCCCGCCACCCCGTCCGGGCCCACCCGGTACCGCGCCCCCAGCGGGGTCGGGGCCCCCGGCCACACCGCGGGCCCCGGCACGGCGGGCGCCGCGCGCCGGGGCCCCGGCTCCGCACGCCGCCGCTCCCCGGGCCGCCGTTCCTCGGGCCGTCCGTCGTCGCGGCGGCCGTCCCGCACCTCCTCCCGTACCGCTCCGTTCACCCGCGGCACGGGCGAGGACTGTCCGCCCCGCGCCGCCGATGCCGCCTCCCGCTCCGCTGCGCTCGACACTCTCCGGCCTCCCGCGGCTCTGGGTACCCGCGGAGGGGACGCGGCGTCCCGGCCGCGTCCCGCCCCCGTCTGGTCCTTCTCCCAGTCATGCCCGCAACTCGCCCCGCACTCACGTTTCCCCCGGAGGGCCGCGGTCGTTGGGACGGTCGTGAGAGATGCGAAGAGGCGGGCAGGGGCGGGCTTGGCCGCCGTGGTGGCCTGGGCGGGGTTGGTGGCCGTACTGGCCGGGTGTTCGGGTGCCACGGGGGCCGGGGGCGTCGAGGTCGAGCTGCCGGGCAAGGCCCTGGCGCCGCACGAGGCCATCCGGGTCACCCCGGCGGACGGGGCCAAGGGGGTGCCGGCCGACGGTCCGCTGACCGTCACCGTGCCCGAGGGACGGCTGGAGCGGGTGGTGGTCACCAAGGTGGAGGACGCGCAGGAGGAGCCCGTACGCGGCGCCATCGCGGCGGACGGGCTGAGCTGGAGCCCGGACCCCTCGGCCGGACGGCTCGCGCTGGCCGCCAAGTACACCGTGGACGCCGTGGCCCTCGACGGCCACAACCGGCGCCAGGCCCGGCACACCAGCTTCACCACCTACGTGCCCGAGGAGCGCTTCATCGGCTACTTCAAGCCCGAGAACCGCTCCACCGTCGGCACCGGGATGATCGTCTCCTTCAACTTCAGCCGCTCCATCGAGAACCGGGCCGAGGTCGAGCGCGCCATCACCGTCACCTCCGAGCCGCCGGTCGAGGTGACCGGGCACTGGTTCGGCGACGACCGGCTGGACTTCCGGCCCCGCGAGTACTGGAAGCCCGGCACGCAGGTGACCGTGGAGATGGCGCTGCGGGACGTCGAGGGCGCGCCCGGCTCGTACGGCATCCAGAACAAGACCGTCCGCTTCACCGTGGGCCGCTCCCAGATCTCCACCGTGGACGCGGCCGCGCACACGATGGTGGTGCGGCGCGGCGGCGAGGTGCTGTCGACCGTCCCGATCAGCGCCGGAGCCCCCAAGACGACCACCTACAACGGGAAGATGGTCGTGATGGAGATGTTCGACGTGACCCGGATGAACGGGCAGACCGTCGGGTTCGGCGGCGAGTACGACATCCCCGACGTCCCGCACGCCATGCGGCTGACCACGTCCGGCACCTTCCTGCACGGCAACTACTGGGCCTCCCCGGACACCTTCGGCTCGCTGAACACGAGCCACGGCTGCGTGGGCCTGCGGGACGACAAGGGCGGCGGCTCCGACACCCCGGCCGGCTGGTTCTTCGACCGCACCCTGATCGGTGACGTGGTCGAGGTCGTCAACTCCAAGGACAAGACCGTCGCCCCGGACAACGGCCTGGGAGGCTGGAACCTGTCCTGGGCGGACTGGGTCGCCGGATCGGCCCTCACCTGAGAGTGATTGTCTGACCGGAATGCCGTAGCGGGGGAGTGTCGTCCGGCCGCCCGCGCCGCCTCCCGTCCACCCTGACCCAGGACGGGACGAGCCGCAGGCAACGGACGGAGAGCCATGACCCCGAGGACGGTCCCCGGAAGGACAGCCGCCGCACGGACGGCGCGGCTGCGGGCCCTCGGCCTCGCGGCCGGGGCCCTGCTGGCCGCCGCGCCCCCGGCGCTCGCGGCCTGCCCGGTGCCGGACGGGCCCGGCACCGCCGGCCCCGCCCCGGCGGTGGCCCCGGCCGCCGTCCCGTCCCCGGGCCGGCAACCGGGCGGCGGGCCCGAGGCCCAGCCTGCCGGCCGACCGGGTGTCCAGCCCGCAGGACAGCCGGCAGGACAGCCGGCGGGGCAGCCTGCCGGACAGCCCGTCGGCCAGGCCCCCTTCTCCGGCACCGTCCGCGTGGTCGCCAGCGACGCCAAGAACGGCAGCCGCGTGCCCGGCTCCGTCTTCGAGCTGTGGGTCGAGACCAACGGCAAGCCAGGCCTCCAGACCCGCGAGCCGGGCCCGGACCGGGAGGTCCTGCCGGACTGCGCCACCGACGACAACGGCATCTGCGAGTGGACCCGCCTCCCCAAGAGCGACTACTACGTCCGCTCCGTCGACATCTCCGAGGGCTACGAACTGCCCGACCAGACGGTCAAGGGCCCGGTGCGGCTCGGCAGCGGCAGCGCCCCGCCCACTCTGGTCCGGGTCTACTTCTCCCACCCGCGCACCGAACCCATCGAGAGCGGTGGCGAGGACGCCCGCAGGACCCCCGCCCGCTGAACCGCCGGAACACCGTCACCGGTTCGGCCGTCACCGCTTCGGACCACCCGCCCGGCGCCGCGGCCGGAGGTCGGCCGACACTGGACGGGACACCACGTTCCGTGTTCGGCAGGGGGGACGAGGAGGACGGCTTGACTTCCCGGATAGCCCTGGCAGGGGCCCTGGCCCTCGCGGCACTCACCCTCATCCCGGCCGCCCCGGCCCTGGCGGACCCGGCCACCGGTTCCGCCCCGGCCACCGGCACCGCCCCGGCCGCCTGCACGGCGCGCACCGGCCCGTACCAGCGGCCGATGGAGGCCTACCTGGGCCGCACCGTCGACGGCCGGCAGAGCCCGGCGGACTGCGAGGCCATCAGGGCCTTCCAGCAGCAGCAGCGCCTTGAGCCCGCGGACGGCTACGCGGACCTGGCCACCTACCGCACCATGACCGCCCTCAAGGCCCGCAAGGACCCCAACGCGGCGGGCCGCTGCCCGGTCCGCGAGCACCGCGTCACCTGCATCGACATGGACCGCCAGCTGCTGTGGGTGCAGACCGGGAAGAAGGTCGTCTTCGCGCCCGTGCCCATCCGCACCGGACGCGACACCCAGGAGACCCGCTCCGGCTGGCACGAGGTGTACTGGCGCAACATCGACCACAAGTCCAGCCTCTACGACAACGCCCCCATGCCCTACGCCCAGTTCTTCGACGGCGGTCAGGCGCTGCACGGCCGGCTCGACGACCTCTACGACGGCGGCGGCAGCGCCGGCTGCGTCAACCTGTTCCTCTCCGACGCCAAGGCCCTGTGGAACCTGCTCGGCATCGGCGACCGGATCTACGTCTGGGGCACCAAACCGGGCACCGCGGACTGACCCGGGCCCCCGTTCTCGCCCGGAGCCCCCTCCCCGCCCGACCGGTTGGGACGGAACGGTGACACGGCCGTGTCCGATCGTCACCCTCCGGTGTGGTTACCTTGCGCCAAGCGTGCGACTGTCCGCGCGCGGGGGACAGGGGACCTGGGGAGAAGAACAGCGTGAACGTGCAGCCGATACCGGGGGAGTCGCGCACGCGGCGGGGCCGTGCCCGCACCGGACTGTCCGCCCTTGTGCTGGGGGCGGCCCTGCTGCTCACCTCGGCGTGCAGCGGCGGAGCCGCGGGCGGCAAGGGCGGTGACGACCCGAAGGGCGGCGGCGCCGGCAAGAGCGGTACGGAGGCCTCGCAGGCCGTCGTCACCATCACACCGGCCGACGGCGCCAAGGAGGTCGCGACCAGCGGCATCCTGAAGATCACCGCGGCCAACGGCAAGCTCACCACGGTCACCGTGGCCGACACCAAGGGCAACCCCGTCGAGGGCAAGCTCGCCGCCGACGGGGCGAGCTGGGAACCCGAGCGCCACCTGGGCGCCGCCACCGAGTACAAGGTGCACGCGGTCGCCAAGGACAGCGCCGGCCGCGAGTCCGCCAAGGACATCACCTTCACGACGCTCACTCCGAAGAACACGTTCGTCGGCCACTACACCCCCGAGGACGGGTCCACCGTCGGCGTGGGCATGCCGGTGTCCATCAACTTCACCCGCGGCATCACCAACCCCGAGGCCGTGGAGAAGGCCATCACCGTCACCGCCGAGCCGTCGGTGCCGATCGAGGGCCACTGGTTCGGCAACGACCGGCTCGACTTCCGCCCGGAGAAGTACTGGGCCGCGGGCACCAAGGTCACCGTCAAGCTCAACCTCGACGGCGTCGAGGGCCGGAAGGGCGTGTACGGCAAGCAGACCCGCACGGTGAAGTTCACCATCGGCCGCTCCCAGGTCTCGACGGTCGACGCCAAGTCCCACCGCATGACGGTGGTCCGCGACGGCCAGGTCCTGAAGAACGTCCCGATCACCGCGGGCGCCCCGTCCACCACCACGTACAACGGCCAGATGGTGATCAGCGAGAAGTACAAGGTGACCCGGATGAACGGCGCCACCGTGGGCTTCGGCGGCGAGTACGACATCAAGGACGTCCCGCACGCGATGCGGCTGTCCAACTCCGGCACCTTCGTGCACGGCAACTACTGGGCCCCCGGGTCCACCTTCGGCAGCGAGAACGTCAGCCACGGCTGCGTGGGCCTGCGCGACGTGCGCGGCGCCTGGGACGAGAAGGCCCCGGCGGCCTGGTTCTTCGACAACTCGATCATCGGCGACGTGGTGATCGTGAAGAACTCCGAGGACAAGCAGATCGCCCCGGAGAACGGCCTCAACGGCTGGAACATGCCGTGGTCGGAGTGGGTTTCCTGACACTCCCGGGCGCTTGCCCCCACCCCGTTAACGGGCACTAACCTGCCCGTATGACCATCTCTCTCGAAGTCTCCGAAGGCGTCGGCACCATCCTGCTGAACCGCCCGCCGATGAACGCGCTGGACATCGCCACGCAGGACGCCCTGCGCGAGCTGGCCGAGGAGGCGACGGCCCGGACCGACGTCCGGGCCGTCGTGCTCTACGGCGGCGAGAAGGTGTTCGCCGCCGGCGCGGACATCAAGGAGATGCAGACGATGGACCACGCGGCCATGGTCGCCCGGTCCCGCGCGCTGCAGGACTCCTTCACCGCCGTGGCCCGGATCCCCAAGCCGGTGGTCGCGGCCATCACCGGGTACGCGCTCGGCGGCGGCTGCGAGCTCACCCTGTGCGCCGACTACCGGATCGCCGCCGACAACGCCAAGCTCGGCCAGCCGGAGATCCTGCTCGGCCTGATCCCGGGCGCCGGCGGCACCCAGCGCCTGGCCCGCCTCGTCGGCCCGTCCAAGGCCAAGGACCTCATCTTCACCGGCCGCATGGTCAAGGCGGACGAGGCGCTCGCCCTCGGCCTGGTGGACCGCGTCGTCCCGGCCGCCGAGGTGTACGAGCAGGCGTTCGCCTGGGCCGCGAAGCTGGCCCAGGGTCCGGCCATCGCCCTGCGTGCCGCCAAGGAGTCGGTGGACGGCGGTCTTGAGGCCGACATCGACACCGGCCTGACCATCGAACGCAACTGGTTCTCCGCGCTGTTCGCCACCGAGGACCGCGAGATCGGCATGCGCAGCTTCGTCGAAGAGGGCCCCGGCAAGGCGAAGTTCGTCTGAGCCACCCCGCGCCACCCCTGAGGGTGGATTAGCCAGGGCTTAAGGAAACCTTAAGAACTCGTGGAGATCCACTCACGGTGATGATCGCCGAACGGTGAGTCATTGCAGGTCGGGGCGTGTTTCCCGATGTGAAGCTTGCCTTTGGCACATGCCAGGGACCCTCTCGGAACGCGTCGTTCCGAGGGGGTCTTTTCACGGGGAACGGCACGCGGGAAGGGTCCGGCCCTCCATGATGGGTGCATGGCGGGCCTGGAGGGTGTGGAGCAGCCGCGGCAGCGCGAAAGCGCTTCCGCCGTACGTCTTTCGGCGGCCCTGGAGGACGAACAGGGTCTGCGGGCGCTGGAGTTGTACGGCAATCCCACCGAGGCGGAAGTGACACTGCCGTCCCGCGCGGAATCCGCGTCGACCGCCCGCCGGCTGACCCAGTGCGTGGTGGTCCGCCAGTGGGGGCTCTCGCCCCAGGTGGCCGAGCACGCGGTGCTGCTGGTCTCCGAACTCGTGGGCAACGCCGTCCGCCACACCGGGGCCCGTTCCTTCGGCCTGCGGATGCTGCGGCGGCGCGGCTGGATCCGGATCGAGGTCCGCGACCCCTCGCGAGGCCTGCCGTGCCTGATGCCGGTGCACGAACTCGACGAGAGCGGCCGCGGCCTCTTCCTGGTCGACAAGCTCTCCGACCGCTGGGGCGCCGACCTGTTACCCCGCGGCAAGAACACCTGGTTCGAAATGCGCGTGGCCGACCGCCACCCCGGCTAGGGGGTGTTGCGAAAGTCCTGTGTGGTGCCCGCGGTGTCCGGTGCGTGCTCTCGGCGTGCCGGACGAAGGCCCTCGTACTGGGCGTACTCGGGGCTTTGGCCGGTGCGGCGAGAGTGCGTGCCGGTCGCCGTGGGCGCCGTGCGGGACTTTCGCACCACCCCCTAGACCTGGCAAGCTCCGCTCAGGTGCGGTCTGCCCCGGTCGGTGACCGCGGTCATCGGGCCCGCTGCGCGGAGCACCGTGTCCAGGACGCGTTCCGGCTCGGCGGCGTAACAGTTGGCGAACCACGCCATGTTCGCCTCGACCACCGCCCAGCCGCCGTCGGTGAGCCGGCCGATGTCCAGGCACACCGCGCTGGGCAGGCCGGGGGCGGTCGCGTCGATGACCGTACGGGCGAACGCGCGGCTCGCGGCGTCCAGTGGCGCGGGGTCGAGGCGCCCGTACACGGCGTAGCGGCTGCCGGTGACGGCTTCTCCGTCGAGGACGAACAGCCGGTACTCCGCGACGAACTCCACCACGTCGCTCACCAGGACCGGCGTCGAGCCGTCGAGCCCGGAGGGCAGGCTGGTCCCGTCGTCGTGGACCGCCGCGGGCAGCCGGGAGATCTTGGCCGAGGGCGGCTTCACGAAGTGCCGTCCCCGCAGCGCGCGGGCCTCGGCGAGGGTGGTGAGCCGTATGGTGCGCCGCAGGAGGGCGCCCGGTACGCGCGTCAGCCAGTCGTCGGCCGGTTCGAGCAGCCCGAGGCCCAGCGGGCCGGCGAGGCGTGCGGCCGCACGGGGGCCGCCGTACCAGTGCGCTCTGCGCCCTTGCGTGCTCGCCGCGCGCTCGGTCACGTCGTATCCGCGCCGGGCGGCCGCCGTGGCGATGAGCGCGGCGGTGGAGGTGCGGGGTGCGGCCAGCAGCAGTACGGGCCGGGTGCGGTCGTCCATTCCGGCGACCCTACCGAGCCCCGCCCAACGGCCGGCCTCGGATACGCAGAAGCCCCCTGTCGCCGGGGTGGGGCGCTGCGGGGGCTTCGTGAGTGCGCCGAGGACCGGAAGGGGTGTGGTCCTCGGCGGCAGGCGACCTCGCTCGGGTCAACGGGAAGTCGTGGCTCCGACTATGTCAGAAGAGGCCTCGGATGCCAAAAGTCCCGAAACGGGACATAAGTGTGTAAGTAGTAAGAGTTTCTCTCTAAATCCTAGGTGAGTTGGACCACGTGCCTCGTAATCAATGAATAAGTATCGACAGGGCCGAGTGAATCCTTGATTCTTTAGGGTCTGCACGCCCTGCCGAGAGGCCTCGTCGGACGTCCTGAATTGGGTCAATCGTTATCTTTGGTGCGTATTGGCCCTTAAATGGGCTGGTGGTTTCATCACCGGACCGGCGCGACGCCCTGCGGGCCGCCGCCGCCGCGCTCGCCGCGGGGGCCCTCACCGCCTGCGGGGACGGCCGCCCCGCCCCGGCCCGCCCGAGCGCCCGCCAGGCCGCCGCCCCCCAGCTCCGCAGCACCCCCGCACCCGCCCCCCGCTCCCTCCCCGGCCTGCCCGCCCAGATCGAGCACGGCCCCCGCGGAACCGCCCGCGTCGCCCTCACCTTCCACGGCAACGGCGACCCCGCCACCGCCCACGCGGTACTGCGCGCGGCCGAGCGGGTGGACGCGCGGCTGACCGTACTGGCCGTCGGCACCTGGCTGGACGCCCATCCCGAACTCGCCCGCCGGATCCTCGACGGCGGCCACGAACTCGGCAACCACACCCAGCGCCACCTCGACGTCTGCGCCATGCCCGAGGCCGAGGCGTACGCCGAGATCACCGCCTGCGCCGACCGGCTCCGCCGCCTCACCGGATCCATCGGAAGCTGGTTCCGCCCCTCGCGCGCCCGCCACGCCACCCCCCTCGTCCAGCGGCTGGCCGCCAGGGCCGGGTACCCGCACGTCCTCTCGTACGACGTGGACTCCCTCGACTTCACCTCGCCCGGTGCCGCGGCCGTCATCCGCAACGTCATCGGGACGGTCCGCAACGGATCGGTGGTGAGCCTGCACCTCGGCTACGCGGACACGGTCGACGCGCTGCCCGCCCTGCTCGAAGAACTCGCGCGCCGGGGACTGCGCGCGGTGACCACCACGGAGCTGCTGACCCCATGACCACCCTCCTCACCAGGAAGACCGCCGCCGCCCTGGCCGGCCTCGCCCTCGCCGCCCTGGCCGGGTGCGCCTCACCGGCCGAGAAGGGCGGGCCCGAGGCGGTCGGCTCCAACGGCCCCGCCCGGCCCGCGAAGGCGGTGCCCGCGGTGCCCCCCGGACTCCCCGGGATGCCGCCCCTGCTCGACCCGAACGACGTCTACGCCGCCGACCGGCCCGGCAAGCTCTCCCCGGTGGTCAAGGACTTCCCCTCCCGGGTCTACGTGCCGAACACCACCTCCAACACGGTCTCGGTGATCGACCCGGTCACCTACAAGGTCGTCGACACCATCCCCGTCGGCGTCCAGCCGCAGCACGTGGTGCCCTCCTGGGACCTGAAGACCCTCTGGGTCAACAACAACCGGGGCCACACCCTCACCCCCATCAACCCCGCGACGGGCGAGGCCGGCAAGCCGGTCGAGGTGCACGACCCGTACAACCTCTACTTCACGCCCAACGGCAAGTACGCGGTGGTCATGGCCTCGATGGACCGCGAGCTGGTCTTCCGCGACCCGCACACCATGGACCGGGTCAAGACCGTGCCCGTGAGCTGCTACGGGGTCAACCACGCCGACTTCTCGGCGGACGGCCGCTACTTCATCGTCTCCTGCGAGTTCTCCGGCGAGCTGCTCAAGGTCGACACCGAGAAGATGGAGGTCGTCGGCCAGCAGAAGATCCCCTTCGAGGGCGCCATGCCCCAGGACGTGAAGATCTCCCCGGACGGCAGGACCTTCTACGTCGCCGACATGATGGCGCACGGCATGTGGGTCCTGGACGGCGAGAAGTTCACCACCCCCACGCTGCTGCCCACCGGCAAGGGCTGCCACGGCCTCTACGTCAGCCGCGACTCCCGTGAGATGTACATCTCCAACCGCGGCGAGGGCACGATCTCGGTCTTCGACTTCCCGAAGAACCGGCTCACGAAGAAGTGGACGCTGCCCGACGGCGGCAGCCCCGACATGGGCGGCGTCTCCGCGGACGGCAAGGTCCTGTGGCTCTCCGGCCGGTACAACGGCGAGGTCTACGCCGTCGACACCACCACCGGCAAGCAGCTCGCCCGCATCCCGGTCGGCGGCGGCCCCCACGGCCTGGCGGTCTACCCGCAGCCCGGCCGCTACTCGCTCGGCCACACCGGGATCTTCCGGTAGGGCCCCCGCGGGCGCTGCCGTCCCCCGGGGTGCCGGGACCGGGCGGGGGGTCGCTAACCTTGCCCGGTCTAACAAGCACCAGCAAAGGGGTGGATCCCAGTGGCGGACATCGAGAGCGCACGCGAGACCTTCGGCAAGTTCGACGTGGACGGCGACGGCTTCGTGACGGCCGAGGAGTTCAAGAAGGCCATGGCCCTGATGGGCGACCCGTTCGTCACCGGCCCGGTCGCCGAGGCCGTCATCGCCGCGAAGGACGCCAACCAAGACGGCCGCATGAGCTTCGACGAGTTCTGGGGCGCCCTGAACAAGTGACCCGAGCCGTCGCGCCCCGCCCCCGGGGCCCGCGGCCCCTTCGCGGGCGCCAATCCCGGGGCGGGGCGCACGCATGTCCGGCCGCCTCCCGGCCGGGCTCTCCCGACAGGGCCCTTCCCGGCCGGCCCCTTCCCGGCGCGGCCCGACGGCCTAGGACTCCTCGCCGCCCATGCCGGAGACCTCCGGCAGCGCCTCCGAGAGCCAGCGCAGCCAGAACGTCTCCAGCTCGATGCCGCCCCGCAGGACCAGCCGCCGCAGCCGGTCCTCGTCGGCCGTGCGCCGCCCGGGCGGGAAGTCCCGCTCCTCGATGGCCTCGTACACCGCCAGCTGCTTCTCGTGCAGCTCCAGATGGCGCCGCAGCTCGGCCTCCAGACCGCCCACCCCGACCACGCCCGCCGCCCGCAGCCGCAGCAGCAGCGGGTCCCGGATCGGTTTCGGGTCCTGGGTCTCCGCCACCCAGCGGGTCAGCTCCGCCCGGCCCGCCGGGAGCACCTCGAACTCCTTGCGCTGGCCGCGCGTCGGCGCCTCGGACGGCAGTGCCCTGATCAGCCCCGCCTCCTCCAGCTTCCCCAGCTCGCGGTAGATCTGCTGGTGGGTGGCGGACCAGAAGTACCCGATCGACCGGTCGAACCGCCGGGTCAGCTCCAGCCCGGAAGACGGCTTCTCCAGCAGGGCGGTGAGGATGGCGTGCGGCAGTGACATCAGGCGGCTGCGGCGTGCCGGACGAAGGCCGCCCAGGCGGTGGGCGCGAGGGCGAGGCTCCCGCCGCTGCGGTTCTTGGAGTCGCGCACGTGGACGGCCTGCGGGCAGGTGGCGACCTCGACGCAGTCGCCGCCTTCGCTGCTGCTGTACGTGGAGGTGCGCCAGTCGAGGGCGACCTCCACGCACTGTCCACCTTCGCTGCTGCTGTAGCTGGAGGTGAACCAGACCAGACCGCTGTCCGGGTGTCCGGGTGCCATGGCAGTCATTCCTCTCCGAGCAACTTCTCGATGAACGCCAGGGACTCCCTCGGGGTGAGAGCCTGCGATCGCATCATCCCATAGCGGGTGGCGAGCGTCCGGACCTCGTCCGTGGCGACGATCAAGCGGGGGTAGCCCTGCTGCTCCAGGTAGGCCACCATCGACCGCCCCTTGGGCGTGATCAGATTGAACGGGCCCGCATCGCCCGCGTGTTCCTCCCGGCTGAACGGCATGACCTGGAGTTGCACGTTGCGCAGGCTGCCGATCTCCAGCAGATGGCGCAGCTGCTCCTGCCAGACCTGGCGGCCGCCGAACCGCTGCCTCAACGCCGCCTCGTCGAGAATGGAGCTGTAGATCATCGGGGGCCATTTGCGCAGTATCTCCGCGCGGCTGAGGCGCGTCTCCACCCGCTTGTCCACCGTCTCCGGATCGAGCATCGGATAGCGCGAGGCGAAGAGCGCCCGCGCGTAGGCCTCGCACTGGAGCAGGCCGTGCACAACGAGGGAGCTGTACGTATTCAGCTCCTCCGCCTCCTGCTCCAGCGCCGCGTACTTGCGGAACCAGGACAGGTGCTGCACCCGGCTCTTGGCCTTCGCCTTGTTCACGTCCTCGATGACGGCCTTCAGCAGGCCGCCCGCGTTCAGGAGTTCGTCCGCCTCCTCCAGGAACTTCGCCTGCGGCGCCCGCCGCCCCCGTTCCACGGAGCTGATCAGCTCCTCGCTGTAGCCGAGCCGGCTGCCCAGCTCGGCCTGGGTCAGCTCGGCCCGCTCCCGCAGGAGCTTGAGCTGGCGCCCCACCGAGTGGAAGAAGTCCACGGCCAGTTCCTGGTCGTCGTCGTGCATGGCGTGCCCATCGCCTCGTTCCGTGACGTACGCGTACACCCGGACACAGCATGGAGCGCGTCCGTCCAGATGCGCGCTGTACTGGCCGCTTCCCTGGAAAGCGTAAAGTGACGACCCCAGGCTGTGTGGCGTGAATTACACAACTGAGAGTGACCGATTCCTCTTCTGCGGTGCCGAGTTCACCCAGCGGTTCAGCTCCACGCCGCGCGGCGCCCGGCTGGCCCGACGGCTGGCGGCCAGCCAGCTCGACGCCTGGGGAATCCCCTACGGCGGCGCGGAATCCGAGGCCGCCGTTGCCGTCGTCGCGGAGCTGGCCGCGAACGCGGCCACCCATGGGCGGGTCCAGGGGCGTGGTTTCCGGCTGCGCATGGCGGTCGACGGGCCGCGGCTGCGGATCGAGGTGACCGATACGCGCGGTGAGGTCCTGCCGGTTCCCGCGCCCGGGCCCGGGCGGCCGTACGAGGAGGGCGGGCGCGGGCTGCTCATCGTCGGGGCGCTCGCCGAGGCATGGGGCACCGTGCCGCGGGCCGACGGGGGGCCGGGGAAGACCGTGTGGGCCCTCGTCGGCCTCGGCCCCGGGCCCCGGGCGGCTCCCCGCTCGGCGGGATGACGGCTTGCGCCGCTCGCGCAGGCCGGTGCGGAGGGGGTGGAGCGCGCGCACGCGGGCGACGAGTTCCCGGACCCCCTCCCGGGAGGGCCGGGACACCGGCTCGGGGAGCCCTTCGAGGACGTGCTCGGTGTCCGTGAACACCTCGGCGGGGGTCTCGTGGGACGTGGTCCCCCGCCAGTCGGCCAGGTAGGCCGAGACCGCTTCCCGCCGGCGTACCGACAGAGGGTCGCGGGCGAGGGCGTCGCGCACCAGCCCCTCCACCTGGTCGGTCGGGCCGGCGACGCTCTCGCCGTGCCGTTCGAGGGCGCCTACGCCGCGCAGGAGCGGAGCCGCCCCGGCGGCGCCCCGCCGAGCGGCCTCACC
Organism: Streptomyces sp. NPDC086023; assembly: GCF_044540325.1. Classification (NCBI taxonomy): domain Bacteria; kingdom Bacillati; phylum Actinomycetota; class Actinomycetes; order Kitasatosporales; family Streptomycetaceae; genus Streptomyces; species Streptomyces sp. NPDC086023. The sequence continues at coordinate 238,758 of NZ_JBITRX010000010.1, forward strand.
GTCACGTCGCCCAGGCGGCCAGTTCCTCCGGGGTGCGCGGGGCAGGCACGTCAGGTGCCAGCAGTCCCCGCTCCCGCAGCAGACCGGCCACCGCCGTGGCCCACGGCAGCCGCAGCCCGGCCGCGGCCAGCAGCTCCGCGTCCGCCAGCAGTTCGGCCACCGGTCCCGTCCGCACGCCGCCGGGCACCAGCACCGCCGCGTCGTCGGCCCACCGCAGCGCCAGGTCCACGTCGTGGGTGGCCATCACCACCGTCGTGCCCAGTTCCCGCAGCCGCCCCAGCGCGGCCAGCAGCCGCTCCTGGCCGTGCGGGTCGAGCCCGGCCGTCGGCTCGTCCAGGATCAGCACCCGCGGCCGCATGGCCACCGCCCCGGCGATCGCGGCCCGCTTGCGCTGCCCGAAGGACAGCAGGTGGGTGGGCCGGTCCCGCAGGGCCTCGATGTCGAGTGCGGTCAGCGCCTCCGCCACCCGCGCCCTGACCTCCTCCTCCGGCAGGCCCAGGTTCATCGGGCCGAACGACACGTCCTGATCCACCGACGCGGCGAAGAGCTGGTCGTCCGGGTCCTGCGTCACCAGCTGTACGGAGGTCCGCAGCCGGGTCAGCCCGGCGCGGTCGTGCCGCACCCGCTCGCCGTCCAGCCGCAGTTCCCCCGAGCCCGGCCGCAGCCCCCCGCTCAGCAGCCGCAGCAGCGTGGTCTTCCCCGCGCCGTTGCGGCCCAGCAGTACCAGCGCGCGGCCGGCCGGGATCCCGAAGCCGACGTCCGCCAGCACAGCGGGCCCGTCCTCGTACGCGTACCCCGCCGCCACCAGCTCCACGACCGGCGTCACAGCCACAGCCCCTCCACACCCAAGGTGAGCGCGACCACCGCGCCCAGCAGTACACCCGTGGTTCCCAGGAAGCGCCACGACACGGCCGCCTCCGGCACCAGCACCCGCAGCGTCCCGTCGTAGCCCCGCCCGGCCAGGCCGGACTGGAGCCGGGCCGCCCGGTCGAAGGCGCGGACGAACGAGGTCGCCGCCAGCCCGGCCAGCGAACGCCAGGCCGCCGCCCGACCGGTGGCCCCGAGCCGGGCGGCCTGGGCCTGCCGGATCCGGGCCACCGAGTCGAGCAGCAGGAAGCTGATCCGGTACATCACCATCGCCACGTCCACGACGGGCGCGGGCACACCGGCCCGCACCAGCCGCGGCAGCACGTCCGAGACCGGGGTGGTGAAGGCGAACAGCAGCACCCCCAGCGAGGCCGCCGAGGTGCGCAGCAGCAGCTCGGTGGCGGCCACCGGGCCGTGCGGCGCCAGGGACACCCAGCCGGAGTCCCCGCCCACCTGGAAGAGCAGCGGGGCCGCGCCGGTGAAACAGAACCCCAGCGGGATCCGGAACGCCCGCCACAGCCGGCGCGGCGCCACCCCGGCCGGACCGAGCAGCACCGCGAGCGAGGCCGCCGCGACGACCGGGCCGCCGGGCCAGGGCGGCAGGCAGACCGCCGATACGGTCAGCCCGAGCCCCAGCACGGCCTTCTCCAGGGGGTGGCGGCGGCGCCAGCGGCTCGCGTGCGCCGCCGCGTCGATGGGCAGCACCGGCTACGCGTCCGAACCGGCCGAGCCGGCGGCACCGGCCGAGCCGGCCGGGCCACTCGCATCGGCCGGACCCGCCGCATCGGCCGGACCCGCCGCGCCGAGCGGACCGGCCGACGCCGCCGAATCGCCCGTACCCCCACCCCGCGGCATCCCCGCGGCCAGCAGGGCGCTCTTCAGCTCGCCCTGGCGCCGGCCCCGCCGCAGCCCGAAGTAGTACGCGAGCACGCCCGCACCCAGTGCCGCCTGGAGCGCGAACAGCGCCGACTCGATCTCGCCCGACGGCGGTTCGTACAACGGCGAGAACCAGGGCTCGTAGTCCGGCTCCAGCTCGGTGATCGCCGCCTCGGCCTGCGCGTCCGCGCCGGTGAACGGCTCCTCCTTGCCCTCGCCCAGCCCCAGCGCGAGCGGCAGCACCGCCAGCGCCGCGACCAGGAGCAGCAGCAGGGAGTTGATCTTCGCGTTGCGGCTCATCGCGCGACCTCCGCGGCCGCACCGGACTGCGTGCCGGCCGCGCGGGCGCCCTTGAGCACCCCGAGGCGCAGCAGGTCCGCCTTGCTCGACTGCGACAGCAGCCGCATCACCAGCACCGTCAGCAGCCCCTCGCTGATGGCGAGCGGGATCTGGGTGAGGGCGAAGATGCCGCCGAACTTGGCGAGCGCGCCCGCGACTCCGGTGGCCGGGTCGGGGAACGCCAGGGCGAGCTGCACGCTCGTGACGCAGTACGTGCTCAGGTCCGCGACGAAGGCGCCGAAGAACACGGACACCATCAGCGGGGCGCCGGTCCTGCGGAGCAGCAGGTACGTCCCGTAGCCGGCCCAGGGGCCCGAGATCGCCATCGAGAAGACGTTGGCGCCCAGCGTGGTCAGGCCGCCGTGGGCCAGCAGCAGGGCCTGGAACAGCAGGGTGATCGTGCCCAGCACGGCCATCACCGGCGGCCGGAACAGGATGGCGCCGAGCCCGGTGCCGGTGGGGTGGGAACAACTGCCCGTCACCGAAGGGATCTTCAGGGCGGACAGGACGAAAGTGAATGCTCCGGACGCGCCGAGCAGCAGCGTGCTCTCGGGGTTCGCCTTCACCTCGCGGGTCAGGGCGCGGACGCCGTGGACGACGAAGGGAGCGGACGCGGCGCCCCAGGCGGCCGCGTGCAAGGGGGGCAGAAACCCCTCGGCTATATGCATGAGTGGGGGAGACCTCTCCAGCACCTCGTGGATGGACAACGCGCCCTGGCCGGTCTCCTGGCTCACGGGTGCTGATGCCCGGGCTCCGCCTTCCCGGGCCGCGCGGTCGGTCAGCCGCGGCAGCCCAGTGGCTTCCTCGCGGAGTGGAGCCGGACTTCCCGATCACAGTGGCGAGGGCCGCACCGGTTTCACACCGGTTTCCCGTACACCAAGGCCCAATGACCCTAATCGCCCGTGTGGATCACCCACAACCCGGCCCCGGTCCGCCGGACACGAGAGGGGCCGGACGCGTGCGCCCGGCCCCTCTCTCCTCCGTCGTGCGGGAACGCTCAGCAGACGTTCCAGTGCTTGACGTCCAGCACGAAGCGCTCCGGGTTGTGGAGCTTGAACGTGCTGTAGTTCGGATAGGTGTTGAACGCGGCGCCGAAGGTGACGACACCCTCGTAGTCGCCGGTCAGGGCGATGCCCTTGAGCTTCGGCAGATAGATCTTCTGCAGCTTCGGGCCCTTGTAGACGGACTGGCCCGCGTCGTTGTGCGCCGCGGCCGGCGTCAGCTTGACCTCCAGGAAGTACCGCCCGGCGAGCGGCACCAGCTTGCCCGAGCCGTCGTAGCGCAGCTCGGAGACCCGCTTCACCGTCGTCGTCGGGATGTACCCCTTGATGTCGATGACGAGCCGGTCGTACGTGCAGTGCCCGCCCCAGCGGGCGTTGACCACGAGCGGCGTCTGTGTCGCGGTGGTCGTGGCGGGAACGGCCGCGCGGGACTGCGCGAACGCGGAAGCCGGTACGGCGAGTCCGATCCCGGCGGTGAGGACGACTCCCGTGGCCACGGCCACGAGGCGCCGGCGGTTGAAGTGACGGTAGGGCATTGCGTCCCCCGATTCTCCGGATGTGGGGACAGTGGTGTCACCACGTAAGACACCCCGCACCCCCCGCCCGGTTGCACGGTCCGGGCAGAAAGCAGAAAGGAAGGGGCGGTACCCGGAAGTTCCGGGTACCGCCCCTCCGGCGTCCTACCGTCGTGGCGACGGGCCGGTCAGCACTCGATGACGTTGACCGCGAGGCCGCCGCGTGCGGTCTCCTTGTACTTGATCTTCATGTCGGCGCCGGTCTCCTTCATGGTCTTGATGACCTTGTCCAGGGAGACCTTGTGGCTGCCGTCGCCGCGCATCGCCATCTTGGCCGCCGTGACGGCCTTGACGGCCGCCATGCCGTTGCGCTCGATGCACGGGATCTGGACCAGGCCGCCGACCGGGTCGCAGGTCAGGCCCAGGTTGTGCTCCATGCCGATCTCGGCCGCGTTCTCCACCTGCTCCGGGGTGCCGCCCAGCACCTCGGCGAGGGCGCCCGCCGCCATCGAGCAGGCCGAGCCGACCTCGCCCTGGCAGCCGACCTCGGCGCCGGAGATCGAGGCGTTCTCCTTGAACAGCATGCCGATCGCGCCCGCCGCGAGGAGGAAGCGGACCACGCCGTCCTCGTCCGCGCCCGGCACGAAGTTCATGTAGTAGTGCAGGACGGCCGGCAGGACGCCCGCGGCTCCGTTGGTCGGGGCGGTCACGACCCGGCCGCCGGCCGCGTTCTCCTCGTTCACCGCCATCGCGTAGATGGTGGTCCACTCGCTGCGGTGCATCATCGGGTCGCCCTCGGTGCGCAGCTGCCGCGCCGTCGAGGCGGCCCGGCGCTTGACCCGGAGGCCGCCGGGGAGGATGCCCTCGCGGGACATGCCGCGCTGGACGCAGGCCTGCATGACCCGCCAGATCTCCAGGAGGCCCTCGCGGATCTCCTCCTCCGTGCGCCAGGCCTTCTCGTTCTCCAGCATCAGGGAGGAGATCGACAGGCCCGTCTCGCGGGTCAGCCGGAGCATCTCGTCGCCGGTGCGGAAGGGGTACTTCAGCACGGTGTCGTCCAGCTTGATCCGGTCCTCGCCGACCGCGTCCTCGTCGACGACGAAGCCGCCGCCGACCGAGTAGTAGGTCTTCTCCAGCAGCGGGGCGCCGGACTCGTCGTACGCGAAGAGGGTCATGCCGTTCGCGTGGTACGGCAGGGAGCGGCGGCGGTGCAGGATCAGCTGGTTCGGCTCGTCGAACGCGATCTCGTGGACGTCCCCTATCTCGGCGCCCAGCAGCCGCAGCCGGCCGTTCTGCCGGATGCGCTCGACCTCGTCGTCGGCCTTCTCGACGTCGACGGTGCGGGGCGAGTAGCCCTCCAGGCCGAGCAGGACGGCCTTGGGGGTGCCGTGGCCGTGCCCGGTCGCGCCCAGCGAGCCGTAGAGCTCCGCGCGCACCGACGCCGTCTGGGCGAGGACGCCGTCCTTCTTCAGGCGGTTCACGAACATCCGGGCCGCCCGCATGGGGCCGACCGTGTGGGAGGAGGACGGACCGATGCCGATGGAGAAGAGGTCGAACACGGAGATGGCCACGGGTCGGACTCCTTTGTCTGCTCGTGGAGGGGGCAGGAGAGGGGGATGTGTGCGGATTTTGTCCGACAGACGAGCCTAACCCGTGTGGGTGAACGGCTCGCCTGCCGGACGGTCTCTGGGGGTCAGGCGTGGGACAGCTCACGTTCGCGCTGCCCGGTCGCCCGGGGCTCCCCGGAGGCGGTGTCGCCGTCGAGGACGGGGTCCGGGCCCGGCAGCCCGGCGCGGTGGGCCCTGACGCCCGCGTGGACGGCCCAGTGGTAGTGGCCGAGTGCGGCGACCGCGACCAGGGCGATGTCCACACCGCCCGGGATGCGTCCGGTGCCGCCGAACTCGGTGCTGCCCAGGTAGGACAGCAGGGACAGGGTGCCGAGGAACCCGACCATCCACCACGCCGGGGCGAACTGCCCGGTCAGGCCGCGGCGGCCCTTGCGGGTGAGCACCACGGCGGCGACGGGTGCCGCGACCAGGGTCAGGGCGGTGACGATGCCGGTGTTGGGCCACTTCGACCAGTACAGCGCGCAGGCCGCGAAGACGAAGGTCAGCGGGCACAGCACCCGGGCGAAGGGGAGGCGGAAGGGACGGGGGAGGTCCGGCTTGGTGCGGCGGAAGACGCCGACCGCGACCGGTCCGATCAGGTACGAGATGACCATGGCGGCCGAGATGATCGGCGCCAGGGTCTTCCAGCTGTGGCCGACGGTGACCAGCAGCAGCACGGAGAAGCCCAGGTTCGTCCACATGGCGGGGCGGGCCGTGCCGTAGACGGGGTGGGTCTCCTTGAGCTTCTTCGGGAAGAAGCCCGTCTCGGAGAGGTTCTGGACCATGTACGCGGCAGAGGCCACGTTCGCGATGTTGGAGCCGGCGGGGGAGATGAAGGCGCCGAACTGGAGCATCACCACCACCCAGTGGATCATCAGCAGCTGGGCCAGTTCCGCGAAGGGCGAGTTGAAGTTGACTCCGGCCCAGCCGCCGGCCTCCGCCAGGTGCTCCGGCGGTACGGCGCCCAGGAAGGCGGCCTGGAGGGCGAGGTAGATCACCAGCCCCAGGGAGAGCGCGCCGACCAGGGCGACCGGGATGGCCCGGCCGGGGTTCCTGGCGGCGCCCCCGAGGTTGACCACGGCCTGGAAGCCGTTGAAGGCGAAGACCACGCCCGAGGTGGTGACCGCGGTCAGGACGGCCGTCCAGCCGTTGGGGGCGAAGCCGCCGTGCGCGGAGAAGTTCTCCGTGTGGAAGCCCGAGGCGACGAGCGCGGCCACCGCGAGGACCGGGATGGCGAACTTCACCAGGGTGAGCAGGGAGTTGATCTTGGCGAGCAGCTGGACGGACCAGTAGCAGGACAGCCACAGCAGCACCGTCAGCACCAGGGCCACGCCCATGCCGAAGGCGGTCAGCTGATGGGTCTGTGCGTCGACGAGGTCCTTCGCCCATCCGAAGCTCCAGGAGGACATGTACTGGGTGGCGGCGATCAACTCGATCGGGATCAGCGAGGCCACCGCGATCCACACCGCCCAGCCGGTGATGAAGCCGAGGACCGGACCGTGGCTGATGTGGCCGTAGCGGGCCATGCCGCCCGGGATCGGGTAGGCGGCGCCCACCTCGGCGTACGACATGGCGATCATCCCGATGAAGACCGCGCCGATCACCCAGGCCGCCAGCGCGGCCGGGCCGGCCACCTGGGCCGCCGTACCGGCGCCGAACAGCCAGCCGGAGCCGAAGATCGATCCGATGCCGATCATGATCAGGGCGAAGAGACTGAGTCCCTTCCGGTTCCCCGCGCTCATGTCCATGGGTGCCTGCCTGTCGTCCTTGACGGGATGCCTTTATCCGGAGCCTATTTGCCGTTTTTTGGTGTTTTCAGAGGCAAGAGGACGCATCCACCAGGGACGTTGGTCATGAGAAGGGCCCGGCCTGTGGAAACCGAAGGCCGGGCCCGCTCACGTGCCGCACGCGGCGGCGGGTCCGCTTACAGCGAGGGGTACAGCGGGTGCTTCGCGGCCAGCGCCGACACGCGGGCCTTGAGGGCCTCGGCGTCGTACGCGGGCTTCAGGGCCTCGGCGATGATGTCGGCGACCTCGGTGAAGTCCTCGGCCTGGAAGCCGCGGGTGGCGAGCGCCGGCGTGCCGATGCGCAGACCCGAGGTGACCATCGGCGGCCGCGGGTCGTTCGGGATGGCGTTCCGGTTGACCGTGATGCCGACCTCGTGGAGGCGGTCCTCGGCCTGCTGGCCGTCCAGCTCCGAGTTGCGCAGGTCCACCAGGACCAGGTGCACGTCGGTGCCGCCGGTGAGGACGTCCACGCCGACGGCCTTGGCGTCGTCCTGGACCAGGCGCTCGGCGATGATCTTCGCGCCGGCCAGGGTGCGCTCCTGGCGCTCCTTGAACTCGGGCGAGGCGGCGACCTTGAAGGAGACCGCCTTGGCCGCGATCACGTGCTCCAGCGGGCCGCCCTGCTGACCCGGGAAGACCGCGGAGTTGATCTTCTTGGCCAGCTCCTGCGTCGACAGGATGACACCGCCGCGCGGACCGCCCAGGGTCTTGTGCGTGGTGGTGGTGACGACGTGGGCGTGCGGCACCGGGTTCGGGTGCAGGCCCGCGGCCACCAGGCCGGCGAAGTGCGCCATGTCGACCATCAGGTACGCGCCGACCTCGTCCGCGATGCGGCGGAAGGCGGCGAAGTCCAGCTGGCGCGGGTACGCGGACCAGCCGGCGACGATCAGCTGCGGCTTCGACTCCTTGGCGAGGCGCTCGACCTCGGCCATGTCGACCTGGCCGTCCTCACCGACGTGGTACGGGACCACGTTGTAGAGCTTGCCGGAGAAGTTGATCTTCATCCCGTGGGTCAGGTGACCGCCGTGGGCCAGGTTCAGGCCCATGATCGTGTCGCCCGGCTTCAGCAGCGCGAACATCGCGGCGGCGTTGGCCTGCGCGCCCGAGTGGGGCTGCACGTTGGCCGCCTCGGCGCCGAACAGCGCCTTGATGCGGTCGATCGCGATCTGCTCGACCACGTCGACGTGCTCGCAGCCGCCGTAGTAGCGGCGGCCCGGGTAGCCCTCGGCGTACTTGTTGGTCAGGACCGAGCCCTGGGCCTCCATGACGGCGACCGGAGCGAAGTTCTCCGACGCGATCATCTCGAGGGTGGACTGCTGGCGGTGGAGCTCGGCGTCGACGGCGGCGGCGACGTCCGGGTCCAGCTCGTGAAGGGGAGTGTTCAGAACAGACATCAGGATCCCTCGGTCGGTTCAGCCCGCGAAGTCGGTGTACTCGTCGGCGGAGAGCAGGTCGGCAGGCTCCTCGGAGACGCGGACCTTGAACAGCCAGCCGCCCTCGAAGGGGGCGCTGTTCACCAGGGCCGGGTCGTCGACGACGTCCTGGTTGGCCTCGACGACCTCGCCGGTGACGGGGGAGTACAGGTCGCTGACCGACTTGGTGGACTCCAGCTCACCGCAGGTCTCGCCCGCGGTCACGGTGGAACCCACCTCGGGGAGCTGGGCGTAGACGACGTCACCGAGCGCGTTGGCCGCGAACTCCGTGATGCCGACCGTCGCGACGCCGTCCTCGGCGGCCGACAGCCACTCGTGCTCCTTGGTGTAACGCAGCTGCTGGGGGTTGCTCATGACCTGATTCTCCTGGATGCGGGGGACTGCTGATGAACGGATGTCTTGGAGGGTGAGACGAACGCCGCGACGGATTCCCGGGCGGGGATCGTCACTTCTGCCGCTTGTAGAACGGCAGGGCCACGACCTCGTACGGCTCATGCGTACCGCGGATGTCGACGCCGACGCCGGAGGTGCCCGGCGCGGCGTGCGCGGCGTCCACGTACGCCATGGCGATCGGCTTGCCCAGCGTCGGGGACGGGGCGCCGGAGGTGACCTCGCCGATGACCTGGCCGTCGGCGACCACGGAGAAGCCGGCGCGCGGGACGCGGCGGCCCTCGGCGATCAGGCCGACCAGCTTGCGCGGCGGGTTGGTCGCGGCGCGCTCGGCGGCGGCCTCCAGCGCGGCGCGGCCGACGAAGTCGCCCTCCTTCTCGAACTTCACCACCCGGCCGAGACCCGCGTCGAAGGGGGTCAGGGCGGTGGTCAGCTCGTGCCCGTACAGCGGCATGCCCGCTTCCAGGCGCAGGGTGTCGCGGCAGGACAGGCCCGCCGGGACCAGGCCGGCACCCTCGCCGGCCTTCAGCAGCGCGTCCCACAGCTCGACCGCGTGCTCGGGCTTGACGAACAGCTCGAAGCCGTCCTCGCCGGTGTAGCCGGTGCGGGCGATCAGCGCGGGGACACCGGCGACGGTGCCCGGCAGGCCCGCGTAGTACTTCAGGTTGTCCAGGTCGGCGTCGGTGAGCGACTTCAGGATGCCGGGGGACTCCGGGCCCTGGACCGCGACCAGCGCGTACGCGTCGCGGTCGTCGCGGACCTCGGCGTCGAAGCCGGCGGCGCGCTCGGTGATCGCGTCGAGGACGACCTGGGCGTTGGAGGCGTTGGCGACGACCATGTACTCGGTCTCGCCCAGGCGGTAGACGATCAGGTCGTCCAGGATGCCGCCGTCCTCCTGGCAGATGTGCGTGTAGCGCGCGCGGCCCACGCCGACCGTGGAGATGTTGCCGACCAGCGCGTAGTCGAGGACCTTCACGGCCTCGGGACCGGTCACGGTGATCTCGCCCATGTGGGAGAGGTCGAAGAGGCCGGCCTTGGTGCGCACGGCGTTGTGCTCGTCGCGCTCGCTCGCGTACCGCAGCGGCATGTCCCAGCCCGCGAAGTCGGTCATCGTGGCACCGAGGGAGCGGTGCACGGCGTCGAGGGCGGTCAGACGGGGGGTGTTCGTCATAGGGGTGGCTCCCAGGGCAGGCCCGCATGAGTGACTGAAGGACGTTCCTCCCCATCTGTCATCGGAACCTGAGAGGTTCGTCACGACCGCACGCCCGTACGAACGTAAGGCGACTGCGGGGTGACTTGCACCTTGGGTGGAGCCGGGAGGCGGTGGACGTGCCTGCCGGGCTCGCTTTTCAGATGTGCCTCGCCCGCGCGGTATCGGGGCCTGAGAGATTCAAGGGAGGGTCTTGCTCCTTCGGCGTCCGGGGCGGCGGTCGTACGACAGCGGTGCCCGGCACTCTCCCGCGCGGATTCAAGCGGCCTGTATGGAGTTGGCGCGCACATCATTGCACGCGTCCGCCGGGAACGGGGGGCCCGGGGCCCGGCGGAATCGCGCGCGGGCGGCCAGTGGGCGGACAAGGGGGAGACCGGAGCGGGCGGCGGTGGGAGGGTGGGGGGACCGCGGAAGGACCGCGGCGCGAGTGTGGGGGCGGGTCCCGGACGGAACCGGGGCGGTCGGATTACCGTCTCTTTACACTCAGTGGGCAAGGGTCCCGTGACCCTCCTTCCGGCCGCTGCCGGGAGGGGCCCCCAGGGGAGGCGAGCACTGTGCGGATCTTCGGAGCGGTGGCGGGCGGCGCGCGTGCGCTGCCGGACGAGGCGCGCCCCGGACCGGGCGGCCCCGAGGGCACCTCGCGCCCCGGACCCGGCGGCGCCGGGGGAGTCCCGGGCCGCGTACCGGCGAGCCCCGGGGAGGCGCCGGAGGCGGCCGGACGCGTCGCGGCGGTGCCGTCGGCGGTCCCTGCCGTCCCTGCGGCGGTTCCCGTGGTCCCGGCGGTTTCCGTGGTCCCGGCCGCGGCCCCGGCCGTACCGGCCCAGCCGGGGGCGCGTGAGGCGTCCCGGGGGCTGCCGTTGCGGGCGGTGGTCCGGCCGGGCCCCGAGGGCGTCTGCGACCTGCGGGGCGCCGGGACGCGCGGCCCGGTCCGGCTGGAGTTCGCCGCCGGGGACGTGGTGGTGGTCTCCGGGCTGCCGGGCAGCGGCAAGAGCACGCTGATGAAGCGGGCCGTCGCGGGGCGCGGCATCGACTCCCAGGACGTGCGCGAGCGCTGGGAGCGGCGCATGCCGGCCCTCCTGCCGTACGCGGTCTACCGCCCCCTGGTCAGGGCGGCCCACTACACCGGCCTCTGGCGGGCGCTGCGCTCGGGCGAGAGCCTGGTCGTCCACGACTGCGGCACGCAGGCCTGGGTCCGCGGGCTGCTGGCCCGCGCCGCCGGGCGGCGCGGCCGGGGGCTGCACCTGCTGCTGCTGGACGCGAGCCCGGAGGAGGCCCTGTCCGGCCAGGCGGCACGGGGCCGCGGCGTCTCCGCGTATGCCTTCCTGCGCCACCGCCGCACGGTCGCCCGCCTCCTCGCCACCGCCGAGCGCGGCGGGCCGCCCGCCGGCTGCGCCTCGGTGACCCTCCTCGACCGCCCCGCGGCGGCCCGTCTCACGCGGGTGGACTTCGGGGGATGACCGACGGCCGCCCGGGGCCGGGACCGGTAGGGTCGGGGCGGCACGCGGAGAGGACGACCGGGGTGGACATGACCAGCGGCACGCACGACGGCACCTACGGCGGCGCCGGCCTGGCCGGGCACGGGTGGCCCGCGAACGAGCTTGAGGAGACCCTCGGCGCCTCCCTCGGCAACCCGGCCGCCGGCGGCCGCATCGTCGAGGTGCTCGGCCGCAGCCAGCTCTGGATCCCGCTGCCCGAGGGCGGCGGACCCGACAGCCCCAGCCTCCGGCTGCCCACCATGGAGCTCGACGGCGCCCCCTACGTGCCCGTCTACAGCTCCCAGCAGCAGTTCGAGCAGTGCGCCGGCCCCCAGATGCCCTTCACCGTGGCCCCCGCGGTCGAGTTCGCCCGCGGCCTGCCCCCGCAGCTCGGCATCGCCGTGAACCCCGAGGGCGCCGTCGGCGTCCCCCTGCCGCCCCCCGCCGTCGCAGAGCTCTGCCGCGCCGGGCGCACCGCGCTCGACGGCCCCGCCAGCGGCGGCCGGGTCCGGCTCTTCGAACCGGACTGGCAGGAGGACCCGGTCGACTTCCTCGCCGCCGCCGGCGAGGAGTTCCGCGCGACCGGGGTGGTCGCCTCGGCCCGCCGCTGCCTGGCCAGCATCGAGGGCGGCGACCCGGTCCTCTTCATCGGGGTGCAGTTCCTCAACTGGGAACTGGCGGACAGCAACGCCCCCATGGAGGCCCTCGGCCGTGCCCTGGCCCGGGTCCATCCGGCCTGGCAGGTGAACCTGCTGCTCCTCGACGTGGCCCGGGACCCGGTCGGCGACTGGATGCTGGAGCGCGTACGCCCCTTCTACCTGCCCTGAGCGGCACCGGGGACCGTAAGCTGTTTTCCATTGCAGGCCGCACCCGGTTGCCGGGCGGCCGACACGCGTGACGTCGGGCGGACGAAGAGGGGTACCGGGTGAGTGCGTCAGGCACGGCCGCGGCAGGCCAGGTCGAGCACATGCTGCGCCAGGTCACGCCCGGGCGCTACGAGACCTACGAGGCGCTGCTCCAGGCGCTGGCCGACGGGCAGCTGTGGATGCTGCTCTGGCACGGCCGGCCCGGGTCGCCCGACGCCCAGTACGGCGGCATGGAGGTCGAGGGCCTGGGCTACGCGCCCTGCGTGACCTCCGCCGCGGAACTCGCCGCCAGCGGCTGGAACCGCGCGTACGAGGTGGTCAGCGGCCGTGAGGTGGCCCGCTCCCTCTACCCCGAGCGCTGGGGGATCTGGCTCAACCCGCACGCCGCCGGCGGCGGCATCGGCGTTCCGTGGGCGGACCTGCGGCGCATCGCCACCGGTCTGGACCGGATGCCGGCCGGCCCGTTGCGCATTTCCGACCCCGCCATCGAACTGCCGCAGTTCTACGCACTGCTCACCCAGCACGCGCACCGCACCACAGCCGTCCGCTCGCTGCGGCGCGCCTGGGTGCAGCCCGCGCTGGGGACCCCGTACCTGGCCATCGGCCTCGACCTCTACGACGCCTCCGCGCCGGCGGTCGAGTCGGTGCGGGACATGATGCGCCGGGCGGTCTCCGCCGTTCCGGAGGGGCTTCCCGTGTCGACCGTCGCGCTCGCCGACGAGCACGATCCGGTGGCGATGTGGCTGCGCGCGCAGGCCCGCCCCTTCTACGACCGCGAGGCGCACGCCCCGGCGTACTGACCCCCGTCCGGCCCCGCGCCGGTCCGGTGCCCCGCCTGCCGGGTGGCCGGAATGTGAGACGGGCATCTCGAAGGCCGTACCGATCCGCATCGGTGCGGCCTTTGCCGTATGTCCGGCTCCGGGCGGTTGGTTCCGCCCAAAAAGCGCACCCGAAGAGGCAGTTGGGCTCGATGTCCGATCCGCGCCGATCGGCCGGTGTTGCTCCGCTGAGCCGCGCGCTTGGTCCGGATAACGGAAGGTATCGAGCCACATCACGGTTGCGCATCACATCCCCGTCGGGTCTGGCGGGTGATCGCGCGACCGTTGAAGACTCCCCCCACCAAGAGCTGCGAACCCTGCAACCACCAGCTCTTCACGTGCACTTCAGCAGCTCTTTCCAGCCAGCACACGCAGCAACATCAGCCAGCAATCGCACCATCAGCGACACCGATGTGAACCAAGCCGCTACAGCGGCGGGCATGGGCCGGCCACCCGTCGGCCGAGAGGGGTCCCCACCACGATGACGGCACCACTGCACGACACAGCCGCGGACGAGATCGCAGCCGTCGCCGCCGAAGTCCCTGCCAAGGCCATCGAAGGTCGTTCGCCCGGCAAGATCGCGTGGATGCGCCTCAAGCGCGACAAGGTCGCCCTGACCGGCGGATTCGTCGTGATCTTCCTGATCCTGGTCGCGGTGTTCGCACCGCAGATCGTCAGCCTCCTCGGCCACCCGCCGAACGAGTTCCACGAGGACATGCTCGACCCGGACCTGGGCATCCCGAAGGGCTCCTTCGGCGGCATCAGTTCGGACTTCCTGCTCGGCGTCGAGCCCACCAACGGCCGCGACGTCTTCAGCCGCATCGTCTACGGCTCGCGCATCTCGCTGCTCGTCGCCTTCCTCGCGGCGTTCGTCTCCGTGGTCCTGGGCAGCATCCTGGGAGCGCTGGCCGGCTTCCTCGGGGGCTGGGTCGACGCGGCCATCAGCCGCACGATGGACCTGCTGCTCGCCTTCCCGCAGCTGCTGTTCACCATCGCGCTGGTCTCGGTGGTCCCCAACGAGCTGTGGGGCCTGACCGGTACGGGCGTCCGCATGGGCGTACTGATCGTGGTCATCGGCTTCTTCGGCTGGCCGTACATCGGGCGCATCGTCCGCGGCCAGACCATCTCGCTCCGCGAGCGGGAGTACGTCGAGGCCGCCCGCTCCCTGGGCGCCGGCCGCGGCTACATCCTCTTCAAGGAACTGCTCCCCAACCTGGTCGCCCCGATCCTCGTCTACACGACGCTGATCATCCCGACCAACATCCTCACCGAGGCGGCCCTGAGCTTCCTGGGCGCGGGCGTCAAGCCCCCCACCCCTTCCTGGGGAAAGATGCTCTCCGATGCGCTGCCGCTCTACCAGGCGGACCCCATGTCGATGGTGGTCCCCGGTGTCGCGATCTTCCTCACCGTCCTGGCGTTCAACCTCTTCGGGGACGGGCTGCGTGACGCACTCGACCCCAAGGGCAGCTGAACCGTTTCACCTGATTCACCTGAATCCATTCCTGGAGGTTGGAACACAGTGATCCGCAGAAAGCAGGCAGTCGCGATCGCCGCCACGGTGGCCGCGCTGTCCCTCACGGCCACCGCGTGCGGCGGCGGCTCGGATGAAGGCAAGGGCAAGGAAGGCGGCTCCTCCAACGCCGCGTTCAACGCCGCGACCACCGGTGTCGTGAACCCGTCCGACAAGAAGGGCGGCGAGCTCAAGCTCTGGTCGCCCCAGGACGTCGACTACCTCGACCCGGCGCGCGCCTACTACGGCTTCGTCTGGAACCTGCAGCGCCTCTACATCCGCCAGCTGCTCGCGTACGACAGCAAGCCGGGCAAGGACGGCACCAAGCTGGTCCCGGACCTCGCCGAGGCCCTGCCGGTCCTGAGCAACGGCGGCAAGACCTACACGCTGAAGCTCAAGGACGGCGTGAAGTTCGAGGACGGTACGCCGATCACCTCGAAGGACATCAAGTACGGCATCGAGCGCGTCTTCGCGCAGGACGTCCTCTCCGGCGGTCCGACCTACCTGATCGACATCCTTGACCAGGGCCAGAAGTACCCCGGCCCGTACAAGGACAAGGACCCCAACAAGATGGGTCTGAAGTCGGTCCAGACGCCGGACGACAAGACCATCGTCTTCAACCTGGCGAAGCCGAACTCCGACTTCTCCTACCTCCTGGCCATGCCGTCCTCCTCGCCGGTCCCGGCCGCGAAGGACACGGGCGCCAAGTACACCAACGCCCCGATCTCCACGGGCCCGTACAAGGTCACCAGCTTCACCGCGAGCAAGGGCGCCACCTTCGAGCGCAACCCGAACTGGGACCCGAAGACCGACACGATCCGCAAGGGTCTGCCGGACAAGGTCTCGTTCACGGTGACCACCAACGCCGAGGACATGGACGCGCGCCTGCTCAACGGCGACATCGACCTCGCGGTCGACGGCACCGGTGTCCAGCAGGCCGCCAAGATCAAGATCCTGCAGGACCCGAAGCTGAAGAAGAACGCGGACAACCCGTTCACGGGCTACATCCGCTACTTCGTCTTCCCGCAGACGGTCAAGCCGTTCGACAACATCGAGTGCCGCAAGGCCGTCATCTACGCGGCCAACCCGAAGTCCCTGCAGACCGCCCGCGGCGGCCCGACCTCGGGTGACCTCGGCGCGAACATGCTGCCTCCGGGCATCCCGGGCTCCGACAAGTCGTACGACCCGTACGGCCTGGCCGGTGGCGCCCCGCAGGTCGACAAGGCCAAGGCCGCCCTGGCCGCCTGTGGCCAGCCGAACGGCTTCAAGACCACGATCGCGGTCCGCAACAACCGCGCCGCCGAGGTCAAGACCGCCGAGTCGCTCCAGGAGTCGCTGAAGGCCGTCGGCATCGAGGCCTCCATCGACCAGTACGACGGCAAGCTCTCCTCCTCCACGATCGGCTCGCCCGAGAACGTGAAGAAGAAGGGCTACGGCATCATCGTCATGGGCTGGGGTGCCGACTACAACTCCGGCTCCGGCTTCCTGCAGCCGCTGGTCGACGGCAGCTTCATCCTGCCGAACGGCAACAACAACTACTCCATGCTGAACGACCCCGAGGTCAACGGGCTGTTCGACAAGGCCGCCGACGCCGCCACCCCGGAAGAGGCCGCCCCGTTCTACACGGACATCAACAAGAAGGTCATGGAGAAGGCGCTCTACCTGCCGATCAACTTCGACAAGGCCTTCGTCTACCACAACCCGCGCCTGACGAACGTCTACTTCAACGAGTCGATGGGCAAGATCGACCTCGCCACCGTGGGTGTCGTCAAGTAACAGCAGGACATGTGCCTTCACCACACATGCGCTAGTTCGAAGGGCAGGTGAAGGCCGCAGGCGGCGGCTGCCGTCCCCACAAGGGACGGCGGCCGCCCGCCCGAGCGGCCGACTGCAGTGCTCGTCTACCTCATTCGGCGGCTCTTCAATGTCGTCGCCACGCTGCTGGTGGTCTCCGCGGTCACCTTCGGCATCTTCTTCGCGGTGCCGAAAATCACCGGCAGCGACCCGGCTCTCATGTACGCCGGCCGCGAGACCAACGAAACGGCTCTTCAGGGCATCCGCGTCAAGATGGGCTTCGACAAGTCCATCCCTGAGCAGTACGGAATCTTCCTCAAGGGCATCGTCGCCGGCCGCGACTACAACCAGGGCACGGAGGTAACGCACTGCCCCGCACCGTGCTTCGGCTACTCGTTCAAGGCCGAGCAGCCGGTGTGGGAGATGCTGCTCGACCGCATTCCCGTCACCCTCTCCCTCGCGAGCGGAGCGGTGATCCTCTGGGTCATCGGCGGTGTGCTCACCGGCGTGATCTCCGCACTGAGGAGAGGCACGATCTGGGACCGGTTCACCATGATCGGTGCCCTGGCCGGCGTGTCCCTGCCCATCTACTTCACGGGCATGCTGGCGACGGCGATCTTCGTCTACTCCCTCCAGTGGCTGGACGCGAGTGAGTACGCGCCGCTCGTCGACGATCCGGCGGCCTGGTTCAACAGCATGCTGCTGCCCTGGATCACGCTGGCCTTCCTGTTCGCCGCGACGTACGCCCGCATCACCCGGGCCACCATGCTCGAAGTCCTGGGCGAGGACTACATCCGGACGGCCCGCGCCAAGGGCCTCAAGGAGAACGTGGTCATCGGGAAGCACGCGCTGCGCTCCACCCTGACCCCCGTCCTCACCCTCGTCGGCCTCGACCTGGGCGGCCTGCTCGGCGGCGCCGTCCTCACCGAGTCGACCTTCAACTTCCCCGGCCTCGGCACCGCCGCGGTCGGCGCGATCAGCCAGGGCGACCTGCCCGTGATCATGGGCGTGACCCTGGTCGCCGCCTTCTTCATCGTGATGGCCAACCTGATCGTGGACATCATGTACTCCGTCGTAGACCCGCGCGTGAGGCTGACGTGACCGAGACCCCGCTGAACAACGAAGGCGCCCAGGTCGCGGGAACCGCCACCGGCCCGGTCGGCATCCCCGAGCAGGCCGGCCCCCGCCCGGAGGCCTTCCTCTCGGTCCGCGACCTCAAGGTCCACTTCCCGACCGACGACGGCATCGTCAAGTCCGTCGACGGCCTCTCCTTCGACCTGGAGCGCGGCAAGACCCTCGGCATCGTGGGCGAGTCCGGCTCCGGCAAGTCGGTCACCTCGCTCGCCGTCATGGGCCTGCACCGGACCGGCCACAGCCGCAACCGCCCGCAGATCTCCGGCGAGATCTGGCTGGACGGCCAGGAGCTGCTGCGCGCCGACGCCGACGACGTACGGCAGCTGCGCGGCCGCAAGATGGCAATGGTCTTCCAGGACCCGCTGTCCGCGATGCACCCGTACTACTCGGTGGGCTCCCAGATCGTCGAGGCGTACCGGAACCACAACGACGTCGACAAGAAGACCGCGCGCAAGCGCGCGATCGAGATGCTCGACCGGGTCGGCATCCCCGAGCCGGGCAAGCGCGTCGACGCGTACCCGCACGAGTTCTCCGGCGGCATGCGCCAGCGCGCCATGATCGCCATGGGTCTGGTCAACAACCCCGAGCTGCTGATCGCGGACGAGCCGACGACCGCCCTGGACGTCACCGTCCAGGCGCAGATCCTCGACCTCATCCGGGACCTCCAGAAGGAGTTCGGCTCGGCGGTCATCATGATCACGCACGACCTCGGCGTGGTCGCCGAGATGGCCGACGACATCCTCGTGATGTACGGCGGCCGGTGCGTCGAGCGCGGCACGGCCGAGAAGGTCTTCTACGAGCCGCGGCACCCCTACACCTGGGGTCTGCTGGGCTCCATGCCGCGCATCGACCGCGACCAGACCGAGCGGCTCATCCCGGTCAAGGGCTCGCCGCCCAGCCTCATCAACATCCCCAGCGGCTGTGCCTTCAACCCGCGCTGCCCGTACGCCGACGTGCCCAAGGGCGGGGTCACCCGCACCGTGCGGCCGGAGCTGACGGACGACGGGACGAAGCACTGGTCCGCCTGCCACATGTCGCAGGAGGAGCGGACCCGGATCTGGACCGAAGAGATTGCGCCGAAGCTGTGACCGACATGAAGAAGACGGACGCGGCCACCGTCCCCGCGCAGGCCACCGCCTCGCCCGAGCCGCTGCTGAGGGTCTCCGGCCTGACCAAGCACTTCCCCATCAACAAGGGGCTGCTGCGGCGCCAGGTCGGCGCGGTCAAGGCCGTCGACGGCCTCGACTTCGAGGTCTACCCGGGTGAGACCCTCGGCGTGGTCGGCGAGTCCGGCTGCGGCAAGTCCACCATGGGCCGGCTGATCACGCGGCTGCTCGAACCGACCGGCGGAAAGGTCGAGTTCGAGGGCAAGGACATCACGCACCTGGGCGTCTCGGGCATGCGCCCGCTCCGCCGTGACGTGCAGATGATCTTCCAGGACCCGTACGGCTCGCTGAACCCGCGCCACACGGTCGGCACGATCATCAGCGCCCCCTTCAAGCTCCAGGGCATCGAGCCCGAGGGCGGCCTGAAGCAGGAGGTCCAGCGCCTGCTCAGCCTCGTGGGCCTGAACCCCGAGCACTACAACCGCTACCCGCACGAGTTCTCCGGCGGCCAGCGCCAGCGCATCGGCATCGCCCGTGCGCTCGCGCTCAAGCCGAAGCTCGTGGTCGCGGACGAGCCGGTCTCGGCCCTCGACGTGTCGATCCAGGCGCAGGTGGTCAACCTGCTGGACGACCTCCAGGACGAGCTGGGCCTCACGTACGTGATCATCGCGCACGACCTGTCGGTCATCCGGCACGTCTCGGACCGCATCGCGGTCATGTACCTCGGCAAGATGGTCGAGCTGACCGACCGCAAGTCGCTGTACGAGGCGCCGATGCACCCGTACACCAAGGCGCTGCTGTCGGCCGTGCCGGTGCCGGACCCGAAGCGCCGCGGGGCCAAGACCGGCCGCATCCTGCTCAAGGGCGACGTGCCCTCGCCGATCTCGCCGCCGAGCGGCTGCCGGTTCCACACCCGGTGCTGGAAGGCCACGCAGATCTGCAAGACCATCGAGCCGCCGCTGCTGGCGCTCAAGACCGGTCACCAGGTCGCCTGCCACCACCCGGAGAACGCCCCGGACCAGGCCCCGGGCGACCCGGCGCTGCCGGAGGCGGCGGAGGCCGCCGAGTAGACGGGGGTGCGGGGGACCCTGGGCGCGGCCCCGGGTCCCCCGCACCTCGGCACGGGCATGGCCGGAACCGACCGGCAGAATGTGTCCGTGTCCCTGTACCACGATCTGTTCAACCCGACCCTCCAGCACGCCCTGGATCTGGTCGGCATCTTCGTCTTCGCCCTGGCCGGCGCTCTGCTCGCGGTCCGCAAGAACTTCGACATCTTCGGCATCGCGATGCTCGCGATGGTCACCGCCCTCGGCGGCGGCCTCTTCCGTGACCTGATGATCGGCGCGATCCCGCCCGCCGCCTTCACCGACTTCGGCTACTTCGTCACGCCGCTGGTCGCCGCCGCCTTCGTCTTCTTCCTCCACCCCGAGGTGGCCCGGATCAACCGGCTGGTCAGCGTCCTCGACGCGGCCGGCCTCGGTCTCTTCTGCGTCACGGGCACGACCAAGGCCTACGAGTACGGCCTCGGCCTGACCCAGTCCGCCGCCCTCGGCCTCGCCACCGCCGTCGGCGGCGGTGTGCTGCGCGACGTGCTGGCCAACGAGGTGCCCTCGCTGCTGCGCGACCGCGAGATGTACGCCGTGCCCGCGATGGTGGGCGCCGGCATGGTCGCCCTCTTCCTCAACTTCGACGCCCTCAACGCGGTGACCAGCACCATCGCCGCCGTGACCGCCTTCGTCTTCCGGCTGCTGGCGATGCGCTTCCACTGGCAGGCCCCGCGCGCCTGGAACCGCCGCTCGGAGGTGGCCGAGGAGGAGCACGCCAAGCCGTAACAAGAAAAGCTACCGCTTAGTAGCTACCGGCGGTACGCTGGATGTATGGCACAGGCAGCAGCTCAGGCAACGATCGGCGACAGCGAGTTCGACCGGGACACCCGGCTCACGCCCCGCGGCGCGGCCGAACCGGGCGTCTTCGACGCGGAACTCTCCGCCGGGTGGACCATCATCAGCGCCGTCAACGGCGGCTACCTGCTGGCCCTGGTGGGAAGGGCGCTCTCCGAGGCCCTCCCGCACCGCGACCCCGTCACGGTCTCGGCGCACTACCTCACCTCCTCGGTCCCCGGCCCCGCCGTGATCCGCACCCAGCAGGTCCGCACCGGCAACACCCTCTCCACCGGCCAGGCCTCCCTCTTCCAGTACGACGAGAGCGGCGCCGAGGTCGAGCGCATCCGCGTCCTCGCCTCCTACGGCGACCTCGGCGCGCTCACCGACGACGTCCGCACGAGCGCGAAGCCGCCGGCCATGCCCCCGTACGAGCACTGCCTCGGCCCCGAGATGGGCCCGGCTCCCATCCCGGGCAGCTCCGCCATCGTCGACCGGCTCGCGCTGCGGCTGGATCCGGCCACCGCGGGCTGGGCCCTGGGCGCCCCCTCGGGCAAGGGCGAGATGCGGGCCTGGTTCGGCCTGGCCGACGGCCGCGACGCCGACCCGCTCTCCCTGCTGCTGGCCGTGGACGCGCTGCCGCCCACCGCCTTCGACCTCGGCCTGATCGGCTGGGCGCCCACCGTCGAGCTCACCACCCACATCCGGTGCCGCCCCGCGCCCGGCCCGCTCCGCGTCTCGATCACGACGCGGAACATGGCCGGTGGATTCCTGGAGGAGGACGCCGAGGTCTGGGACAGTACGGACCGCCTGGTGGCCCAGTCGCGGCAGCTGGCCCGCGCCCCGCGCGGCTGAGGCGGGCCGGGCCCGGCGCTGCGTGCGGCGTACCGGCGTACCGGCGTCCCGTCCGTACGCCGCGCACCTGGGTCAAGGCGGCCGCCGGGCCCTCGTAGAATCGGGGAACCATGGCCTACCTCGACCACGCCGCGACCACTCCGATGCTCCCGGAGGCCGCCGAGGCGATGACCGCCCAGTTCACCGTCACCGGCAACGCCTCCTCGCTGCACGCGGCGGGCCGCCGGGCCCGCCGCGCCGTCGAGGAGGCCCGCGAGGCCCTGGCGGAGGCGCTCGGAGCACGGCCGAGCGAGGTCGTCTTCACCGCTGGCGGCACCGAGGCCGACAACCTCGCGGTCAAGGGCCTGTACTGGGCCCGCCGCGACGCCGACCCCGCCCGCACCCGCGTGCTGACCAGCCCGGTCGAGCACCATGCGGTGCTGGACGCGGTGCACTGGCTCGGCGAGCACGAGGGCGCCCGCGTCGAGTACCTGCCCGTCGACCGGTACGGCCGGGTGCACCCCGAAGCCCTGCGCGAGGCCATCGAGCGCGACCCGGACGACGTGGCCCTCGCCACCGTGATGTGGGCCAACAACGAGATCGGCACGGTGCTGCCGGTCGCCGAACTGGCGGCGGTGGCGCGCGAGTTCGGTGTACCGATGCACTCCGACGCGGTCCAGGCCGTCGGGCAGCTGGACGTGGACTTCGCCGCGTCGGGGCTCGCCGCGCTGACCGTCAGCGGCCACAAGATCGGCGGCCCCTACGGCATCGGCGCGCTGCTGCTGGGCCGCGACCAGACGCCCGTACCCGTCCTGCACGGCGGCGGCCAGGAGCGGCACGTCCGCTCCGGCACCCTCGACGTACCCGCGATCGCCGCCTTCGCGGTGGCCGCCCGGCTCGCCGCCGAACGGCGCGAGCAGTTCGCCGCCGAGATCGGCGCGCTGCGGGACGAGCTCGTCGCGGCCGTGCTGGACGCCGTGCCCGACGCGGTGCCGAGCGGCGACCCCGCCGACCGGCTGCCGGCCAACGCCCACTTCAGCTTCCCCGGCTGCGAGGGCGACTCCCTGCTCCTCCTGCTCGACGCCCAGGGCATCGAGTGCTCCACCGGCTCCGCCTGCACGGCCGGCGTCGCCCAGCCCAGCCACGTCCTGCTGGCCACCGGCACCCCGCCGGACCTGGCCCGCGGCACGCTCCGCTTCTCGCTGGGCCACACCTCGACCAAGGAGGACGTGGCCGCCCTCGCCGCGGCCATCGGCCCCGCCGTGGCCCGCGCCCGGACGGCCGGCCTCAGCTGACGCGGCGGCCCGGTCGACTCAGCCGGCGCGCCGCTTCAGCCGGCGCGCCGCTTCAGCTCGGCCCGGACCAGCCTGATGTAGCGGTCCCAGTCCCAGTGGGGGCCCGGGTCCGTGTGGTCGGCGCCCGGCACCTCGTTGTGGCCGATGATGTGGCGGCGGTCCGCCGGGAAGTCGTAGCGCGCGCAGATGTCGGCGGCCAGCCGCGCGGAGGCCGCGTACATCGCCGGCGTGAAGTCCTTGGGGCGGTCCACGAAGCCCACGTGCTCGATGCCCACGCTGCGCTCGTTCACCGAGCGGTTGTTGGCGTGGAACGCGACGTCCAGCTCGCGCACCATCTGCTCGACGTGCCCGTCCCCGCGCACGATGTAGTGCGCCGACGCCTTGTGCCACGGGTTGCGGAAGGCGCTGACGGAGCCCTCGAAGCCGCCCTGCGTGACATGCACCACGATCCGGTCCACCGGGTAGTCGGCCGGCCGGTCCGCCATGCGCCAGTTCGCGGGGGAGGCCGCCGTCCAGCGCGCCCCCTTGTGGTCCAGCTCGCCCTCCTTGCGGGGCTTGGACACCCCGGGGAGCAGCCAGTAACCGCGGGAGATCTCGTCACGACCGGCCACGCCGGCCCCCACCAGCACACCCAGGGCCGTGACCAGCAACGCCCTGCGCGCCGGCCCGCGCTTCCTGCGTGCCACCCGCACCACCCCCTCGGGGAAGAAGAACGCCCGTGCCCCGGGTCCGGTTCCCCCCGTACTCTGGTGGGTGCTATGACTCAGAACCCGCAGCCGCGCCGTCCCCTCCGCGTTCTCGCCGCCATGTCCGGCGGCGTGGACTCCGCCGTCGCCGCCGCCCGCGCCGTCGAGGCGGGCCACGACGTGACCGGTGTCCACCTCGCACTCTCCGCGAACCCGCAGTCCTTCAGGACCGGGGCCCGCGGCTGCTGCACCATCGAGGACTCCCGCGACGCCCGCCGCGCCGCGGACGTGATCGGCATCCCCTTCTACTGCTGGGACCTGGCCGAGCGCTTCCGCGAGGACGTGGTCGAGGACTTCGTCGCGGAGTACGAGGCCGGACGCACCCCCAACCCCTGCCTGCGCTGCAACGAGAAGATCAAGTTCGCCGCGCTGCTCGACAAGGCGCTCGCCCTCGGTTTCGACGCGGTGTGCACCGGCCACTACGCCACCATCGTCGAGCTGCCCGACGGCAGCCGTGAGCTGCACCGCGCCTCCGACATGGCCAAGGACCAGTCGTACGTCCTCGGCGTGCTGGACGAGAAGCAGCTGGCCCACGCGCTCTTCCCGCTCGGCGACACGGTCACGACGAAGGGCGAGATCCGCGCCGAGGCCGAGCGCCGGGGCCTGGCCGTGGCCAAGAAGCCCGACAGCCACGACATCTGCTTCATCGCCGACGGCGACACCCAGGGCTTCCTCGCGAAGCGGCTGGGGAAGGCCGAGGGCGACATCGTCGACGAGTCCGGAGAGAAGGTCGGCACCCACGACGGCGCGTACGGCTTCACCATCGGCCAGCGCAAGGGCCTGCGGATCGGCCACCCGGCCCCGGACGGCAAGCCGCGCTACGTCCTGGACATCTCCCCGGTGGACAACACGGTCACCGTCGGGCCCAAGGAGTCCCTGGACGTCTCCGCGCTGACGGCGATCAAGCCGCGCTGGTGCGGTGCCCGCGAGGCCGCCCCCGGCACGTACACCGCGCAGCTGCGCGCCCACGGCGGCGAGACCGAGGTCTTCGCCGAGGTCGTGGACGGCGAGCTGCGGGTGACCTTCACCGAGCCGGTCCGCGGCGTGGCCCCGGGCCAGGCGATCGTGCTGTACGACGGTACGCGCGTGGTCGGCTCCGCGACCATCGCCGCCACGACCAGGGCCACCGCGGGCGTCTGAGCCGGGGCTCACACCACGGACAGGACGATCTTGCCGGTGGTGCGGCCGCGCTCGCCGATCTCGTGGGCCTTCGCGGCCTCCGAGAGCGGCAGGACGGTGTCGATCTCGGGGCGCAGGCTGCCCTCCTCGGCCATCGCGGCGATGGCCTGCAGGCCCGCGAAGTCGGGCTCGACGAGCGTCCAGCCGGTGCGGAAGCCCTCGGCGCCGGCCGGGATGTCGTCCGGGCCGTTGAGGGTGATCAGCGTGCCGCCGGGCTTGAGGACCTTCAGCGAGCGGGTGCCGTAGTCGCCACCGATCGAGTCGATCACCACGTCGACCTCCGCCACGGCCTCCTCGAAGGCGGTGCTGCGGTAGTCGACCACCTCGTCGGCGCCGAGGGAGCGTACGAACCCGTGCTTGCCGGCGCTGGCCGTGCCGATCACGTACGCGCCCAGGGCCTTGGCGATCTGGACCGCGAAGTGGCCCACACCGCCGGCGGCGGCGTGCACCAGCACCCGCTGGCCGGCCCGCAGCCCCGCGGTGTCGTTCAGCGCCTGCCAGGCGGTCAGTGCGGCCAGCGGCAGCGCGGCGGCCTGCTGGTGGGTGAGGGAGGCGGGCTTGCGGGCGAACTGCCGGGCCGGGGCCGTGACGTACTCCGCGTAACCGCCCGCCTGGGAGGGGAAGCGCGGCATGCCGAAGACCTCGTCGCCCGGCTGGAAGAGGGTCACGCCCGGCCCCACGGCCTCGACCGTGCCGGAGACGTCCCAGCCGATGATCGGGGTCTGGCCCCAGGCGATCAGGGCGCCGGAGGCCCGGGTCTTCCAGTCGACCGGGTTGACGCCAGCGGCGTGGACC
The DNA here is from genome assembly GCF_044540325.1 of Streptomyces sp. NPDC086023. Lineage (NCBI taxonomy): Bacteria > Bacillati > Actinomycetota > Actinomycetes > Kitasatosporales > Streptomycetaceae > Streptomyces > Streptomyces sp. NPDC086023. The sequence goes on from NZ_JBITRX010000010.1 coordinate 264,215, forward strand.
CGGACGAGGACCTCGCCCAGACCGGGCTCGGGCTTGGCCAGCTCGACCTCGGTGAGGACCTCGGGACCGCCCCACTGGCTGACGACGACTGCGCGCATTGCTTGCTCCTTGGAAAGAAAGACCCTGGTCGGGGGGCCGCTCGTCCGGCGGCGTGACTTCAGCATGGGGCGGCGGGGACCCGTGTGGTGATGGCCGGATAGCCATGATGTGACAGAATCTGGCCATGGAGACCAGGCACCGCGTCGCCGTCCTCGCCCTGGAGGGCGTGCCCCCCTTCGAGCTCGGGATCCCCTCCCGGGTCTTCGGCAACGCCTACGGACCGGGCGGCCGCAAGCTGTACGACGTCGTCGTGTGCACCGCCGACGGGCAGCCGGTCACCAGCGACGCGGGCTTCACCGTCGGCGTCGCGGCCGGGCCCGAGGCGCTGGAGACCGCCGACACCGTGATCGTCCCGCCCACCCACGCCATGGACGAGCTGCTGGCGGGCGCGCCGCTGCCGGAGCACCTGCGCGCGGCGCTGGCCCGGATCAGGCCCGGCACCCGGCTGGTGTCCATCTGCACCGGCTCGCACGTCCTGGCCGCCGCCGGGCTGCTGGACGGACGGCCCGCCACCACGCACTGGGTGGACGCGGAGAGGTTCCGGCGGGCCTTCCCGCGCGTGCAGCTGGACGAGGACGTGCTCTTCGTCGACGACGGCGACCTGCTGACCTCCGCCGGGGTGGCCGCGGGCGTGGACCTCTGCCTCCACCTGATCCGCAACGACCACGGCAGCGCCGTCGCCAACCTCACCGCCCGGCTGTGCGTGGTGCCGCCCTGGCGGGACGGCGGACAGGCCCAGTACATCGAGCGGCCGGTGCCCGAGCCGACCGTGGCCACCACCTCCGCGGCCCGTGCCTGGGCGATGGACCGGCTGGACACCCCGCTGACCCTCGCCGAGCTGTCCGCGCAGGCCGGGATGAGCCTGCGCACCTTCACCCGACGGTTCCGCGACGAGGTGGGCATGACGCCGGTGCAGTGGCTCACCGCCCAGCGGCTGGAACTGGCCCGCCAGCTGCTGGAGACCAGTGACCTCCCGGTCGACCTGGTGGCCCACCGGTCCGGCTTCGGCTCGGGCAACTCCCTGCGGCAGCACATGCGGGCGGCCTTCGGCGTCTCGCCGATCGCCTACCGGCGCACCTTCCAGGCCAGGGAGGCGATGGGCGTCTGAGCGCAGCGGGCGCAGGATCGGCGCGTCACCCGCCGCAGCCGCCGCAGCCGCCTCCGCAGCCGCTCCCGCAGCCTCCGCCGTCCCCGCCTCCGCAGCCGCCCCCGCCCCCACCGGACGAGCCGTCCGCGGCAGCGGCGGTGTGTGACACCGGCGTCTCGGATGCGAACAGCGCCGACAGGCCCCGCATCATCACCAGCCCGGCCAACGCCACCGTGACCAGGGAGAGCACGTCCGTGCTGACGCGCACCATCCCCGGGTCCGGCGTGAACGTGTGGATCGTGTACCGCTTCAGCCACAGCCGGCCCCGGTGCGTGGACCAGCTGCTCCGCAGGGGCGCGCTCATGGCCGCCACGACGATCCCCGCCACCAGCAGTGTGGTGAAGGCCACCACGGGGAGCCCCGCGGGGCGCCGTGACACCGCCTCGTGGGTGACGGCGGCGATGCCCAGCAGCGCAGTGCCCACCAGCGCCGCGGCGTGCAGGCCGGCCGTGTTCTTGGCCGCCGGGAGGGCCTTCTGGTCCTGTGCCAGCCCCTGGGCCACCAGCCGTTCGGCCACCGCCGCCACCGCCGCCGACCCGGCGACGTCCCCGGTCACCGCGTGCAGGGCCCGGCCCGCCCGGCCGGTCGCGCTGCTCGTACCGCGGCTGTCGACGGCCGCGCACTGCACCGGGTCGCCGGGCCTCGGCTCGCTCGCGATGTCCAGCCACCGCGGGGCAGTCACCGTCACCCGGCCGGTCAGGAACAGCGCCCCGATCGCCGTCTCCGCGACCCGGGACGGTCCGCCCTTCAGGTAGGCGAACTCGTAGACGGTCGGCGGGCTTTCAGGACGCGGACGTGTCGGCCGCGGGTGGAGCCGGCGGTACGCCCTGAGGTGCCGGACGCACAGGACGGTCTGCACGACGACGGCGACGGAGAAACAGGTGATCCACACAAGTACCCCCCGGTTACTGGCGCTTCACCTCGATTGTCACCTTCGTCGGACGGTCCAAACAAGACGATCGCGCCAGAGTGGCGTCACCTCAGTCGTCCCAACCGCCTAATCAGGCCACTCTGTTGAGCAATCTGATCGCTTACGCACATACTGCGTATGCCGGGGGGCCATTCCGTTCCCCCGTGAGATGACCTCATCATCCAGGGGGGATGACGTGCGCAGTCAACTCAACCGGGCGGGAGCGGCCTTCGTGGCCGCCGCCGCCACCGTGGCACTCGCGGCGGGGCTGACCACCCCGGCCGCCGCCGTGCCGGCCGGGGCCGGGGACCTCGCCGCCCCGAGCGGCGCTCCCGTCCAGGCGACCACCCGCATCGCGCTGCTCACCGGCGACAAGGTCGTCGTCGACGCCAAGGGCAAGCCGGTCGGCATCGAGCGCGCCAAGGGCCGCGAGCACGTGCCGGTTTCGGTGCAGCGGGTGAACGGCCACGTCCGCGTCGTGCCGTACGACGCCCAGCGCCTCATCGACAGCGGGAAGCTGGACGCCCGGCTCTTCGACGTCACCGAGCTGAGCCGCCCCGAGTACCAGGCCGCCCGCCGCGCCGGCATCCGGCTGATCGTCCAGTACAACGGCACCGCCCCGGCCGCGAAGGGGCAGCTCCGCCAGGCCCCCGGCAGCGAGGTGCGCCGCACCTTCACCTCCCTCAACGCCGAGGCCGTCACCGCCCCGCAGCGCGGCACCGCCGCGGTCTGGGAGGCCCTGACCGACCCGCAGGCCGGCACCGCGTACCGCACCACCGCCTCCGGCATCGCCAAGGTGTGGCTCGACGGCGTCCGCAAGGCCAGCCTCGACAAGAGCACCCGGCAGATCGGCGCCCCGACCGCCTGGGCCGCCGGCTACGACGGCAAGGGCGTCAAGATCGCGGTGCTCGACACCGGTGTAGACGCCACCCACTCCGACCTCGCCGGACAGGTCGTCGCGGAGAAGAACTTCACCGCCGCGGCCGACGCCGGGGACCGCTTCGGCCACGGCACGCACGTCGCCTCCATCGCGGCCGGCACCGGCGCCGGATCCGCCGGCAGGTTCAAGGGCGTCGCGCCGGGCGCCAAGCTGCTCAACGGCAAGGTCCTCGACGACAGCGGCTACGGCGACGACTCCGGCATCCTCGCCGGCATGGAGTGGGCGGCCGCGCAGGGCGCCGACGTCGTCAACCTCAGCCTCGGCGGCACCGACCAGCCCGGTATCGACCCGCTCGAAGCGGCCGTCAACAAGCTCAGCGCCGACAAGGGCATCCTCTTCGCCATCGCGGCCGGCAACGACGGCGCCCCGTCCAGCGTCGGCTCCCCGGGCAGCGCCGACGCCGCGCTCACCGTCGGCGCCGTCGACGACAAGGACCGCCTGGCCGGCTTCTCCAGCCAGGGTCCCCGCGTCGGCGACGGAGCCGTCAAGCCGGACGTCACCGCCCCCGGCGTCGACATCACCGCGGCCGCCGCGCCCGGCAGCGTCATCGACAAGGAGGTCGGCCAGAAGCCCAAGGGCTACCTGACCATCTCCGGCACCTCCATGGCGACCCCGCACGTCGCGGGCGCCGCCGCGCTGCTCAAGCAGCAGCACCCGGAGTGGAAGGGCGCCGAGCTCAAGGGCGTGCTGACCGCCTCCACCAAGCCCGGCAAGTACACCCCGTTCCAGCAGGGCAGCGGCCGCATCGCCGTCGGCAGCGCCATCAGGCAGAACGTGATCGCCGAGCCCGTGTCGGTGAGCTTCGGCCGCCAGCAGTGGCCCCACACCGACGACAAGCCGGTCACCAAGAAGGTCACCTACCGCAACCTCGGCACCCAGCCCGTCACGCTGGACCTCAAGGCCACCGCGACCGGCCCCGACGGCAAGCCGGCCCCCGCGGGCTTCTTCGCCCTCGGCGCCCGGCAGGTCACCGTCCCCGCGGGCGGCACCGCCTCCGTCGACCTCACCGCGGACACGCGGATCGGCGGCACCCTGGACGGCTCGTACTCCGCGTACGTCGTCGCGACCGGCGGCGGCACCACCGTGCGCACGGCCGCGGCCGTGGACCGCGAAGTCGAGTCGTACGACGTGAAGTTCAAGCACCTGGCGCGGGACGGCAAGCCCGCCAAGGACTTCAACACCATGCTGGCCGGCACCTCCGGGCTCGCCGCGGACCAGTTCGTGAACCTCTTCGACCCCTCAGGCACCTCCGAGGTCCGCCTGCCGAAGGGCGACTACATCCTCAGCAGCTCCTTCGTGCACGACCCGCGCGACTTCTCGAAGGGCGTCAGCTGGGTCGCCCAGCCCGTCCTGAAGATCGGGAAGAACGGCACCGTCACGGTCGACGCCCGCACGGCGAAGCCGGTCGACGTCACCGTCCCGTCCTCCGTGGCGACCAGCGAGTTCGCCGCCCCCGGCTTCGAGGTGTCCGCCGGCGACTCCGGCTGGGGCTTCGGCTGGTGGCTCGACTCGTACAAGGGCTTCCGCACCGCCCACCGCGGTGGCGCCGTCCCGGCGGGCACCACGGTCGTCCAGACCTGGGACTCCCACTGGACCGAGGGCCCGACGACCGAGTACCACATGACGGTCGGCGGCAAGGTCAAGCGCCTGGCCGACGGCTTCACCCGGCACATCAAGGCCTCCGAGCTCGCCACGGTGAAGGTCGCCCAGGGCACCTCGCTGCCCGGCAAGCAGGGCGCGCTCAGCGCCTTCGGCACCCTGCCCGGCAGCTCCGGCTCCACCTCCATCTCCATCCCGCGCCGCCTGCCGGCCACCGCCACCCTGCGCCTCGCCGTCATCGGCGACGTCAAGTGGGAGGTCGACTTCGACCAGCTGGGCGGCCGTGACGAGCAGGGCTTCCCGATCCGCGAGGGCGGCTGGTGGGGCACGCCGAAGGTTTACAAGGCGGGCAAGACCTACCGCGAGACCTTCAACACCGGCGTCTTCGGCCCGAGCATGAGCGACGAGACCGGCATCTACCGCGACGGCAACCAGCTGATGGGCTACTTCCCGCTGCTGACCGACGGCGCCGGCCACCAGGGCGACACCGCGTTCACCAAGGGCTCCACGGTCCTGCTGCGCGACGGCAAGGAGATCTTCCGCACCAAGGCGCCGTTCGGCTACTCGGAGCCGTTCGAGCTGCCCGCCGGCAGCGCGGACTACCGCCTGACCACCACGCTGGACCGCGGCCAGGCCATCGCCCGCACCACCGGCAGGGTCGAGGCCTCCTGGACCTTCCGGTCCAAGAAGACCGCGGAGTTCACCAAGCTGCCCGCCTCGGTGGTCCGCTTCACCCCGGAGCTGGCGCTCGACAGCACCGCCCCGGCCGGCCGCACCCTCCGGGTGCCGGTCACCGTCCAGGGCAGCGCCAAGGGCTCGAACCTCAAGTCCCTGGCCGTGTACGTCAGCTTCGACAACGGCACCACCTGGAAGAAGCTGACCGTCAAGGACGGCGCGGTCAGCGTCAAGAACCCGGCGAAGGGCAAGGCGGTCTCGCTGCGCGCCGTCGTCGCCGACAAGCAGGGCAACACCGCCGAGGTGAAGGTCTTCCGGGCGTACACCACCCGGTAAGTCCCCACCCGCGGAACGACGGTGGCCCGCCGGAGCGTCTCGACGCCCCGGCGGGCCACCGCCTCGTTTTACCGGGTGCTGCCGCTAGCGGTCGATCGCCCAGCCGAAGGGGCTGCCGCCGGGGGTGGACCCGAAGGTGGCCGCCCTGAGGGACAGCCCGCCGGTCGTGCCGACCCCGGTGGCCGTGCCGCGCAGCACGTTGACGACGCCGTCGCCGTAGTAGGGCCACTCGGCGGCGCTGTTGTCCTCGCCGTGCGAGGACACCGTCAGCTCGGCCTTCCCGTCCTTGGTGAAGTCCATCAGCGACACGGCCGAGCCGAACTGGTCCCGCGCCTCGGTGGTGCCCGGGACGCCCGTGGAGTTCTGGGTCAGCACCACACCGCCGGTCGCGGTGACGATCCCGGTCGCGCTGCCGCGCAGCACGGTGACCGAACCGCCGTCCACCACGGTGCCGTTGTCCTCCCGCCCGGCCCCGACGGCCAGGTCGAGGTGGCCGTCGCCGTCGAGGTCGCCCAGCGCGACGGAGGTGCCGAAGCCGTCGCCGTCCTCCGCGGTCCCGGGCACACCGGCGGTGGCCTGGGTGATGACCCGGTCGGGCTCGTCGGCGATGCCGCCGGTACGGCCCTTCCAGATCGCCACGTCTCCGCCGGGCGCGTACCAGGCTGCGTTCCGGCGGCCGACGACGATCTCCGCCCTGCCGTCCTTGTCGAGGTCGCCCACGACGGCGTCGGAGCCGCCCTCACCGGGGGACTCGGGCCACCACGCGGAGCTGTCGGACAGCTTCCCGCCGTGGAAGACGCCGAGCATCGGCACGTCGCCCAGGCTGCCGAACTGCGCCACCACCTCGTCGCGCCCGTCGCCGTCCACGTCGCCCGCCGCCAGCCCGTACACGCCGAAGGTCGTGTAGTCGGCCGTCCGCGTCAGGGTGGTGCCGCCCTTGGCGACCGTGAAGCGACGCAGACCGCCCTCCGGGTAGAGCCGGTACTCGCTGGCGACGACCTCCGGGCGGCCGTTGCCGTCCATGTCGGCCGCGGTGACCGCGAGGCCCAACTGCTTGGTCGTGCCCATGATCCGCGCCGCCTTCACCAGGCCCGCAGGGCTGCCGTACAGCACGGTCACCGAACCGGGGGCCTGGTTGACGGCCACCGTGCCCGTCCGGTCGTACGGAGCACCCACCGCCAGGTCGGAGAACCCGTCGGCGTTGAAGTCACCGGTCGCCAGCGAGTAGCCGAACCAGTCCTCGTTCCCCGGATCGCCCGGCACGCCCTCCGTCGCCTGGCTGATCACCCTGCGCTGGGCCGTGACCGGACCGTTCGCGCCGCCCGGCACGACGGCCACGTAGCCCGCGCCCGACTTGGCGCCGACCGTCGCCGCGGGGGCAGCGATGACCAGGTCGTTGTACCCGTCCCCGTTGAAATCGGCCGTGTGCACCCCCGACGCACTCGCCGCCGCGGCGGGCCCCGCCGTCACCACGGAACCGGCCACCGCCGCCACCGCGACCGCCAGTGCCGCCCATTCCCGGCGCATCCGCATGAATCCTCCCCTGAGCTGTGTTCCCGCCCCCGCGGAGCGGGCCCACGGACTTTAGGCCACTCCCGCCCCACCGGACCCACCGGGTCCGGTACACGCGTACGAGGCCGCGCCCCCGAATGCGAGCATGTCCGGTATGGCTACTCACCTGATCACCGGTGCCGGCTCGGGCATCGGCGCGTGCGTCGCGCGCCGGCTGCACGAGCGCGGCGACGACCTCGTGCTGCTCGCCCGCGACGCCGCCCGCGGCAAGGAGCTCACCGCCCGCTACCCCGGCTCCCGCGCCCTGGTCGGCGACCTCGCCGACCCCGACCGGCTCTCCTGGGCCTTCTCCCACCAGGCGCTGCCCGACCGCCTCGACTCCCTGCTGCACGTCGCCGGCATCGTCGACCTCGGCCCGGTCGCCGAGCTCCGCCCCAAGACCTGGCACCAGCAGCTCAACGTCAACCTGATCGCCCCCGCGGAGGTCACCCGGCTGCTGCTGCCCACCCTGCGCGCCTCCCAGGGCCAGGTGGTCTTCGTGAACTCCGGCGCCGGACTCAACGCCCACGCCGACTGGAGCGCGTACGCCGCCTCCAAGCACGGCCTCAAGGCCCTCGCCGACTCGCTCCGCCAGGAGGAGAAGGCCAACGGGATCCGGGTCACCTCCGTCTACCCCGGCCGCACCGCCAGTCCGATGCAGGCAAAGGTGCACTCGCAGGAGGGCAAGGAGTACGACCCCGCCCGCTGGATCGACCCCGAGTCCGTGGCCACCACCATCCTGATGGCGGTCGACCTCCCGCGCGACGCCGAGGTCAACGACCTCTCCGTGCGGCCCGGCCGATGACCGGGTACGGGGGAGGGGCGACCGGCGTCGGCTCGCTGCCCGGCGGGGACGCGCGCGAGGCCGCGAAGACCGTCACCGGCACCTTCGAGGAGTTCGTCCACCTGCCCGAGCTGCCCGCCCGCGGCCCCGGCGCCGACATGATCGGCCGCTCCCTCGGGCTGCTGGTCGACATGTACGCCCACGTGGAGCCCAGCGGCTGGCGGGTCAGCGACCGGCCCGGCCGCGACACCAAGCGGGCCAGGTCCTGGCTCGGCGAGGACCTCGACGCGCTGGAGGAGTTCACCCAGGGGTACGAGGGGAAACTCAAGGTCCAGGCCGTGGGCCCGTGGACGCTCGCCGCCGCCCTGGAGCTGCGCACCGGCGAGGCGCTGCTCCAGGACGCCGGCGCCTGCCGCGACCTCGCCGGGTCCCTGGCCGAGGGGCTGCGGAACCACCTGGCCGACCTGCGCAGGCGGGTGCCGGGCGCCGAGATCGTGCTCCAGTTGGACGAGCCGTCGCTGACGGCCGTGCTGCGCGGGCAGGTGAAGACCGCGAGCGGCTACCGCACGTACCGGGCCGTGGACCGCCAGGTCGTCGAGGGCGCCCTGCGCGACCTCTTCGCCGTCCACGGGGGAGAGTCGGTCGTGCACTCCTGCGCGCCCGGCGTGCCCTTCGCGCTGCTGAGGCGGGCCGGGGCCACGGGCGTGTCGTTCGATTTCTCCCTGCTCACCGAGCGCGAGGATGACGCCATCGGGGAGGCCGTCGAAGGCGGCACGAAACTCTTCGCCGGAGTGGTGCCGGGCACGGACGCCGCGTTGTCGGACCCTGCCGGTAGCGTCATGGGGGTCAGGAAGCTTTGGCGCAGGCTGGGGCTGGCCCCGGGGACTCTGGCGGAGTCCGTCGTGGTCACTCCCTCGTGCGGTCTCGCGGGCGCTTCGCCCGCCTACGCCCGCGCGGCCATGGCGCACTGCGTCAGGGCGGCGAGATCCCTCGCCGACAACCCTGAGTGATCGGAACGGGAGGACCAGGGGCATGGCAGCCGAACAGCAGGACACGGTACCGGCGGAGGTGCGCGAGCAGCACCAGCTGCTGGCCGAGCAGGTCGAGGAGCACCGCTTCCGGTACTACGTGAAGGACCAGCCGGTCGTCAGCGATGCGGAGTTCGACCGGCTGCTGCGCTCCCTGGAGGCCCTGGAGGAGCAGTACCCCGAACTGCGCACGCCCGACTCGCCCACGCAGCACGTGGCGGGGGCGTACGAGACGGAGTTCACCGCGGTCGAGCACCGCGAGCGGATGCTCTCCCTGGACAACGCCTTCGACGACGAGGAGCTGTCGGCCTGGGCCGATCGGGTCGCGCGGGACGTCGGCACCCCCGACTACCACTACCTCTGCGAGCTCAAGGTCGACGGCCTCGCCGTGAACCTCACGTACGAGCACGGGCGGCTGACCCGCGCGGCCACCCGCGGCGACGGCCGCACCGGCGAGGACATCACGCCGAACGTGCGGACCATCGCCGAGATCCCGGACCGCCTCAAGGGCGACCGGATCCCGGCCGTGGTCGAGATCCGCGGCGAGGTGTACTTCCCGATGGAGAAGTTCGAGGAGCTCAACGCCCGGCTGGTCGAGGCCGGCGACAAGCCCTTCGCCAACCCGCGCAACGCGGCGGCCGGTTCGCTGCGCCAGAAGGACCCCAAGGTCACCGCCACCCGCCCGCTGCACATGGTGGTGCACGGCATCGGCGCGCGCGACGGCTTCGAGATCGACTGCCTGTCGCACGCGTACGAGCTGCTGCACGAGTGGGGCCTGCCCACCGCCCGGCACAACAAGGTCGTCGGCTCGCTCGCCGAAGTGCGCGAGTTCATCGCCTACTTCGGGGAGAACCGCCACTCCGTCGAGCACGAGATCGACGGAGTGGTCGTCAAGCTCGACGAGATCCCGCTCCAGGGCCGCCTGGGTACCACCTCGCGCGCCCCGCGCTGGGCCATCGCGTGGAAGTACCCGCCGGAGGAGGTCAACACCAGGCTGGTGGACATCCGGGTCGGCGTCGGCCGGACCGGGCGCGTCACGCCGTACGCCGTGGTCGAGCCGGTGACCGTGGCCGGCTCCGAGGTGGAGTTCGCCACCCTGCACAACCAGGACGTGGTCAAGGCCAAGGGCGTGCTCATCGGCGACACGGTGGTGCTCCGCAAGGCCGGTGACGTGATCCCCGAGATCCTCGGGCCGGTCACCGACCTGCGCGACGGCACCGAGCGGGAGTTCGTGATGCCGGCCCGGTGCCCGGAGTGCGACACGGAGCTGCGGCCGATGAAGGAGGGGGACATCGACCTGCGCTGCCCGAACTCCCGCTCCTGCCCGGCCCAGCTGCGCGAACGCCTGTTCTATCTCGCCGGGCGGAAGTGCCTGGACATCGAGAACTTCGGGTACGTGGCGGCCGTGGCCCTCACCCAGCCGCTGGAGCCCTCGGAGCCCCCGCTGCGCGACGAGGGCGACCTGTTCGACCTGACGGTCGAACAGCTGCTGCCCATCAAGTCGTACGTGCTCGACCCCGACACCGGGCTGCCCAAGCGCGACCCGAAGACCGGCGAGGAGAAGGTGGTCACCTTCTTCGCCAACCAGAAGGGCGAGCCCAAGACCAACACCCTGGCGATGCTGGCCAACATCCAGGCCGCCAAGGAGCGCCCGCTGGCCCGGATCATCACCGGCCTGTCCATCCGCCACGTCGGCCCGGTGGCCGCCGAGGCGCTGGCCCGCGAGTTCCGGTCGATCGAGCGCATCGAGCAGGCGGGCGAGGAGGAGCTGGCGGCCGTGGAGGGTGTCGGCCCCACCATCGCCGCCTCGCTCAAGCAGTGGTTCGAGGAGGAGTGGCACCGCGAGATCCTGCGGAAGTGGCGCGCCGCGGGCGTCCGGATGGAGGACGAGGGTGCCGGCGAGGACCAGGGACCCCGCCCGCTGGAGGGCCTCACGGTGGTCGTGACGGGCACGCTGGCCTCGTACACGCGGGACGGCGCCAAGGAGGCACTGCAGGCCCGCGGGGCCAAGGTGACCGGCTCCGTCTCGAAGAAGACCTCCTTCGTGGTGGTCGGCGAGAACCCCGGTTCGAAGTACGAGAAGGCGATGCAGGTGAAGGTCCCGGTGCTCGACGAGGCGGGCTTCGCCATCCTTCTGGAGCAGGGCGCCGACGCCGCGCGCGAGGCGGCTCTTCCGGTTGAGGGGGAATAGGGAGAAGCGCGGAGGAGCGGGGTAGGTAAAGGGGAGAACAGGGGGAAGACGAGGGGTGGTCAGCCCGCAGTGGCCTGTCGGATCATCAGATGGGTGACAGGGGGGTCCTGGTCCAATCTCACCCGTTCGGCGGATACCGTACTGATGAGGATGGCTGGGGCGCATTCGGGCAACCGCCGCCGACCGCTGCCCCTGGGAGCTTCCTGCGGCCTACTGTTGAGGGGTGCGCCTGTCGTGCACGGCTGCGTGGTGCAATTCCAGCCGTGATGGCATGACATCGGGGCCTCCCCCAGCCACCGCTGGGAGGTGCCCCCAGGCATCGGCATCGCCGGCTGTGAGAGGGACGGGCATGAAACCCACCGAAAGCGCCGACCCGTCACCAGAATTCGGCGGGGACCTGATCCCGTCAGGACGGGCGGCCAGGTTCGGTGTCCTGGGCTCCAGGACACCCGAGACCCATCCGCCGGAGACGGCGGACGGGCGGCGCAAGGCGCTGCCCGTCGCCGTGGTGACCGCGGCCGCCCTGGTGCTCGCGGCCGGCATCGTGCTGGGCATCGGCGACGGTCAGGCGCTCTTCCCGGGCGGCACGGTGGGCTGGTGCCTGGCCCTGCTGACCGGAATCATCGTCGGCCACCTCGTCGCCCTCGGCCGCGACCGGTGGTGGGGCGGCACCGGTTCCGGCGCGGCCCTCACCCTCGGCGTCCTGCTCCTCTACGGCTGGGTGCCGGCCGGCCTCGTCAGCCTCGCGGTGGTCTCGCTGGTCGGGGCCGCCCGCAGGCACCGCTGGCGACAGGGCCTGCTGCACGGCTCCGTGGACGTGCTCGGCATCGGGGCGGGCGCCCTGGTCCTCGCCGCCTTCGGCGAGTCCCCGACCGTCGAGGACCCCTGGCTCCCCGCGTTCTGGGACGCCGCGGCGGTGCCCGAGGTGACGCTCGTCGCCATCGCGTACCTGCTGGTGACCCGGGTGCTGCTGTGGTTCGCGCTGGCGCCCCGCGGGGGCGGGCTGCCCACCGTGGCCCGGACCGCGATGGTCCGTCAGGGGCTGGTCGCCGTGGCCCTGCTGGGGATCGCCCCGCTCATCTGCGTGGTGGCCACCAGCATGCCGGTGCTGCTGCCGCTGTTCGCCGTACCGCTCATCGCCCTCGACTCCACGCTGTGGATCGCCCGGGCGCGTGCCGAGGAGCAGCTGCGCGACCCGCTCACAGGACTGCCCAACCGGCAGTGGCTGCTGGAGCGCGCCTGGTCGGCCCTGGACGAGGCTGAACGTATCGGCACCCGGTCCGCTCTTGTGCTGATCGACCTGGACAGGTTCCGGGCGGTCAACGACACGCTGGGCCACCTGGCGGGCGACCGCCTGCTGCTCCAGATCGCCGAACGCCTCCAGAAGGCCCTGCCGGGCCAGGCCGAGGCCGCCCGGCTGGGCGGCGACGAGTTCGCCGTGCTCCTGCCCGTCGCCGACTCCACCACCAGCGCCCAGCGCGTCGCCCGTCACCTGGTCGCCGAGCTGTCCTCGCCGCTCGACCTCGACGGACTCACCCTGGTCCTGGAGGCCAGCGCCGGCCTCGCGGTCTTCCCCGACCACGCGCTCGACGCCGAGGGCCTGCTCCGGCGCGCCGACGTGGCGATGTACCAGGCCAAGCGGGACCGCACCGGCGTCGAGGTGTACGAGTCCAAGCGCGACAGCAACACCCCCGACCGGCTCGGCCTGCTCGGCGACCTCCGCCGCGCCCTCGACGCCGGCGAGGTCGAGCTGCACTACCAGCCCAAGGTCCGCTTCGACGGCCAGGTCGCCGGGCTGGAGGCGCTGGTCCGGTGGGTGCACCCGGAGCGCGGCCGGGTCCCCCCGGACGAGTTCATCGCCATCGCCGAGACCTCCGGCCTGATGCCCCACCTCACCGAGTACGTGCTGGAGACCGCCCTCGCCCAGGTCGCCCGGTGGCGGGCCCAGGGGCTGAAGGTGCCGGTCGCGGTCAACGTCTCGCCCCGGGACGTGCACACCCCCGGCTTCGCGGGTGCGGTCGCCGCGCGGCTGGCCCGCCACGGGGTGCCCGCCGGCTCCCTCCAGCTGGAGATAACGGAGCACGTGCTGCTGGAGGACCCCCAGCGGGCCGCCGACACCATGGCCGGGCTCACCGGCCACGGCGTGAAGATGTCCCTCGACGACTTCGGCACCGGCTACTCCTCCCTGGTCCACCTGCGCAGGCTGCCGGTCAGCGAGCTGAAGATCGACCGGTCGTTCGTGGCCCGGCTCGCCGTGGACGCGCAGGACGCCGAGATCGTCCGGTGCACCGTCGACCTCGCGCACTCGCTGGGCCTGCTCGTCGTGGCCGAGGGCGTGGAGGACGACGAGACCTGGGAGCGCCTGCGCGACCTGGGCTGCGACGCCGTCCAGGGCTGGCTCGTCGCCGCGGCCATGCCGCCCGCCGAGGCCACCGCCTGGCTGCTGGCCCGCGGCGAACACGGGTGGCGCCGGCCGGCGGATGTCACGGCGGAACTGGCGGCTTCGGAGACGCAGGGGCTGTAGGGGTGTAGGGGGGTGCGGGGGGGCGTAGGGCGGATTCGTGGGGCCGGGCCTGTGACGGCTCCGGGGGCCGCCGGAGCTTCGGGGGTGGGTCGTGTGGTGTGTGGGCGACGCGTCAAGCACCTCCCCCACACACCACACGCCCGGCAGGGAGGGACCGGCGGAAAGCGGACAGGCCCCGCCCCACTCGGCCTCGGCGCGGTCTCCATGCGGTGCAGCTTCGGGCGCGGGCGGTACCGGTCGGTAGCTGCGGCGGCGGCTCGGTTAAGATCCAGCCACTTCGCATGAAGTTCGAACCGGGGGGCTCCACTTGAACATGCATTCGCTTCGCCGTGCCTGCGTACTCGCGCTCGGGCCGGCCCTCGTCCTCGGCGCCGGTGTGCCTGCCGCGTTCGCCGGGCCCGGCAGCCTTCCCGCCGCCGGCACCACCGTGGCTTCCGACCCCGTCCAGCCGGGCGTCTGGGGGAGCGCCGCCGAGGTCGCCGCCGCCGGCGAGGCGGCCGTCGGCCTGCACACCCGCGCCGACGGCGCCCTGATCGGCCTGCGGGGCCGGGCCACCGACCCGGCCGGTACGGGCGAGGGCGCCCGTACGCTCACCGTCATGCTCCGGCCCGCAGGCGGCACCGCGTGGGTCACCCGGCAGCTGACCACCAACGCCTACGCCGCGCTCACCGCCCTCAGCCCGCAGGGCGACGGCTCCTTCGTCGCCTCCTGGCTGGAGCAGCAGGACGGCGGCCAGTACCTGCTCAAGGCGGCCACTCTGGCCCCGGGCGCCACCACCTGGTCCGCCGTGACCACGGTGACCACCCTCGGCTCGTCCGTCATCGCGCCCCGCGTGTTCGGCAGCGCCACCGGACGGCTCGTCGCCGTATGGGGCGAGGACCCCCAGAACGGCAGCATCCAGCTGCGCATCACCGAGCGCGCCACGCCCGGCGGCGACTGGTCCCAGCCCCGGATCTTCGACAGCGTGAAGGACACCGGGGACGGCGACTCCGGTGGCGAGTGGTACCTCACCGGCCTCTCCGGGACCGTCGACAAGGACGGCAACGCGGCCGTCGTGTGGAACCTCGACGACATGCAGCGCGACGCGCCCCACGCCCGGTCCCCCAAGGACTCGGCTCCCGCCGCGGGCGCCGCCGGCACGGCGGCCCTCCCCATCGAGTACCACTCCCGGATCATGGAGCTCCCGGCGGGCGCCTCCGAATGGGGCCAGGCGAAGGAGCCGGCCGCCCTCGTCGGCACCGGTCCCGGCTGGCTCCGCCTGGACGCCCACCCGGCCGGCGGCTTCACCCTCGTGTGGAACCACATCGGGTACCACGAGGCCGACCAGGCCATCCGGTACTCCCGCAAGCCGGCACTCGGCGCCGACTGGACCGCGCCCGAGGTCACGTCCCTCGCCGGCACCAACGCCCCGCGCACGCTGCCCCGCCCCCTCGTCGGCCCGAACGGCGACGTCACGCTGGTCGCCGCCTCGTACGACGCCAAGCGGGTGCTCTCGACGACCCGCGACGCCGCCACCGGCACCTGGTCGCTCGCCCAGGCCGACGACCGCTACCCGCACCAGGGCACCGTCGGCGCGGGCATCGCCGCGGACGGCACCGTGCACGCCGGCTGGACCGTCTACCGCAGCAATGGCTCGTACAGCTACGTCCACGCCTTCCGCAGCCGCGACGGCTGGTCCGCGCCCAAGGCGCTGACGACCACGCCGGCCGCCCAGTACGCCAACGTGGTCACCGGCGTCCTCGCCGTGTCCGGCAGCCGTCCGGCCGCCCTCTGGAGCTCCTACAAGAGCCCCCTGTACGCGGCCTCCGGCACCACCCGCCCCACCCCCCGCTTCCGGGACTTCTCCGACGACCGCAGGGCCGACCTGCTGTCCCTGACGGGTGACACCCTCACCCGGTACGAGGGCGACGGCGCGGGGCACCTCACCAGGGGCTCCCTCCACACCGGCTCGGTCACCACCGGCTGGGCCGCCGGCACCCGCTTCACCGCCTTCGGCGACCTGAACGGCGACCGGCTCAACGACGTCCTGGCCGTGCTGCCCGGCGGCGAGGCCCGGATGTACCGCACCCCCGCCGGCCGCCTCCCCGCCCCCACGTCCCCGTACACGAAGACCGGTGCCGACTGGCGCGGGTACGACGTGCTCACCGCCCCCGGCGACCTCACCGGCGACGGCCGCGCCGACCTGCTGGCCCGCGAGAAGGCCACCGGGAACCTCTGGCTGTACGCGGGGAACGGCAGCGCCGGCTTCGCCGCCCGCGTGAGGATCGGGCCCGGCTGGAACGCGTACACCAAGGTCGTCGGCGCCGGGGACCTGAACGGGGACGGGCACGGCGACGTCCTCGCCCGCGACGCCCACGGCGAGCTGTGGCGCTACTACGGCACGGGCACCGGCAAGCTGGGCACGCGCGCGCTGGTCTTCCGGGACTGGGGCTCGACGTACAAGCAGGTCATCGGGGCCGGCGACCTCAACGGCGACGGCCGGGCCGACCTCTTCTCGAAGGACTCCGCCGGCGTCGGCTGGCTGAACCCCGGCACCGGGCGGGGCACCTTCGGCAACCGCGTCAAGGTCTCCTCGACCTGGGCCACCCGCACGGTCTCCTGACCCCGGGACGGGCCCGCTCCCCCTCGCGGGACGGGCCCGCGGGGGCCCCCGGCGAGTGCCGTGACCCCCGGCCGCGCCAAACCGTTTCGTGGCCGGGGGGCCGGGCCCCATAGGATTGGGCCCGAAACTACACACTCACCACCCTCAGAGGATCGCTGCATGCCTGGCATCACGCGCGAGGAGGTCGCCCACCTCGCTCGGCTGGCGCGTCTGGAGCTGTCCGGCGACGAGCTGGACCACTTCGCCGGTCAGCTGGACGACATCATCGGCGCGGTCGCCCGCGTCGCCGAGGTCGCCGACCAAGACGTACCCCCGACCTCCCACCCGCTGCCGCTGACCAACGTCATGCGTGCGGACGAGGTCCGTCCGTCGCTCACCCCCGAGCAGGCGCTTTCCGGCGCTCCCGCCCAGGAGCAGCAGCGTTTCAAGGTGCCGCAGATCCTGGGGGAGGACTAAGACCATGACGGACAGCAACATCATCAAGCTCACGGCCGCCGAGATCGCCGCGAAGATCGCCTCCGGCGAGCTGACCGCGGTGCAGGTCACCGAGGCCCACCTGGCCCGCATCGAGGCCGTCGACGAGAAGGTGCACGCCTTCCTGCACGTCGACCGCGAGGGCGCCCTCGCGCAGGCCCGCGCCGTGGACGAGAAGCGCGCCAAGGGCGAGAAGCTGGGCCCGCTGGCCGGCGTCCCGCTCGCGCTCAAGGACATCTTCACCACGAAGGGCGTCCCCACCACCGTCGGCTCCAAGATCCTCGAAGGCTGGATCCCGCCGTACGACGCCACCCTGACGCGCAAGCTGAAGGAGGCCGACGTCGTCATCCTCGGCAAGACCAACATGGACGAGTTCGCCATGGGGTCCTCCACCGAGAACAGCGCGTACGGCCCGACCGGCAACCCGTGGGACCTCACCCGGATCCCCGGCGGCTCCGGCGGCGGTTCCTCCGCGGCGCTCGCGTCGTACGAGGCCCCGCTGGCCATCGGCACCGACACCGGCGGCTCCATCCGCCAGCCCGCGGCCGTCACCGCGACCGTCGGCGTGAAGCCGACGTACGGCGGCGTCTCCCGCTACGGCATGGTGGCGTTCTCCAGCTCCCTCGACCAGGGCGGCCCGTGTGCCCGTACGGTCCTCGACGCGGCCCTGCTGCACGAGGTCATCGCCGGCCACGACCCGCTCGACTCGACCTCCATCGACGCCCCGGTCCCGCCGGTCGTCGAGGCGGCCCGCAACGGCTCCGTCGCCGGCATGCGCGTCGGTGTCGTCAAGCAGTTCGCCGGCGAGGGCTACCAGGCCGGCGTCGTCCAGCGCTTCAACGAGTCGGTGGAGCTCCTCAAGGAGCTCGGCGCCGAGATCGTCGAGCTGGACTGCCCGTCGTTCGACCTGGCACTCGCCGCGTACTACCTGATCGCGCCGTCCGAGTGCTCCTCGAACCTGGCCCGCTTCGACGCCATGCGCTACGGCCTGCGCGTCGGCGACGACGGCACCAAGTCCGCCGAGGAGGTCACGGCCCTCACCCGCGAGGCCGGCTTCGGCCCCGAGGTCAAGCGCCGCATCATGCTCGGCACGTACGCGCTCAGCTCCGGCTACTACGACGCGTACTACGGCTCGGCCCAGAAGGTCCGCACGCTCATCACGAAGGACTTCGAGAAGGCCTTCGAGCAGGTCGACGTGATCGTCTCCCCGACGACGCCGACCACCGCCTTCCCGATCGGCGAGCGCGCCGACGACCCGATGGCGATGTACCTCGCGGACCTGTGCACCATCCCGACCAACCTGGCCGGCAACGCCGCCATGTCGCTGCCCTGCGGCCTGGCGCCGGAGGACGGCCTCCCGGTCGGTCTGCAGATCATCGCCCCGGCGATGAAGGACGACCGCCTGTACAAGGTCGGTGCCGCCGTCGAGGCCGCCTTCGTCGCCCGCTGGGGTCACCCGCTGCTTGAGGAGGCACCGTCGCTGTGAGCAACGCACTGACCAAGGCCAAGGGCTTCAAGAAGTCCAAGTCCGGTACGTACCTGTCCATCGGCGCCACCGCCTTCGGTGCGATCGGCGTCGCGAAGCAGGTCAAGAAGGCCCGCCTGGAGAACGACACGCTCAAGCTGGTCGACGCCGTGGTGTCCGCCGCGGCCATCGTGACCGGCCTCGCGATCCTGTACCGCGAGCTGCGGCGCCTCGGCGACGACGACGTTCTGCTGGGCTGAGAGGGAAAGTTTCACCGTGACCGTCACCGAACTCCTGTCGTACGAGGCCGCGCTGGGCGCGTACGACCCCGTCATGGGTCTTGAGGTCCATGTCGAGCTCGGCACCAGGACCAAGATGTTCTGCGGCTGCTCGACCGAGCTGGGCGCCGAGCCCAACTCGCAGACCTGCCCCACCTGCCTCGGCCTGCCCGGCTCCCTCCCGGTCGTCAACGCGATCGGCGTCGAGTCCGCCATCAAGATCGGCCTCGCGCTGAACTGCGAGATCGCCGAGTGGTGCCGCTTCGCCCGGAAGAACTACTTCTATCCGGACATGCCGAAGAACTTCCAGACCTCCCAGTACGACGAGCCGATCGCCTTCAACGGCTACCTGGACGTCCAGCTGGAGGACGGCGAGGTCTTCCGCGTCGAGATCGAGCGCGCGCACATGGAGGAGGACACCGGCAAGTCCACCCACGTGGGCGGCGCGACGGGCCGCATCCACGGCGCCTCGCACTCGCTCCTGGACTACAACCGCGCCGGCATCCCGCTCATCGAGATCGTCACCAAGCCGATCGTCGGGGCCGGCGAGCGCGCCCCCGAGGTCGCCAAGGCGTACGTCGCCGAGCTGCGCGAGCTCATCAAGGCGCTCGGCGTCTCCGAGGCCCGCATGGAGATGGGCCAGATGCGCTGCGACGTCAACCTCTCCCTGATGCCGAAGGGCGCGGAGAAGTTCGGCACGCGCTCGGAGACCAAGAACGTCAACTCGCTGCGCAGCGTGGAGCGGGCCGCCCGGTTCGAGATCATGCGCCACGCGGCCGTCCTGGAGTCCGGCGGGAAGATCATCCAGGAGACCCGCCACTTCCACGAGGACGACGGCTCCACGACGTCCGGCCGCGTGAAGGAGGAGGCGGAGGACTACCGCTACTTCCCGGAGCCGGACCTGGTGCCGGTCGCGCCGAGCCGTGAGTGGGTCGAGGAGCTGCGGGCCACCCTGCCCGAGCTGCCGCGCGTCCGCCGCAACCGGCTCCGCGAGGAGTGGGGCATCGGCGAGTTCGACATGCAGTCGATCCTCAATGCCGGTGCGGTCGACCTGATCGTCGCGACGATCGAGGCCGGTGCCGACGCGGCGTCCGCCCGCAAGTGGTGGATGGGCGAGCTGGCGCGCAACGCGAACGAGACGGGCAAGGGCCTGGACGAGCTGGGCGTCGCCCCGGCCGACGTGGCCCGGGTCTCGGCCCTGGTCGCCGAGGGTTCGCTCAACGACAAGCTGGCCCGCCAGGTCATCGAGGGCCTGCTGGCCGGCGAGGGCACGCCGGACGAGGTCGTCGAGAAGCGCGGCCTGAAGGTCGTCTCCGACGACGGCGCCCTGGGTGCCGCGGTGGACGAGGCCATCGCCGGCAACGCGGCCATCGCCGACAAGATCCGGGGCGGCAAGGTCGCCGCGGTCGGCGCCCTGGTCGGCGCGGTCATGAAGACCACCCGCGGCCAGGCCGACGCGGCCCGCGTGAAGGAACTGATCCTGGAAAAGCTGGGCGTCGAGGGCTGACGCCCACGTCCTGGCCCAGCTTGGCGACAGGCGCCCCGTACCGGTCCCGGTGACCGGCACGGGGCGCCTGCGCGTTCGGGGGACGGTCTCGGGGAGGTGGCCGGTGCCGGGGCGTGGTCGGGCTGGGCGGGGTCGGGGCGGGGGCCGGTGCCGGTGCGCGGGCAGGGGTGCGGTATCCCCTGAACCGGCGTCACGGAACTGAGCCCATCCGGGGCCGTCCGCCGACCGAGGGTTTCCGGGACGGGGCGCCCTGCCAAGGGCGCTCCTTCGTCGCGTCGCCTGCGGCGATTCCACTTCGTTCCACCCTTGACAGAACACCCCGCCCCGGAAGCAAAGACCCTCGGCGGACAACCCCGAAGGAACAGCCAGGGGGACACTTCATGCCTCCCGGTACCGGGTGCCCGGCCCCGCACAGGGGTGCCGGTTCGCCCCACGGGGCGGACGCGTCCCCGTCCGTAGGCCCACCGGCCGTCTCGGCGGCCTCCGGGCCGTCTGTGCTCCTTCATCAGCCGCCACAGATCGCTACGCGCTCCTGCCCCACGGCGGCGGACGGCCGTCTTGGGCCGGACATAGGCCGCCAGCGACCGCTACGCGCTTCTCTCGACCGGCGACCGGCGACCGGCGGGCCGTCGGTGGTCGGGACGGCCGCCAACGGTCCCTGCGTGCTTCTCTCGTCTCGGCGGCCGACGGGCCGTCCTCGCCCGCCAGTTGCGGGAAATGGACTCTGGATCCAGGTCATCCCCGACGCCCGTCCCTTCCCCCGTCTCTTCCCCGCCCCGGACGGCCGTGTGTCGCCGTCTGGTAGGAGCGCGTAGCGATCGTGGGCGGCTTATGAAGGGGCACAGGCGGCCCGGAGGTCGCTGAGACGGGCGGGGGGCCTACGGACGGTGGTGCGCCGCCCCGTGGGGCGTGGCCGGGCCCCGGTGCCGGGGGCACGCACCTGGTACCGGAAGGCATGAGGTGTCCCCTGGGCGTCTTTCCTGGGGTTGTCCGCCGAGGTCTTTGCCTTCCGGGCCGGGGTGCCCTGTCAAGGGTGGAACGAAGTGGAATCGCCGCAGGCGACGCGACGAAGGAGCGCCCTTGACAGGGCACCCCGGCCCGGAAACCCTCGGTCGGCGGACGGCCCCAGACCGGTCGGCTTGGGGTTCGGGCCGGGGCTTGTGCCCTCACTGGCAGGAGGAGGTGCTGCTGGACTTCCTTGTCAGCGCTGCGCGTTGAGGAAGCAGAGGCGGGCCTTCTTCGCGGGGAGGTAGACCTCCGGGAGGTCGATTTCCGGGAGTTCGACTTCCGGGCCCAGTTCGAAGCCGGTGCGCCGGAGGCGGGCGATCGCCTTGGTGTTCGAGGCGTCCGGTTCGCCGACGATGCGGGTCTTGCCGCCCGAGAGGGTGAACTCCGTGAGGGCGCCCAGGAGTTTGCCGCTGTAGCCGGGTACGGCCGGGCCGTCCGCGGGGGCCAGCATCAGGTGGATGCCGATGTCGCCCGGCTGGACCTCGTAGCACTCGCTGATGCGGTCCTCGGCCGGGTCGTACGTCTGGAAGAGCGCGGCCGGCGTGCCGTCCAGGCGGACCAGGAACGCGTGGTGGGTGGTGCGGCGGTCGACGTCCTCGTAGATCTCCCGGACGAGTTCGAGGGTCGCCTCGCGCATGCCCCAGAAGCGGGCCCGCTCCTGCGTCACCCAGGAGTGGACGAGGGGGGAGTCGGCCGCCGGGTCCAGGGGGGAGACGGTGACTGTGCCGAGGCCTTCGACGTGCCGGGTGAAGACCGCGGGTCTGGCGGGGGCGGTGGCCGAGGCGGGCGTGGTGGGGGAGGTCATTCGGATTCCTTCGTGAGACGGGTCCAGTCGGTGACGACCGGTACGAGCTCGCCCTGTGCCCAGAGCGGCAGTTGGTCGCGGTGGTGGGGGCCGGCCGGGACGCCGTCGGCGCCCAGCGGTACGGCCCAGAGGCTGTCCTCGCGGCGGGCGAGGTCCCAGACGTAACGGGCGGCCGGGCCGCGGGCGGTGCGGTCCGTGACGCCCGGGACGCTGGAGGTGGCCAGGACGCAGTCGTGGTCGCCGGCCAGGCCGGGCCAGGTGGCCTCGGGGTCGGGGAGGGCCTGCCAGGGGGTGAGGACGTGGACGTCGCCCCAGGTGGTGTCCGGCAGGGGTGTTGCCGCCAGTTCTTCCAGGGCCGCGCGGACGTGGGCCGGGCGGTCCAGGTCCGGGAGGAGGTCGGTGGCCAGGATCCCTTCGAGGGCGTAGCCGACGCGGGGGACCAGGTAGAGCCAGGGGTGGAAGACCTCCGGGCCCGTGGGGAGGGCGGAGAGGGCGGCCAGCGACGGGTCGGCGGCGATGCGGCGGATGACGAGGGTGCGGAGGGCCGAGAAGAGGGCCGCCTCGCTGCTGTCCGCCGCCATGTGCTGGTTCCAGGTGAGGAGGCGGTCGCGGAGGGCCTCGGCTTCCGGCGAGAGGTACGCGAGTTCCTTCGCCAGCGCCAGCAGCGGGGCCGCCGAGGCCAGGTGGGTGTCCGTGTGGATCGACGCCATGTCCCTGCCGGACCAGTCCGCCGAGCCGGTGAGGAGGTCGCGGATGCGGTTCGCGCGGTGCGGGGGAGCGAACTCCACGCCCAGCGGTGACGCGATGCCGCGGGCGTTGGCCATTACCGCGAAGCCCTGGACCGGCTCGGACGGGGTCTCGGCCCAGCCCTGCCAGGCGTGCTCCGGCTCCCAGGCCGGTACGAGGCGCAGGCTGTTGGCGCGGGGGCGGAGCGGGACGGCTCCGGCGACGCGGTGCAGCAGGCCGCCCTCGGTGTCGGCCGCGTGGACGACGTTGACGGGTTCGGCCCAGCCGTCGAAGGCCCGGTCGATGTCAGCGACGGTGCGGGCGCGGAGGAGGGCGGGGAGGGCGGCGAAGCCGAGGTCGTTGCGGACGCGGGGCGGATAGCGGAGGGCCACCGCTTCCTCGGTGCCTTCGATGCCCTCGGTACCGGGCTCCGCGAGGCCGGATTCCATGACGCCGGATTCCGTGACGCCCTCCACCGGTTCGTCCGCGCCGATGACGACCGGGCCCCGCGGCGTTTCCAGGACCTCCACCGTCACCGGGTCCGCGCCAGCGACCTCGATGGTCTCCGTGTGGTGCTGTACGGACTCCCAGCGGCCGTCCGGGCCGAGCGCCTCCACCAGCGTGCCGGTCCTGCGCAGGCGTTCGCGGTACAGGTCCTGGTAGTCGGCCATGGCGTTGGTGATCGCCCAGGCGGCGGTGCCGGTGTGGCCGAAGTGGGCGAGGCCCGGGACGCCGGGGACCGCCAGGCCCAGGACGTCGTATTCCGGGCAGGAGAGGCGGATCTGCTGGTAGACGCCCGGGTCCTCGATGAAGCGGTGCGGGTCGCCCGCGATGATCGCGGCGCCCGTGGTGGTGCGGTCGCCCGGCACCAGCCAGCCGTTGCTGCCCGAGGTGCCCGGACCGTCGGTGGCGAAGAGGGTGGTCGCCTCGGGGCCGAGCGCGCGGGCCACCCGTTCCCGCCACAGCTTCGTGGGGAATCCGGCGAACAGGATGTGCGTGGACAGCCAGATGCCCAGCGGCACCCAGGGCTCCCACGGCTCGGTGCGCAGCCCGGTCTCGGCGAAGCGCGGGTCGCGGGCGGCGCCCTGCGGCATGCCCGCGTTGACGCCGTCGACGTAGGCCCGTACCCAGGCGGCCGTCTCCGGGTCCAGGGCCTCGAAGCAGCGGCGGGCGGTGTCGTCCAGGCCCGAGCGCCGGGCGAACCGGTCCCAGGCGACGGCCTCCGCACCGAGGAAGGCCGCGGTGGTGCCCTGGGCGCGGCGGCGCTCCACTTCGAGCTGCCAGGCGCGGTCGTGTGCGGTCACGCGCCCCTGGGCGAAGGCGAGTTCACGGGTGTCGGACGCGCGAAGGTGCGGGATGCCCCAGGCGTCCCGGTAGACCTCGGTACTCACACTGCTCCCCGGGTGCATTAGGTTAGGCTGGCCTAAGTGTAAGCATGCCGTCCGTGGGGGCGGCAGCCAGGGGAAGGGACCCACGGTGGGGGTTGGCAAGGGCTGGGAGCACGTCGTCCTCAAGCTGCTGCGCGGCAAGGACTTCGTCTTCACGGTGACGGGGGCCGAGGACGTCACGGACCACTACCGCCGGGTGCGGATGAGCGACGGCGGGCTGCTCGCGGCCGTCGGCGGGGCCCTGCACCCCACGATGTGGGTGCGGCTGTGGTTCCAGGACGGCGGGCGGCCGCACCAGCGCGCGTACACCCTGGTCGATCCCGACACCGCCGCCGGCACCTTCTCCCTGGAGTTCGCCCTGCACGACGGGGTCGCGAGCGACTGGGCGCGCGCGGCCGAGCCCGGCGACACCATCGAGGCCACCGTGCAGGGCACCGGCTTCACGACCCCGTCGCCCGCGCCCCCGCGGCTGCTGGTCATCGGCGACCCGGCCTCCCTGCCGGCCATCAACTCGCTGCTCGACGCGCACGCGGACGTACCGGCCACGATCTGGTTCGAGACCCAGCACGGCTCGGACGAGGAGCTGCCGGTACGGGCGGACGCCGGGCGGCACGAACTGCGCCGGGTGCCGCGGGACGGGAGCGCGCTGGTCGACCGGGTGCGGGCGGAGCTGCCGGAGCTGGTCGGGGACCCCGAGCAGGCGTACGTGTGGCTCGCCTGCGACGCGGCCACCACCCGCACGCTCACCGGCTTCGTCCGCAAGGAGCTGGGCCTGCCGAAGCAGCGGGTCAACGCGCTGGGTTACTGGCGCGCGGCCTGAGGTCCGGGCTCCCGGGCCGCACCGGCCCGGGCCGTACGGGCCTGGGCGGTACGGGCCTGCGCCGTACGGGCCTGGGCGGTCGGGGCCCCCGCGGTCGCGGCCTCCGCCGCCGGCCCCTCGTACAGCGCCGCCGTGGCGCGGGCCGCCTCCCGCAGCGCCGCCCGCAGTTCCGGCGGGCCCAGCACCTCCACCGCCGGCCCCAGGGCGAGGAACGCGGCCAGGGCCTGCTCCGGCGATTCGGTCGGCAGCACCGCCCTGGTCCAGCCGTCGGCCTCCGGTACGCCGGTCTCCGCGGCCGCCCTGGCCGCCGTACCCGTCAGCCGCGCCGCCGCCCCCGGCGCGAGCCGCACCGTCGCCTCGCCCTGCCGCAGCCGTGCGTGGAAGTCCCGCTGCGCGGCGCCCCAGTGGGCCGCCAGGTCGAAGCCGGCCGGGATCTCGAAGGCGTCCCCGGTGACCGTGACCGACAGGAGCTGGTCCACCCGGTACGTACGCGGCCCCGGCGCCGCCACCAGGTACCAGCGCCCCGCCTTCAGCACCAGGCCGTACGGGTCGAGCACCCGGTCCACGTCGGTCGGCTCCTTCCACCGCCGGTACCGCACCCGCAGCGTCCGGCCGGCCCACACCGCGTCGGCGACCTCCGGGAGGTGCCGCAGGTCGTCGTCCTCCGCGTACCAGCCCGGCGCGTCCAGGTGGAAGCGGGCGCGCATCCGGTCGGCCTCGGCCCGCAGCCCGGGCGGGAGCGCGGCGCGCAGCTTGAGTTCGGTCGAGGCGAGGGACGCACCCAGGCCCAGCGCGGAGGCCGCGCCCGGCAGCCCGGCGAGGAACAGGCTCTGCGCCTCAGGGGTGTTGAGGCCGGTGAGGCGGGTGCGGTAGCCGTCGAGCAGCCGGTAGCCGCCGTGGTGGCCCGGGTCGCCGTACAGCGGGACGCCCGCGGCGTGCAGGGCCTCGATGTCGCGGTAGACCGTGCGGGGCGAGACCTCCAGCTCGGCGGCGAGTTCGTCGGCGGTCAGCCGCCCGCGGGTCTGGAGGAGCAGGATGATCGAGAGCAGTCGGCTGGACTTCACTGACGCAGGCTGTCAGGGAAGCCGCCCTACGGTCCACCCATGACCAAGACCACCACGCCCGATCCCACCCCCACGGACTTCGATTTCCTCGCGGGGGAGTGGCGGGTCGCCAACCGCCGCCTGAAGGACTTCCTGGACCCCGCGAGTGAGTGGGAGGAGTTCCCGGCCACCAGCCGCGGCACCCGTCACTTCGACGGCGGCGCGAGCTTCGACGAGATCGAGTTCCCCACCCTCGGCTCCGGCGGGCTCACCCTGCGCCTGTACGACCGGCAGACCGGCCTGTGGTCCCTGTACTGGGCGAGCCGCCGCACCGGCACCCTCTTCCCGCCGGTGACGGGGAGCTTCGGACCGGACGGCGTGGGCCTCTTCCACGGCGAGGACACCCACGACGGCCGCCCGGTCCGCGTCCGCTTCGTCTGGTCCGGCATCACCGGGGACGCGGCCCGCTGGGAGCAGTCCTTCTCGGCGGACGGCGAGCAGACCTGGCTCGTGAACTGGACCATGCACTTCACGCGCACCTGACCGCCCGCGCCACCGGGGCCCCGCCGCGCGGCCCCGGCCCCGGCCCCGCCGCGCGTCCCCCGCGCTTCGCCCTACGCGCCCACCGACCCGTCGATGCCCTCGCGGAGGAAGTCCGCGTGGCCGTTGTGGCGGGCGTACTCGTGGATGAGGTGGAGCATCACCAGGCGCAGCGAGACCTCCGTGTCCCAGTTGCGGTTGTGCGCGGTGACGTCCAGGGAGGCGGCCGCCGCCTCGATGCGGCAGGCGTGGGCCACCTCCTCCTGCCAGGCCGCGAAGGCCTCGGCGCGGGTGGCGCCGGTGGCGTCGTACGCCGCCTGGTAGTCGCCGTCCGGCGACCAGCGCAGCGGCACGTCCTCGGCGTTGACGGTCCGGCGGAACCAGGTGCGCTCCACCTCCGCCATGTGCCGGACCAGGCCGAGCAGGGTCAGGGTCGAGGGCGGCATCGAGCGCTGCCGGAGCTGCTCGTCGGTGAGGCCCTCGCACTTGAGCGCCAGGGTGGCGCGGTGGTAGTCGAGGAAGGCGCGCAGCGTCTCGCGCTCCCCGCCGGTGAGCGGCGGCGCGACGCGCCCGTCCGGTGCCCCGGAGTCGGGTTCCGTCCGCCCGGCCGGTGCCTCGGACCCGGGTTCCGTCCGCCCGGCCGGTGTCGCCGTGCCGGAGTCCGCCGGCTCGGCCGGTGCCCCGGGTCCGGAGTCCGCCCGCTCGTCCGTGCCCCCCGGACCGGCTTCGGCGGTCATCGGGCGTCCGCCCCGGCCGCCGGGTGCCAGTTGTACGCCGTGATCCGGGCCGCCGGCGTGAAGCCCAGCCGCTCCAGGATCGGCCGGCTCATCGCGGACGCGTCCACCTGGAGGTAGGGGACCCCGCGCTCGGCGGCGATGCGGGCGCGGTGGGCCACCAGCGCCCGGTAGATGCCCTTACCGCGCCACTCCGCCACGGTCCCGCCGCCCCACAGGCCGCCGAAGGAGGCACCCGGCAGCAGCTCCAGCCGGGCCGCGCTGACCGGGCGGTCGCCCGCCATGGCGACCACGGCGGCCAGTACCTCCGGCTGCTCCCGGAGCTGGGTCAGCATCAGGTGGCGGACCTGGGGGTTGTCCCGGCCGAAGGCCTCCCCGAGTGCCTCCATCATCAGCTCCACCCCGGCCTCGTCCGTCACCGCCTCCAGCCGCACGCCCGCGGGCGGCTCCGCGTCCAGCGGCAGCGCGCCCACCGGGGCCAGCATCAGCGTCTCGGGCTCGTCGGCCTCGAAGCCGGCCGCCAGCAGGCGGTCGGCCAGGTCGGCCGGGCGGTCGTAGTCGTAGAGCTTCCACTCCCACTCCACGCCCGCGCCGCCCTCGCGGGCCGCGTAGTGCGCCACCTGCTCCGCGATGACCGCGTCCGCGGTGGTCTCGTCGAGGTCCGACCAGATCACGCCGTTCCAGCCGGGGACGGGCCCGGTGTGGCGGACGACGGCCCCGCTCCGCTCGATGAGGCCGTCGGGCCCCTCGGGGAGCGCGCCGCGCCGCATCTCCTCGTCGTACAGGGCCAGGGCGTGTGCGTGATCGAAAGTCATGCGGCCCACCTCAGCACCGCCCGCCCGCCCCGGCAATCGGTTTAGCCTCCGGTCCATGGACATCGAGGCCACGGAGAACGTGTACGTCGGGAACGCCGGCAAGGACGCCCCGCTCGACCGCGGGTGGCTGCTCGGCCACTTCAAGGAGCCCGGCGACGTCCGCCACAGCGAGGACGTCGAGATCAAGTGGGGCGTCCACCCGCGGGGCGAGGAGCGGGCCCAGTGGGTCCGGGGCGAGGGGCGGGTGGCGCTCCAGGTGCTCATCAGCGGACGGTTCCGGCTGGAGCTGCCGGGCCGCAGCGTGGTCCTCGCCGAGCAGGGGGACTACGTGGTCTGGGGACGTGGGGTGGATCACTCCTGGTACGCGGAGGAGGACTCCGTGGTGCTGACCGTCAGATGGCCCTCGGTGCCCGGATATGCGGTGCCTGATCCGGAAACCCGCAGGTAACAAGGGTGGAATGATTTCGTCCGCTCTGCGAACGCGCCTTGACGCCATCCTTATGGCTTAGGTAAGCCTTACCTGTCTTTCAGGATTCGTCAGGGAGTTGCCCGTGTCCGCCGTACCCGCCAGCACCATCCCCGGCCGGCTCAGACCCACGCGCCTCCACGACTCGTGGTGGACGGTCGCCGCCGCCTCGGTCGCCGCCCTGGTGGTCCTCACCGGAGGCCTCTGGTTCTCCGCCCACGTCCGCACCGACCCCGTCCTGCACGAGGCGGCCCTCTTCGTGCACCTGGCCTCCCTGGTCCTCGGCTTCGGTGCCGTGCTCGCCGCCGACTGGTACGGCGGCCTCTGGCTGCTCGGCCGCTGCACCCTCGACGAGGCCCTCGCCGTCATCGGCCGGCTGCACGCCCCCATCTGGGCCGGCCTCGCCGGGCTCGTCGCCAGCGGCTTCATGCTCCACCCCGACCTCGGCTCCCCGCTGACCCGCGCCAAGCTCGTGATGGTCGCGCTGCTCACCGTCAACGGCCTCCAGGCCGGTCTCCTCACCCGCCGGCTCGCCTCCCCCGGGCGCGGGGTCCTGATCTGGGCCGGCGCCACCGGTCTCGTCTCGCAGCTGTGCTGGTGGGGCTCGGTCGTCGTGGGGTTCCTCAACACCAGGCGCTGACGTCCCCCGCCCGGGTGACCAGGGTCCCCGAGGGCCGCCGAAGGTCGGGCACACTGCCCATGACCAAGGTCATCCAACCCCGTCGGCCGCTGTGACGATGCACACGAAACGGGCCAACGATCACCAAACGCTGACATCGTGGCGATGCAGGTCGAAAACCTACTCGTTCCGTTCTTTGCGCCGGGCCCTTCCCGTAAAGATCCGAACCACCAGGGAGAGCCCGTTGGCAGCAATCGCACGGTGGTGCACGCGGCATCGCCTCGTCGCCGTCCTGCTCTGGCTCATCGCCCTCGGCGGCACCACCGCGGCGGCGGCCTTCGCGGGCTCCGCCTACTCCAACAACTACGAGGTCCCCGGCACCGAGTCCGGCAAGGCCACCGACCTGCTCCGCAAGGGCTTCCACGGCCAGGGCGGTGACACCGACACCGTCGTCTGGCGCACCGGTCCCTCCCAGACCGCCCGGACCCCCTCCGTCGAGCAGCGGATGAGCCAGACCCTCGACGAGATAGCCGAGCTGCCCGGTGTCGGCTCCGTCACCAGCCCGTACTCCTTCGAGGGCGCCGCGCAGATCAGCGCCGACGGCCGCACCGCGTACGCCGTCGTCACCTTCGACCAGCCGGCCGACGCCGTGCCGCGGTCCGAGGCCCAGGCGGTGTTCGACACCGCCAAGGCAGCCGAGACCGACGAGGTACGGATCGAACTCGGCGGCCGCGCCATCGGGCTCACCGAGGCGCCCACCGCCCACCTCGCCGAGGTCATCGGCGTGGTCGTGGCCGGCGTCGTGCTCTTCCTGGCCTTCGGCTCCCTCGCCGCCAGCATGCTCCCCCTCGCCACCGCCCTGGTGAGCGTCGGTACCGCCTACGCCGGGATCACGCTGCTCGGCCACCTGATGCCGGTCGCGGACTTCGCCCCCATGCTGGGCACCCTGATCGGCCTCGGCGTGGGCATCGACTACGCGCTCTTCATCGTCACCCGCCACCGCAAGGGCCTCAAGCGCGGCCTGCCCGTCGAGGAGGCGGCCCGCAACGCGGTCGCCACCACCGGCCGGGCCGTCGTCTTCGCCGGCGCCACGGTCTGCATCGCCCTGCTCGGCATGCTGATCCTGCGCCTGAACTTCCTCAACGGCGTCGCGATCGCCGCCTCCCTCACCGTGGTGCTCACCGTCGCGGCCTCCGTGACCCTGCTGCCCGCCCTGCTCTCGTACATCGGCATGCGCGCCCTCTCCGGGCGCGAGCGCCGCAAGCTCACCGAGCACGGCCCCCAGCCCGAGACCACCACGGGCTTCGCCGCCCGCTGGTCGGCCTTCGTCGAACGCCACCCCAAGCTGCTGGGCGCCGTCGCGGCGGTGGTCATGGCCGTCCTGGCGCTGCCCACCCTCTCGCTCCACCTGGGCACCTCCGACCAGGGCAACAACCCGGCCGCCTCCAGCACCCGCCAGGCGTACGACCTGCTGGCCGAGGGCTTCGGGCCCGGCGTCAACGGCCCCCTGACGCTCGTCGCCCACATGGACAACGCCGGCGACCGCATCGCCCTGCACATGCTCGGGGACCACGTACGCGCCACCGAGGGCGTGGCCTCCGCGGGTCCCGCGGTCTTCAACCGCAGCGGCGACACCGCCGTGCTCACCGTCATGCCCGACTCCTCGCCGCAGTCGAAGGCAACCAGTGCCCTGGTCGACCGCCTCCGCGACGACGTGATCCCCTGGGCCGAGCAGGGCACCACGCTGGAGGTGCACGTCGGCGGCGTCACGGCCGGCTACGACGACTTCGCCGAGGTGATCGTCGGCAAGCTGCCGCTCTTCGTGGGCGTGGTCATCGCCCTCGGCTGCCTCCTGCTGCTGCTCGCCTTCCGCTCGATCGGCATCCCGCTCAAGGCCGCCGCCATGAACGTGGCCGCCGTCGCCTCCTCCTTCGGCATCGTCGTCGCGATCTTCCAGTGGGGCTGGGGCAGCGAGCTGATGGGGCTCGGCAGCGCCGGACCCATCGAGCCCTTCCTGCCCGTGATCATGGTCTCGGTGCTCTTCGGGCTCTCCATGGACTACCAGGTCTTCCTGGTCAGCCGGATGTACGAGGAGTGGCTTGAGACCGGCGACAACCGGCGCGCCGTACGCGTCGGCCTCGCCGAGACCAGCCGCGTGATCAACTCCGCGGCGGTCATCATGATCTCCGTCTTCCTCGCCTTCGTCCTCAGCGGCGACCGGCTGATCGCGATGTTCGGCATCGCCCTGGCCGCCGCCGTGGCCCTGGACGCCTTCGTGCTCCGCACGCTGCTCGTGCCCGCCCTGATGCACATGCTGGGCGGCGCGAACTGGTGGCTGCCGGCCTGGCTGGACCGCCGTCTGCCGAAGATCAGCATCGAGCCCCCGGACTGCGCCACACGTGCGACACTGCCGGGGCAGCGGAAGAGCGCGGACGACGGTGCCGACGGCGCCGGGGACGCGGACTCCGCCGTGACGACGCCCGCCGGCCGGTAGCCCGTACGCTGCGGCCCGCCGCCTCCAGCTGCGCCGGCCGCCCGTCCGCACGCCGGCCGCCCGGATGGGTACGTACGCCGTACGACGTGTACGCGCCCACCCCGCCGGGCCGCCCCACCGTCCGTACCCGCCCACCCGAGGACCAGCCCGCATGTTCGCGATCCCGCTCGCCGAAGACGCCCAGCTCAAGCCGCTCGAGGTCTGGCACGCCGAGGAGTTCCTCGCCCACGTGGACCGCGGCCGGGAGTACATCGGGCAGTACATCGGCTTCGCGGACCGGGCCGCCGACCTGGACGGTGCGCGGAGCCTGCTGCGCTCGTTCGCCGACAAGGCCGCGGCCGACGAGGGGCGCCTCTACGGCATCTGGCTCGACGGCACGCTGGTCGGCGGGGTGCTCTACCGGACCTTCGACACCACCACCGGCACCTGCGAGATCGGCTGCTGGCTGGAGCCCGCCGGCGCCGGGCGCGGGCTGATCACCAGGGCCTGCCGGACGCTGATCGACTGGGCCTTCCTGGGCCGGGGCATGCACCGGGTGGAGTGGGTCTGCGCGGCGGACAACACCCCCAGCAGCGCCGTCGCCCGTCGCCTCGGCATGACCCGCGAGGGCGTGCTGCGCGAGGCCCATCCGCACCGGGGCTTCCGCCACGACCTGGAGGTCTGGTCCGTACTCGCCCGCGAGTGGCCGCCGGCCGAGGCGGCGGCCGAGGCCCCGGGCACCCGCCCCCGCCCCGAGCCCGTGCCCCGCCCGGAGCCCGGCGCCTGAGCCCGTCCCCCGCCCGGAGGCCGGCGCCTGAGCCCGTCCCCCGCCCGGAGCCCGGCCGCCTGAGTCCGCCGGCCCCGGTCTGGGTCTGGTGTCCCAGCCCGTCGAGCCCACCCTGCGCGCGGGGGTCTCGGCCGGCCGGCTCCGGATGGGCCCGAGCCCGGGCCACCCCGGCGCAGGCCGGGGCCCGGCACGCTCACCCGGCCCGACCCCGGGGGCCGAGCCCTCGTACTCCGCCGGCCGCCCTCTCAGGAAGATCTCAGAATCCCCGCCTACGGTGCCCGCCATGGACACCAAGAACGCCGACGCGGCCACCGCCCCCGCCGACCCGACCGACCCCACCGCGGACGGCACCCCCGCCGGTACCGGAGAACCCGGCAGGAAGGACGCGGACCCCGTCGTGGGCGAGAAGCCCGACGAGGACCTCCTCGACGCCCTCGACGACGACGGTCCCGCCGACGAGGAGCTCCTCCCCGCCGACCCGGACGCGGAGGCCGCCACTCCGTACACCGGCGCCGGGGCCGGCGCCGCGGCCGTCGTCGCCGCCGGACTCGGCGTCTCGGCCCTGACCGGCACCTGGGTCTCCCGCGTCGCCGCCGAGCGCCAGACCCTCATAGGCCAGATCGAGTCCCAGACCGCCGCCTCCACCGCCGAGAAGATCTCCGCGCTCTACGGCGACGCCTGGCACCTCACCGCCCTGGTCAACGGCGTCTTCGCGGTCCTCGCGCTGCTCGTCGGCGCGGCCGTCCTCCTCCGCCCCGCCTTCGGCGTGCCCGGCCGTGCCCTCCCCGCCTGGGTCCGGGCCGTCTCCTGGGGCGCGGTGGGCCTGGGCGGGCTCGGCCTCCTGATCGCCGTCCTCATGTACTTCGACGTCCTCGCCCCCCTGCCCACGGCCCCCTGAGGCACCCCGCCCGGCCCCGCCCCGTCCCGAAGGCACGGCCTAAGGCACCCCCGGCCGGTGCTTAGGCCGGGGCGGGCACCCGGCGTACGCGCCTAAGGCACCCCGGCCCCGGCGGATGCGGCAGTCGCCCGATGTGGCGGCACCCCCTGGGCGGCGAATCTTGGACCACACGGAACGAACGGGCCGTGACCGGGAAGAACCTCCAGGGGAGAACGAGATGTTCGAGTACGAGATCGCCGGCCTCCGCCGCGCCGAACTGCTCCGCGAAGCCGAGGAGTACCGCCGCGTCCGGCAGGCAGAGGAGCACCGCCGGGCCGGCCGCGGCAAGGCCGCCCGCACCGCCGCCAAGGCCGAGGCCGCCCGTCAGCGCTTCACCCGCGCCGCCTAGCCGGCACCGGGCGCAGCACCCCAGGTGACGCCGCATGAGAACCCCGCCGCCACCCGCTGCCGCGCGCACGGACGCCTGTGCGATGCTCGGCGATGTGGAAACCAGATCCGTCAGCCCGGTGTTCGTCGGACGGGCCGACGAACTGGCCCTGCTCACCGACGCCCTCGCCCGCGCCGCCACCGGCGAGCCGCAGGCCCTGCTCATCGGCGGTGAGGCGGGCGTCGGCAAGACCCGCCTCACCGAGGAGTTCATAGCCGAGGCCGGCCGCCGCGACGCCGTGGTCGCCGTCGGCGGCTGTGTGGAGATAGGGGCGGAGGGACTGCCCTTCGCCCCCTTCTCCACCGCCCTGCGCGCCCTGCGCCGCCGGCTCCCCGAGGAGCTCGCCGCGGCCGCCGCAGGACAGGAGGACGAGCTCGCGCGGATCCTCCCCGAACTCGGCGAGACCCCCCGCGGCCCGCACGACGAGGAGAGCACCGCCCGCCTCTTCGAGCTCACCGCCCGCCTCCTGGAACGCCTCGCGGCGGAGCGTACGGTCGTCCTCGTCCTGGAGGACCTGCACTGGGCGGACACCTCCACCCGCCACCTCCTCGCCTACCTCTTCCGCACCCTGGCCGGCGGCCGCCTCGTGATCGCCGCCACCTACCGCGCCGACGACGTGCACCGCCGCCACCCGCTGCGCCCCCTGCTCGCCGAACTGGACCGGCTCCGCACGGTCCGGCGGCTGGAGCTCTCCCGCTTCACCCGCTCCGAAGTACGCCGCCAGCTCGCCGGGATCCTGTCCTCCGAGCCGGACGAGGCCTTCGTCGACCGGGTCTTCGCGCGCTCCGACGGCAACGCCTTCTTCGTCGAGGAACTGGTGGCCTGCGACGAGAGCGGCTGCCGCACCGGGCTCACCGACTCCCTGCGCGACCTGCTGCTGGTCCGGGTCGAGGTGCTCCCGGAGGCCGCGCAGCGGGTGGCCAGGCTGGTCGCCGAGGGCGGCTCCACGGTCGAGTACCCCCTGCTGCTCGCGGTGTCCGGGATGTCGGAGGACGCGCTGATCGAGGCCCTCCGTGCGGCCGTCGGCGCCAACATCCTCCTCGCCACCCCCGACGGCGACGGCTACCGCTTCCGGCACTCCCTGGTCCGCGAGGCCGTCAGCGACGACCTGCTGCCCGGCGAGCGCGCCCGGGTCAACCGCCGCTACGCGGAGGCCCTGGAGGCCGACGACACCCTGGTCCGGGCCGAGGAGCGGGTCATCCGGCTGGCCAGTTACTGGTACTACGCCCACGAGCCGGCCAAGGCGCTGCCCGCCGTGCTGGAGGCCTCGGTGGCCGCCCGCCGCCGGCACGCGTACTCCGAGCAGCTGCGGCTGCTGGAGCGGGCCATGGACCTGTGGGACAGCGCCCCCGCGGAGGTCCGCGGGGCGCTCCGCCCGGCCGACTACACGGAGGTCTACCCGCCGTGCGGCTGCGACCCGGCCACCACGCCGCTGCGCCGCCTCGACCTGCTGGCCGAGGCCGTGGTCGCGGCCCGGTACGGGGGCGAGCGCGAGCGCGCCCTGAAGATCACCAAGCTGGCGCTGCGGATGCTGGAGGAGGAGGACGACCCGCTGCGCGCGGCCTGGTTCTGGACCGAGCGCTCCAAGCTGGTCATCGGCCTGGCCCGGGGCGACGGCTGGGAGGAACTCGGCACGGCCCAGGAGCTGGTGCGCGGCCTGCCGCCCTCCCAGGTGCACGCCGAGGTGCTGGCCTTCGCGGCCGGCTGGGGCATGCTGCACCAGCCGGGACCGGCGAACCTGGCGACCGCCGAGCGCGCCGTCGAGGTGGCCCGGCTGGTCGGGGCGGAGGAGGTCGAGCTCAACGCCCGCCTCACCCTCGGCTCCCTCGTCGCCGACGCGGGCGACCCTGCCGTGGGCATCGCGGAGATGTACCGGGTGCTGGAGCGGGCCACGGCGCTGGAGCTGTCGGTGCTGGCCGCGCGGTCCCACATCAACCTGTCCTCCCAGCTGGAGAGCCAGGGCCGGTCGACCGAGGCGGTCGGCGTGGCACGGCGCGGCATCGAGCTGGTCCGCCGCTACCGGCTGCGGGACTCCGAGGCCTGGGTCCAGGGCAACCTGGCCGACTCCCTCTACAGCCTGGGCCGGTGGGAGGAGGCGGCCGAGGCGGCCGGCCAGGCGATGCGCTCGGCGCAGAGCGCCAAGCCGCGCGGTTCGGCGGCCTCCCGGCTGGCCCACCTGGCGCTGGCCCGCGGCGAACTCGCCGAGGCCGCTGCGCAACTGGCCGCCGCCCACGAGCACTTCGGCAGCCACGACCGGCAGCCCCAGTACCGCATCCCGCTGTACCGGCTCGCGGTCGGCGTCGCGGCCGCCGAGGGACGCATCCTCGACGTGCGGGCGGAGCTGGTACGGGCCGTGGCCGAGGGCATGCCGCCCGGCCACCAGCGCTACTCCTGGCCCCTGCTGCTGGCCGCCGCCTCGGCGGAGGCCGACACCCGGGGGCTGCCCGCAGCCGCTGCCGGGCGGGCCGAGGCGCTGGAGCTGATCCGCACCCAGGCCAGGACCCTCGCCGCCGCGGCCCCCGTGTGGGCCGCGTACGCGGCGTACGTACGGGCCGAACTGCTGCGCGCCGAGGACCGGGACACCCCGGCCGACTGGGCCGAGGCGGAGGCGGCGCTGCGCCCGCTGGACCGCCCGTACCTGCTCGCCCGGGCCCGGCACCGGCGCGCGGAGGCCCTGCTGGCCGAGGGCGGCGACCGAGGCGAGGCCGCGGTGGCGCTCCGCGCGGCCCACGGGGCGGCCGAGGGCCTGAACGCCCGGCGGCTGCGCGAGGACCTGGCGCTGCTCGCCCAGCGCGCCCGGCTGGCGCTGACCGAGGACGAGCCGCCGGCCGCGCCGGAGCCCGCGGGCGACCCGGCCGGGGCCCTGGGCCTGACCAGCCGCGAGCGGGACGTGCTGCGCCTGGTCGCGGCCGGGCGCAGCAACCGCCAGATCGCCGAGGAGCTGTTCATCTCCCCGAAGACCGCGAGCGTCCACGTCTCGAACATCCTGGCCAAGCTGGGTGTGACGGGCCGCGGCGAGGCGGCCGCCCTGGCCCACCGCCTCCGCCTCTTCCCCCGCGAGGCCCCGGCGCAGGGGGTGTCCGCCGGCTAGGCCGGGCCTCTCGGACCGGGCCGGAACCCCAGCCCAGAGGGGCGCCCGGGGTTTCTCGCCCGCAGTGGCCCCGGGGTCCTCGCCCGCAGTGGCCCCGGGCTCCTCGCCCGCAGTGGCCCCGGGCTCCTCGCCCGCGGGCGGGGGCTCCGGCCCTGAGGGGCGCCCAGGGCCCCCTCGCCCGGAGGGATGCCCCCCGCCCGGCCTACCGCCTGCCAGGGAGCCCCGCCCCGCGGATCGGCGTCAGCGGACCGTGAGCTCCACGATCCGGTCGTCGCCCTGTTCCGGGGTGCCGCGGCCGTCGGTCTCGCTCGTGGAGAGCAGCAGGCGGTCCGGTCCGGTGGCGACCACCGTGCGCAGGCGCCCGTACTTCTCGGTCAGGAAGGCCTGGGGCGCGGCCGCGGCCCGGGTGCCGTCCAAGGGGATGCGCCAGAGCCGCTCGCCGCGGAGCCCCGCCATCCAGATGGCGCCCTGGGCGTACGCGATGCCGCTGGGAGAGGCCTGGTCCGTGGTCCACTGCGCGACCGGATCGCGGTACCCGGACTTGCCGGCCCTGCCCTCGGCCAGCGGCCAGCCGTAGTTCTGCCCGGGCTCGATCAGGTTCAGCTCGTCGTACGTGTTCTGCCCGAACTCCGCCGCCCAGAGCCGCTTCTCCGCGTCCCAGGCCAGCCCCTGCACGTTCCGGTGGCCGTACGAGTACACCACCGAGTCCGCCTGGGGGTTGCCGTGCACCGGGTCGCCGTCCGGGGTCATCCGCAGGATCTTGCCGCCCAGGGACTCCTTGTCCTGGGCCAGGCCGGTGTTCCCCGTCTCGCCCGTCCCGGCGTACAGCATCCCGTCCGGGCCGAACGCGATCCGCCCGCCGTTGTGGATCATGCCCTTGGGGATGCCCCGCAGGATGGTGTCGGGCGCGCCCAGCTGCTGTCCCTGCGGCTTGCGGTCGTCGTAGATCATCCGAGCGATCCGGTTGTCCGACTCGGTGGTGAAGTACGCGTAGACCAGCCGGTCCGAGGCGTACGAGGGGGACAGCGCCAGCCCGAGCAGCCCGCCCTCCCCGCCGGGCGCCACGCCCGACACCTCGCCGACCACCGTGAGCGCACCGGTCTCGCCGTCCACCCGGGTGATCGTCCCCTCGTCCCGCGAGGCCACCAGCAGGTCGCCGTCCGGCAGCAGGTCGCCGTCCGGCAGCGGGGCCACGCCCCACGGGCTCCCCAGGCCCTTGGCCACCTCGCGCCCGACCGTCACGGAGCCCTTGGCCGGGGCCCCCGGGGGGCGCGCCGAGGCGGTGCCGCCCGCCGTGGGGGAGGAGCCCCCGCCCGGCGAGGCCCCGGCCGCAGGGCCCGCGCCGCCCGAGCAGCCGCCCGTCAGCAGCGCCCCGCACACCGCGAGCGCCACCGCTCCCGCCCTGCCCCTGCCGTTCCCGCGCATGTCCTTCTCCTTCCGCCCGTCCTGGGACGCGCCTGCCCCGTCTCCATCATGGACAGCGTCCGCCACCCGCGGCAGCCGCTTCGCACGGGTCGCTCCCGCACCGCGCGCCTCCGCGCGCTCTTCCACAACCGCCGTGACCGCTGCGGAAGTTCCGCCGGCCGGTCCCGGAACCTCAGTCCCAGGACCCCACCGCCCCCGGCAGCGCTGCGATCTCCCGCAGGTCCGCCGCCGTCAGCAGCACCTCCGCAGCCCGCGCGTTCTCCACCGCCCAGCGCTCCCGCTTGGTCCCCGGCACCGGCACCACGTGCGGCCCCTGCGCCAGCACCCAGGCCAGCGCCACCTGGGCCGCGGTCACCTCGGGCCCGTGCCGCAGCGCCACCCGCCGCAGCCCCGCCACCAGCGGCTGGTTCGCGGCCATCGCCTCCGCGGTGAACCGCGGGTGCCTCGCCCGTACGTCCTCCCGCTCGAAGCCCTGCCCCGGCGTCAGCGTCCCGGTCAGGAAACCGCTGCCCAGCGGCATCGCCGCCAGGAACCCCACGCCGCGCGCCGCACACCACGGCAGCAGCGTCTCCAGCGCCTCCGGGGACCACACCGACAGCTCCGCCTCGACCGCGCTGACCGGGAACACCTGCTGTACGCGCTCCAGCTGGCGAATCGTCACCTCATAACGGGCCGCACCGGCACCGGGCCGTCCCGGCCCCCGCGCGGCCCGCGCACCCGCCGCCCGCGGGGCCGTGGCCCGTGCCCCCACCGCGCAGAAGCCCAGCGCCCGCACCTTCCCGGCCCCCACCAGCTCCGCCAGCGCCCCCCAGGTCTCCTCCACCGGCACCTCGGGATCCGGCCGGTGCAGCTGGTACAGGTCGATCACGTCCGTCTGGAGCCGCCGCAGCGAGGCGTCGCAGGCCCGCTTCACGTAACCCGGCCGCCCGTTGGCCACGATGTGCTGGTCGCCGACCAGCAGTCCGCACTTGGTCGACACGAAGGCCTCGGCGCGCCGTTCCTTCAACACCCGCCCCAGCAAGAGCTCGTTGGTGAACGGCCCGTACATGTCGGCCGTGTCGAGCAGGCTCGCCCCCTCGTCGAGGGCGGCGTGCACCGCGCGCAGCGAACCCTCCCCGTGCCGCCGCGACTCCGTGTACGCCCAGCTCATCGGCATGCACCCGAGCCCGATCGCGCCCACGGCGAGCCCCGGCGCCCCGATCGTCCTGCGCTCCACCCGCTCGTACCCCTCCCTCGGCAGCCACCCAAAACTAACCGCTGCGACCGTGGCCGGTTCGCATAGCCTCCTGATCATGACTACCGACGTGTGGCTGCCGTTCCGTCCCGACGAGATCGAGGGCCTGCCCGAGGGCCTGGCCTACCGCTTCTGGGACGGCGGGCCCGAGTTCCCCGCCGACCCCGCCGACTGCGCGTACTACGTGGTGCCGTACATGAAGGGCTCCGAGGTCGCGGTCCGCCCCCTGCCCGCCATGTCCGCGGTCCGCGTGGTGCAGACCCTGTCCGCCGGGATAGACCACGTGGAGCCGGGCCTGCACCACCTGCGCCCCGGCGTACGGCTGTGCAACGCGCGCGGCGTGCACGAGGCGAGCACCGCCGAGCTGACCCTCACCCTGGTCCTCGCCTCCCTGCGCGGCGTCCCCGGTTTCGTGCGCGGCCAGGACCGCGAGGAGTGGCGGGCCGGCTTCTACCCGGCGCTCGCGGACAAGCAGGTGCTGATCGTCGGGTACGGGTCCATCGGCGCCGCGATCGAGGACCGGCTGGTCCCGTTCGAGTGCGCCGGGATGACGAGGGTCGCCCGTTCGGCCCGCACCTGCCCGCGTGGTCCCGTGCACGCCCTCGCGGACCTGCCCGAGCTGCTCCCGGCGGCCGACGTGGTGATCCTGTCCACCCCGCTCACCCCCGAGACCCGGGGCCTGGCGGGCGCCGGCTTCCTCTCCCGGATGAAGGACGGCGCCCTGCTCGTGAACGTCGCCCGCGGCCCGGTCGTGGACACCAAGGCCCTGCTGGCGGAGCTGGAGTCCGGCCGGCTGCGCGCCGCGCTCGACGTCACCGACCCGGAACCGCTGCCCGCCGGCCACCCGCTCTGGCATGCTCCCCATGTCCTGATCACGCCTCATGTGGGCGGCAGCACCTCGGCGTTCGAGCCGCGCGCCAAGCGGCTGCTGGCCGCGCAGCTCACCCGGTTCGCCGCCGGGGAGCCCGTGGAGAACACGGTGCTGATCACGGAGTGAGTCCGCCCGGGCACGCTCCGCAGCAGCCCGGGCGTGCCCGGTATCCGTAACTCCCCTGGTGGTCACGGAGAGTAGAGAACCTATGTCCCTGAGTGACGAAACTGGTGTATCGTCCGGAACAAGGGGACTGCGCCGAGAACGTACGGCGCTGGGGAGTGATCGGACACTTTGGGGGGCGACGGGCGATGCACGGCCAATGGACAAGCGATCCGCGCACACGCAAACCGGCCACGCCGGTGACGGAGCCCCGGTGAGTGCCCCCGGGGCGCTCCTGACCCAGCCGCCGCAGGTCTCCGGCGGCGGGAAGGGCCTGGCCGCTCAACTTCTCCTCGCGGCGGTCTGCGCCGGGTACGCGGTGGGCGCCGCCTTCGGCTGGGGATCGGAGGAAGTCGCCCTCTTCATGGGCGACTTCGGACTGAGCGTCGCGGCCCTGCTCGCCGCGGTGTCCTGCTTCCGCTACGCGCGTTCCAACCCCAGCCGGGAGCGGCCCGCGTGGCTGCTCTTCGCCTTTTCCTCCCTCATGGCCGCCTGCGGGAACGCCGTCTGGGGCTGGTACGAGGTGGTGCTGGGCGAGGAGGTGCCCAGCCCGTCCCTGGCCGACTTCTGCTTCCTCTGCTTCGCGCCGCCGGCCATCGTCGGCCTGCTGGTCCTGGCCAAGCGCCCGGTCACCCGGGCCGGCTGGGTCTGCCTCGCGCTCGACTCCTGGCTCATCGGCGGCTCCCTGCTCACCCTTTCGTGGAGCCTGGCGCTCGCCCACACCGCCCGGAGCGCCACCTCCGAGGGTGCCGGCAGCGTCCCGCGGGCGGCCCTCTCGCTGGCCTACCCCCTGCTGGACATCGCCCTCGTCTCGATGGTGCTGGTCCTGCACTTCAGGCGGTCCGCCAGCAACCGCTCCGCGGTCAACACCGCCGTCGCGGCCCTCGCGCTGACCGTGCTCAGCGACGCCCTGTTCACCTCGCCGCTGCTGCGCGAGAGCTACCGCTCGGGCCAGCTGCTGGACGCCGGGTGGTTCGCCGGCTCGCTGCTGCTGGCGTACGCGCCGTGGGGCGCCCGCAGGATGGCGTACGGCGAGGCGGGCGGCCACCCACGCGGCGCCCCCCGCCCGCACAGCCGGCCCATCACCGGCTCGCTGCCGGCCCTGACGCCGTACCTCGCCGCCGCCGTGTGCACCCTGGGGATCCTGTACAACGTGGTGGACGGCCGCCGCGTCGACCGGGTCGTGGTCTTCACCGGCTGCACGGTCGTCCTCGCCCTCGTGGTCCGCCAGGGGATCATGCTGCTCGACAACATCGCCCTGACCCAGGAGCTGGCGCAGAAGGAGAACCACTTCCGCTCGCTCGTCCAGGGCTCCAGTGACGTGATCATGATCGCCGCGCCCACCGGGATACTGCGGTACGTCAGCCCCGCCGCCTCCGGCGTCTACGGACGCGACGCCGAGGAGCTGGTCGGCACCGAGCTGTCCAGCCTGATCCACCCCGACGACCTCGGCAGGGTCGTCCACGAGGTGCGCCGCTTCCTCGCCGCCCCGCCGGCCGAGGAGCCCACCACGCGCATCGAGTGCCGGTTCAAGTCCGGCAGCGGCGACTGGCTCAACGTGGAGTCCACCGTCAACCGCCACCAGGGCGGCCTGATCTTCAACAGCCGGGACGTGACCGAGCGGGTCCGCCTCCAGGCACAGCTCCAGCACAGCGCGGAGCACGACCCGCTCACCGACCTCCCCAACCGCGCCCTGTTCACCCGGCGGGTCCGCCAGGCCCTCACCGGTCGCCGCGCCGGCGACCACAGCACCGCCGTGCTCTTCATCGACCTCGACGGCTTCAAGGCGGTCAACGACTCCATCGGCCACCAGGCCGGCGACGAACTCCTCGTCGAGGCAGCCCGGCGGCTCCAGGACTCGGTGCGCGCCGGCGACACCGCCGCCCGCCTCGGCGGCGACGAGTTCGCCGCCCTGATCACGGGCGACGGCAGCCGCGACCGCTCCGCCCGCGAGTACCTCGTCCACGAGATCGCCGACCGGCTGCGCACCACGCTGTCCCAGCCCTACCTCATCGCCGGCAGCGAGGTCCGGGTCGCCGCCAGCATCGGGGTCGCCTTCGCCGACCCGGGCATCACCCCCTCGGACCTGATGCGCAACGCCGACCTCGCGATGTACCGCGCCAAGGCGGGCGGCAAGGACCGCGTCGAGTTGTACGCCCCCCAGATGCAGGCCGAGGTGGTCCGCAAGGCCGAACTGGCGGGACGCCTGCGCACCGCCCTCGACGACGGCGAGTTCGCGCTGCTCCACCAGCCCGTGGTCTCCCTCGCGGGCGGCGAGATCACGTCCGTGGCCGCGCAGGCGCGCTGGCGCTCCGCCCAGGGCATCCTCTTCACCCCCGCCGAGTTCCTGCGCGTCACCGAGGCGACCGAGGACCGCTCCGGTGCCGAGGGCGCCGGACTCGCCGGTGGCGCCGCCACCCGTACGGCCGAACTGGGCAACTGGCTCCTGGAAGAGGCCGTCGTGCAGGCCGCCGAGCGCCATCAGGCCGGTCACGACGTGCCGGTGGCCGTCCGGATGTCCGCCCAGCGGCTCCTCGGCCTGGGGGTGCCGCACCAGGGGCCGGGCGGGGCGCCCCCCGCCTCGGTGGAGGCCCTGCTGACCCGGCACGGGCTGCCCTCGGGCGCCCTCGTGATCGAGCTGGCGGACAGCGACCCCCGGGTGCCCTTCGACGAGCTGGAGCGCCGCCTCGTGGCGCTGCGGCGGCTCGGCGTACGGATCGCCCTGGACGGCTTCGGAAGCGGCTACGCGGCCATCAGCGCCTTGCGCAGGCTGCCCGTGGACGTCCTGAAACTCGACCGCGGGCTGGTCGAAGGGGTGGTGGAATCGGCCAGATTGCACAAGATCACGGCTGGCTTGTTGCGCATTGCAAATGATTTGGGCATGCAGTCCGTGGCCGACGGCGTGGACCTCCCCGAGCAGGTCCTCGCCCTCCGCGCCATGGGCTGCACCCACGGGCAGGGAATGGCCTTCTCCGGACCTCTGGACGAATACCGGCTGCGCAGGGCGCTCGTCCGCGGTACGTTCCCAGTACCCGGCGGGATCGCCCTTCCCGCCATGGCGGGCGGCACACGGGGCGTCCCGGGAGGCCTCCATAGGGGCTCAAATAGTGAGACGTCCATCCCACCCACTTGACATCCCCCTCCCGGCGGAGGGAGGGTCAGTGCCATGCGCACCCGAATTCTCGTACTTGGAAAGCGCGTCGGCTGAAGCTGGGGCCACGATGTCCCCGCTCAACGCACCCGACGCGCTCCCCTCGCTTGCCATCCGGCACGAGGGGTTTTTTGTTGCACTGGCAAAACCCGAATCCTCGCAAAAACCCTCAGCTTCGAGAAGAGATTGCCGATGACCGAGCAGGCCACCGGGGCCCACCATCCGCAGCCGCGGGCCCGTACCGGAGGACAGCAGACCGCTGCGATCGAGCACGTCACGGGTGCGCAGTCCCTCATCCGTTCTCTCGAAGAGGTGGGGTGCGACACCGTCTTCGGCATCCCGGGCGGCGCCATCCTCCCCGCGTACGACCCGATGATGGACTCCAAGAAGGTCCGTCACATCCTGGTCCGCCACGAGCAGGGCGCGGGCCACGCCGCCACCGGTTACGCCCAGGCGACCGGCAAGGTCGGCGTCTGTATGGCGACCTCCGGCCCGGGCGCGACCAACCTGGTCACCCCGATCGCCGACGCGCACATGGACTCCGTCCCGCTCGTCGCCATCACCGGCCAGGTCTCCTCCAAGGCGATCGGCACCGACGCCTTCCAGGAGGCGGACATCGTCGGCATCACGATGCCGATCACCAAGCACAACTTCCTGGTCACCAGGGCCGAGGACATCCCGAAGACGATCGCCGAGGCCTTCCACATCGCCTCCACCGGCCGTCCCGGCCCGGTCCTGGTCGACATCGCCAAGGACGCCCTCCAGGCGCAGACGACCTTCAGCTGGCCGCCGTCGCAGGACCTGCCCGGCTACCGGCCGGTCACCAAGCCGCACGCCAAGCAGATCCGCGAGGCCGCGAAGCTGATCGTCCAGGCCAAGCGCCCGGTCCTGTACGTCGGCGGCGGCGTCATGAAGTCCGGCGCGACCGCCGAGCTGAAGGTCCTCGCCGAGCTGACCGGCATCCCCGTCACCACCACTCTGATGGCGCTGGGGTCCTTCCCCGACACCCACCCGCTGCACGTCGGCATGCCCGGTATGCACGGCGCGGTCACCGCCGTCACCGCCCTCCAGAAGGCCGACCTGCTGGTCGCGCTGGGCACCCGCTTCGACGACCGCGTCACCGGCAAGCTGGACAGCTTCGCCCCCTTCGCCAAGGTCATCCACGCGGACATCGACCCGGCCGAGATCG
This sequence comes from Streptomyces sp. NPDC086023, assembly GCF_044540325.1. Classification (NCBI taxonomy): domain Bacteria; kingdom Bacillati; phylum Actinomycetota; class Actinomycetes; order Kitasatosporales; family Streptomycetaceae; genus Streptomyces; species Streptomyces sp. NPDC086023. The sequence goes on from NZ_JBITRX010000010.1 coordinate 308,997, forward strand.
GCAAGAACAAGCCGGTCGACGTCCCGATCGTCGGTGACGCCCGCGAGGTCATCGCCGACCTGATCCAGGCCGTCCAGGCGGAGCACACCGAGGGCCACACCGGCGACTACTCCGCCTGGTGGAACGACCTCAACCGCTGGCGCGACACCTACCCGCTGGGCTACGACCTGCCCGAGGACGGCATGCTCTCGCCACAGCAGGTCATCGAGCGCATCGGCCAACTCGCGCCCAAGGGAACGATCTACGCGGCGGGCGTCGGCCAGCACCAGATGTGGGCCTCGCACTTCGTCAACTACGAGGAGCCCCGCACCTGGCTGAACTCCGGCGGCGCCGGAACCATGGGCTACGCGGTCCCGGCCGCGATGGGCGCCAAGGTCGGCCGGCCGGAGCGCACCGTCTGGGCCATCGACGGTGACGGCTGCTTCCAGATGACGAACCAGGAGCTCGTCACCTGCGCGCTGAACAACATCCCGATCAAGGTCGCGATCATCAACAACGGTGCGCTGGGCATGGTCCGCCAGTGGCAGACGCTGTTCTACAACCAGCGGTACTCCAACACCGTCCTGCACGCGGACGAGACCGGTCACGAGACGGTCGGCTCCCAGCTGGGCGAGTCCGTCGCGCCCCGTAAGGGCACCCGCGTCCCGGACTTCGTCAAGCTCTCCGAGGCCATGGGCTGCGTCGCCCTGCGCTGCGAGGACCCGGCCGACCTGGACACGGTCATCGCCGAGGCCAACGCGATCAACGACCGTACGGTCGTCATCGACTTCATCGTCCACGAGGACGCCATGGTCTGGCCGATGGTCGCCGCCGGCACCTCCAACGACGAGGTCATGGCCGCCCGGGGCGTCCGTCCCGACTTCGGCGACAACGAAGACGACTGAGCGAAGAGCGAAAGAGAGAACGACTCACATGTCCAAGCACACGCTCTCCGTCCTGGTCGAGAACACGCCCGGCATCCTGGCCCGGATCGCCGCCCTGTTCTCCCGCCGCGGCTTCAACATCGACTCCCTCGCGGTGGGTGTCACCGAGCACCCCGACATCTCCCGCATCACGATCGTCGTGAACGTCGAGGACCTCCCGCTGGAGCAGGTGACCAAGCAGCTCAACAAGCTGGTCAACGTCCTCAAGATCGTCGAGCTGGAGCCGTCCAACGCGATCCAGCGCGAACTGGTCCTGGTGAAGGTCCGCGCCGACAACGAGACGCGCTCGCAGATCGTCGAGATCGTCCAGCTGTTCCGCGCCAAGACGGTCGACGTCTCCCCGGAGGCCGTCACCATCGAGGCCACGGGCGGCGCCGACAAGCTGGAGGCCATGCTCAAGATGCTGGAGCCGTTCGGCATCAAGGAGCTCGTCCAGTCCGGCACGATCGCCATAGGGCGTGGCGGACGGTCCATCACGGACCGCAGCCTGCGGGCCCTCGACCGCAGCGCCTGATCCCCGCGCGCCCCTCCGCGAGCGCCGAACCCGCGGCTCGCCGGGTGCCCTGACGGGCGCCCGGCCCCCCGAGCCCGTATACCGAGACCGGTAGACCCGTACTTCCCTCCCCGCCGTACGGTGGGACGCAACGCACCAAGACCAAGGAGATTTTCCAGTGGCCGAGCTGTTCTACGAGTCCGACGCCGACCTGTCCATCATCCAGGGCCGCAAGGTCGCGGTCATCGGCTACGGCAGCCAGGGCCACGCCCACGCGCTGTCGCTGCGTGACTCCGGCGTCGACGTGCGCGTGGGCCTGCAGGAGGGCTCCAAGTCCAAGGCCAAGGCGGAGGAGCAGGGTCTCCGCGTGGTCTCCGTCGCCGAGGCCGCGGCCGAGGCCGACGTCATCATGATCCTGACCCCGGACCCGATCCAGGCCCAGGTCTACGAGGAGTCCATCAAGGACAACCTGAAGGAGGGCGACGCGCTCTTCTTCGGCCACGGCTTCAACGTCCGCTACGGCTTCATCAAGCCCCCGGCCAACGTCGACGTCGCCCTGGTCGCCCCGAAGGGCCCGGGCCACCTGGTCCGCCGCCAGTACGAGGAGGGCCGCGGCGTTCCGTGCATCGCCGCCGTCGAGCAGGACTTCACGGGCAGCGCCTTCGCCCTGGCCCTGTCGTACGCGGCCGGCATCGGCGGCACCCGCGCCGGCGTCATCAAGACCACCTTCACCGAGGAGACCGAGACCGACCTGTTCGGCGAGCAGGCCGTCCTCTGCGGTGGCGCCTCCGCGCTCGTCAAGGCCGGCTTCGAGGTCCTGACCGAGGCGGGCTACCAGCCGGAGATCGCGTACTTCGAGTGCCTCCACGAGCTGAAGCTGATCGTGGACCTCATGTACGAGGGCGGCCTGGAGAAGATGCGCTGGTCGGTCTCCGAGACCGCCGAGTGGGGCGACTACATCACCGGCCCGCGCGTGATCACCGACGCCACCAAGGCCGAGATGAAGAAGGTCCTCGCGGAGATCCAGGACGGCACCTTCGCCAAGACCTGGATGGAGGAGTACCACGGCGGTCTGAAGAAGTACAACGAGTACAAGGACGCCGACTCCGAGCACCTGCTGGAGACCACCGGCAAGAAGCTGCGCAAGCTCATGAGCTGGGTGGACAGCGAGGAGAGCTGATCCTCCGCGGCGGGGCCGGGACGTGTCCGTCCCGGCCCCGCCGTGCCGGAATGTGGACCTCCCGTAGCGTGGCTTGTCCACGCCGTCCAACCACGGACGGGTGATCCTTCCGGACAGGCGGAAAACGATCCGGCTTCCGCCACTACACTTCTCAACACATACGCGTCAGGCCCACAGTGTCGTGCGTCTTCCACGCGGCTACCCCCTCCACCGCATGCGGCCGTCGGGACGGCCGTCCGCACTGGATTTGTGAGGACCCACGTGAGCTCGAAACCTGTCGTACTCATCGCCGAAGAGCTGTCGCCCGCCACGGTCGACGCGCTCGGCCCTGACTTCGAGATCCGCCACGTCAACGGTGCCGACCGCGCGCAGCTGCTGCCCGCGATCGCGGACGTCGACGCGATCCTGGTCCGCTCCGCCACCAAGGTGGACGCCGAGGCCATCGCGGCCGCCGGGAAGCTGAAGGTCGTCGCCCGCGCCGGTGTGGGCCTGGACAACGTCGACGTGTCCGCCGCCACCAAGGCCGGCGTGATGGTCGTGAACGCCCCGACCTCCAACATCGTCACCGCCGCCGAGCTGGCGTGCGGCCTGCTGGTCGCCACCGCGCGCAACATCCCGCAGGCCAACACCGCCCTGAAGAACGGCGAGTGGAAGCGCAGCAAGTACACGGGCGTCGAGCTCAGCGAGAAGACCCTGGGCGTCGTCGGCCTCGGCCGTATCGGCGTCCTGGTGGCCCAGCGGATGTCCGCCTTCGGCATGAAGGTCGTCGCGTACGACCCGTACGTGCAGCCCGCGCGCGCCGCCCAGATGGGCGTCAAGATGCTGACGCTGGACGAGCTCCTGGAGGTCGCGGACTTCATCACGGTCCACCTGCCCAAGACCCCCGAGACCATCGGTCTCATCGGTGACGAGGCGCTGCACAAGGTCAAGCCGAGCGTCCGCATCGTCAACGCCGCCCGCGGCGGGATCGTCGACGAGGCCGCGCTGTACTCGGCGCTCAAGGAGGGCCGCGTCGCCGGCGCCGGCCTCGACGTGTACGCCAAGGAGCCCTGCACGGACTCCCCGCTGTTCGAGCTGGACCAGGTCGTCTGCACCCCGCACCTCGGCGCCTCCACGGACGAGGCCCAGGAGAAGGCCGGCATCGCCGTCGCCAAGTCGGTGCGCCTGGCCCTCGCCGGCGAGCTCGTCCCGGACGCGGTGAACGTCCAGGGCGGCGTCATCGCCGAGGACGTCCGTCCGGGCCTGCCGCTCGCCGAGAAGCTCGGCCGCATCTTCACCGCCCTCGCGGGCGAGGTCGCGGTCCGCCTCGACGTCGAGGTCTGCGGCGAGATCACCCAGCACGACGTGAAGGTGCTCGAACTCTCCGCGCTCAAGGGTGTGTTCGAGGACGTGGTCGACGAGACCGTGTCCTACGTCAACGCCCCGCTGTTCGCGCAGGAGCGCGGCGTCGAGGTCCGCCTGACCACCACCTCGGAGTCTCCGGACCACCGGAACGTGGTGATCGTGCGCGGCACCCTCTCCGACGGCCAGGAGGTCTCGGTCGCCGGTACCCTCGCGGGCCCCAAGCACCACCAGAAGGTCGTCGGCGTCGGCGAGTACGACGTGGACCTCTCGCTCGCCGACCACATGGTCGTGCTCCGCTACCAGGACCGCCCGGGTGTCGTCGGCACCGTCGGCCGGATCCTCGGCGAGGCCGGTCTGAACATCGCGGGCATGCAGGTGGCGCGCGCGGAGGAGCACGGCGAGGCGCTCGCGGTGCTGACCGTGGACGACACCGTCCCGCCGGCCGTGCTGGCGGAGATCTCCGAGGAGATCGGTGCCACCTCGGCCCGCTCGGTGAACCTCAGCTGAGCGACCGTCCGACCTGACACGAGAAGGGCCCGGGTTCTCCCGGGCCCTTCCGCTTTCCCCGCGGGCGCGGGGTCGGTGCGTACGGGGATCAGCGCGCTGCACCGGCCGGTGCGGGTTCGCCCGCCGGGGGCCGGGGGGCCGGGGTGCCGGCCGCCCGGCGGAGCAGGGCCGGGGCCAGCACCGCGCCGGCGAGCAGCAGCGCCGTACCGCCGATGGCGGCGTACTGCATGCCGTGAACGAAGGCGGTGCGGGCGGCCGCCAGCAGGGCCTCGCCGGACTCCCCGCCGAGCTGTCCGGCGGCGGCCACCGCGCCGCCCAGGGTCTCCCGTACCGCAGGGGCGGCGCCGTCCAGGTCGGCCCGGTAGACCGCGGTGCCCAGGCTGCCCAGCGCGGCCATGCCGAGGGCGCCGCCGAACTCCTGGCCGGTCTCCAGCAGCGAGGCGGCCGAACCGGCCTTCTCGGCGGGGGCGGCGGCCAGCGCCAGGTCGGAGACCAGGGCCATGACGGTGACCATGCCCGAGGCGAGGACCGCGGCGCCGGTCAGCATGAGCCACAGGGAGTCGGTGCCGACGAGGCCCAGCAGGGCGAAGCCGGCGGCCGCGATGACGAACCCGCCGGCCACGACGTAGGCGCGGTTCACCTTCCGGCTGATCGCGGTGGCGGCGGGAGCCGCGGCGCCGACCGCCACCGAGGGCGCCAGGCTCCACAGGGCCGCCTCCAGCGCGCCCATGCCGAGCACCGACTGCAGGTACTGCGTGGTGAAGTAGGCGGAGCCCATCATCGCGAAGGTGGCAAGGGTGTTGAGCGCGACGCCGGCGCCGAAGCCGCGGCCGCGGAACAGCGCGCGGCTGATCATGGCGTCCTCGCGACGGCGCTGCCGCAGGACGAAGAGGGCGCCGACCGCGAGGCCGGCGGCGACGCAGGCGGCGTACCCGGCGGCGAAGCCCTCGGCGGCGATCTCCTTGAGCCCGTAGACGACCGGCAGCACGGCACCCGCGGAGAGCGGGACGCTCACGAGGTCGAAGCGGCCGGGCTCGGGGTCCTTGAACTCCGGTACCAGGACCGGGACCAGGACCAGCAGCAACGCCATCGCGGGCACGTTGACGAGGAAGACCGAGCCCCACCAGAAGTGGTTGAGCAGCAGGCCGCCGAGGACCGAGCCGAGGGCGATACCGCCGGCCATGGCGGCGGACCAGATCCCGATGGCCTTACTGCGCTGGGCGTCGTCCCGGAACATGTTCCGCACCAGCGCCATGGTCGAGGGCATGAGGGTGGCCCCGCCGATCCCGAGCAGGACGCGGGCGGCGATCAGCATCTCGGCGCTGTGGGCGTACGCGGCGCCGACGGAGGCCAGGCCGAATGCGGCGGCGCCCGCCAGCAGGAGCCGGCGGCGGCCGATGCGGTCGCCGAGGGAGCCCATCGTGATCAGCAGGCCGGCGAGGGCGAACCCGTAGCTGTCGAAGATCCACAGCTGTTCGGTGGCCGTGGGGGCGAGATCCCGGGAGATGGCCGGGACGGCGAAGTAGAGGACGGAGACGTCCATGGAGACCAGTAGCAGGGGCAGCAGGAGGACGGTGAACGCGGTCCACTCCTTGCGCCCGGCGAGGTGAGCGGCGGGGTTCGTCATGACCGCCAATGTACAGACGTCATAAACGCTTGTCTAGAACGCTTGTTTATGACGCTTGTACGGAAGCGGCGCTAGGCTCTGTCTCATGGGACACCGCGAAGATCTGCTCGAAGGCGCGAAGCAGTGCCTGCTGGAAAAGGGGTTCGTCGGAACGACGGCGCGTGACATCGTCAACGCGTCCGGCGCGAACCTGGCCTCGATCGGCTACCACTACGGCTCGAAGGACGCCCTGCTCACGCAGGCGTTCATCGCGCTGATGGAGCAGATGGGGGAGGGCTTCGACCCGGCGGGGGAGGGCGCGGACGGCTCGCTGGAGCGGTTCCGGGCCGTCTGGGAGAACGTCCTGCGCCGCGAGGAGGAGAGTCGGCCCGTCTGGTCGGCCAGCATGGAGGTCGCGCTGCACGGCGAGCGGATGCCGCAGCTGCGCGAGCTGCTCGCCGCCTCGCAGTCGGAGGGTCGCAAGGGGCTGGTCTCGATGTTCACCGGCGTCCCGGAGGACGAGCTGGAGGAGTCGGACCTGCGGACGCTCGGCGCCTTCTACCAGGCGCTGCTCAACGGGCTGATGCTCCAGTGGGTGTTCGACCCCGCCTCGGCCGCCACGGCGGAGGACCTCACGGAGGGCATGCGCCGGGTGGCCGAAGGGGTGGTGGGCAAGGGCTGACGTCCCGGACCGGTCGGGGGTGGCGAGCCGGTCGGTGCCTCCGTCCTCCGGGGAACCGGCCGCCCCCGGGGCGCGTCACAGCGGCGACCCGGACCGGCCGGTCCGGGCGCGGTGGAGGGGGAGACCATGCGGCGGTTGGTGTGGTTCGGCGCGGCGGTGGCGCTGCTCGCGGGCTGTTCGGCCCCGGGCGGGAGCGTGGAGGACAGGCCGGGGCCCGTCCCCGACCCGGCCGACCGGTCCAAGGCGGTGGCCGACGCCTGGGACGGGTCGCCCGCGGCCCGCGCCTGGCGGGAGGGCTTCTACCCGCTGGAGCCGCTGACCCGGCTGCCCGAGGACGCCTGGCACAGCGGGGCCGACAAGGAGGCCTGGCTCCAGCACCGGCTGGTCTGGCGGTCGAACGTCATCGCGGACATACCGTCCACGGCGCCGGTGAAGTGGGCGGACGGCAAGACCCTCGACCTGCGGCTGCTCGACCCGCGGCAGGCGCTGCCGATGGACCCGGCGGCCGAGCAGGGCGGCGAGGGCCCGCCGCCGCTGAAGATCACGGCCTGGCGGCACGGCTCGCTCGACATGGTCACCAGCCGCGGTCGCGCCACCGTCCCCGCCTGGCTGTACACGATCGAGGGGTACGCCACCCCGGTCGCCCGGGTCGCCGTCGCCGAGTCGGCGCCGCCGAAGAACCCGATCGGCCCACAGGCGGAGATCGCCCCCAACCTGTCGCTGGAGGGCGTCTCCGCCGACGGCACCGTCCTCACACTCAGCGCCGGGCACGGCGCGTGCGACGCCGGCGCGAAGGTCGACGTGCTGGAGTCGGCGGAGACGGTGGTGCTGGCGGGTTCCGTGAAGCCGGGGCCGGACCCGGGCGGGGCGTGCACCGCGCAGCTGCTGATGCAGACGGTCACCGTACGCCTGGCCCGCCCGCTGGCCGCCCGGGTGCCGCTCGACGCGCTCACCGGTGGGCCGGTCATGTTCCAGGGGCGGCAGCGCGAGTCCGGCGACTGAGATGCGGGGCGCCCGGCGGCGGGCGTCCGGCGACCGTGGCAGGGCGGTCGGCGTCCGGTGACCGTGGCGCGGCGGTCGGCGTCAGGTGTCCGGCGGCGGGGTCGTGCGGACAGGGTGGCCGCATGGCCGCATGGGCGCTTGCCGAAGCGCGCAGCGTCATGCGCGGGGTGGCTGCGCGAGAGCGGCGGCATGCCGTGCGCGCGAGCCGTGCGGCCGGGTGGCCGGGCGTGCCGTGCCGTCGCGCCGTCAGGGGCGGAGCCGGGCCGCCTTCAACGCCATGTGCAGCAGCAGCCGGTCCTCGCCCTCGTCCAGGTCGAGCCCGGTGAGCTGCTCCACGCGCGAGAGCCGGTAGTACAGGGTCTGCCGGTGGATGCCCAGGGCGGCCGCCGCGCGCCCCGCCTGGCCGGCGCAGTCGAGGAACACCTCGGCCGTGCGGGCGAGTTCGGGGTTGGCCGGGCTGAGCAGCACCCGGGTGGCCGGGTCGTCGGCGCGCTCCGCGGGCAGCGCCGCGAGCATCCGGTACGGGCCGATCGCCGACCACTCCGCCACCGGCCCCAGCCGCGGCTGCGCCACCGCCGCCCGCGCCGCCGCCGAGGCCTGCCGCCAGGCACCGGCCAGTTCGCCGAGGCCCCGCACCGGGGCGGACACCCCCGCGGCCCGGGCGCCCGTACCGGCCCCGGCGCCCCGGCCGTCGCCGCCCGCCCGCCCGGCCCCGGCAGCCTTCACTCCGCCGGCAGCCTTCACACCGCCGGCACCCTTCGCGCCCCCGGCACCCGTACCGCCGCCCGGGACCGCAACGCCCGCCGACCGGCCGCCCGGTGCCGCACCGGCAGCCGCACCCGTACCGCCCGCGCCCCCCGGTAGCAGCCGGCCGGCCGCGTTCACCGCGGGCCCCAGCGCCTCCGGCGTCCGCAGCCTGACCAGCAGCGCCAGCGCCCGGTCGGCGGCACCGCCCCCGGCCGGGAGTTCGCCGTCCCCCGGCCGCGTCCCGTCCGCCCCCGGCCCGGCCCCGGCGGACTCCGGCGCCCCAGGACCCGGCGCCGCGCACACCGCGGCCACCCCCGGCACCGACTGGGGCACCTCGCCCGGCCAGGGGGCCACGCACACCACCACGTGCAGCCCGTCCGCCCCGGGCCCGAGGGCCGCCCGCAGCGCGGCCACCGCCATGTCCCGCTGCCACCCGCGGCCGGCCGTCAGCACCGCCCGGAACTCCCGCGAGAGGTCCGCACCCGCCTTCGCCTCGTCGGCCAGCAGCACGCCGATCCGCTCGCACACCTCCATCGCCGCGGCCAGCTGCTCCGAGTCGGGCCCCGGCTCGGCGTCCAGCAGCCACACGTACCCGTGCACGATCCCGCGGTGCCGCACCGGCAGGCAGATCCGCCCGCGGAACACCCCCGCGTCGGGGGCGGCGGGGATCCGCACCGGGCCGGTCGCCCGGGTGATGCCGAACCCCTCGAACCAGCTGCGCACGGCCGCCGTGGACTGGCGGGTCAGGATCGACCGGGTGCGGACCGGGTCCATCGCCAGGTCGTCGTCGCTGTCGTGCGCGCCGAAGGCGATCAGCCGGAAGTCCCGGTTCTCCAGGGTCGCCGGGGCGCCGAGCAGCGCCGAGATCTCGTCCACCAGATCCTGGTAATCGCCCTTCACGCGAGCCATTCTCCCACCCGGACCGGCCTGCTTCAGACATCTGTATGAGATCGCGGCCACGGATGCGTGACAGCTGTCGATGGCCGAGGATCGAGACGGTCCTTAGGTTTCACGGTGGTTTTACTTGCGTTCCTTTTACGGCCACTGCCCCGGCGGGCGGTGACCTGTCTTTCTGCCACCCGTTGGAGGTGCCCCGTGCTGGGTCCCGTGATCCTCGCCGCTTCCCGCAGCGACAAGATGCGCAAAATCGTCTCTGCTGCTCCGGTGACCAAGCCCGTGGTGAACCGGTTCATCCCCGGGGAGACCGTCGACCAGGTCATCCCGATCGTCGTGGACCTCACGCAGAAGGGCCTGGAGGTCACCCTCGACGTCGTCGGCGAGGACATCACCACCGTCGAGCAGTCGTACGCCGCCCGTGACGCGTACCTGGAGCTCATCGAGCACCTCAAGGAGCTGGAGCTCGGCGAGACCGCGGAGATGTCGGTCAAGCTCTCCATGTTCGGCCAGGCGCTGGAGGGCGGCCACGAGCTCGCGCTCGCCAACGTCCGCCCGGTCGTCGAGGCCGCCGCCGCGATCGGCACCACCGTCACGCTGGACGCCGAGGACCACACCACCCTCGACTCGATGTTCGCCATCCACGAGGAGCTGCGGAAGGACTTCCCGCAGACCGGCTGCGTCATCCAGGCCTACCTGTTCCGCACCGAGGCCGACGCCCGCCGCCTGGCCGCCGCCGGCAGCCGCGTCCGCATCGTGAAGGGCGCCTACAAGGAGCCCGCGTCCGTCGCGTACCAGGACAAGGCCGAGATCGACAAGGCGTACGTCCGCATCCTCAAGATCCTCATGGAGGGCGAGGGCTACCCGATGATCGGGTCCCACGACCCGCGGCTCATCGCCATCACCCAGGAGCTCGCGCGCCAGGCCGGGCGCAAGCTGGACGAGTACGAGTTCCAGATGCTCTACGGCATCCGCAGCGAGGAGCACCTCCGGCTGGCCGCCGAGGGGCACCGGATGCGCGTCTACACGGCGTACGGCACCGACTGGTACGGCTACTTCATGCGCCGCCTGGCCGAGAAGCCGGCCAACCTCCTCTTCTTCGTCCGCTCGATGATCACCAAGAACTAGGTCAAGGAGTTACCAGTCCCATGGACGCAGTGACCCAGGTCCCCGCGCCGGTCAACGAGCCGGTCAACAGCTACGCCCCCGGCAGCCCGGAGCGTGCCCGTCTCGAGGCCAAGCTCAAGGAGCTGTCCGAGAACCCCATCGACCTCCCGATGACCATCAACGGCGAGAAGCGCATGGGCGGCGGCGAGCGTTTCGACGTCGTGCAGCCCCACGACCACAAGTCGGTCATCGGCACGTACGCCAACGCCACCACCCAGGACGCCCAGGACGCCGTCGACGCCGCTCTGGCCGCCGCCCCGGCCTGGCGCGCCATGTCCTTCGACGACCGCGCCGCGATCATCCTGCGCGCCGCCGAGCTGCTGTCCGGCCCGTGGCGCGAGACGCTGGCCGCCTCCACCATGCTCGGCCAGTCGAAGACCGCGCAGCAGGCCGAGATCGACACCCCCTGCGAGCTCGTCGACTTCTGGCGCTTCAACGTCCACTTCGCCCGGCAGATCCTGGCCGAGCAGCCGGTCGCGAACTCCGCCGGCGTGTGGAACCGCAGCGACCACCGCCCGCTGGAGGGCTTCGTCTACGCGATCACGCCGTTCAACTTCACGGCCATCGCGGGCAACCTGCCCACCGCCCCCGCCCTCATGGGCAACGTGGTCGTGTGGAAGCCGTCCCCGACGCAGACCCACGCCGCCGTGCTGCTGATGCAGCTCCTGGAGGAGGCGGGCCTGCCCAAGGGCGTCATCAACCTGGTCACGGGCGACGGCATCGCCGTCTCCGAGGTCGCGCTGAACCACCCCGAGCTGGCCGGCATCCACTTCACCGGCTCGACCAAGACCTTCCAGTACCTGTGGAAGACGGTCGGCAACAACATCGAGAAGTACCGGTCCTACCCGCGCCTGGTCGGCGAGACCGGCGGCAAGGACTTCGTCGTCGCGCACCCGTCCGCGGACCGCGCGATCCTGAAGACCGCCCTGACCCGCGGCTCCTTCGAGTTCCAGGGCCAGAAGTGCTCGGCCTCCTCCCGCGCCTACATCCCGGCCTCCATCTGGAACGACGGCTTCAAGGAGCAGTTCGCGGCCGAGGTCGACGGCATCACCATGGGTGACGTCCGGGACCTGTCGAACTTCATCGGCGCCGTCATCGACGAGCGTTCCTTCGCGAAGAACAAGGCCGCGATCGACCGCGCGAAGGCCGACCCGACCTGCACGATCGTCGCCGGCGGCACGTACGACGACTCCGAGGGATACTTCGTCCGCCCGACGGTCATCGAGTGCACCGACCCGGAGAACGAGGTCTTCACGACCGAGTACTTCGGCCCGATCCTCGCGATCCACGTGTACGAGGACGACAAGTACGACGAGATGCTCGCGCAGATGGAGAACGTCTCGGCGTACGCCCTGACCGGCTCCGTCATCGCGCAGGACCGCTACGCGGCCGCCGACACGATGGAGAAGCTCCGCTTCGCCGCGGGTAACTTCTACATCAACGACAAGTCGACCGGCGCCGTGGTCGGCCAGCAGCCCTTCGGCGGCGGCCGCGCCTCCGGCACCAACGACAAGGCCGGCGCCGCGTCCAACCTGCTCCGCTGGACCTCGACCCGCTCCATCAAGGAGACCCTGGTCCCGCCGACCGAGTACGGCTACCCGCACATGGGCTGACCCCCCACGGGTCACCCCAGGGGCTGACGCCCCCAGAACCCCGCCCCCGTTCCGGTACCCCCAAGTCCGGAGCGGGGGCGGTTTCCATTTCCTGCGCGGGGCGGGTCAGGAGACCACGTCGGTGTACGAGCCGCCCCGGACCACCATCGCCGCGCCGGTCGCGTCGACCGCCAGCCAGGTCCCGTGTGAGCCACGGCCGATCCCAGCCGCCGCTCAGACCTCGGTCATCACCTGGTCCAGGGACTTCCGCACCAGGTCGGGCACCTGGCAGTCGTCCGCGGGGTAGCCGACCGGGATCACCGCGAAGGCCTTCTCGTTCTCCGGCCGGTTCAGGACGTGCCCGAGGAAGCGCATCGGGCTCGGGGTGTGGATCAGGGCGGCGAGGCCCGAGAGGTGGAGGGCGGTCAGCAGCATGCCGACCGCGATGCCCACGGACTCGTCCACGTAGTAGTGCTTGCGCTTGGTGCCGTCCGGTCCGAGCCAGTACCGCTGCTGGAACACCACGATCAGCGCCGGCGCGTCCGTGAGGTGGGTCTTGACGGCGTCCGTGCCCAGTGGGCGCAGGGCGGCCAGCCACTCGTCCCCGAGCCGGCCGTCGTACGAGATCTGCTCCTCCTGCTCGGCGGCGGCCCGGATCTGCTGGCGCACCTCCGGGTCCTTGACCAGCACGAAGGTCCACGGCTGCTGGTGCGCCCCGGAGGGCGCGGTCGCCGCGCAGGCGATGGCGTCGCGGACCACCTCGTCGGGGACCGGGTCGGTGGAGAACCGCCGGACCGTGCGCCGCTCGTTCATGCGCGTCCGCAGGCGCGCTGCCTCGGCGACCGACTCCGCCCGCGGCATCCGCTCGGGCCGGTAGGGGACGGGGTGGTAGGGCTGCCCGTGCGTGGGCGTCCACGGCTGCGTAGTAGGCGACATGACCTTGAGTCTCGGGTCCCGGACCTCGGGAACGCGCGCCCCTTTCCGGCCTTTCCTGGCGGCCCGCACGCGCTGGTAGCGTCCTGATGTGGACATCGTCACCGCGCACACCTCGCAGCTGCCGGACGCCGAACTGGCCGAGGTCCGGGAGCTGTTGACCGTCGCCTTCGAGGGCGACTTCTCCGACGAGGACTTCGAGCACGGGCTGGGCGGCATGCACGTGCTGGTCCGGGAGGGCGGCGCGCTGGTGGGCCACGGCAGCGTGGTGCAACGCCGGGTCGTCCACCGGGGGAGGGCACTGCGCACCGGGTACGTGGAGGCCGTCGCGGTACGGGCGGACCTGCGGCGGCGCGGGATCGGCGGCCGCGTGATGGCCGGGCTGGAGGAGGTGATCGGGCGGGCGTACGTGCTGGGCGCGCTGTCCGCCTCCGAGGAGGGCGCCGGACTGTACGCGGGACGCGGCTGGCGGGCGTGGCCCGGGCGGATCGGGGCGCTGGGACCCGGAGGGCCCGTACGGCTGCCGGAGGAGGAGGGGTCCACGTACCTGTGGACGCCGCCCGGCGGGGCCGTGCCCGACCCCGCCGGGGAGCTGTGGTTCGACTGGCGGGACGGCGACGTGCTGTGAGCGGCCAGCCGGTCTAGGCTCGGCCCGTGGGGCAACCTGAGCAGCACGTCGAGGGCGTGGGACCCTTCGCCACCCGGGTCAGCTGGCCGCTGCCCGAGGGCGGCACGGCGGTCTGGGAGTCGCGGCCGGCCCGGCGGCGAGGGGCGCTGGCCATCCGTGCCTCCGCTGCGGATGCCGCCGTGCAGGCCCGCGCCGACGAGGTCGCGATCGGCCGTCTGCGCAGGCTCAACGCGCTGGCCGCGACCGCCTTCGTCATCGGTGGGGCCCTGTTCGCGGCCGGTGCCGGCGTCGCCCTGTTCGGGTCGGGCGACGCCTTGGAGAGCGTCTCGATCTACTTCGCGGGCGGCCTGTTCTTCAACACCGGCGGCTACGCCTCGCTCCTGCAGGTGGTCAACGCCCCCCGCCACCGGGTCGGCGACCGGGGCCTGGTCACCGGCCGCTGGCGGTGGTGGAGCTTCGAACCGATGCGGCTGGACTGGCTGAGCGCCTTCCTCCTCTTCACGGGCACGCTCGTGTTCGGCGTGAACCTGGTGGACTCGTTCCTGCACGGGCTGAGCGTGCAGGAGGTCAACCGGCTGGTCTGGGTGCCAGACGTGGTGGGCTGCGTGCTGTTCCTCGTCTCCGGGCACCTGGCCCTGATGGAGGTCTGCCACGGCCGGATCCGGGTCCTGGCACGGGACCTGGGCTGGTGGATCGTCGCCGTGAACCAGCTCGGTTCCGTGCTCTTCATGGTCTCGGCCCTGGCCGCGTTCACCCATCCGGCCACCGGCAGCATGGTGAACGTCAACCTCTCCAACTGGGGCACCTTCACGGGCGCCCTGTGCTTCTCCGCCGGCGGGGTCCTGCAGTTCTTCGAACGCCCGTGAGCCCCGCCGGGGAGAGACCACGGCTCAGCCGCTGACGCTCGGCGCACCCGTCTCGATGTGCCCGGTGTAGCGGCGGGACCAGCTGCCGTCGGAACCGGCGAGGACGGTGAAGTCGTACCAGCCGCCGGTGTAGGCGACGGCGTTGAAGTAGTCCTCGGTCGAGCCGCCGGCCGGGACCGTGTAGGTCCAGGGTCCGTCGGAGCGGTAGTTGTTGGAGCGGATGGTGAAGGACGCGGCGGCCGGCGAACGGTTCGTGATCTTGAAGTAGACGGCGAGCTTGCCGGTGCCGGGCTCGACCGCGTAGCGCGCCGCCACCTCGTAGTCCCTGCCCGCCTTGTTCGTGTCGCCGATGAAGCGGCGCAGGAAGCGGTTCGGGCCCGTCATCGAGATGTCGTACTTGCCGGAGCCGCTGCCCAGGCCGATCTGGAACCAGTCGGTGGCCGTGCCGCCCGGGTCGACCGTGTACTGCCAGGCCGTGGTGTCGCGGTACTGGTGCGGGTGGATCGAGAAGTGCGCGGCGCTCGTGGCCTGCGGGCCCTGGTTCGTCATCGAGAACCAGGCGGTGATCTTTCCCATGGTGCCGAACTCGAAGCGGTCCAGGTTGCCGTTGACCTGGTACGGCAGGGCGCGGGCGGGACGGGTGCCGGGCTCGGGCGACGGCAGGGCGTTGTCCTGCGGTGCCGGGTTGGGCAGCGGGCCGCAGGTGCCCATGCCGATGATCTCGTCGGTGGCCGGGAGGCCGGCCGGGACGCCGTACACGGGGCGGGTGAAGTCGAAGACGCCGGTCAGGTCGCCGGTGACCCTGCGGCGCCAGGCGCTGATGTTCGGGCAGGTGGCGGGCGTGCCGAGGGCCGCGGTCCAGGTCTCCAGGAAGCGCAGGACGGAGGTGTGGTCGAAGACCTCCGAGCTGACCCAGCCGCCGCGGGTCCAGGGCGACATCACCAGCATCGGGACGCGGAAGCCGAGGCCGATCGGGACGCCGTCGACGTACTCGCCGGGGGTGCCGGGCGGGGCGACGGGCGGCGGCACGTGGTCGAAGAAGCCGTCGTTCTCGTCGTAGTTGAGGAAGAGCACCGTGGAGTCGAAGACCTCCGGGTTCGCGGCCAGCGCGCGGTAGACCAGGTCCACGAAGTGCGCGCCGTCGGCGGGCGGGGCGTACGGGTGCTCGCTGAAGGCCTGGTTGGACACCACCCAGGAGACCTGCGGGAGGGTGCCGGCGACCGCGTCGGCCCGGATGGCCGCGGCGATGTCGTCCGGCGTGGAGCCGGTGACGCGGGGGACCGAGGCCATGCCCTTGTCCCACAGCGGGTTGCCGGGCCGGGCGTCGGTGAACTTCTTGAAGTAGGCCAGGCCGTTGTCGCCGTAGTTGTCCTGGGCGTTCTGGTACACCTTCCAGCTCACCCCGGCGCGCTCCAGCGCCTCGGCGTAGGTCTCCCAGGTCAGCCCGGACTCCTCGCCGCCGTCCTTGCTCGCGGCGTCGATCCTGCCGCTCCAGAGGAAGGTGCGGTTGGGTCCGGTGGCGCTGAGGGCGGAGCAGAAGTACGCGTCGCAGATGGTGTAGTGGTCGGCGAGCGCGTAGTGGAAGGGGATGTCGCCCCGGTCCAGGTAGCCGAGGGTGCGGGTGTTGCCCACGCCGGTCACCCAGTTGTCGAGCCGGCCCTTGTTCCACGCGGCGTGCTGCGAGGTCCAGCTGTGCGGCAGGTCGCCGTTGCACTGGGCGAGCGTCTCGCCGTCCGCGCCGCCGGCGTCGGGGGTGGCGCTGAGTTTCCACGGGTACTGGCGGCCGCCCCAGTTGGGCTGGTTGAACATGCCCCAGCCGCCGGGGAGGTTGACCGCGGCCCGGTCGCCGAAGCCGCGTACGCCCTTCAGCCGGCCGAAGTAGTGGTCGAAGCTGCGGTTCTCCTGCATCAGTACGACGACGTGCCTGACGTCCTTGACGGTGCCGGTCGCGGCCTGCGCGGCCGCCGAGGCGGACCCCGCGGCCGCGGGCACCGCCGCCCCGGCCACGAGCCCGGCCCCGATCCCGACGAATCCCCTGCGGCTGATGGGAGTCATGCCCCGCCCTTCGCGTCACACGTGCCCCAGTGGCACGACGAGGCAAGGGTGAGGGCCCGGACATTAAAGGTCTAGATCCGTGCAGTAATGCGTCGGTTAACTTCGCGTGGCGGATGCCGGGCGGGCTGTCAAAGGCGTTGGAACGTCAGGGTTGTCACCGCTCCGTACCGCTCCCGAGGAATTGGTGTGATTGCGAACCAATATGCCTGCCGAAATCCGCGTGCCCCCACGGCCCGGCCGGTCTAAGCTCGCCGGATGACCTTGGAATGGGAACAGGTAATCGTTCACTCGGAAGACCCGGCGGCCCTGGGCCAGTGGTGGGCCGACGCGCTCGGCTGGGTCGTCGTGTACTCCTCGGACGACGAGTTCGAGATCCGCCCGGCACCGGACCGGATGCCGGGGCTGGACTTCGTCCGCCTCGCCGAGAGCAAGAAGGCCAAGAGCCGGCTGCACCTCGACTTCCGGCCCGACGACCAGGAGGCCGAGGTGGCCCGGCTGGTGGCACACGGCGCGCGGCGCGTGGACATCGGCCAGGGGGAGCAGTCCTGGGTCGTCCTGGCCGACCCCGAGGGCAACGAGTTCTGCATCCTCGGGCAGCGGCGTCCGTAACACCCGGCCACGTCGGAGACGTCACCGGGCCGGCCCCCTCGGCGGCCGGTCCGGAGCGTGGGATACGGCACCGTGCCGGAACCGGGTGCCGATCCGGCCGGAAGTGCTCTGACCAGGCATTTCGGCCCTCGGAGAGGGGTGTGGCGGAGGCGTCGGAGGCGTCCTTCCGGGCGGTTCGCCGTCTCAGATAGTAGGAAGTCCGAGTAATTGCGGAGACATACAGCCCGACCTGTCCTAGCTTTGTAGAAGCCGAACGTCTCGCTGATCCGGCGAATGGCGGCCGTGAGCGCGCGCCCCGCGCAGGCAACCCCTGCGGCGCACTGCTCCCCGCCCCTTCCGGCGCCTTGAAGGAACCCCTCATCCGCGGCCCGTGTCGCGCCGTGATCTCAAGGAGTCGATCACCATGCACACCACCACCCCCGCCCGTCGCGTCCGCCGCTCCTCCACCGGCGAGGCCGACCGCAAGAACGCCGCCGCCGCCCTGCAGCGCGCCCTCGACCGCCGTGACAACGGCGGCTCCACCGGCCACTGACCGCGAGAGGCCGCCCCCCTGACACGCCGCTCGTCCATCATGTGGACGTGACGTGTCAGGGGCTGGGACAGGGAGTACGGTGCCGACATGGCGCACAGCATCAATCTCGCAGTGATCCCCGGCGACGGCATCGGTCAGGAGGTCGTGGCGCAGGGCCTGAAGGTCCTCACCGCCGTCCTCCCCCAGGACGTCAAGCTGGAGACCAAGCAGTACGACCTCGGCGCCCAGCGCTGGCACCGCACCGGTGAGACCCTCCCGGACGCGGAGCTGGAGGCGCTCAAGCAGCACGACGCGATCCTGCTCGGCGCCATCGGCGACCCCTCGGTCCCCTCCGGTGTCCTGGAGCGCGGGCTGCTGCTCAAGCTCCGCTTCGCCTTCGACCACTTCATCAACCTGCGGCCGTCGAAGCTGTTCCCGAACACCGCCACCCCGCTGGCCGGCCGCCCGGACATCGACTTCGTGGTCGTCCGGGAGGGCACCGAGGGCCCGTACACCGGCAACGGCGGCTCGCTGCGCACCGGCACGCCCGCCGAGGTGGCCACCGAGGTCAGCGTCAACACGGCGTACGGCGTGGAGCGCGTGGTGCGCGACGCGTACGAGCGGGCCAACTCCCGCCCCCGCAAGAAGCTCACGCTCGTCCACAAGAACAACGTCCTCGTGTACGCGGGCCACATGTGGAAGAACATCTTCGACAAGGTCGGCCAGGAGTACCCCGAGGTCACCACCGACTACCTGCACGTCGACGCCGCGACGATCTTCTTCGTCACGCAGCCCGAGCGCTTCGACGTCATCGTCACGGACAACCTCTTCGGCGACATCCTCACCGACCTGGCCGCCGCCGTCACCGGTGGCATCGGCCTGGCCGCCTCCGGGAACATCAACCCGACCGGCGCCTTCCCGTCCATGTTCGAGCCCGTCCACGGCTCGGCCCCGGACATCGCGGGCACCGGCAAGGCCGACCCGACCGCGACGATCCTCTCCGTCGCCCTCCTGCTGCGCCACCTCGGCTACGAGGCCGAGGCCGTCCGCATCGAGGACGCCGTCTCCGCCGACCTCGCGGAGCGCGACGGGACCTTCCGGTCCACGGACCGCATCGGCGACGCGCTCGCCGCGCGAGTAGCCGGCTGACCCGGCGCTCGCACACCAGGCGAACGGCCGCCGGGTCGCTCCTTTCGGAGCCCCCGGCGGCTTCTCTTGCGCGGTCCGGGGGTGCCACCATCTCCCCTGGACCGCTTTCACCCGTTTCTCCGAAGCACGCCTCCGCGCGATAATCGAACGTGGGGCCGCGCCATGCGGGGAAGCTCGGACGTCCTAGCACGGCGTGAGCGCGGTCCGTCACACACAACCGGTGAAGGACTAGCACTCATGACGACGCCCACGATCGAGCTCAAGCCCTCCTCGAACCCGCTGTCCGCCGCGGAGCGCGAGGCGATCCTGGCCAGCCCCGGATTCGGCCGCCACTTCACCGACCACATGGTGACGATCAAGTGGACCGAGGGGCGCGGCTGGCACGACGCGGAACTCGTTCCGTACGCCCCGCTGTCCATCGACCCGGCGAACATGACCCTGCACTACGCGCAGACGATCTTCGAGGGTCTCAAGGCCTACCAGCAGCCCGACGGCACCGTCGCCACGTTCCGCCCCGAGGCCAATGCCGAGCGCTTCCAGGCCTCGGCCCGCCGCATGGCCATGCCCGAGCTGCCCACCGAGCTGTTCATCGCGGCCTGCGACGCCCTGATCCAGCAGGACCGCGCCTGGGTGCCCTCCTCCGGCGAGGCCTCCCTCTACCTGCGGCCCTTCATGTTCGCGACCGAGGTCGGCCTGGGCGTCCGCCCGGCCAACGAGTTCCTCTTCATGGTCATCGCCTCCCCGGCCGGCGCCTACTTCCCCGGCGGCGTGAAGCCGGTCTCCGTCTGGCTCTCCGAGGACTACGTCCGCGCGGTCAAGGGCGGCACCGGCGCGGCCAAGACCGGCGGCAACTACGCCGCGTCCCTCGTCGCCCAGGCCGAGGCCGCCCGGCACGGCTGCGACCAGGTCGTCTGGCTGGACGCCGTCGAGCACCGCTGGATCGAGGAGATGGGCGGCATGAACCTGTACTTCGTGTACGGCGACCGCATCGTCACCCCGGAGCTCACCGGCTCGCTGCTCCCCGGCATCACCCGCGACTCCCTCCTGAAGATCGCCCGCGACCTCGGTTACACCGCCGAGGAGGGCCGCATCTCCACCGAGGACTGGAAGCGCGACAACGAGAACGGCACCCTGACCGAGGTCTTCGCCTGCGGCACCGCCGCGGTCATCACCCCGGTCGGCTCGGTCAAGTCCAACGGCGCCGACTGGACGCAGGGCAACGGCGAGCCCGGCGAGGTCACCATGAAGCTGCGCAAGGCGCTGCTCGACCTCCAGACCGGCCGGACCGCCGACACCCACGGCTGGATGCACCCGCTCGGCTAGCCGGACGGGCCTTCAGGGTCCCGGACGGCACGCAGGCCCCCGCGCGCACCGCGCGGGGGCCTGCGTCGTACCCGGGGCCGGCCGGGTCAGTGCCCGGGCCCGCCCGTGTCCTGTCCCTTGCCCTCGGCCTCGTCCTCGTTCGCGGACTTCGCGCCGCTCTCCGGGGTCCCGCCCCCGGTCGCGAAGGCGTCGCCCACGACGTACGCCAGCTCCGCCACGCCCCTGGCGACCTTGCCCACCACGTACGCCAGCTCTTCCACTGTGCTTCCCCCTGCTCCGCGCCGCTCCGGGCGCCCACGTCGGTCACCTGCGAAGACGCGGCCGGGGCCGCGGTGGTTGACCCCTTGCGGAAAAAGGGGCCGCCCCCGGCGAGGAAACCGGGGGCGGGCCCTTTCCGTGACCGGTGAGGATCCGGTCAGGCACCGGCCTCCGCGGGCTCGGACGCCGCGGGGGCGGCAGCCGGCACCGGGGCGGAGGAGCGGGCGGTCAGCAGCAGGTAGGCCAGGCCGCCGACCACGCCGGAGAGGATGAAGCTGCAGTCGACGCCTCCGGTCAGGGCCAGCAGCGGGCCCTCGTAGACCGTCGTCGACACCGCGCACAGGCCCACGCCGGCGCCGAGCACCCAGGACACCGTCGCGGCCGGGTTCCAGCCGCCGCGGAACCAGTAGACGCCACCGCGGGAGCGGCGGTTGAAGACCTGGAGGGCGTCCGGGTCGTACACGCCCCGGCAACGGACGAAGCCGATCAGCGTGATCACGGCCCAGGGGGTGCCGAGCGCGGTGAGCAGCAGGACGAACGACGTCATCGCGGCCTGCGCGTTCCACTCGAACGAACCGATGAACACGAAGGCGGTGGCGACGACCGCGGCGATCACGGTGGCCTTGGTGCGGGTGGTCTTCGGGACGATCGCGTCCAGGTCGAGGCCCATGGAGTAGAGCATCAGGCCGGCGTTGCCCACCGACCCCGCGGAGGCGGCCAGCAGCAGCGGCACGAGGTACCAGAAGGGCGCGGCGTCGACGAGCGGGCCGGCGTAGTCCAGCCCGGCCCGGGCGGCCAGCGCGGTGTACGTGCCGAAGAGCTGCGGGACCAGCAGGCCGACGAGCAGACCGGCACAGGTGGCCCAGTAGACGGTGCGGGAGCCGTGCCGCTTCGGCGAGATGTACCGGGTGTAGTCGCCCAGCAGCGTGATGAAGGCGACTGGGCCGCTCAGGCCGGCGGCGACGGCGGCCAGCAGCCAGGTCGGCCAGAACGAACCCAGCAGGTACGGGGTGTCCGGGGGAGCGGCCGTGGTGAAGTCGCCGGAGTACGCGACCACGCCGACCAGCAGCAGCGCCACCATGCCGATGGCCAGCACCTTGCTCAGGCGCAGCAGGAGCCGGTAGCCGAAGACGGCCCCGACGACGGTACAGGCGGCCAGGAGCCCGTACATCAGGGCGCGGGTGAGGCCGGTGTCCGGCAGGCCGGTGACCCGGGAGAGCACCCCGACCATCACGTCGCCGCCGATCCAGAGGGTCAGGGCCGTGTAGCCGAGGGAGAGCAGCAGGCCCACCACCGAGCCGACCAGGCGCCCGCGCACGCCGAACTGCGCCCCGCTGGAGGTGGACAGGTTGGTGGCCGTCCGGAGGGAGATCAGCGCCAGCGGCGCGGTGAAGGCGATTCCGACGAGGGTTCCGGCGACGATCGCGGTGACCGAGGGCCACAGTCCGAGGCCGAAGGACGGAGGCAGCCAGCCGAAGACGATCACGCCGAGGCAGAGGTTCGAGCCGAGCAGGATCGAGACGAGGTCACGGGGACCGCTGGTCCGCTCCTCGTCGGGGATCGTGTCGACGCCGCGCTGTTCTATGGGCATGAAGGGGCTCCCTGGCAGTACGAAACGTGGACGGACGCTTCCCGACGAGTGGCGGACAAAGAGCGGACCACTCGGCTCCATTTCTTTGAGCGACACTCAATGTGACCTATGGCGAAGCCTCCGGTCAATGATTCACGCCAACGAAATCTAGAGTTAGAGTGATGCTCTAAACCCGTCGAGTGGAAGTGTGGTGGAACGTCGTGCGGCTGACCCCAACCGAGCGCGACCGGCTGCTGCTGTTCGGCGCCGCGGAACTGGCCCGGGCCCGGCGCGCCCGCGGTCTGCGGCTCAACGTCCCCGAGGCCACGGCCCTGATCGCCGACACGGTCTGCGAGGCGGCCCGTGACGGCAGCCGGCTCTCCGAGGCCATCGAGGCGGCCCGGTCCGTCCTCGGCCCCGACGACGTGCTGCCCGGCGTCGCGGACGTGGTCACCGAGGTGCACGTGGAGGCCGTCTTCGACGACGGATCCCGCCTCGCCGTGGTCTCCTCGCCGATCCGCGGCGCCACGGGCCTCGGTGACGACGCCCCGGGCGCCGTCGTGCCCGGCCCGGAGACCCCGGCCCCCGACCCTGAGGTGCGCCTGACGGTGCGCAACACCGCGACCGTCCCGGTCAGCGTGACCTCCCACTTCCACTTCTTCGAGGCGAACCCCCGCCTCGACTTCGACCGCTCCGCCGCCTACGGCATGTGCCTGTGCGTGCCGGCCGGGTCGTCCGTACGGTTCGACCCCCTGGGCGAGGCGGAAGTGGGCCTGGTCCCGATCGGCGGAGACCGGATCGCCATCGGCTTCGCGGGCCTGGTCGACGGCCCGCTCGACGCCCCGGGCGCCCGAGAAGAAGCCCTGCGCCGCGCCGCGGCCTGCGGCTACCTGGGAGTGGAGGAAACACGGCGATGAGCAGGCCCACCAAGCACAGCGACCACTGCGCCCCCGGCAGCCGCCACATCGACCCCCACGAGTACGCGGCCGTCTTCGGCCCGCGTGCCGGGGACCGGGTGCGCCTGGGCGACTCCGGGCTGACCGTGCGCGTCGAGTCCGACGCGCAGAAGCCCGGCGACGAGTTCCTCGCGGGCTTCGGCAAGACCGCCCGCGACGGACTCCACCTCAAGGCCGCGGCGGTCCGCGAGACCTGCGACGTGGTGATCAGCAACGTGCTGGTCATCGACGCCGTCCTCGGCATCCGGAAGGTCTCCGTCGGCATCCGCGAAGGCCGCATCCACGCGATCGGCCGGGCCGGCAACCCCGACACCCTCGACGGCGTCGACGTGGTCGTCGGCACCGGCACGTCGATCGTCTCCGGAGAGGGCCTGATCGCCACCGCCGGCGCCGTGGACACCCACGTCCACCTGCTCTCCCCGCGCGTCATGGAGGCCTCGCTCGCCGCGGGCGTCACCACGATCATCGGCCAGGAGTTCGGCCCCGTCTGGGGCGTCGGCGTCAACTCCCCGTGGGCGCTCCGGCACGCCTTCAACGCCTTCGACGCGTGGCCGGTCAACATCGGCTTCCTGGCCCGCGGTTCCTCCTCCGACGCGGCCCCCCTGGTCGAGGCCCTGGCCGAGGGCGGCGCCTCCGGCTTCAAGGTCCACGAGGACATGGGCGCCCACACCCGCGCCCTCGACACCGCCCTGCGCGTGGCCGAGGAGCACGACGTACAGGTCGCCCTGCACAGCGACGGCCTCAACGAGTGCCTGTCCGTCGAGGACACCCTGCGCGTGCTCGAAGGCCGTACGATCCACGCCTTCCACATCGAGGGCTGCGGCGGCGGCCACGTCCCCAACGTGCTCAAGATGGCCGGCGTGCCGAACGTCATCGGCTCGTCCACCAACCCCACGCTGCCCTTCGGCCGCGACGCCGTCGCCGAGCACTACGGGATGATCGTCTCCGTCCACGACCTCAAGCCGGACCTCCCCGGCGACGCGGCCATGGCCCGCGACCGGATCCGGGCCGGCACGATGGGGGCCGAGGACGTCCTGCACGACCTGGGCGCCATCGGCATCACCTCCTCCGACGCCCAGGGAATGGGCCGGGCCGGCGAGACCGTACGCCGTACGTTCGCCATGGCCGCCAAGATGAAGGCCGAACTGGGCCCGCTGGAGGGCGACGGCGAGGGCGACGACAACGCCCGCGTGCTGCGCTACATCGCCAAGCTGACGATCAACCCCGCCATCGCACACGGCCTGGCCCACGAGATCGGCTCCATCGAGGTCGGCAAGCTCGCCGACATCGTGCTCTGGCGTCCCCAGTTCTTCGGCGCCAAGCCGCAGCTGGTGCTCAAGTCCGGCTTCCCCGCCTACGGCGTCACCGGCGACCCCAACGCCGCCACCGACACCTGCGAACCACTGGTGCTCGGACCGCAGTTCGGCGCCTACGGAGCCACCGCGGCCGACATCTCCGTCGCCTTCGTCTCCGCCGCGGCCGCCGCGCTGGGCGACGACCGGATGCCCACCCGCAGGCGCCGGGTCGCCGTCCGCGGCACCCGCGGCATCGGCCCGAAGGACCTGCTCCTCAACTCGCGGGTGGGAGCGGTCGACGTGGACCGCACCAGCGGCCTCGTCACCCTCGACGGCAGCCCCCTGGAATCCCCGGCCGCCGACTCGATCGCCCTCAACCGCCTGTACTTCCTGTGATCCCGCGAAGGACCCCGACCATGACACACCCTGCCGGCACCCCCGCAGCCGACGGCTTCCGCATGCCCGCCGAGTGGGCTCCCCACGAGCGCACCTGGATGGCCTGGCCCAGCCCCAACCCGACCTTCACCAACGACGCCGAGCTGGCCGAGGCCCGCGAGGCCTGGGGCGCCGTGGCCCGCGCCGTCCGTGCGTACGAGCCGGTCACCCTCGTGGTGAGCCCCGGCGACGCCGAGGGCGCCCGCGCCATCGCCGGCGCCGGCGACGGCCACGAGCTGACGGTCGTGGAGCGCGAGCTCGACGACGCCTGGATGCGCGACATCGGCCCCACCTTCGTCACCGACGGCCAGGGCGGACTCGCCGCCGTCGACTGGACCTTCAACGGCTGGGGCGCCCAGGAGTGGGCCCGCTGGGACCACGACTCCAAGATCGCGCGCTACGTGTCCGACCTCGCCGGCACCCGCACGTACAGCACCTCCCTCGTCAACGAGGGCGGCGCCATCCACGTGGACGGCGAGGGCACCGTCCTGCTGACCGACACCGTGCAGCTCGGCGAGGGCCGCAACCCCGGCTGGACCCGCCAGCAGGTCGAGGCCGAGATCCACGCCCACCTGGGCACCACCAAGGCAATCTGGCTGCCGTACGGCCTCGCCGGGGACTACGGCACCTACGGCACCCAGGGCCACGTGGACATCGTGGCCGCCTTCGCCCGCCCCGGCGTGGTGATGGTGCACACCCAGCCCGACCCGGCCCACCCCGACCACGAGCGCTGCAAGACCATCGCGGCCCTGCTGCGCGCCGCCACCGACGCGCAGGGCCGGCAGCTGGAGGTCGTGGAGATCCCCGCGCCGACGGTGCTGGAGGAAGACGGCGAGTGGGTCGACTACTCGTACATCAACCACCTCATCTGCAACGACGGCATCGTGCTCTGCGCCTTCGACGACCCGCGCGACGAGGAGGCCGCCGAGATCTTCCGCAACCTCTTCCCGGACCGCACCGTGACGCTCGTGGACGCACGTACGATCTTTGCCGGGGGTGGCGGCATCCACTGCATCACCCAGCAGCAGCCCAGGGCGTAGGGAAGAGGAGCGGACATGGCGGGTGGGGCGCGTGCGCGGAAGAACGCGCCGCCGCGCGAGGAGGTCCTCGCGGCCGCCATGGCGATGATCGCCGAACGCGGCCTGGACGGGCTCACCATGGCCGGTCTGGGCCGCGAGGTCGGCATGAGCAGCGGCCACCTCCTCTACTACTTCCGCACCAAGGACGAGCTGCTGCTGCGCACCCTGGAGTGGAGCGAGGCCGCCCTCGGCGCCGAACGCTCCGCCCTGCTCTCCCGGCGCGCGCCCGCCCGCGACCGGCTCGCCGCGTACGTGGACCTGTACGTGCCGGACGGCCCCCGCGACCCGCACTGGACCCTCTGGCTGGAGGTCTGGAACCGGTCGCAGGAGGCCGGCCCGGAGGAGCGCGACCGCCAGGCCGCCATCGAGGGCGCCTGGCACCGCGACCTGGTCGCCCTCCTGGCCGAGGGCGTCTCCCGGGGCGAGTTCCGGCAGGTGGACGCCGACCGCTTCGCCACCCGTACCCGGGCGCTGCTGGACGGCTTCAGCATCCAGCTCGCCGTGGGACTGCCCGGGCTGGACCGCGCCGGCATCCTGGCGCACGTACGGGAGTTCCTGGAGGACGGGCTGACCCCGGCAGCCGGCTGACCGGGTCACGGCCGGCCGGCGGGCGACCGGGCAGCGCCTGCCCGCCATGTGACCAAAACGAAGACCGCATCGTGAGACGCGGCCCCTGCGCCGGACGGTGCTGTGTCAGACTGCGGGCGTGCTTGCATTCACCATGATTATGGGAAGCAGCGCGCCGGTCCGCAGTGACCGCTGACCGTGGACACACCCCACGGCGCGGCCATCGTGCCCCAGACCCGCGCGCAGACCTCTCGCACCCGCGAGGGGTTTTTTCGTTTCCCGGCCCCACCTGCCGGGGGGCGGGCCGCGCGCGACGATGGGGGCAAGTGGATCCCGGGCATCCGGACCACTCATCCGACAGGAGTCAGATCAGCATGACGACAGAGGTCATCGACGACGCGTTCCATGTCTTCGACACCACGCTGCGCGACGGCGCCCAGCGCGAAGGCATCAACCTCACTGTCGCGGACAAGCTGACGATCGCCCGGCACCTGGACGACTTCGGCGTGGGCTTCATCGAGGGCGGCTGGCCGGGCGCCAACCCCCGCGACACCGAGTTCTTCGCCCGCGCCAAGGCGGAGATCCAGTTCAAGCACGCCCAGCTGGTGGCCTTCGGCGCCACCCGCCGCGCGGGCGGCAAGGCGTCCGAGGACCCGCAGGTCAAGGCCCTGCTCCAGTCCGGCGCGCCGGTGATCACCCTGGTCGCCAAGTCGCACGACCGGCACGTCGAGCTGGCCCTGCGGACCACCCTCGAAGAGAACCTGGAGATGGTCCGGGACACCGTCGCGTACCTGCGCGAGCAGGGCCGCCGGGTGTTCGTCGACTGCGAGCACTTCTTCGACGGCTACCGCGCCAACGCCGAGTACGCCAAGTCCGTGGTCCGCGCCGCGTACGAGGCCGGCGCCGACGTGGTCATCCTCTGTGACACCAACGGCGGCATGCTGCCGGCCCAGATCCAGGCCGTCGTCTCCACCGTGCTGGCCGACACCGGCGCCCGCCTCGGCATCCACGCCCAGGACGACACCGGCTGCGCCGTCGCCAACACCCTGGCCGCCGTCGACGCCGGCGCCACCCACGTGCAGTGCACCGCCAACGGCTACGGCGAGCGGGTCGGCAACGCCAACCTCTTCCCCGTGGTCGCCGCGCTGGAGATCAAGTACGGCCGCAAGGTGCTCCCCGCCGGCGCCCTGGCCGAGATGACCCGGATCTCCCACGCCATCGCCGAGGTGGTCAACCTGACCCCCTCCACCCACCAGCCGTACGTCGGCGTCTCCGCCTTCGCCCACAAGGCCGGTCTGCACGCCTCCGCGATCAAGGTCGACCCGGACCTCTACCAGCACATCGACCCCGAGCGGGTCGGCAACACCATGCGGATGCTGGTCTCCGACATGGCCGGCCGCGCCTCCATCGAGCTCAAGGGCAAGGAGCTGGGCG
Source organism: Streptomyces sp. NPDC086023 (assembly GCF_044540325.1). NCBI lineage: Bacteria > Bacillati > Actinomycetota > Actinomycetes > Kitasatosporales > Streptomycetaceae > Streptomyces > Streptomyces sp. NPDC086023. Next base: position 336,802 of record NZ_JBITRX010000010.1, read on the forward strand.
TCGACCTCGGCGGCGACCGCGCCCTGGTCGCCCGGGTGGTCGAGCGGGTCAAGGAGCGCGAGCTCGCCGGCTACACGTACGAGGCCGCCGACGCGTCCTTCGAGCTGCTGCTGCGCGCCGAGGTCGAGGGCCGCGCCCGTCGCTACTTCCGTACGGAGTCCTGGCGCGCCATCGCCGAGATGCGCCCCGACGGCAGCATGGCCAACGAGGCCACGGTCAAGCTGTGGGCCAAGGGCGAGCGCATCGTGGCCGCCGCCGAGGGCAACGGCCCGGTCAACGCGCTCGACCGCGCCCTGCGCGTGGCGCTGGAGCGGTTCTACCCGCAGCTCGCCAAGTTCGAGCTGAGCGACTACAAGGTCCGCATCCTGGAGGGCAAGCACGGCACCGAGTCCACGACCCGGGTGCTCGTCCAGACCACCGACGGCGTCACGGAGTGGTCGACCGTCGGCGTGGCGGACAACGTGATCGCCGCCTCCTGGCAGGCCATCGTCGACGCCTTCACCTACGGCCTGCTCCGCCAGGGCATCCAGCCCACGGAGTAAGGCGCCGGGCGGCCCTGGTCCTTATATTCCCCTAACGCCCGAATTCGCCCGTTCGGGTAGCGTCAAGGTATGAGGACCAGGCTGATACGCGCACTCTCCCCCCTGCTGCTCGTCTTCGGCATCGCGGTGGTCGGCGCGGCTCCCGCGGCGGTCGCCGCAACGGACCCGGCCACCGGCCCGGCGGCCGTGGCCGCAGCGCTCAAGCAGGGCCCCGTGTACGTCGATCCGCGGGCCGCGGGGCAGCTGTCGAAGGCCGAGGCGGACGCCCTGGCCAAGAAGATCGAGGACGCCGGGAAGCCGCTGTTCGTCGCGGTGCTGCCCGCGACCGCGGAGTTCCCGGCCGACAGCGTGCTGCGCACCGTGCGCACCGAGACCGGGATCACCGGCCTGTACGCCATCCGGCTCGGCGACGGCTTCAACGCGGGCGCGGACCGGAGCGTCATGCCCAACCGCGCCGTCCGCAACCTCACCGACGCGGTCAAGGCGGGCGGCCCGGTGGACGCGGCGACCCAGCTGAACAACTTCGTCGACCAGGCCCTGCCCCAGACCAAGGGGACCGCCCCGGCCTCCTGGGACTCCGGCGGCGGCTCGGACGGCGGCGGGGTGCCGGTCGCCGGCCTCGTGACGATCGGGGCGCTGGCCCTGGTGGGCGGCGGCGGCGCGTACGCCGTGGTCCGGCGCAACCGGCGGAAGAAGGAGGAGCGCGAGCGCGAGGCCGTGCGGAAGCTGGCCGTGGTCGTCGACGAGGACATCACCGCCTTCGGCGAGGAGCTCGAACGGCTGGACTTCCACCCCGCCGAACCGGGCGCGGACGATGCGATGCGCGCGGACTGGGAGCGGGCCCTGGACTCGTACGACCGGGCCAAGCAGATCATGGCCGGCGTCCGGCACCCCGACGAGGTGCGGGGCGTGACCCAGGCGCTGGAGGACGGCCGCTTCGCCCTGGCGGTGCTGGCCGCGCGCCGCGAGGGGCGGGCGCTGCCCGAGCGCCGTTCGCCCTGCTTCTTCGACCCCCGCCACGGCCCCTCCACGGAGGACGCGGACTGGGCCCCGGCCGGGGGTGCGGCGCGCACGGTGCCGGTCTGCGCCGCGGACGCCGTACGGCTGCGCGAGGGGCGGGACCCGATGGTCCGTACCGTCGACACCGAGCACGGGCCGCGCCCTTACTACGACGCGGGGCCGGCGTACGGCCCCTGGGCGGGCGGCTACTTCGGCGGCGGCATCCTGCCCGGCCTGCTGATGGGCACGATGCTCGGCTCGATGATGTCGACCCCGGCCTACGCCTCGGACTTCGGCGGCTACGAGAGCGGCTTCGAGGGCGGGGACGTCTCCGGCGCCGACTTCAGCTCGTCCGACTTCGGTGGGGGAGACTTCGGGGGCGGCGGTTTCGGGGGCGGGGACTTCGGCGGTGGCGGCGGCTTCGACGGCGGGGGCGGCTTCTAGCCGCCGGCGGGGGCGGCCGCCGCGCCGCCCCCGGGTGCCCGTACCGTCCCTCGGGCCGGTCAGGCCTGCTTGATCGCGGAGATGTCGAAGGTCAGCTTGACCTTGTCGCTGACCACGACGCCGCCGGTCTCCAGGGCCGCGTTCCAGGTCAGGCCCCACTCGGAGCGCAGGATCTGGGTGCTGCCCTCGAAGCCCACGCGCTGGTTGCCGTAGGGGTCGGTGGCGGAGCCGTTGAACTCCAGGTCGATGGAGAGCGGCCGCGTGACGTCCTTGATGGTCAGGTCGCCGGTGATCCGGTACGTGTCCCCGCCGAGGAACGCGGCGCCGGTCGAGCGGAAGGTCATCAGCGGGAAGGTCTCGGCGTCGAAGAAGTCGCCGCTGCGCAGGTGACCGTCGCGGTCGGCGATGCCGGTGTCCACGGACGCGGTCTTGACGTCGATCGTGGCGGTGGAGCGCGACGGGTCGGAGCCGTCCAGGTGCAGGGTGCCCTCGTGCTCGCCGAAGCTGCCGCGGACGTTGGTGACCATCGCGTGGCGGACGGTGAAGCCGATGCTGCTGTGCGCCGGGTCGATGGCGTAGTCGCCGGTGAGCGCGGCGAGCGCGGGGTCCACCTGCAGGGTGCTGACGTGGCCGGCGGGGGCGGCGTTGCCGGTGGTCTCCTTGGCGCGACGGTTGAAGAGAGCCATGGTGTCCTCCTGGGACTGTGGGTTCGATCCGGTCGTTAAATATTCAACGACCTCCAACGAGAAATGACTCTAGACCCACTTCGTTCAAATTTCAACAACCAAGGTCCGCCTGGGGGTGTTTTGTAGGACACCCACAAATGCCTTTGGCCCCTACTGGTGGGTCGCTCACAGCGGCTCCCGGTTCTGTCCGGGCCGGACAGCGGATGGCGCGCGAGACTGTGGAGAGCCGACGGAGGGATTTGCTTGGTCGGCTTCGTAAGGTCGGTACATGACCGTTGTGGACCAGACCCCCGGCGAGCCGACGGACGCTCGCGGCCGCGTGGCCGAGCTGCACGCCCTCCGCGAGCAGGCGCGGCGCGGCCCCAGTGACCGTGCGACCGAGGCGCAGCACGCCAAGGGCAAGCTGACCGCCCGCGAGCGCATCGAGCTGCTGCTCGACGCCGGTTCCTTCAAGGAGGTCGAGCAGCT